>JABTBR010000046.1 GCA_013284265.1 Oxalobacteraceae bacterium | reverse complement strand
CAGGGGTAGGCCGTGGGTTTTTAAAAGGGCAGCGGCACGCAAAGGGTATCGACACAAAAAAGCCGGGAATCTCCCGGCTCTCTGGCTTACTCGTCGGCGTCGTCTTCCGACTCTTCCTCGTCCTTGACCGGCAGGACTTTTTTCGGCATTGGCTTGCGCTCGAACACGGCGGCGAAGAAGCCGTCGGTCTGGTGCTTGTGCGGCAGCAGTTTCAGGTAATCGCCCATTTCCAGCGCGATCTTCTGCTCGGCCAGCACCTGGCTCATCGGCACGAGCATGAAGTCCTGGTGGTTTTCCAGGAACTGGGCCGCGACGACCTCGTTTTCCTCATTCAGGAAGCTGCAGGTGGCGTAGACCAGGCGGCCGCCGCCCTTGAGCAGGCGCGCGGCGCCGTCCAGGATGGCGATCTGCTTGGCCTGCATCTCCACGATCGACTGTGGCTGCTGGCGCCATTTGACGTCCGGATTGCGGCGCAGGGTACCCAGGCCCGAGCATGGCGCATCGACCAGCACGCGGTCGATCTTGCCGGCCAGACGCTTGATCTTGGCGTCGCGTTCGTGCGCGATCTGCACCGGATGCACATTCGACAGGCCGCTACGGGCCAGACGCGGCTTCAGCTTGGCCAGGCGCTTTTCCGACACGTCGAAAGCGTACAGGCGGCCGGTGTTGCGCATGGTCGCGCCCAGTGCCAGCGTCTTGCCGCCGGCGCCGGCGCAGAAGTCCACCACCATTTCGCCGCGCTTGGCGCCGACGATCTGCGACAGGATCTGACTGCCCTCGTCCTGCACCTCGATCGCACCGCTCTTGAACAGCGGCAGATTTTGCAGCGCCGGCTTTTGCGTGATGCGCAGGCCCAGCGGTGAGAACGGCGTCGGCGTGCTGCGGATAGGCGCTTCGGCCAGGCCGGCCGCGACTTCTTCGCGGGTAGCCTTCATGGCGTTGACGCGCAGGTCCAGCGGGGCCGGCGAATTGAGCGAGTCGGCCAGCAGCAGGGCTTCCTGCTCGCCCATTTGCAGCACCAGCATCTCGAACAGCCACTTCGGCATGTTCGAACGCATCGACTTGTGCATCAGCTTGCGGTCGATCTGGGTGATACGCTGGGTCCACTCGACTTCTTCTTCGCTCAGGCCGCCCATGGAATCGATGCCAACCGCGTCGGCCATGCCCAGCAGGGTCAGACGGCGCATGGTGGCGCCGCCGCCGGCTTCGGAGAAGTCGGTGAAGAAGGATTTGTTGCGCAGTACGTTATACACGCACTCGGCAATCGCACCGCGTTCGCGGCCGCCCAGGCGCGGGTGGTCCTTGAAGTAACGCGACAGGGTGGTATCGGCCGGGGCCGAAAAACGCAAAACCTCGCGCAGCACTTCTTCAGCACTGGCGAGTATCGCTGGTGGCAATCTCATGGAATTCCTTGGTTAAATGTGTGTGTGGTTGACCTGGACCTGGCCTTGCACTATGCGCAGGCGGTCTTCGATGAACCAGCGGATCGCGCGCGGGTAGAGTTCATGCTCCTGCTCCAGCACGCGGGCCGACAGGGTTTCGACGGTGTCGCCCGGCAGCAGCGGCACGGCGGCCTGGGCCACCATCGGGCCGTGATCGAGTTCGGCCGTGACAAAATGCACCGTCGCGCCGTGCTCGGCCACGCCGGCGGCGATAGCCTGGGCGTGGGTCGCGAGGCCGGGGAACATCGGCAGCAGCGAAGGATGGATATTCAGCATGCGGCCGGCATAATGCTCGACGAACTGGGGCGTGAGGATGCGCATGAAGCCGGCCAGCACCACCAGATCGGGGGCATAGCCATCGATCACGATTTGCAGGGCGGCGTCGAACTCGGCGCGGGTGGAATAGTCTTTATTAGGGACGATTGCCGTGGCGATGCCATGTGAAGCCGCAAAAGCGAGCCCTGCGGCGTCGCTACGGTTACTGATGACGGCGGCAATCCGGGCTGGCCACTGCTGGGCTTGGGCGGCGCGAACCACCGCTTCCATGTTGCTGCCGCGGCCAGAAATAAGGATGACGATGTTTTTCATAAGGCAGCATTGTACCCGGTCGCGCTGAGCTGACCAAGAAAGCAGCAACAGTTGCTGCAACGCAGCAGGGTTTTTCGGGGGATAGTTTGCCTTCGGCGCGGCGCACCAAGCGCCGCCAACGCAGGCCTGGCGGGCACCGGCGGCCTACTCGAAGGAGTAGAACACCCGGAACGGCACTTTCTTCTCGGCCCAGTAGTCGGATGCGTCGCGGAACACGTCGAGCAGGGTTTCGCGCGCTTCCTTGTCGAATTTTTGCGTATTGGGCAATTGCTCCAGCACCACCACAAAGCCGGTCTGTTCGCCGGCCTTGAACATGGTCTCGGTCAGCGTTTCGCGCAAGCCATCGAAATTCTTGCCCACGCCTTTGGGGAACTGGAAGGCTTCGGAGATGATGCCGAGGACTTGTTGCTTTGTTGCACCGGCCAGACAGTGAGCATATAAGAAGTGCTGCCCGAGAAGAGCGGCCTCGTCCTGCAATTCGCTCACGCGGAATGCACGGATGGACTGGACAAGGTTGGGCTGCACGGTCATGAACAAACTCATTTTTCCCTCAATTCGACCTGGTATGTACAGTGTGTCCATATTCCTCGGGCATGTCTATAACACTCGTCACGGCAAACGGGTCAATGCGCTTGCCGCGGATAATCCTAGTTACTCTGCGTCAATCTAATCCCCTATCCACGTTAGGGTAACGTAGTGTTCCTTCTGAATCAACACGTAAGTGATTGCAAGCGCAAGTTTTGTTAAAAACAGGACATGATTGGGGCTTTTAGCCGCTGTTCGAGCCATCTTCGACCCTCGCCGCCATAGGGAAAACCGGCGCAAGCCGCTGTTACAATTTGTTGCTATAAGAAACCCTTCACGCAGGACTGGCGGATTACCATAGAACTGTGCAAAATCGAGCATGACTGATCAAACCAACAACACTTAACGAGGTCTTCCATGAAGCTGCAAACCACACTGATCGTTTCCGCGCTTTGCCTTGGCGCCCTGCCGCTGGCCCAGGCTCAGGCCGTCGACTTCGAAGAGTTCGGCAAAGTCGTGCGCGTGACGCCGCTGGTCGAACAAGTCAACCGCCCGCGCCAGGAATGCCGCACCGAATACGTCCAGGTACAGCAGCCGCAGCAGCGTAGCGCCGGCGGCTCCATCATCGGCGGCATCGCCGGCGCCCTGCTGGGCAACCAGGTCGGCGGCGGCACGGGCCGCACCGCCGCCACCGCGGCCGGCGCGATTGCCGGCGCCGTCGCCGGCGACCGCATCGACAATGCCAACAGCCAGCCCGGCGCCGTGACCGAACAGGCCGTCAAACAGTGCCGCACCGTCGACCACTGGGAATCGCGCACCAATGGCTACGACGTGACCTATGACTACCGCGGCCGCAACTACACCACCCAGATGTCCTACGATCCGGGCGAACGCATCAAGCTGCGCGTCACGGTGGAGCCAGCCCAGCGCTGATCCGCTCGCAACGCCCGCCGCGCCAGCGGCTCTACTCGCTTCCCCTCCACTGCCGGCTCGCCATCGCCGGCAGTTTTTTGCCTGCCCGCCGCGCGCACCGCACATTCCCGCTTGCATTGCCAGAAGGCATCGCGGGATAATGCCTGTTCACCCTGCCTGCTCACCCAGTCCGCTCATTTCTTTCCCGCCTTGCCATCCCATGCTGATCAAACGAAAATCCATCGAAAAAGAAGAATCGTCCCGCCCCGCGCGCAAACCCAAATATGCGCCCGTGACCCTGTCCGAGCAGGATGGCGTGCGCTATCTGCATTTCGGCACGGAATGGGTGCAGGGCGCCATGCGCATCCGCAAGCCGGACTGGCCGGAACTGGAATATGCCCAGCAGATGATGGCCTGGATGCTGTGGCTGGAGCAGCCGCGCCGCCTTGCCCAGCTGGGCCTGGGCACGGCCACCCTGACCAAATATTGTTACAAACAGTTTCCGCAGTCGGAAATCACGGCGGTGGAACTGAACCCCTCCGTCATCGCCATCTGCGAATCGATGTTCAAGCTGCCGCCCAACGATGCGCGCCTGCGCGTGATGGAAATGGATGCGCTCGACTACGTCAACGACCCGGCCAACCACGGCACGCTCGACGTGCTGCAGGTCGACCTGTACGACGCCACCGCGCGCGGTCCCGTGCTCGACAGCGCCGAGTTCTATCAGGCCTGCAATGCCTGCCTGACGGAAGACGGCATCATGACCGTCAACCTGTTCGGCGACCATCCCAGCTATGCACGGAATAAAAAGGCCATCGGCTTCGCCTTTGCGCAGTCCATTTGCCTGCCGCAGGTACATGATGGTAACGTGGTCGCGATCGCCTTCAAGCGCAAGCGCCCCGTCGATTTCACCGTGCTGGACGCGCGCGCGGCCCAGATCGTGACGGACACCAAGCTGCCCGCCAAGTCCTGGGTCAAAGGCATCCGCGCGGCCATCGCCGCATAAACACGCAAGGCGCAGCAGGCAACGGCCGGCAGACCCGGCCACACGAACAGAAAGTGGCCGTCTATCATGTCCGCATCAACCGTCGCAAGCACACCCAAGGCACTCGACCTGCAGCTGATCTTCACCTGGCTGCTGGCCGATGGCCTGGTGGAAAAAGCCCACGTCAAGGCCCACTACGCCCAGGCCCAGGGCATCCTCAAGAACACCGTCGGGGCGATGCATCCGCTGTGCGCCGTGGCCCACTGCAAGCTGCTGTCGGCCCAGCTGCCGCACAAGCAACTGACCCTGGACTCGCTCAGCGCCTGGCTGGCTGGCCGCGTCGGCCTGCCCTTCGTCCACATCGACCCGCTCAAGATCGACTTCACCCGCGTGGCCGACGTGATGTCGGCCAGCTATGCGGCGCGCTTCAACATCCTGCCCGTGGAGCTGACCCAGGACGTGCTGGTGATCGCCACCGCCGACCCCTTCGCGCTGGAATGGGAAGCCGAGATCAGCAAGATTTCGCGCCGCACCATCCGCCGAGTGATCGCCAATCCGCTCGACATCGCCCAGTACATCGCCCAGTTCTTCAGCCTGGCCAAGTCGATCAAGAAGGCGAATAAATCGAACGGTCAGGACCTGGCCCTGCGCAACAACTTCGAGCAACTGGTCGAACTGGGAAAGACCAATAAACTGGTCGACGCCAACGACCAGCACGTGATCAACATCGTCGACTGGCTGTGGCAATATGCCTTCGAGCAGCGCGCCTCGGATATCCACCTGGAACCCAAGCGCGACCTGGGCACCATCCGCTTCCGCATCGACGGCATCCTGCACCAGGTCTACCAGGTACCCGCCGTGGTGATGATCGCCATGACCGCGCGCATCAAGCTGCTGGGCCGCATGGACGTGATTGAAAAACGCCGTCCCCAGGATGGCCGCATCAAGACCCGCACGGCCGGCGGCCAGGAAATCGAGCTGCGCCTGTCCACCCTGCCCACCGCCTTCGGCGAAAAGCTGGTGATGCGTATCTTCGACCCCGAGGTGGTGGTCAAGACCCTGCCCGAACTGGGCTTCCCGGAAGACGACGCCGAGCGCTGGGACGCGCTGACCAAGCGCCCGCACGGCATCATCCTCGTCACCGGCCCGACCGGCTCGGGCAAGACCACCACGCTGTACACCACGCTCAAGGCGCTGGCCACCTCGGAAGTGAATGTCTGCACGGTGGAAGACCCGATCGAGATGGTCGAGCCGGCGTTCAACCAGATGCAGGTCCAGCCCGGCATCGACCTGAACTTCGCCGACGGCGTGCGCGCCCTGATGCGCCAGGACCCGGACATCATCATGGTCGGCGAGATCCGCGACCTGGCCACCGCCGAGATGGCGATCCAGGCCGCGCTGACCGGCCACCTGGTGCTGTCGACGCTGCACACCAATGACGCGCCCTCGGCCGTGATGCGTCTGCTGGAACTGGGCGTGCCCTACTACCTGCTCGAGACCACCCTGATCGGCATCATGGCCCAGCGCCTGGTGCGCACCCTGTGCCCGGATTGCAAGTCCAACGATGGCGAACTGAGCGACGAGCTGTGGCAGAGCATAGGCGGCGCCTGGAAGCTGCCCAAGCCGGCCCACATCTACCGTCCGGTTGGCTGCCCCGAATGCCGCCAGACCGGCTACCGCGGCCGCACCGGCATTTACGAGCTGCTGACCGTGACGGAAGACTTCACCCATCTGGTCCAGGAAGAAACCGACATCCACGCGCTGCGCCGCCAGAGTGTGGCCGACGGCATGAAGCCGCTGCGCATCGCCGGCGCCTACAAGATCGCCGAAGGCATGACCAGCCCGGAGGAAGTATTGAAGGTCACGGCAGCCTTGAATTGATCCCGCAAACGTGATTCCAGAAAACACTTTGCACTTTGGCGGTGGCTGTATATAATACGGCCTCTTTCGGGGTCGTTAGCTCAGCTGGTAGAGCAGCGGACTTTTAATCCGTTGGTCGCAGGTTCGAATCCCGCACGGCCTACCACGAATTCAGCAGTACGAAAAAAGCTTACCCGCTTCGGCGCGTAAGCTTTTTTTACGTCTGTATCGAAAGCAAGCCTGACAGGCATCGCGTTCGGACAGCAGGTCGGCAGCTTTTCTGAATAGCATGGGCCGATAACGAGGCTGACACAGTCGGGCTCGTTTTTCAATTCCTGATATACCTCAACGATCAAGTCAAAAGCGCAGGTGCAAAATTGACTTACCGTATAATTGCCAGACTATGTCTTCCGCAGCCATCCCCAACGAGCCCACCTTTGCCACGGCCGAAGAAGCCGAGGCTTACGATCGCTGGTACCGTGCAAAAGTACAAGCCTCGCTTGACGACCCGCGCCCAAGTATTCCGCACGAGCAGGTCATGGCTGAAATGGACGAATTGATCGAAGCATTGCGCAACGCCCATGCTTCCAATTCTGTGGCGCGCTGAAGCGAGCACCGATCTTTCTGCAATTCTTAAATATATTGCAGCCCGAAGCCCACAGTCTGCCTTTGACTTGAAAGCCGAAATCCAACATGCGGTGTCTCAACTTCCCCATCATCCCTTTTTATATCGACTTGGCCGCTTGCCAAATACCCGGGAACTGGTAGTCCGCTCCAACTATATTCTGGTCTACCGGGTCTCTCCCACGTTCATCGAGATTCTTTCCGTCCTACACTCGCACCAACAATACCCTTAAAGAAATTCAAAGTTGCCAAATTGAATGTGTGCCTATCACAGCGATGCAACTCAGGGGCACGCCTGCCCTCGTTCGACTTCATGAAGCGCTCGCGCAAACGCATGCCGGGACGCTCCACAGTCAGGTATAGCACGGTGCCTACAGTAAGGGAGGCGCCGAGATAGACGCCTAGCGCAAGCAAATTCGAGTCTGGCAGGTACTCGCCCAGTTGCGTCTGGATCGTTGAGTAGACCGCTTTATGGGTCAGGTACAGGCTGAAAGCCATTGCAGCAATCGGAGCGACGCCAGGTATGCGCCAGCGCCCCAGCCAGGTGCGCGGACTCACTGAAGCCAGAACAATCGCAGCGAGGCTAATGGACAACATGGGGAACCCGATCACCGCGCTCAGGCAACCCGGGGATTCCAGGGACAACGCTGCGCAGACACCCATCAACCCTGCTGTCAGAAACCACGTTCCACGCGCCATCGCCCAGGACCACCATGCGGGACGGAAGCCTTTGATCACCGCGAGCATGACGCCGGCAAGCAAGCCGTCAAGGCGGTTGTAGGTCGGGTTGTAGACATTCTTGACATAGCGTTCGAAAAAATTCCCCTCGCCACTGCGGATTTGAAGGAAGGGCTCAACATCATGCTGCCAGATCCAGCCGCGCAGCAGCATGCCTCCGAGCAGTGTCGCAATCGCGACGGTTGCGACGCTGCCCATTGTCGGTTTGCGTGCCAACAGCCACACCACGGCTGGCAGCAACAGGTAGAAATGCTCTTCGATGCACAAGGACCAGGCATGGGAAAACGCGCGGGCCCGGAAGTAGTCCGGGAACATATTCTGCGTGAAGGTAAGGAAATGCCATAGCGCTTGAATATCCGGACTTTCACGCACCGCCGGCACTGCGAAATACACCGCAAGCACGACCCAGTAAGCCGGCAGGACGCGAAAGGCACGGCGCAGGAAGAATTGCCGCCACTGCGGCTCAAGCCCAAGGGTATAAGGCTTCAGCAACTGCCAGCCGATCAGAAAGCCGCTCAGTACGAAGAACAAATCTACCCCTATGTAGCCGTACTCTATGAATTCGGGCAGCACAGGTCCCCAGCTTGTCAGGTGATACAGCATCACCCAAACGATGGCAACAGCACGCAACAGGTCCAGCCCAGGCAAACGCTTCATCTTTATATTCTTTTGATCGGCATGGCTACTGTACCTTGGCTAGCAATCGGAGCCGGTCATTTTTTACTTCTGTAGGCAGGTGGATATTTAGGATTTCATGCCGCTGAATTATGCCATCCAAAATTGACCGGCATGCACAAAACTGGCCGAGCTCGCCGGGACTAAACCAGAAACTGCGACTAACTTCCACAGCCTCCTCAGGGCCGCGCGCTACCAAGGTATTGCTTCACTATCAGGTCGTAACTGCCATTGGCCCGGATGATCTTCAGCCCGGCATTGAAGGCATCGCGCATGCGCGCCTCGCGGAACACCGCCTTGCGCGGGCTTTCCGGGAAAATCCTGTGATAGGTCACCGCCTGCGTGGCATCGATCTTCGCATCGAGCTTGTCGTTGAAGTAGCGAAAAATCAGCCGGTCTCCCACCACCACATCGACCCGCCCCATGAAGAGCAGCTTGTTTTGCGTGATCTGGGAGGGCAATTCACGGTAGTCCGAATGGCCGCTCACGAGCAAACCAAAGCGCTCGCCCAGCACCATGCTGGCGTTCTGGAATGCCGCCACCGAGTAGCCGGACAAATCCTCCACCGTCCTGAGCTTCAGATTGCGGCTGGCGAGCGTGGTCGCGACGTTTTGATAAACAATATACGTGTCGGTGAAATAATCCAGGCCGCCTATCCCGTCCGTAATCGACAGCATGCCGTCGAGCTGGCCGGCGCGCAGCATCGCCAGCGCGCGCGTCTGCGGCAGCATCTGCGCCACCATCTTGTAACCGCCGGCCGCCAGCGCCAGCCTGGCGATGTCGTAGTCGAGGCCTGCGGTGCCCGACTCCATGATGTAAGGCGGCTTGGGCAGGCCCATGCCGACATGCGCTTCCAGCGCCGCCGCGTCCTGCGCGTGCGCCGCACTGCCCAGCGCGACAGCGCAGGCGACGGCGCGCATGAAGGCACAGAGCACGTTTTTTGGCGCGCGCGCCCGCAACCATGATGTACAAAGAATCGGCATATTCCCTCCAAACTGAGGATGCTGGTCAACACAATACAGCAGGCAGAACGGGCTGGTCAGGCTGCCAGCCACGCTCAGCCGATCCCGCCGATCACCGCCGCATCCATGGCGTCGGCCGCCGCGATCACCGGGCCACCGGCCTGGCTCTGCGAACCATCGATAACAGTACAATCCATCCCGGCCCATAAGGCGAAGGGCTGCAGCAGCAGCGCCCGCAAGCCCGCCTCGTCATCCACATGCACAGCGCTGATGCCATGCCAGCCGTTGCGCCCGCTATTCTTGACAATATACAGGGCGGCGTCCGCCAGTTCGACCACCGCCTGCCAGCCCGGCTCTTGCGGGAAATGCTGGGCCAGCGGGAAACAGGCATAGCCGATCGAACAGGTTTTCGGCAGCACGCCGCCGTCGGGCAACAGGAAGGGCTGGTCGGCCACCACGGCGCGCGCGCGTTCGGCCAGCTCCGCCGCCCGCGCGCGCCGGGTGCCGCGCGCGACCACCAGGAATTCCTCGCCGCCCCAGCGGATGACGAAATCGCTGTCGCGGAAGATGGCCAGCAGGCGGCCGCGCATCTGGCTGAGCACGGCATCCCCGGCCGAGTGGCCATACTGGTCATTGACCTGTTTGAAGTGATCGATATCGATCAGGAAAAAGATCAGGTCGGCATCAACGGGCGGCGCCTCGGCGCGGCGCAAGCTGTCCTCGTATTGGCGCAGCGACAGCGCGATGTCGGCATCGATGTGCTCGCTGAGAAAGCGCCGATTGTGCAGCCCCGTCAAGGGATCGGTCAGACTGGCCATTTCCAGCGCATGCGACTTGATCTCCAGCGCGGCCGACACTTCCTGCAACTGCGCGGTCCGCTCCAGCACGCGCAATTCCAGTTCCTCTTCCCGGCGCCGCAGGGTCATGGTGCGCCACTGCACCACCGCCAGCATGGCGACCCCGGCCAGCAGCAGCATGCCCAGCCTGGCCCACCAGGTTTCCCACCAGGCCGGCAGCACCGTCAGCGACAGCGCGGCCTGGACATCGCTCCACTCGCCATTGCGGTTGCTGCCCTGCACCTGCAAGCTGTAGTCGCCCGGCGGCAGATTGTCATAACTGGCCACCCGCAGCGATGCGCTGGTCTCGCGCCAGCCGGGGTCATAGCCTTGCAGCCGGTAGCGGTAGCGGTTGCGTTCGGGGAAGCTGTAGTCGAGCGCGGAGAATTCGGCGCGGAAGGAGCGCTGCGGTGGCGCGATGCGCAGCGCGCCCGCCACGGGAATGGCCACCGGCTTGCCGCCGGCCTCCAGCGAGGTCAGCACCACCGGCGGCCGGTAGGACCAGGCGCGGTACTTGTCCGGCTCCACCACCAGCAGGCCGGCCGCGCCGCCAAACAGCATGCGCCCGTCGCGCAACTGCGCGTAGGAGCGGAACCAGCCGGTGCCGAAGTCGACCCCGTCGGCGCTGCTGAACTCGTCATAACGCCGCAGCGCCGGATTGTGGATGCCCCGGTGCGTCCAGATTCGCCCGGCCCGGTCGCGCAATAAATTGGCGCCGATGGCATGCCCGCCCTCGCCCTTGCTGTCGATGACTTGGGTATAGCGGGCGCTACGGCCATCGAACTGGTCGACCCGGTAGCGGCCGTCGTCGGTGTCGACCCACAGGCCATCTTTATCGGCCAGCATGCCTTTGACGGCGTAACGGCCCTGGGCCGCGACCGGTTTCGCCTCCAGCGGCTGGGCCACGCCGCGCGCGGCGTCGATCCAGTAGATGCCCGCGACGTCGCCTATCCAGATACGCCCCGCCGGATCCTGCGCCAGGGCATCGACATTGCCACGCAGCGAGCCGCCCTGCGCCAGCGGCACCGGCATCAGCGCGTCGGCGCCGACGGGCCGGCGCAGCAGGCCATCGCGGGTGCCTATCCAGATCACACCGTCGCGGTCGGCCAGCATCTTGCGGATCTTGCTGCCGGCCGTGTCATAGCGGCGGATGAAGCCGCCATCGGCGCCAAACTCATACAGGCCGTCGTCGGTGCCGACCCAGGCATGGCCGTCGGCACCCTGCACGAGGGCGCCCACCGGCACCGCCGACGCGGCGCCGCCCTGGCGCTGGCCGGGTAGCGCAATTTCCCCCGTCACCCGCAGGGCCGGATCGAGCACGGCGACACCCCGCCCGGCCCGTCCCAGCCAGATCTGGCCATTGCGCATTTCCACGATGCTGCGGATACTGATGTCGGCCAGCGGATCGTCCGGCGCCGGTGCGTGGACGGCGATGCCCGGCAGCGGCGGCACATGGCGCTGCACCC
This sequence comes from Oxalobacteraceae bacterium, assembly GCA_013284265.1. Classification (GTDB taxonomy): domain Bacteria; phylum Pseudomonadota; class Gammaproteobacteria; order Burkholderiales; family Burkholderiaceae_D; genus Rugamonas. The sequence goes on along the minus strand of JABTBR010000046.1, from coordinate 48,235 downwards.
CGCCGCCATACAGGCCCACGAACAGCACCCCCGAACGGTCGCGCACGATGCCGCGCACATCCGATGCGGCCAGCGAGCCGACCCGCTCACGCATATGCCGCACCCGCTGCAGCAAGGCACCGCTATCGGCCGCGCGGATCTCGATACCGTTCGAGCGCCCGATCCAGACCGTGCCGTCGGTCTCGGCCATCGAATTGACCACGCCGGCATGCTCGGCATCGCCATCGACCAGCCACTCGGCCCGGCCGCTGCCCGGCTCCACGATCAGCAAGCTGCCGCTCTGCGTCCCAACCCACAGGCGCCCGGCGCGGTCTTCGCGCAGCATGAGCACCACCTGGCGCGCCAGCCGCGCCTCGTCCTGGGCGTCGCGCAGCACGCGCTCGAAACGGCTGCCGTCGCGCTGCTTGCGCACCAGCCCCTTGGCCCCGCCGGCCCACAGGGCGCCGCGGCTGTCGAGCAGCAAGCATTGAATATCGTCATCGGGCAGCTCGCCTGTGCCGGCGTGCAAGTGTTCAAACTTGCCCTTGCCCGGCAGGAAATGATCCAGTCCGTTCGAGGTGCCGACCCACAGGCCGTCGGCACCGTCGGAGACGATCGCGCGCACCATCCCTTTGCTCAGCGATTGCGGGTTCGCCGCATCATGACGGAAAAAGGCGGCCAGCCCGGTGCGCGGATCGAGTGCGACCAGTCCGACCGAGACCATGCCCAGCCAGAGCCGGCCATCGCGGCCCGGCAGGATGGTGGTGACCGCGCTGATCACCTCGGGGTCCCCGGCGCGCGCTCTCAGCGGAAAGCGGACGAAGTGGTAGGCATCGTAGCGGGCGATACCGGTCGCCCCGCCGGCCCAGATATAGCCCTGGGCATCTTGCGCGACGGCCGTGACGACGCCATCCATGATGCTGTTGTTACTGAGGGTCTGGGTGAAATGCGGACTGGGCTGCGGCGCGGCGGCGCGGGCTGGCAGGGTTTGCAACAGCAGCGTGCAAAGCCATAGATGGACCAGGAGGTCCATCATGTCCTTCAGGCCGGCAGGCTGCCGCAGCTGTGAAGTTTTCAATTATTCTCCGCATGGCGGCAGGTAACCCGGCCGCCGGGACATGCATCGAAGCACTATGCGCAATAGTATAAACCACGATGCGCCCGGCCACGCCAATCCGTGGCTCAGCTATGGCTGGCGCTCAGGCCGTATCCCCTCGCCTTGGCCAGCCAGCGCCCGCGCTGTTCCGTCGAGGCGCCCTGCACCGGGCCGAAACTGGAGATGCGCACCGGCTTGATGCCGCTAAATTCGAGGATGGTCTTCTTCATCTGGTTGTGTCCCGGCATCCGGTTGATCCATTTGAAATACCAGGGCGGCGAATCCATCGTCACCAGCAAATGGGCCGTGCGGCCGCTGAGCAATTTGTCCCACAGCACGGAATTGGGCCGGTACTTGAAGGCGTAGCCGGGCAGGAAGATGCGGTCGATAAACCCTTTCATCAGCGCGGGCATCGCGCCCCACCAGATCGGGTAGACGAACACCAGGTGTTCAGCCCAGGACAGGGCTTCCTGCGCGGCGAGCAGGTCCGGCTCCAGCGCCTGGATGCTGGCATAGCCCTTGCGCAGCACCGGGTCGAAGTTCAGCTCGCCCAGCCGCAACTGGCGCACATCGCGTCCGGCCTGGCGTGCCGCCACCAGATAGGCGTCGGCCAGCGCGGCGCAAAAACTGTCCGACGAGGGATGTCCGAGGATGAGCAGGGTTTTCTTGGGCATGGCGGAACGGCCTTTCAGTGAACGAGGAACACTCACTGTAAAGCTTGCCCCATGGGGCAGAGTCAAGCGCGCCGCTTAGGCGCAGGCGGCAAAGCCCACGCCGCCCAGCTTGTGCTCATCAGGACAGGCGCGGATATCGGCGCGCGCCTGTGCCAGCAGCTGGCCCAGTTCCTGCAAGCGCTGGATTTCCGCCGCGACCGCCGCTTGCTTGAGAGCGATCAATTCCTCCAGCCGCGCCCAATCGAGATCGTCCTGCGTACCGGCCAGAAAGCCCAGCTCGGCCAATTTGAAACCGAGCGCCTGCGCCTGCCGGATCATGCTGACCAGTTGCACATCGCGCGCGAGGTAGACCCGATAGGCGCCGGCGCGCCGCACCACACCTAGCAGGCCCAGGCCCTCGTAATGGCGGATCGCCTTGGGCGTCACCCCGCAAAGTCGTGCAAGTTCACCGATGTACATGATGGCCAGAAAAATAAAGAGCGTGCACGGGATGCGTCCGCACAAGGGCTACATCATAGCTCTTTTCCGGAAGCTCTAAAAACCGCAAGCCCGGCTGCTTGCGCAAGCGGGCTCTTCAACATCGCGCCACTATCGCGGCCTCCGCCGCGATGGCTCAGGCCGCCGCTGTTGCCTGACGGCGGCGGCGCGCGAGCGCGCCCACCATGGCCAGACCCGACAGCATCATCGCGTAGGTTTCCGGTTCCGGTACGGCCGTCACCGAGCTGATCCAGCCCACATGCGAATACGTCGCGGTGGAACCGGACAGATCGCCGAAGCTCGAGGAATTGCTGACGCTCGAATCGCAGCCGCTCAGATTGAAGTAAGAGCAGGAATCGCTACCCTGCCAGCCCCAGGAGTGCACACCCGACAGCAGCCATTCACTGCCGTTCCAGACGAAGTCGCCGCCGCCCGAATCGCCGCCGGCGATCAGCGCCTCGTTCGCGCCCAGGCCGGTGCCGCTGCTCCAGCCATTGCCGCTGGCGCCGGCCATGCGGCCCAGCGTGTTGTGGGCGGCGCTGCCATCGTCATAGTCGCTCATATAGGTGGTGCCTGGCGCGTAGAAGTCCGGATCGTAGCCCCAGTTGGTGACATTGTTGCTGATCTCGTTGTAGGTCTTGCTGTCGACGTCGAAGGTGTTGTAGCCGTAGTGGCCATAGGCGCCATCGTTCCAGTTCGGATCGGTGTCGCTGCCGGCGCGGCTGGAGGTGCCGTAGCCGGCCATCAGGAAGTCCTTGCCCACATCATTGGTGGTGCTCAAGTTGTAGCCCTTGATGCCGGTCACGGCCTGGTCCAGTTTGAGGATGGCGATGTCGGCGCCGCTGTCCAGGGCGCCATTCCAGTGCGGATTCACATAGGCATCGCTCACGGCCACGCTGCGGCTGACGGTGGCGCTGCCCTTGTTCCAGCCGAAGTCCACTGTCATCTTCGTGAAATCGTCGGCGCAATGGGCCGCGGTCAGCACATACTGGCCGCCGGCCAGCAGCGAACCGGAGCAGGCCCAGTTGCCGCCCGAATTGCTAAAGCTCAGACGCGCCACGCCATCGAGCGCGCCGGCCACGCCATTGAAGACCTGGCCGGGCTCGAAACGCCAGTTCGATGGCGCGGTGGTGTTCCCCGTCAGCGGGGTCAACAAATCGGAATTACTCGCCTGCGCGCCGGCGGCGGCCAGCAGTGCGGCGACAACGGCGACCAACTTCAAGGACTTCGACTGAATCATCATAAACACTACCCCTGGTTTTGCGATTATTGTTAATAGTTACCCACGATGTCCGCCCGTTCGCCTTCGCTGGCGCCTGAAGCTGATACAGAAAACAAGCGGTGATTGATAATATAGCATTGCTTTTATAAAAATATTTCATCTTGTCATAGAATATATTTTCCATATGAAGCATTGCATAAATGCATATTTTTACTGTAAGGAAAAATCCTGAGCCTATTTGCATGACCATTGCTTGTCGTCAAAACAGGCCGGCGTATAATTCAAATAGGAAATATCGGCGCCTGGCGCCAGGAGGGAGCGGCTTGGACACCATGCTTGGCGTGCCCGCAAAACGATGGCCCTGGCGCCGCCACTTGCTGCGCGGCGCCCTGTGCGCGCTGCTGCTGCCTGGCCATGGCGCGCAGGCCGCCACCGAGCTGCGCACCGCCGCGCAGGAAAGCACGGCGCCCAAATACCAGGCCGGTGAAGCGGGCGCCGGCATCGTCGGCCTGTGCATCGACGTCCAGCGCGCCATCGAGCGGATCGACCCCGGCCTGCGCTTTGTCGGCGACCAGCGCTGGATGCCGCTGGTACGGATCTTCACCGAATTATCGAATGGCCAGCAGGACGTCGCCTGCGCCCTGCAGCGCACCCGCGAACGCCTGGAAAAACTGAACTTCATCGAACCGGCGCTGGTGCCCATCCACTATCTGCTGCTGGCGCGCATCGACGATCAGGCCACGGTCGGTAGCTGGGACGACGTAAGGCGCATGGGCAATAGCGCCGTGATCCTGGCCAATCGCGGCTTTGCCAGTGTGACCTATCTGGAGGAGCTGGGCGGGCTGACGGTCGACGCCAGCGCAGCGAGCCCCGAATTGAATATGCAAAAACTGCTGAGCGGCCGGGGCCGCTTCTTTTACCACCGCACGCCTGGCTTGCAGGACTTCCTGAAGCGCACCGGTGCCGTGGGCAAGGTCAGAATCCTGCCCACGGTGATGTACTCTTCCCAAATGTATATGGCGTTCGGACGCCATGTGGAACGCGCCACCACCGAGCGCATCCAGCGCGCGCTGGCGCAGCTCGAAGCCAGCGGCGAGCTCGAACGCATCGTGCGCAAGTGGCCCTAGCGCAGCGGCCTGCGCTTGCACCCGGCCTGGCGCAGTGGCGCCACCGGCAGGGCCGGCCGGCGCGCCGGTTGCATGCTCAGTCCGGTAGCATGCGTGTGTCGCCGGCCACCCGCACCGAACTGCCGGCCTCGGGCGATATCGTCACCTTCAGCAGCGAAGGCACGCCCATGTCCTCGCCCTGGACGATCTCGATCTGTCCGCCATGGGGCCAGTCCAGGTCGCGCAGATAGCCGCCCAGCGCCGCGGCCGCCGCGCCGGTGGCCGGATCTTCATACACGCCGCCGCCGGCGAAGGGATTGCGCGCATGGAAGCGCGTATCCGACTCGGCATGCAGCAGCGCGATCGTGGCCAGCCCGGCCCGCTTCATCAGCGTGCGGCCGGCGTCGAGTTCATAGCGCATCGCGCTCAGGCGGGCGCGGCTTTGCAGCGCCAGGATCAGATGCAGCGCGCCGCCATTGGCCAGCGCCGGCGGAATCCGCGGGTCCAGATCGGCCGCCGTATAGCCGAACAGCGCCAGCGCCTCGGCCACCAGCTCGGGCGGCGCCGCCCGGCTCGACGTGGCGGGCGACTGCAGCGCCGCCGCGACGTGCTCGCCGCTGGCCTTGCCCTCGACGGTGATGCGGCTGTGGTTGGTGGTCAGCGGGAAAATGCCGTTGCCGTTCTGGGTCGCCAGCACGGCGCCCAGCGCGATCGTGGCATGGCCGCAGAAGGGCACTTCGGCTTCGGGAGAAAAATAGCGCACGCGCCAGCCATCCTCGGTCGGCGCGGCAAACACGGTTTCGGAAAACCCCACTTCGGCGGCGATGCGCTGCATCGTGCTCTCTTCCGGCAGGCTGGCCCGTATCATCACCCCGGCTGGATTGCCGCCGCGGCCGGCGACGGAAAACGCCGCCACCTTGTGAATCTTGGTAATCGTTTGCATCTGTTGCACTCCCTATTGTGTGGAATTGCTTCGCCCAGGCGATCAACATTGACAGCCGGAATGGATTTGGCCACTATCTTGCGCTTAACCATTTACAGGCCACGACCGCGCCATGACTATACCGCGTCTCTCCATTCCTTTCAGCGCCCTGTTGCTCGCACTCGCAGCGGCAGGCCCGGCTCAGGCTGCTACCTCAGCCACAGCCCCCGCTGCCACCCATCCGATTACCCATGAAGATGTCTGGCTGATGAAACGCGTGGGCGCCCCGGTGGCCAGTCCCGACGGCAAATGGGCGGTGTTTTCCGTCACCGAGCCGGCCTACGACAGCAAGGAACAATGGGCCGACCTGTGGATCAAGTCCCTCAGCGACGACAGCCCGGCGCGCCGCCTGACCTTCTCCAAGGGCGGCGAAAGCGCGCCCGCCTGGTCGCCCGACAGCCGCGCGCTGGTGTTCGTGTCCAAGCGCGACGGCGATGAGGCGGGCCAGCTCTACCGTATCGACGTGGCCGGCGGCGGCGAAGCCCAGCGCCTGACCACGCTCACCCTGGGCGCGCGCCAGCCCAAGTGGAGCCCGGACGGCCAGCGCCTGCTGTTCGTCAGCGACATCTATCCCGGCAACGCCAGCGAGGAAGACGTCAAGCGCAGCGCCAAGGAGCGCAAGGAGCGCAAATACAGCGCGCGCGCCTACGAAAGCTTCCCGCCGCGCCACTTCGACAAATGGCTGGACGACAAGCAGGTGCGCCTGTTCGTGATGGACGCGCGCAGCGGCGCCGTCGCCACCAGCGTACTGGCCGGCAGCAAGCTGGTGACACTGCCCGGTTTCGGCGGCGGCCAGACCGACGATGGCCAGGCGCTCGACGCGATCTGGGCGCCGGACGGCCAGTCCATCGTCTTCACCGCCTCGACCAACCGCCACGAAGCGGCGCGCGCCTCCGGCTACACCCAGATCTTCAGCGTGCCGGCCAGCGGCGGCGAAGCGACCCAGCTGACCGCCGACACCCACAGCTACCACGCACTGCGCTTCGCCCCCGACGGCAAGGCCCTGCTGTGCCTGACCCAGGCCGAGGAAGCCGGCAAGGTCTACGACCTGGAACGCCTGGCCAGCTTCGCCTGGCCGCTGCGCGATCCCGCACCGCGCATCCTGACGGCCGGACTGGACCGCGCCATCTCGCGCTTCGCCCTGCCCGCCGACGGCAAGCGCATCTACTTCAGCTATGAGCACGCCGGCCTGGAGCAGCTCCATTCGATCGACTATCACGGCGCCGGCCTGCGCGCCGAAACCTCGCCGGCAACCGGCGCGCTCAATGCACTGTCGGCCGGCGGCAAGGCGCTGGTGGGCGTCTGGGAATCGTCGGTCAATCCGCCCGAGGTCTATGCCTTCCATGCCGGCGGCAAGGAAGCGCCGACGCGCCTGACATCGTTCAACACCGAACGCGCCGCCACCATCGACTGGCAGGCGCCCGAGCACTTCTGGTTCACCGCCAGCGACGGCCAGCGCATCCACAATATGGTGATCAAGCCGGCCAACTTCGACCCGAAACGCAAGTACCCGCTGTTCGCCGTGATCCACGGCGGCGCGGCCAATATGTGGCGCGACCAGTTCGTCGTGCGCTGGAACTACCACCTGCTGGCCCAGCCGGGCTATGTGGTGCTGTTGAGCGACTACAAGGGCTCCACCGGCTATGGCGAAGCCTTCGCGCGCGCGATCCAGTTCGACCCGCTCAAGGGACCGGGCCAGGAAATCAATGAAGCGGTGGACGAAGCCGTGCGGCGTTACGCCTACGTCGACGGCAGCCAGCTGGCAGTGGGCGGCGCCAGCTACGGCGGCCACCTGGCCAACTGGCTGCAGGCCACCACCACCCGCTACAAGGCCTTTGTGTCGCACGCGGGCGAGATGGATCTGGTCATGCAATGGGGTAGCAGCGACAGCATCCATGGCCGCGAAGTCAACAGCGGCGGCCCGGTCTGGGGTAATCTGCCGGTCTGGCGCGAGCAAAGTCCGGTGATGCAGGCCGGGAATCACGACAAGGGCACCGGCTTCCTGTCGCCCATCCTGATCACCGTCGGCGAACTCGATTACCGCGTACCGGCCAACAACGCCCTGATGAACTTCGCCACCCAGCAGCGCCTGCAGGTGCCGAGCAAGCTGCTGGTATTCCCGGACGAGAACCACTGGATACTCAAGGGCGAGAACAGCCGTTACTTCTACAGCGAAGTGCACGGCTGGCTGGCCAAATACCTGAAATAGGCGGCACCCCGGAAACGGGATAAACGATTTATATAAAACAAGGAGACACTATGACAACTGCCAACTGGTGCGTGCTGGCCGCGAGCTTCATGCCCATCGCCACCATCGGCCTGGCCAAGATCGCGTCCTCGCGCGACCCGCAAGGCCAGGGACGCTACGACAATCACCAGCCGCGCGAATGGGCCAAGAGCCTGCGCGGCTGGCGCCAGCGCGCCCGCGCCGCCCACGACAACGGCTTCGAAGCGCTGCCCGTATTCATCGCGGCGGTGCTGCTGGCCCAGCAAGCCCATGCCAGCCAGAGCCTGGTCGACCTGCTGGCATTGGGCTTCGTCTCGCTGCGGCTGGCCTATGTGGCCGCCTACCTGCTCGACATGGGCAGCGTGCGCACGCTGGTCTGGACCGGCGCCTACGCCATCTGCGTGGGCCTGTTCGCGCTGGCCGCCTAGTTCCGCCGGGACCAGCAGCGGGTTCAGCATGCAAAAGGCCGCAGCGGCGCTATCCGCACCGCTGCGGCCTTCATTGGCGCAGCCCCCCGGCCGCGCCAAGCGCTACTACCTTGAATCAAACGCTTATTTTTTGTTCGGATCGATACGCAAGGCGCTTTGCACCTTCTCCACGCCCTTCACCGTGCGCGCCACTTCCACGGCCTTGTCCACTTCCGCCTGCGAAGGCACGAAGCCGCTCAGCATGACCACGCCCTTGTCCGTTTCCACATGGACGTCCAGCGATTTCAGATTCGGCTCCTTGATCAGCTCCGCCTTGACCTTGGTGGTGATCATGGTATCGGCCACCGCCGTGCCCGCCATTTCCGATTTGGTGCGGCTGACGCAGGCAGCTTTCTCGGTGCCGGTCATGGTGTCGCAGTTTTCTCCGGTCTGGGCCACGTCGGCGGCATGCTTGCCTGCCTTGGCGTCGTTGATGGCGGCGGTCCTGGTCGACTTGGCGGCGCTGACGCAGCTATCTTTGGCTGCGCCGGACATATCGTCGCATTTTTCCTTGGCCAGATCGTACTGGGCATCGGCCACATGCTTGCTGGCTTTTTCCACCGATTTTTTATCGTTTTTATACGACGCTACCGCATCGTGCTCGGCCTGGGCGCGAGTGACTTTGGCCTGCTTCTGGCATATATCCTTGGCATTGCCGGACTGGGCATCGCATTGCGCCTTGGCCGATTTGTATTCGCTCTCGGCCTTGTCGACGGCCTGTTTGTAGGAAACCTTGTCATCGTTAGGGTTCGCTGCGCTTGCGATGTTCATGCTGAAGGCGCCTGCCAGCGCCAAAATCATAAGCTTATTCATGATGTGTCCCTTTCTTGGTGGTTGACGAGACGATTAAACTCTCCCCACCATGAATGCTCTGTGCGGAAACGAACAGAGACCGGGATTTTTTGTCAGGACGACAGCAAAGCAACGGCTACATTGATGCAACTCAATGCTCGCCCGCGATGCCTTTGCTCCATAGCGCAGTGACCTGCTCGAACGGACTTCCCTGAGCGGAAAACACCTTGCCGCTGGGCGCCAATTGCAGCCAGGCACGGGTATCATGCGAGCCGCCGTCGACCGGCTGCTGCTGGCGTACCTGGCGCAGCCAGTCGTACACCTGGGCATACTGGCCGGGATGGCGCGACTGTATCCAGGCCAGCGCCACCAGATCGGAAAAACCTTCCTCGCGCCGGGTGTCGCGCAGGTCGCGTATCTCGGCCGCCTGCGCGCCCTGCTCAGCCGGCTCCCGGCCCATATCCTCAAAGCCACTCGGCAAGGCATGCCAACTACCCTGCGCATAGCGCCAGCAGTGGCCGACCTCGTGCGCGGTCATCGCTTCGATCATCAGCGCGCGCTGGGCCGGCGCCACCGCGTCCAGGATGGCTTCCGCTTCCAGATTGCCACGCATCGACAGCACCAGCTTGCAGCGGCCCTTGTCGAAGCCCATTGCCATCGGCACATCATTGGGACGGGCCTGTGGCTGGACGATGATGTCGATCGGGAGCTTGATTTGCTTGGCGTAGGCCAGTACCGGCATGCCGGCCGTCAGCCAGCGCGTTTCGGCTTCGGTCAGGTCGGCGCCAAAGGCGGGGGCCGCAAACAGGGGCAACAGGAGGAGAAGTTTGGAGGTATGCATGGCTAGATTCCTTAGGGATACTCTAGCATGCTGTGCGGCAATCAAATTGCACTAAGGCAGTTTCGCAACAATATTTTACTACGTAGAAAAAGTTGTATCGTTGCGGCAGTGGCAAGCGCAGCCTGGGCTACTTGCCGTTTTTACCACTGCCATTTCAACTATTACCTGGCGGGCGCCAGCAGCGCCTTGGCCGTCACGAACGCGGGACGGATGTCGTTCGGCACCACCTTCATCTTGTCCAGCGCCTTCTGCACGTCAGGGCGGATCACCACATACTTGACCATCATCTCCTTGGCGCGGGCATAGTCGCCGGTCGCCTCGATGGTCAGGAACTCGCGGTCCAGATCAATCACGGCCTGCTTGATCTTTTTCAGATCCACCGCGAACGTGCCGTCGCCATGCGAAATGAAGCCGCCCTTGTCGAGCAGATAATTCATCTGGATCGCCATGCCGCGCGCGTGCGAATCGGTCAGGCCGAAGTGCAGCGTGCGGAAGCCCGACGCGAGGAAAGTGGTGTACAGCTTGCGCTCGGCCGCCTCGCCCTGCCCCAGCGTGCCGGCCAGCTGGCCCTTGTCCATCATATAGCTCAGCGCGAACAGGCCGGTGATGTCGGCCTTGGCTTCCTCGATGGTGGAATAGGCTTCTTTCAGATCCTGGCGCGGCGTCGACTCCTTGCCATCCACGCGGGTCTGATGCGGCCCCAGGCCATGAGTAATTTCATGCGCCAGGATATGGGTGAAGAAGGAATCGAAATCCACGTCCTTCTGGTCGGCCGGCTTCAGCACCAGTTTCGAAATCGGCGTCAGCGTGGACTTGAATTTGGATTCCTGTATATTTTTCAGCATCACGCGCTTGGAGCCGCGCTGGCTGATGATGCGCTCGTCGTTGGGCAGATTATAGGCGGCGGTCTGCACCCCCATATTGCCGTCGCCCGCGCCGTACACCTGGTTCACCACCACCATCGGCGCCAGTGCGCCCACCTTGGGATTGCGGTACTGCGGATCGAGCGGCAGATTGTCTTCCAGCTCCTGCATATGCTTGGCGAAGAAGTCCAGCTTCTGGGTTTCCTTCTGGTCGCGCACATTCACATAGGCTTCGAACGCGGCCTTGTAGCCAAACAGCTCATCGTTATAGGTCTCGTAAGGGCCGATGGTCACATCCACCGGCGCGTCCAGATCCATCCATGCGAAATCGGAAGCCAGGTAGTCGTTCGACAGGAAGGCATCGGCGCGCAGGTCGAGGAATTTTTTCAGCGAGGCGTTGTCGGTAGCGGCAGCGGCCTCCTTCAGCAGCGCGGCCAGCCGGGTCAGTTCCGGCTTGTATTCGTCCGAATACTTGACGGTCTTGAACTTGCCATCGGCATCGCTGCGGACGGTGGTGAAGAACCACTGGGCCTGCTCCTTGTCGGCCGCCGGCAGCGCGTTCATCCAGCTTTCCAGTGCCTGCTTGCTGGCGCCGGCCGGGTAGAAATTGCCGGCTTCCGGTTTTTTCAGCGGGATCTGGATGGCGCCGACCTGGGCCGGCAGGAAGGAGTTGTGCTCATCGAGGATGGACCAGGGACCCTTGTTGAGCCAGAAGTAATCCAGGCGCGCCTTGCCCAGCGTGGATTTATCCTTTTGCAGCGCGGCCCACAGCGCCTCGTTGGACGACCAGCGCTGGCGCAGTTGCAGCACATCGATGATCTTGGCCGCTTCGATCAGTTTGACGATCGCCTTGCGGTCGCCGGCGGACAGCGCGGAGGTGTCGGCCTTCAGTTCGACCGGCGCGTAGCGCTTGGCCATCTTGTTCAGTTCAGCGACGTTGGCGGGGGCAGCGGATACGGCTGTTCCGGCGACGGCCAGTACCAATGGAAGCAGGATATGTTTCATGGACCTTGGGTAGATAGGATAGGGGTGCCTATTGTAATCCACCATAAAGGCCAGAGCAGTTGAGCGCGCAGCCCGTGGTTTGCCGGCCACAGGCTGCACAGCGGACAGACTCCGATGTCCTATCAGACCTTGCTTACCAGACCTTGAATACCTGCCCGGTCTGCGCGCCATCGACGCTGCGCACATAGGCCAGTGCGACCCGGCTGGCCGGGGCGGATTCAAAACCGTGGAACAATTCGCCATATGCCGGCATGGACTCGGTCAGTACGGTCGGGTTGACCACGTTGATGCGCAGGCCGCGCGCCAGTTCAATCGCCGCGCCGCGCGCATAGCCTTCGACCGCCGAGTTGACCATGCTGGCACTGGCGCCCAGCCGTACCGGCTGATTGCCGACGATGCCGCTGGTGAGCGTGATCGAACCGCCGTCGTTCAGGTATTGCTGCGCCACCTGGGCCACATTGACCTGCCCCATCAGTTTGCTGTCCAGGCCCACGCGGAACTGCTCCGGCGTCAGTTCGGCCAGCGGACCGAAGGCGATCGAACCGGCCGCCACGATCACGGCGTCAACCTTGCCGACGCGCTCGAACAGGGCGCGCACCTGGGCGATGTCGGCCATCTCGGCCTGATACTGGCCGCTGCTGCGTCCCGCGCTGATGACCTGGTGGCGCAGGCCCAGTTGTTCAACGACGGCTTTGCCGATGGTGCCTTCTGCGCCGATAACGAGTACTTTCATGCTGTTTCTCCTGTGTGGGTGGCTAAGTGGTGAGTCAGTGCAGCCAGTATGATCCCCCACGTTCCAGGAATAAATGAGCTACCATGAAGATCATTACTAAACCAAAGTTAGCAATCAATGGATAAGCTGAGCAGCATGGAAATCTTCGTCGCCGTGGTCGATGCCGGCAGTTTCACGGCGGCGGCCAGCAGCTTCGGCATTTCACCCGTGATGGTGGGCAAGCACATCGCCCAGCTCGAAAGCACGCTGGGCGCGCGCCTGCTGACCCGCACCACCCGGCGCCAGAGCCTGACCGAGATCGGCCAGCAGTATGTGGCGCAGTGCCGCGCGATCCTGGCCCAGATCCAGGCGGCCGAATCGGGCGCCGCCGCCATGCGCGCCACGCCGCGCGGACGGCTGAAGATTACCTCGCCGGTATCGTTCGGCGCCGAGTGGCTGGGCCCGGCCATGACGGAGTATCTGGCACTGCACCCGGAAGTGAGCCTGGATCTGAGCCTGAACGACCGCCTGGTCGATATTGTGGAGGAAGGATTCGATGCCGCCATCCGCATCGGCAAGCTCGATGATTCCGGCATGGTGGCACGCGCGCTGATTCCGTATGCGATGACGATCTGTGCCTCGCCCGCCTATCTGGCGCGGCGTGGCATGCCGCGCACGCCGGAGGATCTGGAAGGCCACGAGTGCCTGGACTTCATGCACTGGCCGCACAGCATGCGCTGGCGTCTGCGCGGCGAGAAAGGTCCGCAGCGCGAGCAGCCCAGCCGCTTCCGTTCCAACAACGGACAGGCGCTGCGCATGGCGGCGATACATGGATTCGGGATTGTGATGCAGGCGGAGGTATTGCTGGCGCAGGATATCGCGGCGGGACGGCTGGTGCCGGTGCTGGAGAAGTTCATACCGCAGGCGCGGCCCATGCATCTGATCTACCCGCGCGACCGCCAGGCCACGCCCAAGCTGACCACCTTCATCGACTTCGTGGTGGAACGCTTCGGGCCAGCGGCACGGTTGCCGCTGGCGCCTCTCGCGTAATCGGTGCTGATCGGTGCTAATCGGAGTGAATTGGTGTGACTTGTGCGTGCCGCCGCACTTTTTAAAACCCACGGCAAAGAGCCGGGGGCCGGTCCCTAGGGACCGGCGGGGCGAAGCCCCTCCCCGGACCCTAGGGTCAGACCCCAGGGGTACGCCGTGGGTTTTGAATTCCGCCGGCGGCCCGCTATTTTTTACTGCGTTTTTACCGGAGCCAGCGCAGCCAAGGCCGGCGACGGCTGCCACCCAGCGCCCAGCGCGCGCGCCACCGACACGGTCGCCAGCAAACGCTGGGTATTGATCTGCACGGCGGCGCGGTCGGCCGCCAGCGAACTGCGCTGCGCATCCGTCACATCCAGATAGGTCGACACGCCACGCTCATAGCGCGCACGCGCCACCAGGTAGGCGCGCGCCGCGGCGCTCTGCGACGCGGCCTGGGCCTGGCCCTGCTGCTGGCGCTGTTCCACGTCCGACAAGGCATCTTCCACTTCACGCAGCGCCGTCAGCAGCTTGCCTTCGTGATTGGCCACCGCCTCCTCATAGCGCGCCTTGGAGATCGCCAGATTGGCGCGGTTGCGGCCACCATCGAAGATCGGCAGCGACAAGGCCAGCGGACCAATGCTGAACTGGCGCGAACCGCCCTTGGACAATTCGCGCAGGCTCTCCGAAGCGAAACCGAAATTCCCCGTCAGCGACAGCGCCGGATAAAACGCGCCTTCGGCCACGCCGATCTGCGCATTCGAGGCGCGCAGATTGGCCACACTGCCCGCCAGGTCGGGACGCTGCGCCAGCAGGCTGGCAGGCAGGCCAACCGGAATCACCGGCGGCTGTGGCAGCGAGGAAGCGCTGGCGGCAGGCAGCTGCATGCTCGACGGCGAAGCGCCCGTCAGCGTGGCCAGGCTATGTTCCAGCAGATTGCGCTGACGCTGTACTTCATGCAGATCTGCCTGCGCATTGGCGCGCTCGATACGGGCACGCGACACATCGAGCTCATTCGACAGGCCCGCGTCGAAGCGCGCCGTCACCAGTTCTTCGGTCTCGCGGCGGGTGTCGAGCGCGCCGCGCAGGATCGCCATTTCCGCGTCCATGCCGCGCAACTGCCAGTAGGTGCTGGCCACTTGCGAGGACAGCATCAGCAGCACACCATCGCGGTCGGCTTCGGCGGCCAGCGCCTGCGCGTCGGACGCTTCCACCATGCGGCGCACGCGGCCCAGCAGATCGACTTCATACGACATCGAAGCGCCCAGCGTGTACTGATTGCCTTCGATCGAACGGCCACCCAGCGCCAGCGCCTGCGAAGTGTTCGCCGAGGTGCGCGAGTTGGCGGCCGAGGTGGACAGGTTCACCGACGGCAGCTGGCTGGCGCGGGTGATGCCGCTTTGGGCCTGCACCTGCAGCAGGCGCTGTGCGGCGGCCTTGACGCTTGGATTGTCGCGCAGCGCGCTCTGTTCCAGGCGGTTCAAGGTAGCGTCGCCGTACACGGTCCACCATTGCGCCGGCAGTTTCGCCTCGCTGGCGGCGCCCTGCGCCTGATGGCGGAAAGTGGCATCGGCCGCGTTGGCCGGTGCGGAAAAATCGCTGCCGACGGTGGCGCAGCCGGTGACCGCCAGCGCAACGGCTGCGGCCAAAGTCATACGTGTGAATGCTGTCAACATGGTCAACCCTTCAAAATTTTGTCTTGACTGCGATTGGGACGCAGCCTTAGTGCACGCCTTCGGCGCCGCCACCCGACGGTGCTTTGACCGCGTCGGAGAACCACAGGATGAAAATGCAGCCGAACAGCACCGCCGCCACCAAAAAGAATCCGTCGTTGTAGGCCATCACATAGGCCTCGCGCCGCACCACGCCATCGACCGCCTTGAGCGCCATATTGGCCGCCGCGGTGCTGTCGAAACCCTTGCCGATGAAGGACTGGGTCAGCACATCCAGGCGTTCCTGGGTGGCGCCGGCAAAGGCGGTGACCGACTCGCCGATGCGCTGCGAATGGAAGTGCTCGCGGGCGCTCAGCGCCGTGGCCAGCAGGGCGATACCGATCGAGCCGCCCAGGTTACGGGTCATATTGATCAGGCTCGACGCCGATGGCACATCTTTCGGCGCGATGCCGTTCATGGCGAAGTTCGACAGCGTCAGCATCACGAAAGGCTGGCCGATGGCGCGCACCACCTGCGACAGCAGCAGCTGGTCGTAGCCGGTGCTCGCGTCCATATACGCGTTCATCAGGCAGGAGCCGCCGAACACCAGCAAGCCGAAGCTGCACAGGATGCGGTTGTCGACCTTGGACGACAGCTTGGCCGCGAACGGCATGATCAGCAGCTGCGGCAAACCGGCCCACATGATCACTTCGCCGATCTGCATCGGCGAGTAGCCGGGAATCTGGCCCAGGTACAGCGGCAGCAGGAAGGACGAACCATACAGGCCCATGCCCATCGCCGCCGACAGCGCGGTGGCGGCCAGGAAGTTGCGCTGGCCGTACAGGCGCAGATTGACGAAAGGCTGGGCGCGCATCGCGCTCGTCACCATCCAGCCCAGCAGGCCGATGATGGCCAGCGCGGCGAAGCTGACGATGAAGGCCGAATCGAACCAGTCCTTCGAATTGCCCTCTTCCAGGAACACGGTCAGGCTGCCCAGGCCCACGGCCATGAAGCCGATGCCCAGCCAGTCGGCCTTGAACAGCTGGTCGAACCGCATCTTCTCCTTGTCCAGGCCGTAGGCGATACCGCCGATCAGCAGCAGGCCAGGCACCCAGTTGATGTAGAAGATCGACGGCCAGCCGTAAATCTCGCTCAGGTAGCCGCCGAAGGTCGGCCCCATCGACGGCGCCAGCGTGGCGGTCAGGCCGAAGATGGCCATGCCGGTGGCGCGCTTGGACGGCGGCAGCTTGGACATCACCAGCGTCATCGCCATCGGAATCAGGGCGCCGCCGGTAAAGCCCTGCAGCATGCGGAAGGCGATCATGCTCGGCAGATTCCAGGCCCAGCCGCACAGCGTGGAGAACACCAGGAATAGCGCGGTGGTGCCCATCATATACGTGCGCAGGCCGAACACGCGGGTCAGCAAGGCGGTCATCGGGATGATGATGATTTCGGCCACCAGGTAGGCCGTGGCGATCCAGGAACCTTCTTCCTGGGTCGCCGACAGCGTACCGAGGATATCGCGCAGCGAGGAATTGGTGATCTGGATATCGAGCACCGCCATGAAGGCGCCCAACATACCGGCGGCGACCGCGATCCAGGTACGGCTCGATACGCGTTCGCCTATCATCGGCGGGCCGAGCGGAACGCCGCCGGCCGGCAAGTCTTGAGTGGTGCTGGACATCGCCGCTACTCCTTCGTGCGCTTAGTGCGCTGCAGGAGCTGCGGTCGGCGCCACGGCGGCCACCTTGGCCGGCGCGCTGTCCTTGCCGTTGACTTCCACTTCGGCCACGGCGGACATGCCGGGCACCAGGCGGCCGTTCAGGGCTTTCACGTCTTCCGCGCGGAACACGATCTTGACCGGCACGCGCTGGACGATCTTGGTGAAGTTACCGGTCGCGTTATCGGCCGGCAGCAGCGCGAACTGGGCGCCCGAGGCCGGCGCAAAACTTTCGACATGGCCTTCCAGGGTCTTGCCCGGCAGCGCATCGATGGTGACTTTGACGGTCTGGCCTTTTTGCAGGTCGGCCAGCTGGGTTTCCTTGAAGTTGGCGGTGACCCAGACATTGTCCTGCACGATCGCGGTCAGCTGCTGGCCGGCCTGGACGCGCTGGCCCACTTCCAGCGCGCGCTTGCCGATGCGGCCGCTCACGGGCGCCAGGATGCGGTTGTAGGCCAGCTGCTGCTGGGCGTCCTTCAATTGCACGCGCAGCACGCGCACCTGGGCCTTGAGCACTTCGCTGGCGGCACTGGCGGCGCCGATCTGGGCCTTGGCGGCCACCGCACTGTCGCGGCGCGCGGCCAGATCGGCCACGGCGCTGGAGCGGCCGGCGTTGGCCGCATCGAGTTCGGCTTTCGACACCGCTTTCATCTGGCTGTTATACAGCTGGCCATAACGCTCGGCGTCCTGGCGGGCGCGCAGCACCAGCGCTTCCGACTGGGCCACCTGGGCGCCGGCGGCGCTGGCCTGGGCCTGCACCTGCGACACCTGGGCCGCCGACTGCAGTACCTGCTGTTCGGCGCTGGCGATCTGGGCCTGGATCTGTTCGATCTTGACGCGCTGGTCGGCCGGGTCGAGTTCGGCGATCACATCGCCCTCGTGCACCACCTGGTTATCTTCGATCAGCACGCGGGTGACCACGCCGGCCACGCGGGCCGATACCGGGTGCACATGGCCGGCCACGTAGGCGTTCTCGGTCTCGACGAAATAATGGCTGCGATACCACATGCGGCCACCGGCCAGCAGCGCCGCCACGGCGACCACGCCGGCGATCACGAGGATGCGGGTGTTCGAGCCTTGCGGAGGCAGCGCGGCGGATTGCGCCGGAGCTGGGGGGACGGCGCTGAGCACTTTTTGTTCAGGCAGGCTGTTCTGGTTGGACATTCGTCGCTCCAAGAAATGAAATGGGATAAGTTCATTATTCTCCAAAGCATTTCCAAAGTCAAGAAATGAAACGATTGCATTTCATTTTAATCTGGACTACATTAACGCCATCCGCTACCATTCGTCTTATATGAACGCCAACACCGACCTGGACGCCCTTGAGAACAGCCTCGACACCGAGGATTGCGTCGATCTAGCACTGCCCTGCGGCGCCGAACCGCCCTGCGGCAGCAAGTCCGCCGGCCGCCCGCGCGCCGCGGATCAAGAGGCGCGCCTGCAGAATCTGCTCACCACGGCGGGCGGCCTGTTCCTGCAAAAAGGCTATAGCAAGGTCAGCCTGGAGATGATCGCGCGCGCGGCCCATGTGGCGGTGCGCACCATCTATGTGAAGTTCGGCGGCAAGACCGGCCTGCTCAACGCCGTCATCGCCGCCGGCCGGGCCCGCCATTTCGCCGACATGAGCAGCATGGAAACGGACGACCGGCCGATCAAGGAAGTGCTGGGCGATTTCTCGCTGCGTTTCTTGCGCCTGGTGATGATGCCCTCCTTCGTCAGCCTGCACCGCATGGTCATCGCCGAGGCCAACAGCAATCCGGAACTGGCCACCACCTTCAATCAGGCCGGCCCCAAGCAGACCCGCGAACTGCTGGGACGCTATTTCAACCGTCCCGAAGTACGGGCACAGTTGCGCACCGGGCTCGATGCGGAAACCCTGGCGATGCACCTGCTTAACTGCATCATGGGCGACCAGCTGAGCCGCCTGCTGTTCGAGCCCGAGCATCCCCCCACCGAGGAAGAAACCCGCGCCCGCGTCGCCAAGGGACTGGAATTATTCTGCCACGGCGTGCTGCGCTGACCTTTCTTTGCGGCAAAAAGCCGACAAGCGGGTTATTTTTCCATGTGAGCAATACTTTTTCTGGTGCATCTTGACTGAATAGGTATTGAATCTGTCAATATTACCGATTGCGTCGCACTGTTCCCTTCCAGAACTGGAATGGCCAGGCCGCGCAAATCCTCCAAATGACAATTCACCTGGGAAAACTCATGCACCAGAAGACATCCAGACAGTACGCGCTGGCCGCCGCCGTGATGGGCGCGGCCGGCGTGTTCGTGGCAGGCTGCGGCAACAATCCGAATGACAAGCCCGGCAATAACGCCGCCCCCACCATCACCGTCCTGTCGAGCAAGGCCGAATACGTCAGCGGTGGCGACGTGCTGATCGATATCGCAGCGCCGCCGTCGACGAGTTCGGCCGCCGCCACGCTCAGCGTCACCCTCAACGGCAGCGAAGTGGGCGCCAGCTTCAAGGCCGATCCGTCCCATCCCGGCCATCTGATCGGCCTCGTCGGCAATCTGAAGCTGGGCGCCAACACCCTGGCCAGCAGCTACGGCGGCCTCAGCGCCAGCGTCACATTGACCAATTACCCGATCACCGGCCCCATCCTGTCCGGTCCGCAGATCACGCCCTACAATTGCCAGACCCAGGATTTCATACTGCCCGACGGCGGCAAGCTTGGCCCGGCCACCGACGCCCAGTGTTCGGCGCCGACCAAGGTCCAGTATCTATACCAGTCCAGCGCCGGCGGCGCGCTCAAGCCGCTGCCCCAGGCCGGCAGCCTGCCCTCCGACGTCGCCACCACCACCACCAGCGCCGGCCTGCAAGTGCCCTTCGTGGTGCGGGTGGAGACCGGCACCATGAACCGCGGCATCTATCAGAACGCGGTCCTGTTCAACCCAGTCAAGGATGCCGTGCCGACCCCGCTGGCGCCGCCATCGGGCTGGAACAAGCGCCTGATCGCCGTGCATGGCAATGGCTGCTCCAGCGGCTGGTATGTGCAGGGCGCGGCCATGGGCGTGAGTCCCTACACCGGCAGCAACCTGACCCGCCTGGGCGAAGGCTATGCGGTATTCACCAACACCCTGAACCACCCCACCAACAGCTGCAACGCCACCGTGGCCGGCGAGACCACCATGATGGGCAAGGAACGCTTCATCGAGACCTTCGGCGTGCCCGCCTTCACCGTCAGCGTGGGCAGCTCGGGCGGTGCCTATACCAGCGAGCAGGTGGCCGACAACTTCCCCGGCCTGTTCGACGGCATCTTCATCGACGCCACCTTCCCGGATGCGCTGGCCATCGCCATGTCCGCCATGGACGACAAGCTGCTCAACCACTACTACACCGCCAGCCAGAGCGGCGTGCTCAGTGAGGGCCAGATGCTGACCGTGTCCGGCCACAAGTCCACCCGCGCCTGGTACGACATGGCGGTGCAGTCCGGCCGCACCGACCCGGTCAGCGGACGCGTCGAGACCATCCCGGTCACCGGCTCCTTCGGCGGCCCGTATGTCGGCGGCGCGTATAACGCGGCCGTGCCGGCGGCCCAGCGCTGGACCGCGGCCGGCAATCCGGCCGGCGCGCGCGCCACCGTGTTCGACGTCAACCGCAACGTCTACGGCATCGACGCCAAGGGCTACGCACTGCGTCCCTTCGACAATGTCGGCGTGCAGTACGGCCTGGCGCAGCTGAACGCCGGCACCATCACGCCCGAGCAGTTCCTCGACATGAACGAGAAGATCGGCGGCTACGACGGCGACGGCAACTACATCGCCGGCCGCAGCGTCGGCGACGCCGGCGCCATCAAGCGCGCCTACCAGTCCGGCCTGCAGCTGGCCGGCGGCGGCGGACTCGCGGCGATTCCCGTGTTCGACCTGTCCTACATCTATGACGAGGACAACTTCTTCCATTACCAATGGTTCCACTTCGCCGTGCGCGAGCGCATGCTCAAGGCCAATGGCGATACCAGGAACCATGTGATGTGGCGCGGCGGGATTTCCATGCCCGACCTGTTCGGCCAGAGCACGCCGGGCAAGGCCGAGCGCGCCGCCGTCAATACCAAGGCCCAGGCCGATGGCTGGGCGCTGTTCATCCAGTGGGTCGCCGCCTACAAGGCCGATACCAGCGCCGTTGCCCAGCGCGACAAGGTGATCGCCAAGAAGCCGGCCGGCGCCGTCGATGGCTGCTTCAGCAACAGCGCCACGCCGCAGTTCCTGGCGCAGACGCAGACCCTGGCCAGCAGCGGCGAGCCGGGCAGCTGCAACGCCATGTGGCCAAGCTGGAGCTTCGCCCGCGCACAGGCCGGTGGCCCGCTCGCGGCCGACAAGCTCAAGTGCGAGCTGAAGCCCATCGTTGCCAGCGACTACCCCGCCAGCTTCGACGCCACCCGCCTCGCGCGCCTGAAGGCCATCTTCCCGAACGGCGTGTGCGACTGGAGCAAGCCGGGCGTGAACCAGGCGCCGCTGCAGACCTATGCCTCGTTTGGCCCGTCCAGCGTGAATCTGGTGTTTGACGTCAGCAAGCCCTAATGCTGTTAAGTTAGCGTGCCGCGACGCGCTTAAAACCCACGGCAAAGAGCCGGGGTCTGACCCGCCGGGTCAGACCCCAGGGTTACGCCGTGGGTTTTGGACGGCAGCTGGCGGCCCGCCAACGGCACTACGTCACAAGCCGGGCCTATTACAATCGGCATTTCAAGATTAACTGGAGAACGTACTTGATCATCGCCACACTGCGCCAGCAAGACCTGTTGCCCTTGCTGGCATTCGAACTGGAAAACCGCGCCTGGTTCGAACAGAGCGTGGAAGCGCGCGCGCCCGATTTCTACACGGCCGACGGCGTGGCCGCCCACATCGCCGACTACCTGGCCGCCCTGCGCGCCGGCACCATGCATCCCTGCCTGCTGCTCGACGAACACGGCGCCATCCTCGGCCGCAGCAATCTGCGCGACATCAACGCCGACCGGCACTCGGCCGAAATCGGCTACCGCCTGGGCCAGCGCCATACCGGCCAGGGACTGGCCACGATCGCACTGGACAAGATGAAGCAACTGGCGCGGCAGCAGTGGCAGCTCGAAGAACTGAACGCCTACATCACGATGCAAAACATCGCCTCATCCAGGGTCGTACTCAAAAGCGGCTTCGTGCTGCAGGACACCGCCCCCATCCCCGCCAGCATCGCCGGCGAAATGCGCGACTCCTTCCACTACCGCTGCCTGCTCAATCCTGAGCCAGCCCTGTAGAGAAACTGGCTCAGGCAATGCTCGCCGCGCCCTTGCCGCCGGCACGCGCCAGGATGGCGTTGGCGCGCGCCAGCGCATCGGGCGCGATCCGCGCGCGCACGCCGTCGAAGTCCGGAGCGCGCGTCGCGTCCAGTCCCATGCGCGAGGTGGTGCCGATGCCGGATGCGGAAGGATCGAGCGCGCTGCCCGGCAGGCCGTCGATGATGACCACGTCGCGGTGCGGCTGCATATGCGTGGCCATGGCCCACAGCACTTCCTCGTCGCGCGTGACGTCCACGTCCTCGTCCACCGCGACCACGGTTTTCAGATAGGGATCCCAACCCAGCAGGCCAAGCATGATCTGGCGCGCCTCGCCGGGGCGCATCTGCTTCACCGCCACATAGGCATGGAAGTGGGTGCCTGAACTGGGATAGTGCACGGCGGTCACGCTCGGAAAGCGCTCGCGCAGCTTTTCGACCATCTCCGATTCGCGCGGGATGCGCCCCAGGTTCAGATGCTCCGCCGAATTGCCGCCGACAACATCGACCAGTATCGCGTCGCGCCGCCGCAGCACGGATTCCACGCGCAGCAGGTTGTTGGTGGAACGGTCCGATGAATAACCGCTGAATTCACCGAACGGGCCTTCCGGCACGTGGGCGTCCGGATCGATCACGCCTTCGAGCACGAATTCGGCATAGGCTGGAACGGCAATCCCGTACTTCGGCGTACGCACCACCTCCAGCGGTGCGCCCAGCAGGCCGCCGGCCACGTGGCGTTCATCCACGCCGAACGGCAGGCGCGCCGCACCGGCCAGCATGAACAGGGGATGCGCGCCGATCACCATCGCCACCGGCAGCGGCTGGCCGCGTTCCTGCGCGATCTGCAGCAGGCGCCACAGATGGCCGCGCGAATGCAGGCTGGTGGCGATCTCGGTTGGCGAATGCAGCGTGGAGCGGTGGAAGCTCATATTGCCCACGCCGGTGTCCGGATGCTCGGCGATCAGGATGGCGTTGGTGATATAGGGGCCGCGGTCGGTCGCGAAGTGCTTGATGATGGGCAGCGTGGCCAGGTCGATGCCGCCGCGCTGCACACTGTCCAGCAGCGGCGCCTTGTCGGCCAGGCGCGGCGCGACGAGCCTGCGGCTGCGCGCCTGGTACTCGGCATGGATCTGCGCGGCCGGTACACCGAGCATGCGGCCCACGCGCTCGCGCGATGCGAAGATGTTGGTCACCAAAGGACAGGCCAGGCCGCGCACGTTCTCGCACACCAGCATGGGGTGGCGGCCCTGGGCCGCCAGTTGCCATACCAGCGCGGTCGGGTCCTGGTCGGCGCTGATCTCCTCGCGCACGGTGAGCACGTCGTCCGGATGCTGGTCGCGGTGCTGGCGCAGGAAGTGATGGAAATCTTGGTTTGTCATGTCTTGCCTTCTTTCTGTCGTTGCCGCGGCGCGCGAGATACCGCGCACCGCGGACTACTGCTTGCTCAGCCGCTTACTTCACACCGGCATAGGTGTCGGTCAGGCGCAGCTGCGCCTCTTCCACCGTGCGCGGCGGCGGCGTGGTCTTGATGCCGCAAAGACGGGCGATGTTGTTGCCCATGTAGTCTTCCAGCCCGTCCTCGTCCAGCCCCATGCCGTGCGGCGGCTGGGAGCACAGCACTTCGAGCTCGCGCAACCACATGCCCGGCTCGTTCGGCGGCGTGTCCGTGCCGAAGACGATCTTGTTGCGCGGCAGCTGCTTGGCAAATTCCACGATGCGCGACTGGAAGCACCAGCCCGATTCGCACACCACGTTCGGCGTGTCCATCGCCATCCAGAAGGCCTCGAAGGAATAGTTGCCGCCGGTCTGGATGCCGAAGTGGCCGATGATGAAATTGACCATCGGGAACTCGCGGATGATGGGGTAGAACATCGTCGGTATCGTGTACGGGCCGTCGCCGGTATGGATCAGCACCACGATGTTGTACTTGGCGCACATCTTCATCGCCGGGCGCAGCCAGTCCAGCGCGCGGTCCGGCCGGTAGCCGTGCATATTGGCATGCAGCTTGAGCATCTTGAAGCCGTATTCCTTGATGTGGAACTCCAGCTCCAGCGCGCCCTCTTCCGGGCCCCAGCGCGGATTGAAGGTGAAGTTGCCGATGAAGCGGTCCGGATACTTCTGGCACAGCTGAGAAATATAGGCCATGTAGTCGCGGATGCCCTCGCGGCCACGGCGGTTGCCGTCGCGGTAGCCGGTGTTGCCCGGCGGCGGCTGGATGAAACCCATGTCGATGCGGCGCGGTTTGCCGTTGATCATGTAGGGGCCGTCCATCATCTTCAGCATGCGCTCGCCGTTGAAAGGCTCGCCGGTGTGGCGCCACGCTTCGTCTACCAGGTTGGTTGGGTGCAGATGGGTGTCGATAATCATATGAGACTCCAGGATGTGGTCGGCCGCTTAGCGGTCATTGATGCGGGTTGCGATATGGTTGATGCCAAGGCGCGCCTCGGCCTCGGCCACGCTGCGCGGCGGCGGGCTCGTTTCCAGACCGACCATGCGGGCGACGTTGTTGCCCAGGTAGTCTTCCAGCGTGTCCTCGTCCAGGTTGAGGCCTTGCGGCGGCTCGAAGCACAGCACTTCCAGCAGGCGCAGCCACATGCCCGGTTCATTGGGCGGCGTGTCGGTGCCGTACAGGATCTTGTGCTTGGGCAGGACCTTGGCAAACTCGACGATGCGCGATTGCAGGCACCAGCCCGATTCGCAGTACACATTGGGCAAGTCCATCGCCAGCTGGAAGGGCTCGAAGCAGTACACGCCGCCGGTCTGCACGCCGAAGTGGGCCAGGATGAAGTTCACGGTCGGGAACTCCTTGATCATCGGCACCCATTCGGTCGGGATGCTGTAGGGGCCGTCGCCGGTGTGCAGCTTGACCAGCACGCCCAGCTCGGCGCACTTGGCCAGCGCGGGACGCAGCCAGTCGAGCGCGCGGTCGGGCCGGTAGGCGTGCATATTGGCCTGGAACTGCACCATCTTGAAGCCATGTTCCGTCACATAGCGTTCGATGGCTTCCACGCCGTTCTGCACCCCGCAGCGCGGGTTGTAGACGAAGCAGCCGATCAGGCGGTCGGGATACTTCCGCACCATCTGCAGCGTGTACGCCATGTAGTCGTCGATGGATTCGCGGCCGGTTTTTTCGCCGTCGGTCCAGGTGTAGATGGTGTTGCCCTGGGGCGGCTGAATGAAGGCCTTGTCGACGCGGCGTGGCTTGCCGTTCACCAGATAGGGGCCGTCCATCATCTGGATCAGGCGTTCGCCGGTGAATGGGTCGCCATCGTGGCGCCAGGCCAGATCGACCAGGTTGGTCGGATAACAGCTGGTGTCGATGATCATGGGATCTCCTCACAATACTTCAGGTTGGGATGACGCGCCTGTCGGGCGCGCTTCGCTTATCTGGAGGACTGTCAGGGGCGCGTTTGCTGGGAACAAATGGCCACTGACGGGTACTCCGCCAGTGAGCAATCTCCCACTGAGTCCCGCACCGGTATGGCACCGCCGCGAAATTCAGTTGAACGCTTATACCCACTACTAAAACTATTTATACCGTTTAAACCGTTTTACTGTCAACAGCTTTTACACTTCCTGCATCAGGCGCTGCACATCGGCACTGGCTTCGGCGCGCAGCGCCGCCATGTCCAGGCCGGGGATGGCATCGTCCTCGACCAGCACGCGCCCGGCGGCGAGCAGCCATTTCAGGCGCGGCCTGCCCGCCGCCACCACCGGGCCGATGGCCATGTCGTGCAGCCCGAAATAGCGCGGCGTATCGAGGTCGTACACCGCCAGGTCGGCGGCCTGCCCCACCGCCAGCGTGCCGACGCCATCGAAGCCCAGCACCCGCGCGCCGCCCGCGCTGGCCCAGTGGACCACCTGCTCGACCGAGACGCTGTCCGCCCCCGTCTCGCCGTCGCCCTCCGGCCTGGGCCGGGTGGCCGCTCCCGCATGTGCGCGGTGCATCAGCCAGCAGAAATGCACCTCGCTCAGCATGTCCGCCGCCTCGTTCGAGGCGGCGCCGTCGACGCCGATGGAGACGGCGCCGCCGAGACGGTGCAGGTCGGGCGCGCGCGCCACGCCGTCGGCCAGCCGCGCGTTGCTCTGCGGGCAGTGCGCCATGCCGGTGCCGGAGCTGGCCAGCAGGCGCAGTTCCGCGTCGCTCAGATGGGTCAGGTGGGCCAGCGACACGTCCGGTCCCAGCCACTCGTGCTCGGCCAGGAATTCGATCGGCAGGCAGCCGAACTGCTCGCGGCAGTGCTCCATGAAACTCACCGTTTCGGACATATGCGAATGCAGCGGTATGTCCATGCGGCGCGCGGCGCGGGCCACCTCGCGCAGCTCGCTGCGCGCCACCGACACCGTGGCCGTGGTCGGCGCCAGCGCCACCCTGGTGCGCGGACGCGGACCGCGCTGGTGGTAGCGGCTGGCGATGCGCTCCACGTCGGCCAGCATGCCATCGAGCGTTTCCGGCTCCACGTAGGTGCTGCGGTCCGCCTCCAGCTTGCGGGTGACGGTGCCGCCGCCGCGCTGCAGCATGAAACGCACGCCCAGCTTGTCGGCCTCCTCGAACAGCGCCGCCGACGCGTCGTAGGGCATGTTCGGATAGTAGATGTAATGGTGGTCGGCGATGGTGGTGCAGCCCGACAGCATCAGCTCCACGATACCGATGCGCGCGGCCAGCCGCAGCCTGTCCTCGTTGAAGGCGCGCCGGTAGATGAAGGGCACCGCCTGCAGCCAGGGGCTCAGGGTCAGGTTGATCCCGGCCGGCACCCCCTTGAGCAAGGACTGGAACAGGTGGTGGTGGGTATTGACCCAGCCGGGATAGATCACGCAGTCGCGCGCATTGAGCACGCGTTCGCCCGGCTGCGCGCGCAGGCCGCTGCCCATTTGCGTGATCACGCCATCGGCGATGCGGACATCGGTCGCGGCGCTGCGCGCGGCGTCGCCGCCGGCCCCGGTGAGGATGCTGTGGGCATCCTTGATCAGTATGCAGTTGCTCATGTGGCGTCCCTATTTCGGCGCTGTGCCGTCGATACCGTTGACAAGGAAATTCATCCGGTCCAGCTCCGCCGCGCCCAGCGACTGGCCGGCGGCCACGCGCTGCTTGCCGGCCTGATCGTAGATCGGTCCGGCGAATGGCAGCAGCCGCCCTTCGGCGATGTCCTTCTCGATGGCGGCGAACTTGTCGCGCACGTCGGCCGGCACGCTGGCGTTAAGCGGCGCCATCTTGATCATCCCTTCGCGCAGGCCACCCACGGTCTGGGCGGATTTCCAGCGGCCCGCCAGCACATCCTCGATCACCTTGGTGTAGTAGCCGGTCCAGGTCTGCATCACCGAGGTCTGGCTGGTTTTCGGCCCGAAGCGCGCCATGTCCGAGTAATAGCCCATGGTCGGTATGCCCTTTTCCTCGCCCGCCGTCACCACCGCCACCGACGAGGTGTCGTAAGTCAGCACGTCGACTCCCAGCGTGGCCAGCGTGTTGGCGGCCTCGCGCTCCTTGCCGGGGTCGTACCAGGCGTTGACCCAGATCAGCTTGACCTGGGCGTTCGGGTTCACGCTGCGCATGCCGAGCGCGAAGGCGTTCAGGCCCTGCAGCACTTCCGGGATGGGGAAGGCGCTCACATAGCCGGCCAGCCCCTTCTTGCTGATATGCCCGGCCAGCACGCCTTCCAGGTAGCGGCCCTCGTAGTAGCGCGCGTTGTAGGCGCCGACGTTGGGCGCGGTCTTGTAGCCGGTGCCGTTCATGAAGATCACCTTGGGCGCCTGGCGGGCGACCTTGATGGTGGGCTCCATGAAACCGAACGAGGGCGTGAAAATCAGCTTGCAGCCCTCCTGCACGAAGTTGCGGATCACCCGTTCGGCGTCCGGCCCCTCGGCCACGTTCTCCACGTACTTGGTGGAGATCTTGTCCCCCATGCTGGCGGCCAGCGCGCGCCGCGCCAGCTCGTGCTGGTAGGTCCAGCCGCTCTCGCCGATGGGGTTCGAATACAGGAAGCAGGCTTTCAGCGGCTCGGCCGCCGGCGCCGCCTGGGCCGGCGTGCCCAAGCCAAGCGCCAGCGCCTGGGCCGCCGCCGCCGTCACGGCCGGACCACTGCCCTTGCGCACCAGGCGGCGTAAGGCGGTAAATAAATCGTATGACATGCTGTGTCTCCTTTTATTGTAAGCTCAGGCGTCCGGCCGGAATGGCTGCCCCAGCGAAGCGGGCGAATGCAGCCTGATGGTATGGGCATTGCGTGAAATCAGAACCAGTACGACGATGGTGGCCACATAGGGCAGCGAGGACATGAGCTGGGACGGCAAATCCAGCCGCATGCCCGATCCCTGCACGAACAGCTGCGAGATCATCACGCCGCCGAACAGGTAGGCGCCGAGCACCACGCGCATCGGCCGCCAGGTGGCGAACACCACCAGCGCCAGCGCGATCCAGCCGCGCCCGGCCACCATGCCCTCGGCCCACAGCGGCGTGTAGAACACCGACATGAAGGCCCCGCCCATGCCCGCCATGGCGCCGCCGAACGCCACCGCGCCATAGCGCAGCGCGATCACGCGGTAGCCGACGGCGTGCGCCGACGAAGGCGATTCGCCGACCGCGCGCAGCACCAGCCCCCAGCGGCTGCGGTACAGGAAGTACAGCACGGCGGCCACCACCACCCATGACAGGTAGACCATGGACTGCTGCTTGAACAGCGCCGGACCGATGAGCGGAATATCGGCCAGCAGCGGGATGCGCAGCGGCGCGATCATCGGCAGCGGGGTGGACTCGAAAGGCTTGCCGATGAAGGCCGACAGGCCGACCCCGAACAGCGCCAGCGCCAGGCCGGAAGCGACCTGGTTGGCCATCATCGTCAGGGTCAGGAAGCCGAAGGCCAGCGCCATCGCGCACGCCGCCGCCATGCCCGCCGCCACCGCCAGGGCGGGGCCGCCGCCGGCAAAGGCGACGGCGAAGGCCGTGACGGCGCCTATCGACATCATCCCTTCGGCGCCCAGGTTGAGCACGCCGGCCTTTTCGGTGACCAGCTCGCCCATGGCGACCAGGATCAGCGGCGTGCCGGAGACCACGGTGGCGGCGAGCACCGATGCGATCAGCTGGTTTTCCATAGCAGTTTCCTCAGGCTGGCAGTACGGTCGATGCGCAGGCGGTAGCCGATGAACAGGTCCGCTCCGAGCAGGAAGAACAGCAGCATCCCCTGGAACACCTTGGAGATGGACGCCGGCAGGTTGATAAACTGCTGCGCCTGTTCACCGCCCAGGAACAGCAAGGCCATCAGCAAGCTGGCAAGGCAGATGCCCGCCGGGTGCAGCCGTCCCACGAAGGCGACGATGATGGCCGCGAAGCCGTAGCCGCTGGAGATCGACTCGGTGAGCTGGCCCATGGGCCCGGCCACCTCGGCCACCCCGGCCACGCCGGCCATGGCGCCGCCGGCGAGCATGCCGATCCAGATCGCGCGGCTGGCCGAATAGCCGGCGTAGCGCGCCGCCGCCTCGGCCTCGCCGGCCACCTGCATCTGGTAGCCGTAGAAGCTGCGCTCGAGGAACACGTAGCCGACGCCCAGCGTGGCCAGCGCCAGCAGGAAGGCGGCATTGAGGCGGGTCCCTTCGATCAGGATAGGCAGCAGCGCGTAGTCGGCGAACATGCGGGTCTGCGGAAAGTTGAAGCCTTCCGGGTTCTTCCAGGGTCCGTGCACCAGCCACGAGGCCAGGAACTGGGCGATATAGACCATCATCAGCGTGACCAGGATTTCGTTGGCGCGCCAGCGCGTGCGCAGCAGCGCCGGCACCGCGGCCCACAGGCCGCCGCCGAGCGCCCCCGCCAGCAGCATCAGCACCCAGCACAGTGGACCGCCCTCGCTGTGCAGCGCCACCCCGGTGGCGGCGATGGCCCCGGCGATGAACTGCCCCTCGGCGCCGATGTTCCACACATTGGCCCGGTAGCCGACCGCCAGCCCCACGCCGATCAGCATCAGCGGCGTGGCCTTGAGCAGCAGTTCGGTCAAGGCGTAGGTGTCGCGCAGCGGGTTGAGGAAAAACACCCTGAAACCGGTGAACGGGTCCTTGCCCAGCGCGGCGAACAGGAACAGGCTGGCCAGCAGCGTCAGTGCCACCGCGGCCAGCGGCGACAGGTAGCGCATGCGCGCCGACGCGGCGGGGCGGGCTTCCAGTTTAAGCAGCATGGCTGCACTCCTTTCCCAGCGTTTCCGCCGGCCGCATGCCGCTCATGCGCAGGCCCACTTCCTCCACGCTGGTGTGCTGTGTGGGCGTGGCCGGCGACAGCTGCCCGCCGGCGATGACGGCGATGCGGTCGGTGATTTCAAACAGCTCGTCGAGCTCCTCGGAGACCACCAGGATGGCCGTCCCGGCGCTGCGCAGGTCGATCAGCGCCTGGCGGATGAAGGCCGCCGCGCCGACGTCCACGCCCCAGGTGGGCTGGGCTACGATCAGCAGCCGGGGACACTGCATGATTTCCCGGCCGACGATGAACTTCTGCAGATTGCCGCCCGAGAGCGAACGCGCCTGCGAGTCGGGGCCGCCGCACTTGACGCCGTACTGTTCGATGCAGCGCTGCGCCAGCGCGCGCATGGCGCCGAAGCGGATCAGCCCATACTTGAGCAGGCCGCTGCCGTAGGCCGTCAGCAGGCCGTTGCGGGCCAGCGACATGCGCGGCACCGCGCCCCGGCCCAGCCGCTCCTCCGGCACGAAGCACAGGCCAAGCGCGCGGCGCTGGCCCGGCGGCATGCGCCCGGCCGCGATGCCGCAGATGCGGATCGGCGGCGCATCGGCCAGCGGAGCCTCGCCGGAGAGCGCATACAGCAGCTCCTGCTGGCCATTGCCCGACACCCCCGCGATGCCGACGATCTCGCCCGCCTTCACTTCCAGGCTGATGCCCTTCAGGTCGACGCCGAAGGGATCATGGGAGCGCTGCGACAGGCCCTGCACGCTCAGGCGCACTTCCCCGCCGTCGGCGGCCGCGCCGCGCGTGGTGCGCGGCAGCTCCTTGCCTATCATCAGCCGCGCCAGCGAAGCCAGCGACTCCTGCGCCGGCACGCAGCCGCCGCTCACCCGGCCCGCCCTGAGCACCGTGGCGCGGTGGCACAGCTCCTTGATTTCATCGAGCTTGTGGCTGATATACAGGATGCTGCAACCCTCGTCGGCCAGTTGGCGCAGCGTGGTAAACAGCGTGCGCACCGCCTGCGGCGTGAGCACCGAGGTGGGTTCGTCCATGATCAGCAGCCTGGGGTTTTGCAGCAGGCAGCGGATGATTTCGACCCGCTGGCGTTCGCCCACCGACAGTCCGTGCGCCAGGCGGCCGGAGTCGACCGGCAGGCCGTAGCGCTCGGACACGGCGACGATGCGGCGCGCGAGGTCGGCCAGGTCCGGTTTTCCCGGCAGCGACAGCGCCACGTTCTGCACCACCGTCAGCGTTTCAAACAGCGCGAAATGCTGGAACACCATGCCGATGCCCAGGCCGCGCGCATGCGCGGGGCTGCTCACGCGCACAGCTTCGCCTTCCCAGTGCATTTCACCGGAGGTCGGCTGCGTCACGCCGTAGATGATTTTCATCAGCGTGGACTTGCCGGCGCCGTTCTCGCCCAGCACCGCATGTATCTCGCCGGGCATGACGCGCAGGTCGATGCTGTCATTGGCGAGCACGGACGGATAGGCTTTGCTGATGCCCCGCAGCGCAAGCCGGGGCGTGTTGTGGATGGTGCTCATCTCATACCTCCAGCGGCAAGGCGCGGCTGGCGGGATCGGGCGCGCCGGCACGGGCGGCGGACCACTCGGCCGGCGCGGGCAGCGCCAGGCACCAGTCCAGGCCGGACTTAAGCATGTCGCGCTCCAGATTGCGGCCGATGAAAACCAGCTTGCTGATGCGCGGCATGCCGGGCTCCCACTGGCCGGCCGGGCGCAGATCGAGCACCCGGTGCACGCCCTGCAGGATGTAGCGGCGCTCGTCGTTGGCGATGGCCAGGATGCCTTTCAGGCGGAACAGGTCGTCGCCGCCGGCGTTGACCAGCTGGGCCAGCCAGGCGTCCAGGTGCCACTTGTCGAAAGGCGCGGAGAAGGTCAGCGACACCGACTCCACCGACGGATCGTGCGCATGGCCGCGCCCCGTGCCGCCGTTGCCGGGCAGTTCGCAGACGCCGCCCGGCGCGTCCGCGGCGGCGTGGGCCTCGTGCTGGCGGCAATGCTCGTCGCAGGCATGCTCATGGTCGTGGTCGTGGTCGTGGTCGTGGCCATGGTGGTCCTCATGCTCCGCCAGGAAATCCGGCGCGCCCATCAGCGCGGCGCCGGAATCGAAGCCGCCTATGCCCAGTATCAGGTTCAGGTCCACCTCGGCGTGGCTGGAGCGCATCACCTGGGCGCCCTGGTTGATGCCGCGCATGCGCGTTTCCAGCAGGCGCACCGCCTGCTCGCTCACCAGATCGGTCTTGTTGATGATGATGCGGTCGGCCGCGACGATCTGGTCCACCGCCTGGTTGTCCATGCCGGCCAGGGCCGGATCGGTCAAATGGCCCTCGATGTGCAGGGCGTCGACCAGCGTCACCACGCCATCGAGACGCAGCTGGCGCGCCACCTCGTTGTCCATGAAGAAGGTGGCCGCGACCGGGGTCGGATCGGCCAGGCCGCTGGTCTCGACGATGATATGGTCGAACTTTTCCGGCCGTTCCAGCAGCGTCTGCAGAATGCGCACCAGGTCCTTGCGCACGTCCACCACGCAGCAGATGCAGCCGTTCGTCATCTGGAAAATTTCCTCGTCCGAGGCCAGCACCAGGTCCGAGTCCACATCCACTTCGCCAAACTCGTTCTCGATGACGGCGATGCGCATGCCATGCTTCTGCGTCAGGATATAGTTCAACAGCGTGGTCTTGCCCGAGCCGAGAAAGCCCGTCAGTATCGTCACCGGGATCAACTCTGCCGTTCCGGTGCCATGCATCATATTATTGTGATTCATATCGTCTCCGTGTAGTTATGCAGTGATACCCTGCCAGCGCTGCACCAGACCAGCATGCGGAACGCCAAACAGATCCAGCGTGCGGCCCACGGTGTGGGCCACAATGTCTTCTATCGATACCGGACGGTTGTAGAACGCTGGAACCGGAGGGCAGATGATGCCGCCCAGTTCCGTCACAGCCGTCATATTGCGCAGATGCGCCAGGTTCAAGGGTGTCTCGCGCGCCAGCAGCACCAGCCTGCGGCGTTCCTTCAGCATCACGTCGGCGGCCCGCGTCACCAGGTTGTCGGCCAGGCCGTGCGCCACGGCGGCCAGGGTGCGCATCGAGCACGGCGCGATCACCATGCCCTCGCACAGGAAGGACCCGCTGGCGATGCTCGCACCGATGTCCTTCACGTTGTGCACCACGTCGGCCAGTTCTTCGATCGCGCTCTTGCGCATCTCCAGCTCGTGCAGCGCGGTCAGCGCGCCCGAGGCGGAGAGCACCAGATGGCTCTCCCACTGGTCCAGCTGCGCCAGCGCCTGCAGCATGCGCACGCCGTAGACCGCGCCGCTGGCCCCTGTGATGGCGATGACCAGACGTTTTTTCATGACTGCCTCCGGCGCTGTAATCAGGCGGTGAAGTTGAACGGCGTGCTGCGCTGGCGCTTGCCGGTGAGGGCGAACAGCGCATTGGCGACGGCGGGCGCCACGCCGGGATTGGACAGCTCGCCCACCCCGCTTGGCTTGTTGACGTCGCCCTGCACCACGGTGATGTCGATCTGCGGCATGTCGGACATGCGCATCACCGGGTAGTCATGGAAGTTCGACTGCAGCACCCGGCCTTTTTCGATGTCGAGCTTGTCGTACAGCGCATGGCCCAGGCCCCACATGATGCCGCCGTAGAGCTGCTCCTGCACGCTGCCCGGATGCACGGCCAGGCCGCAGTCGGCCACGCAGGTGATGCGGCGTATCCGCACTTCCGCACCCACCTGCTCCACCTCGGCGACGATGGCGATGTAGCTGTTGTACGCCTGGTTGGTCGAGATGCCGAGCGCGCGCCCCGGCGCCCGCGGCTCGCCCCAGCCGGCCTGCCGCGCCGCCTGCTCCAGCACCGCCACGTGGCGCGGACGGCCTTTCATGGCGGCCTTGCGGAAGGCCAGCGCGTCCCTGCCCGCCGCATGCGCCATCTCATCCATGAAGCTCTCGACGGCGAACACATTGGGAATGAAACTCACCGCGCGGTACCAGCCGGTCGGCACCCCGGTCTCGTGCCGCACCCAGCCCACATCCACATGCTCCGGCTGGTAGGCGAAGTCCCACATGCTGATGGCCTCCGTGGTGCTGTAGTCCATCTTGTCCTTGCGCTCGTCATAGCCGGGCTCCCATTCCTCGGGCGAGGCGGGCGCCACCGCGCGCAATTGCAGGGCCGTCAGATTGCCCTGCGCGTCCAGCGCGCCCGCCACCCTGGTATAGCTGGCGGCGTGGTAGAACAGCGCGCGCATTTCGTCCTCGCGGCTGTACATCAGCTTCACCGGACGGCCCGTGAGTTTGGCGAGATAAGTCGCCTCCAGCAGCCAGTGCCGCGATTCGCGCGCGCCGAAGCTGCCGCCGCCGGTCAGTTCATTGAGCACCAGCCGGTCGGCCTCGATGCCCGCCACTTCCTTGGCCGCCAGCTGCACATTGCTGGGCACCTGCAGGCCGCCCCAATAGCTGATCGTCCCATCCTTGATCTCGACCACCACGCATTGCGGCTCCAGCGGATTGGGCACCTTATAGGGCATGGTGTACTCCGAGCTCAGCACCCTGGCGCCCGACTTCAACGCCTGCGCGGCGTCGCCCTTGCTGATGGTGCGCACCAGCGGCGCGTCCGCGCTTGCCAGGAAGGCGCGCTGGATGGCCGGCATATCCTTGCTGTCAAAGCGGGCGAACTTTCCATCGTCCCACTGCACCTTCAGCGCGTCGCGCCCTTGCTTGGCGGCCCAGTAGCTGTCGGCCAGCACCGCCACACCTTCCTGGTTCCCGCCCAGCAGGCCGGCCGGCGCGGCGGGCACCTTCACCACCTGGCGCACGCCCTTGACCGCCAGCGCCTTTTGGGCATCGATGCGCCTGACCCGGCCACCGACCACCGGCGAGCGCATGATCAGCGCCACCAGCATGCCGGGACGCTGCACGTCGATGCCGTACACCTGCCGGCCGGTGACCTTGGCGCGCGCATCGAGCTTGCGACCGAGCTTGCCGATCAGGCGAAAGTCCTTGTGCTCTTTCAGCAGCGGCACCGCCGGCGCCGGCAGTGCGGCCGCGTCCGACGCCAGCTCGCCATAACTGAACTGGCGGCCGGTCGGCGCGTGGAGCACCTTGCCGGCCTGCGCGCGGCATTCCGCCACGGGCACCCGCCAGCGTGCGGCGCCGGCCTGCACCAGCATCATGCGCGCGCTCGCGCCGGCCTTGCGCAGCGTCTCGTATTCGAGCATCACGCTGGTGCTGCCGCCGGTGGAGAACACATGCCACTGCGGATGCATATAGTCTTTGAAGAAGGGATGCTCGGGCGTGATGATTTCCACCTGCTCCAGCTCCACTTCGAGCTCCTCGGCCAGCGTCAGGCCCAGCGCGGTGCGGGTGCCGGTGCCGGAGTCGTGCTTGTGCACCACCAGCTTGATGCTGTTGTCCGGGAACACGCGCACAAAGGCGTTCGGCCTGAGCGCGGCGGCGCCGGGCTGCGCGCCGGCGCCGGGCGCGATGAAGCCGACTGCCAGGCCAGCGCCCAGCGCGGCGGCCGACTTGAGGAAGGCGCGGCGCGACGCCGCGCTGGTATTCATGGTCGTCATGGCGTTTCCTTATTTGGCGGGAGCGATGGCGGCGGCGACGTGAATCGCGCGGCGGATGCGTTCATAGGTCCCGCAGCGGCAGATGTTGCCGGACATGGCGCTGCTGATCTCCTCGTCGCTCGGTGTGGGGCTGCGCCTGAGCAGCGCGGCGGCCGACATCAGCTGGCCGGACTGGCAGTAGCCGCACTGCGGCACGTCTTCCTGTATCCAGGCTTGCTGCAGCGGATGGTCGCCGTTTTCGGACAGGCCTTCGATGGTGGTGACCTTGCGGCCCACGACGGCCGACACCGGCGTGCTGCACGAGCGCACAGGCTCGCCGTCCAGGTGCACGGTGCAGGCGCCGCACAGCGCCATGCCGCAGCCGAACTTGGTGCCGGTCATCTGCAGGTGTTCGCGCAGCACCCACAGCAAGGGGGTGTCTTCCGATACGCTGACTTTGCGCGGCTTGCCGTTGACGGTGAATTGCATCATTTCAATCTCCCTGATCTGGTGGTTGAAATGAGTATGTCTAGCGGCGAATTATTTGTACAATATATTCTTTAGCATCGATTGATATCGGGAGAATATGGATCTGCGCTTGCTGCGTTACTTCACCGTGCTGGCCGAGGAACTCCATTTCGGCCGCGCCGCCACCCGGCTGCACATGTCGCAGCCGCCGCTGAGCCAGCAGATCAAGCTGCTGGAAACCGAGTTGGGCACGGCGCTGTTCCTGCGCACGCAGCGCCGCGTCGAGCTGACGGCGGCCGGCGTGGCACTGAAGGCGCAGGCGGCGCTGGTGTTCGCGCAGATGGAACGGGCGGTGGATCTGACGCGCCAGGCGGGCCGCGGCCACTGGGGGACGCTGGAAATCGGCATGATCAGTTCACTAATGGTAGACCTGCTGCCGCAGGCGCTGCGAACCTTTCAGGACCGCTACCCGGATGTGAAATGGACCTTGCACGAGCTGCAACCGGCCGCGCAGCAGGCCGCGCTGAAGGAGCGCCGGCTGGACCTGTGTTTCTATCGCATGGGCCGCAGCGATCCGGAGCTGACCAGCGAGCCGCTGTCGAGCGAAGCCATCGCCGCCGTGCTGCCGCAGCACCACCGGCTGGCCAAGCGTCCGCGCCTGGCGCTGAAGGATCTGGCCGAGGAACGCTTCATCTCCTTCAAGCTCGATCAGTCGCAGTTCGCGGCCTATTTATACCAAAGCTGTATCGAGGCGGGCTTCACGCCGAATGTGTACCAGCAGGTGGTGGAGGTGCAGACCTTGCTCAGCCTGGTGCGCGCGGGCCTGGGCATCGGCCTGCTGCCCGCCTCCACCGGCCAGTTCGGCCATGGCGGCGTGGTCTACCGCACGCTGACGCAGCCCGCGCCGGGCACCACGCTGTACGCGACCTACCGCAAGGACGACCCGTCGCCGGTGCTGCAGGTTTTCCTCAACATCATGCGCGAGATGATAGGCACGCCCACGGCCTGAGAACGCCGCTGGCCGATGTTGAATGGGCCCCGAATTGGAATGGGCGCCGATGTGGAATGGGTCCGCCTCAGGGCGCCGCCTTGAGGGCCTGGCGGTGCCGGCGCGCGTCCGCGTCGATGCGCGCGCGGCGCAGGGTATTTTGAACGGCGGCGACCACCAGCTCGGGGCGCTCCAGCTGCAGGTAGTGGCCCGCGTCGGGCACGGTGATGTGGACGGCGTCCGTTTCATCGGCCAGCAAGGCCTGCCCGTGTATCCAGTGCTTGCGCAAGTCCTTGCGCTCCCAGCCCGGCGGGAATTCGCTGCGCGCGTTGGTGCTCAGCACCACCACCGGCACCGGCGGCACCGGCGCCAGCTGGCGCGCCGTCTCCAGCGCCGCATCGATGCTCAGGTATTCGGCGCGCATGGCGCGGTAGTTCTTGCTCTGCATGGCGAAACCGTGCGCCGTGCCCTGCTCGGCCGGCGGCAGCTTGTCCAGCACCACCGAGGCCGGCATGCCGGCCGCGCGCGTCATGCCGAACGGCGCCAGCCAGACGCCCGATGCGGTCAGCAGATTCATCTTGCGCTGGTAGCGCTTGCGGGTGCCGGGCTGCATGGACGCATACATATTGTGCTGCAGGCTGTCGATCAGCACCAGGCCGCTCACTTCCTGCGGATGCAGCTGCGCATACAGCTGCACCAGCAAGCCGCCGTAGGAATGCCCGACCAGCAGCACCGGCCCTTGCAAGCCGGCCTTGCGCAGCAGGGCGCGCAGCGTTTCCATGGTTTGCACCGCGCCCTTGGCCGCGGGCGCTTCTTCCGACCAGGCGTAGCCGGCCCGGTCATAGCTGCACACGGTGCCCATGCTGGCCAGTTGCGGCTGCACCGCGGCCCAGTCCTGCGACCAGCCGCTCAGACCCGACTCCAGCACGATCAGCGGTGCCCCGCTGCCCTGGCAGTGCAGATGCATGCGATGGCCGTCGACCTCCACCATCCGCCCCGGCGGCGCCGGCTGCTCGTGCGCCGTCAGCCAGGCTTGCACGGCCGCGCCCGCGGCGGCGGCCAGCAGCAGCGCACCCAATGCGGCCGCCCCGGCCTTGAGCGACCAGTGCCATCGGTGGGTGCCGTCGGTGGAAATCGCGACCGGCATGGGCTTGGGAGGAATCATGTCTGGAGTGAAAGGTTATTCGGCGGAATCCAGTCGACAGCCACCAGCATACTGTTACTTCCAATCAACGTCCATCGTCACAAAGCGACCGTCGTAAAAAAACCCGGAAACCAGTTCCGGGTTCCGGGTTTTTGCTCACTGGCGCGTGACGCTTAGCGCTTGCGCGGTGGCGGCAGGTCGGTGCATTTACCTTCATACACCTCGGCCGCCATGCCGATCGATTCGCCCAGGGTCGGGTGCGGGTGGATGGTCTTGCCGATATCCACGCCGTCCGCGCCCATCTCGATCGCCAGGGCGATCTCGCCGATCATGTCGCCGGCGTGGGTGCCGACGATGGTGCCGCCGATGATGCGGTGGGTTTCAGCGTCGAACAGCAGCTTGGTGAAGCCCTCGTCGCGGCCATTGGCCACGGCGCGGCCACTGGCTGCCCAAGGGAATACACCCTTCTCGATCTTGATGCCCTTGGCCTTGGCTTCGTCTTCGGTGATACCGGCCCATGCCACTTCCGGATCGGTGTAGGCCACCGATGGAATGATCTTGGCGTCGAAGAAGGACTTCTGGCCCAGGGCAGCTTCGGCCGCCACGTGCGCTTCATGCACCGCCTTGTGCGCCAGCATAGGCTGGCCCACCAGATCGCCGATGGCGAAGATGTGCGGCACATTGGTGCGCATCTGGCCGTCGACGTTGATGAAGCCACGGTCGGTGACAACCACGCCGGCCTTGTCGGCGGCCAGCTTCTTGCCGTTCGGGCTGCGGCCAACGGCCACCAGCACCAGATCGTAGATCTGCGGTGCCGGAGCGGTGGCGCCGGCTTCGGCGGCTTCGAAAGTGACCTTGATGCCTTCAGGCAGAGCCTCGACCGCGACCGTCTTGGTCTTGGTCATGATGTTGTCGAAGCGCTTCTCGTTGAACTTCTGCCAGACCTTGACCGCGTCGCGGTCCGCGCCCTGCATCAGGCCATCCATCATTTCGACCACGTCGATGCGGGCACCGAAGGTCGAGTAGACGGTTGCCATTTCCAGGCCGATGATGCCGCCGCCGATGACCAGCATGCGCTTCGGAATCTGGCGCAGTTCCAGCGCGCCGGTCGAATCGACGATGCGCGGGTCTTGCGGCACGAACGGCAGGTTCACGACGGACGAACCGGCGGCGATGATGGCCTGCTTGAACTGCACCACCTTCTTCACGCCATCCGGGCCGCTCACTTCGATGTGGTAAGGGCTGATGAACTGGCCCAGACCCTGCACCACGCTGACTTTACGCGCCTTGGCCATACCGGCCAGGCCTCCGGTCATCTTGGTGATGACGCCGTCCTTGTACTTGCGCACTTCGTCGATGTCGATCTGCGGCTTGGCGAAGGAAACGCCGTGCTTGCCCATGGTCGCGGTTTCGTCGATCACGGATGCCAGGTGCAGCAGCGCTTTCGATGGAATGCAACCGACGTTCAGGCACACGCCGCCCAGGGTGGCGAAGCGTTCGACGATGACCACGTTCTGGCCCAGATCGGCCGAACGGAAGGCCGCCGAGTAGCCGCCAGGGCCGCCACCGAGCACCATCACGTCGCACTGCACGTCGACCTGGCCGCTGTAGCCGCCGGCAACCGGCGCAGCCACAGGGGCGGCCGCAGCCGGTGCTGGCGCAGCTGCCGCGGGAGCAGCGGCGGCGGCGGCGGCGGCCGGCGCAGCGGCTGCACCGCTGGACTCGATCACCAGCAGCAGGCTGCCTTCCTTGACCTTGTCGCCAACCTTGACCTTCAGTTCCTTGACCACGCCCGCTTCGGACGATGGAATCTCCATGCTGGCCTTGTCCGATTCAACGGTGATCAGCGACTGGTCGACCTTGATCGTGTCGCCAACCTTGACCAGCAATTCAATCACTTCCACTTCGCTGAAGTCGCCGATGTTCGGCACTTTCACTTCTACTGAACTCATCTATCGCTCCTTACAGCAGAATTTTGCGCATGTCGGCCAGGACTTCGCCCAGGTAGACAGCGAAGCGTGCGCCCATCGCGCCATCGACCACGCGGTGATCGTAGGACAGCGAGGTACCCATCATCAGGCGCGGCTGGAAGGCCTTGCCGTCCCAGACTGGCTTCATCGAGGCCTTGGACAGGCCCAGGATCGCCACTTCCGGCGCGTTCACGATAGGCGTGAAGTGCGTACCGCCAATGCCGCCCAGCGAGGAGATGGTGAAGCTGGCGCCCTGCATGTCGGCCGGTTTCAGCTTGCCTTCGCGCGCTTGCGCCGACAGTTCGCCCATTTCCTTGGCGATCTGCGCTACACCCTTCTTGTCGGCGTCCTTGATGACAGGGACCACCAGGCCGTTCGGGGTATCGGCCGCGAAGCCGATGTTGTAGTACTGCTTCAGGATCAGGTTCTCGCCCTTGGCATCCAGCGAGGCGTTAAACGCCGGGAATTTCTTCAGCGCGGCGACCGATGCCTTGATCACGAAGGCCAGCATGGTCAGCTTGACGGCATCCTTGTTTTTGGCGTTGGCGGCATTCGAGGAGACGCGGAATTCTTCCAGCTCGGTGATGTCGGCTTCGTCGAACTGCGTCACGTGCGGGATCATCACCCAGTTGCGATGCAGATTAGGACCACTGATTTTCTTGATGCGCGACAGCGGCAGCAGTTCGGTGGCGCCGAACTTGCTGAAGTCCAGCGACGGCCATGGCAGCAGGTCCAGGCCCACGCCGGTGCCCGCTGGCTTGGATGCGCCCGCGGGAGCGGCCACGGTACCAGCCATCACACCCTTGACGAAATTCTGGATGTCGATCTGGGTGATGCGGCCTTTCGGACCGGAACCAGGCACCAGGCCCAGATCCACGCCCAGTTCGCGGGCGAATTTACGGATCGATGGCGATGCGTGCGCCAGCTTGCCGGTGACGACCGAACCGGCCGATGCCGGTGCCGCAGCTGCAGTTGCAGACGCGGCGGCGGCAGGCACAGGGCCAGGCGCCGCTGCGGCGGCGGCAGGAGCCGCAGCCGATGCCGCGGCAGCCGGGGCGGCAGCGCCGCCGGCGGCTTCGATCACCAGCACGACCGAACCTTCTTTAACCTTGTCACCAACCTTGATCTTGATCTCTTTGACCACACCGGCGTGGCTCGATGGAATCTCCATCGACGCCTTGTCCGATTCAACCGTGATCAGCGACTGGTCAGCCTTGATCGTGTCGCCAATCTTGACCATCACTTCGATGACTTCGACTTCCTTGAAGTCGCCGATATCGGGCACGGTCACTTCAACGATGCCGCCGCTGGCGGCGGGCGCTGCTGCGACAGGCGCGGCAGCGGCCGGAGCCGGCGCGGCGGCAGCCGCTGGTGCGGGGGCTGCGGCGGCAGGTGCTGCCGCTGCGTCAGCGGCAGCTTCCAGTACCAGCATCAGCGAACCTTCCTTGACCTTGTCGCCCACCTTGATCTTGATCTCTTTGATCACGCCAGCGTGGCTGGACGGGATCTCCATCGAGGCCTTGTCGGACTCCACGGTGATCAAAGACTGGTCAGCCTTGATCGTGTCGCCAACCTTGACCATCAGTTCGATGACTTCTACTTCCTTGAAGTCGCCGATGTCCGGGACTTTAACTTCCACGATGCTCATAGCGTTTGCTCCGTCTCTCATTATTGGGTCACCGGATTAGCTTTGTTCGGATCGATGCCGTATTTGGCGATCGCCTGTTCAACCACCGACACGGCGATCTTGCCTTCGTCAGCCAGCGCTTTCAGGGCGGCGACCGTCACATAATAACGGTTCACCTCAAAGAATTCACGCAGCTTGGCGCGGCTGTCCGAACGGCCAAAGCCGTCGGTACCCAACACCTTGTAGGTACGGTCCTTCGGTACAAACGCACGGATCTGTTCCGCGAACGCTTTCATGTAATCGGTGGTCGCGATGATCGGACCCTCGGTACCCTGCAGGCAGGCGGTGGCGTATGGCACGCGCTGCTCTTTGCCCGGATTGACCATGTTCCAGCGATCGGCGTCCTGGCCGTCACGGGCCACCAGCGTCAGCGACGGAGCGGACCAGACGTCGGCCGCG
This sequence comes from Oxalobacteraceae bacterium, assembly GCA_013284265.1. Taxonomy (GTDB): domain Bacteria; phylum Pseudomonadota; class Gammaproteobacteria; order Burkholderiales; family Burkholderiaceae_D; genus Rugamonas. The sequence continues at coordinate 5,765 of JABTBR010000046.1, read as the reverse complement.
ATGTTCCAGTCGTTCTGCAGCAGTTCCGCGGCGAAGATCGACTCGCGCAGGATGGTGCCGGAACCGATCAGCTGTACGCGCTGCTTGGCTTTCTTGTCGCCTTGCTGCAGCAGGTACATACCTTTCAGGATGCCTTCTTCGTCACCGGCCTTCAGGCCTGGATGAGCGTAGTTCTCATTCATGATGGTGATGTAGTAGAACACGTCTTCCTGATCGGTCACCATGCGGCGCAGACCGTCCTGGATGATCACGGCCACTTCATGCGAGAAGGTCGGATCGTAAGGCACGCAGTTCGGAATGGTCGCGGCGATGATATGGCTGTGGCCATCTTCGTGCTGCAAGCCTTCGCCGTTCAGCGTGGTGCGGCCGGCGGTACCTGCCATCAGGAAGCCGCGAGCGCGCATGTCGCCAGCCGCCCAGGCCAGATCGCCGATACGCTGCATGCCGAACATCGAGTAGAAGGTGTAGAACGGCACCATCACGCGGTTGTTGGTCGAGTAGGAAGTCGCCGCGGCGATCCACGAGCTCATACCACCGGCTTCGTTGATACCCTCTTGCAGGATCTGGCCGGCCTTGTCTTCGCGGTAGTACATGACCTGGTCTTTATCGACCGGCTCGTACAACTGGCCTTGCTGGTTGAAGATACCGATCTGACGGAACAGACCTTCCATACCGAAGGTACGCGATTCATCGACCAGGATAGGGACGATACGCTGACCCAGCGATGGATCTTTCAGCAGCGAGGTGATGATACGTACATACGCCTGGGTGGACGAGATTTCGCGGCCGGCCGGGGTGGCGTCGAGCACGTTCTGGAAGGCGCTCAGTGGCGGCACGACCAGCGCTTCGTCCGCTTTTTCGCGGCGCTGTGGCAGGTAGCCGCCCAGTGCAGCGCGGCGCTCGTGCAGGTATTTCATTTCCGGCGAGTCGTCGGATGGCTTGAAGAACGGAATATCGGCCAGCTGATCGTCCGGGATCGGCAGAGCGAAGCGGTCGCGCATTTCGCGGATGGCTTCGTCGTCCAGTTTTTTGGTCTGGTGAGCGGTGTTGCGCGCTTCGCCGGACTTGCCCATGCCGAAGCCCTTGACGGTTTTCACCAGCAGAACGGTAGGCTGGCCCTTGTGCTCTTGAGCGATCTTGAAGGCAGCGTAAATCTTGTGTGGGTCGTGACCGCCACGGGTCAGGCGCCAGATGTCGTCGTCGGTCATGTTGGCAACCATCGCCAGCAGCTTTGGATGCTTGCCGAAGAAGTGCTTGCGCACGTAGGCGCCGTCCTTGGCCTTGTAGTTCTGGTATTCGCCGTCCAGCGTGTCCATCATTACTTTTTGCAGGATGCCGTCTTTGTCCTGCGCCAGCAGCGCGTCCCAGCCCGGGCCCCAGATGACTTTGACCACGTTCCAGCCGGCGCCGCGGAAGTCCGCTTCCAGTTCCTGGATGATCTTGCCGTTGCCGCGCACCGGACCGTCCAGGCGCTGCAGATTACAGTTGACCACGATGACCAGATTGTCCAGACGTTCGCGTGCGGCCATGCCGATCGCGCCCATCGATTCCGGTTCGTCCATCTCGCCGTCGCCGCAGAAGGCCCAGACCTTGCGGTTAGCGGTGTCGGCGATCGAGCGTGCGTGCAGATACTTCAGGAAGCGTGCCTGATAGATCGCCATCAGCGGGCCCAGACCCATCGACACGGTAGGGAACTGCCAGAACTTCGGCATCAGTTTCGGGTGCGGGTAGGACGACAGGCCCTTGCCGTCGACTTCTTTACGGAAGTTGATCAGCTGGTCTTCGGTCAGACGGCCTTCCAGGAAGGCGCGCGCGTACACACCCGGCGAGGAGTGACCCTGGATGTACAGCAGATCGCCGCCATGACCTTCGGTCGGGGCGTGCCAGAAGTGATTGAAGCCGATGCCCAGCATGTTCGCCAGCGAGGCAAAGCTCGACAGGTGACCACCCAGGTCGCCGTCCACGCGGTTGGCCTTGACCACCATCGCCATCGCATTCCAGCGCATCCACGAGCGCAGGCGCTCTTCGTATTCCAGATTACCCGGGCAGTGCTGCTCCAGGTGCTGGGGAATCGTGTTCACATAGGCGGTATTGCTGGAAAACGGAATTTGCGCACCGCGACGGCGTGCCAGATCAACCAGGCGTTCCATCAGGAAGTGAGCACGTTCCGGTCCTTCCTGTTCAAGCACCGCCTCCAGTGCGTCCAACCATTCTTTGGTTTCCTGCGTATCAGGGTCGATGGCGGTGAGCGCCGTTACCTGGTCAAGTTGAGCTGACATCTGTTGAGTCTCCTGTGTGAGTGCCCGATCCGGAAGCGCTGTCGGGATGGTGGAAGCTGATTATTTACTAAGAAAACAATCTAGTGCATGGATTCTAACAGCAGTTTTACGGTTTTTCAAATTATGATAGTCCATTTCATATAGTGAAAAGCATCTTGTCTTTTTTTGGTTTCATGTTGTGTAATACGCAATACTTACGGACAACATGACACCCCGATAGGCCCGCCGCCATTGCGCGTACGCTTTATAATCTTGCTTTTCCCTCCAACTGCCAAAATCATGCCTGCACAACTGATCGACGGAATTGCCCTCTCCCAAAAACTGCGCGGTGAAATCGCCACCCGCGCCGCCGCCCTGAGCGCCCAGGGCAAGCAGCCCGGCTTGGCCGTCATCCTGGTGGGGGAAGACCCGGCCAGCCAGGTCTATGTGCGCAACAAGGTCAAGGCTTGCGGCGATGTGGGCTTCCACTCGGTGCTGGAGAAATACGAAGCCGACCTGCCCGAGGCCGACCTGCTGGCGCGCATAGCCGCCCTGAACAATGACCCGGCCATCCACGGCATCCTGGTACAGATGCCGCTGCCCAAGCATATCAACCCGCACAAGGTCATCGAAGCGATCTCGACCACCAAAGACGTGGACGGCTATTCCGTGCTCAGCGCCGGCGAACTGATGACCGGCCTGGAAGGCTTCCGTCCCTGCACCCCTTACGGCTGCATGAAGCTGATCGAGAGCACCGGCGTCGATCTGCGCGGCAAGCACGCCGTCGTCATCGGCCGCAGCAACACCGTCGGCAAGCCGATGGCCCTGCTGCTCTTGCAAGCCAACGCCACCGTCACCATCTGCCACAGTGCCACGCCGGATCTGGGCCTGTACACCCGCCAGGCCGACGTGGTGGTGGCCGCCGTGGGCCGCCGCAATACGCTGACGGCCGACATGGTCAAGCCGGGCGCCATCGTCATCGATGTGGGCATGAACCGCGACGATGCCGGCAAACTGTGCGGCGATGTCGACTTCGCCAACATCAAGGACGTGGCCTCGCACATCACCCCGGTGCCGGGCGGCGTCGGTCCGATGACCATTACCATGCTGCTGATGAATACGGTGGAAGCGGCGGAACGCAAGTAAAGTGGTGAAATGAAAGTGCCGGCGGCGCGCATGTAAACCCACGGCGCAAATCTGGGGTCTGACCCCAGGGTCCGGATAGGGGCTGCGCCCCGCCGGTCCCTGTGGGACCGGCCCCCGGCTCTTTGCCGTGGGTTTTGGCATGCGACACCGGCAAACCAGCGCTGAAAAAGCGGCGCGCAACCGATTGGAACCAAGATGACTATTGAAGCAAACAATCCCCTGCTCGACTTCTCCGGACTGCCACGCTTCGACGCGATCACGCACGAGCACGTCACGCCCGCCATCGACACCCTGCTCGAGCGCTGCCGCGCCGTGGTGGCCCAACTGGAAGCGCCCGCCGGCCAGGTCAGCTGGGACAATTTTGTCGCGCCGCTGGAAAACGCCACCGAACTGCTGGGCCGTGCCTGGGGCATCGTCAGCCATTTGAACAATGTGGTCGACACCCCCGAACTGCGCGCCACCTATAACGACAATCAACCAAAAGTGACCGAATTCTGGACCGCGCTGGCCCAGAACGAAGCGCTGTTCGCCAAATACAAGGCCCTGCAGAGCGGCCCCGATTTCGCCGGCCTGGCGCCCGCGCGCCGCCGCATCATCGACAACGCCGTGCGCGACTTCCGCATGGGCGGCGCCGAACTGCCAGCCGACAAGAAAGAACGCTTCGCCGACATCCAGGAAGAGCACGCCGCAACATCGACGCGCTTCTCCGAGAACGTGCTCGACGCGACCAACGACTACAAACTGCTGATCGCCGACGAGGCCGAGCTGGCCGGCCTGCCGGACGACGTCAAGCAGGCCGCGCGCGCCGCCGCCGAAAAGGACAACAAGGCGGGCTATGAATTCTCGCTGCACTTCCCGTCCTACTTCCCCATCCTGCAATTTGCCGACAGCCGCGCCCTGCGCGAGACCATCTACCGCGCCAACGCCACCAAGGCTTCCGACCAGGCCGAGGTGTTCAGCGAACCCGATAAATGGGACAACACCCAGAACATCGCCACCCTGCTGAAACTGCGCGACGAGGAAGCCAAGCTGCTGGGCTATAAGAACTTCGCCGAAGTGTCGCTGGTGCCGAAGATGGCCAAGGACCCGGAGCAGGTGATCTCCTTCCTGGAAGACCTGGCCAAGCGCGCCCGTCCGTTCGCCGAGCAGGATCTGGCCGAGCTGCGCAGCTTCGCCCGCGAGGAGCTGGGCCTGGACGATCTGCAATCCTGGGATCTGCCTTACGCGTCGGAAAAACTGCAGGAGCGCCGCTACGCCTTCTCGGCCCAGGAAGTGAAGCAATACTTCCCCGAACATAAAGTCATCGACGGCCTGTTCCGCCTGGTGCAAAGCCTGTTCAACGTCAGCATCGCGCCGGACACGGCGCCGGTCTGGCACAAGGATGTGCGCTTCTTCCGCATCGAACGCGACGGCAAGCTGGTCGGCCAGTTCTACCTGGACCTGTACGCGCGCGCCGGCAAGAGCGGCGGCGCCTGGATGGACGACGCCCGCGGCCGCCGCATCGAAACGAGCGGCGCGCTGCAAACGCCAGTGGCCTACCTGACCTGCAACTTCACCGAGCCGGCCGTCACCGACGGCAAGGTCCAGCCGGCGCTGTTCACCCACGATGAAGTGATCACCCTGTTCCACGAATTCGGCCACGGCCTGCACCATATGCTGACGCAGGTCGACGAGATCGGCGTGTCCGGCATTTCCGGCGTCGAATGGGATGCGGTGGAACTGCCGTCCCAGTTCATGGAAAACTTCTGCTGGGAATGGGAAGTGCTGGAACACATGACCGCCCACGTCAGCACCGGCGAGCCGCTGCCGCGCGCCCTGTACGACAAGATGCTGGCCGCGAAAAACTTCCAGTCCGGCCTGCAAACCCTGCGCCAGGTGGAGTTCTCGCTGCTCGATATGCACCTGCACTACGACTTCGACCAGGCCAGCGGCAAGACCGTGCAGCAGGTCATCAACGAAGTGCGCGGCAAGTTCGCCGTCATCATTCCGCCCGCCTTCAACCGCTTCCAGCATTCCTTCGGCCACATCTTCGCCGGCGGTTACGCGGCCGGCTACTACAGCTACAAATGGGCCGAGGTGCTGTCGGCCGACGCCTATGCCGCCTTCGAGGAAGCGGCGGCGCTCGGTGGCGGCGCCCTGTCCACGGAAACGGGCAAGCGCTTCCAGCAAGAGATCCTGGCCGTGGGCGGTTCGCGCCCCGCGCTTGAATCGTTTACCGCCTTCCGCGGTCGCGAGCCCAGCATCGATGCCCTGCTGCGCCATAGCGGCATGGCGGCCTGATCCCAGCCGAGTCCGGAGAACCATCATGAAGCGACAGCCCGCAGCGCTCTTCGCAGCGCTCTTCGCAGTTCCTGTGCTGCT
>JABTBR010000045.1 GCA_013284265.1 Oxalobacteraceae bacterium | reverse complement strand
CTCTTTGCCCTGGGTTTTAGCGAGCGTCGCGGCACCTTGGCTACCCCCTACAGTCCTTTTTTATCAGCCAGTTATGCGACAATGCAGCACGGCAATATCTCACGGTAACGGACAAAACAACATGAAAAAAACCACCCTCGGAATCTTGCTGGGCGCGGCCCTCGTCATCGGCGGCGGCGCCTGGTATGCCAGCCGTCCGGCCGCGGAAGCGGGCACTGCGGGTGCACCTGCCAAGGATGGCAAGGCCGGCGGCAAGGGCGGCCAAGGCCCGACCGCCGTCAGCGTGGTCAGCCCGCGCCGTGAAGATGTGCCTGTCGTGCTGCAGGCCAACGGCACCGTCACCCCGCTGAGCACGGTCGACCTGCATCCCCAGACCACCAGCACGATCACCAAGGTCCACATCCGCGAAGGCCAGTTCGTCAAGGCGGGCGAGCTGATGTTCACGCTGGACGACCGCAGCGCGCGCGCCAATGTGGACAAGGCCCAGGCCCAGGTGGCGCGCGACCAGGCCACGCTGGCCGACCTGGATCGCCAGTACCGGCGCGGTCAGGAGTTGCTGAGCAAGAATTTCATCGCCCAGGGCGCCGTCGATACCCTGAAGAGCCAGGTCGATTCGGCCCGTGCGCTGCTGGCCGCCGACGTGGCCGCCGCCCGCTCGGCCGGGGTCGATGCCAGCTACAACACGATCCGCGCACCGATGAACGGGCGCGTCGGCGCCATCAATGTGTATGCCGGCAGCCTGGTGCAATTGGCTACGTCGTTGACGACCATCACCCAGCTCGATCCGATCACGGTGTCCTTCACTTTGCCGGAAAGCGCACTGAACGGCTTGCTGGCAGCCCAGCATGCAGGCGCGGTGCCCGTGAAGGTCGCGGCCGGGAACGGCGGAAATGCCGGCAAGGACGGCGGCAAGGATGGTAAAGAAGCGGGCAAGGACGGCGGCAAGGACATCACCGGCGCCCTCAGCTTTATCGATAACACCGTCGATCCGGTCGCTGGCGTGATCCGCGTCAAGGCCCAGTTCGACAATCGCGACACCCAGCTCTGGCCCGGCCAGTACGTCAACACCCGGCTGACCGTGAAGGTGCTCAAGGGCGTTACGGTGATTCCGCAAAATGCGATCATCAGCAACACCCGTGGTACCTTTGTCTATGTGGTCGATCAGGACCAGACCGCCAAGGTGGTCAATGTGCAGCGCCTGCACAGCTTTGGCGCCGATGCGGCCGTGAGCGGCCTGGAGGGCGGCGAACGCATCGTGCTCGATGGCAAACAGAACCTGCGTCCAGGCGGCAAGCTGCGGGTCGCCGAACCGGGCGCCAAGGGTGGCGTTCCCGCTGGAGGCGCAGACAAACAGAAGGGCGGTCCCGCATGAACCTGTCCGAATTGTGCATCCGCCGTCCGGTGATGGTGGTGCTGCTGTCGCTGTCGCTGATCCTGGCCGGCGTGCTGGCCTACGGCAACATTCCGGTGGCGGCGCTGCCGAGCTATAACACCCCGGTCATCAATGTCTCGGCCGACCTGCCGGGCGCCAGCCCGGACACGATGGCGTCCTCGGTCGCGCTGCCGCTGGAGAAGCAGTTCTCCACCATCGCCGGCCTGAGCATGATCACCTCGACCAATACCCTGGGCAATTCCTCGCTGACCCTGGAATTCGATGCCGCCATCAACGTCAACGAAGCGGCCATCGATGTGCAGGCCGCGCTGCTGCGCGCCCAGCGCCAGTTACCGGTGGAAATGACGGATCTGCCGTCCTACCGCAAGGTCAACCCGGCCGACGCGCCGGTGCTGTTCATGGCGATGACCTCGCCCTCGCTGACCCTGGCCGAGTTGAACGATTATGCGGAAAACCTGATCGCGCCCAGCCTGTCGACACTGCCGGGCGTGGCCCAGGTCACGGTCAATGGCCAGAAGCGCTTTGCCGTGCGCATCCGCGCCCATTCGAACCTGATGAATGCGCGCAATCTGACCCTCGATGAATTGCAGGCCGCCATCAAATCGGCGAACGCGAACACCCCGCTGGGCGTGCTCGATGGCCCGACCCAGACCCTGACCATCCAGGGCAATGCCCAGCTGATGAAGGCGGCCGAATTTGCCGAGCTGATCGTGGCCAGCCGCAATGGCGAGCCGGTGCGCCTGAAGGATGTGGCGACGGTGGAAGACAGCTACCAGTCGGTCAAGACCGCCGGCAGCTACAACGGCGAGCGCTCGATCGTGCTGCTGGTGCAGCGCCAGCCGGACGCGAATACGGTGCAGGTGGTCGATGGCGTGCGCCGCCTGCTGCCGCGCTTCAAGGCGCAGCTGCCGGCCTCGATCAGCATCAATCTGGTCAACGACCGCTCGATCTCGATCCGCGAAGCGATTCACGACGTCAACCTGACGCTGGCGCTGACGGTGGTGCTGGTGGTGCTGGTGATTTTCCTGTTCCTGCGCCGCGCCGCCGCCACCTTTATACCCGCCATCACCATGCCGATTTCCCTGCTCGGCGCGCTGGCCCTGCTGTATGCCTTCGGCTACAGCCTGGACAATGTTTCCCTGCTGGGTATCACGCTGGCCGTGGGCCTGGTGGTCGACGATGCGATCGTGGTGCTGGAGAACATCGTGCGCCATATCGAGATGGGCAAAAAGCCGGTGCATGCGGCCCTGGTCGGTTCGCGCGAGATGGGTTTTACCATCGTCTCGATTTCGATTTCGCTGGTGGCCGTGTTCATCCCCATCTTCTTCATGCCGGGCGTGATCGGCCTGCTGTTCCATGAATTCGCCGTGGTGGTCGGCCTGTCGGTGCTGGTCTCGGCCGCCGTGTCGCTGATGCTGGTGCCGATGCTGGCCAGCCGCCTGCTGCCGGCCGACTCCCACGATCCCGAGCACGACCATGGCGGCTTCATCGGCCGCTGGTTCGAGGCCGGTTTCAGCCGCCTGCGCAATGGCTATGTCAGCACGCTGGACGTGGCGCTGCGCCACCGCTTCATCGTGCTGCTGGTGGCCTTGGGCACCTTCGCGCTGACGGTGGTGCTGTACATCACGATACCGAAAGGCTTCTTCCCCGAGGAAGACCTGGGCCAGATCCGCGTCACGACCGAGGCCTCTGAGGATATTTCCTCGACCGCCTTGCTGGCGCTGCAGGAGCGGGTGGCGGCCGTCATCAAGGCCGATCCGAATGTGCAGGATGTCACGTCCTTCGTCAGCGGCGGCAATGGCGGGCGCATGTTCCTGGTGCTCAAACCCCGCAATGAGCGTGCCAAGCTGCCCCAGGTGATGGAGAGCCTGCGCCGTGCCACCCGCGCCGTGCCCGGCATCGCCGTCTACCTGAGCCCGGTGCAGAATCTGCAGCTGGGCGGGCGCCAGTCCAAGAGCCGCTACCAGTACACCCTGCAGTCGGTCAGCCCTGGCGAACTCAACGAATGGGCCAACAAGTATGTGGAGCAGTTGCGCGCCGATCCGGACTTCCGCGACGTCACCAGCGATTCGCAGAACAAGGGTTTGCAGGCCTCGCTGCGCATCGACCGCGACAAGGCCAATAATCTGGGCGTGGCGATCGGCGATATTCGTACCGCGCTGTATCTGGCCTTCGGCGAGCGCCAGGTCTCGACCATCTATTCGGCGGCGGCCAGCTATAACGTGATCCTGGAAGCGGCCACGCCGGACCGCCAGTTCGACGATGCGCTGACGCGTATTTCCGTGCGCAACAAGACCGGCCAGCTGGTGCAGCTGTCCAGCTTTGCCACGGTGGAGCGCACCATCGGCCCGACCGCCGTCAACCACCAGGGCCAGTTGCAGGCCATCACCGTGTCCTTCAATCTGGCGCAGGATGTGCCGCTGGGCACGGCCACCGCCAAGATCGACAAGATGGGCGCCGAGATGCGTCTGCCGGCATCGATCATCACCAACTACGGCGGCGACGCGGCGGTGTTCCAGAACTCCCAGGGCAGCCAGCTGATCCTGATCATCGCCGCGCTGGGCGTCATCTATGTGCTGCTCGGCGTGCTGTACGAAAGCTATATCCACCCGCTGACGATCCTGGCCGGCCTGCCGTCGGCCGCCGTGGGCGCGCTGCTGACCTTGCGCCTGTTCAATCTGGATCTGACGATGATCGCCATCATCGGCATCCTGATGCTGATCGGTATCGTCAAGAAGAACGCGATCATGATGATCGATTTCGCCTTGCAGGTGCAGCGCAACGAGGGCAAGTCCCCGTTTGACGCGATCCGCGAAGCCTGCGTGCTGCGCTTCCGTCCCATCATGATGACCACCATGGCCGCGCTGATGGGGGCGCTGCCGATCGCCCTGGGCCTGGGCGCCGGCGCCGAACTGCGCCAGCCGCTGGGCCTGGCGGTGGTGGGCGGCCTGCTGTTCTCGCAGGTGATCACGCTCTACATCACGCCGGTGATCTATCTCTACCTGGACAAGTACAGCGGCACCGGGCCGATGTCCGATGCCGTGCTGGCCGCCCACGAGGGCGGGTCCGCGCCAGCGCAGGAGAGCGCGCAGGCGGTGGCCTTGAAGGCCGTCAGCGGCGCAAAAAACACGGCAAAAAATTGATGATCGACAATTCGCTGAACTGATCGCCTTCGTATGATAGGCAGGAGTTATTTCCTGCTGACAAGGAGCGATCATGAAGCGTAACAGCGTGACCATCATCGGCATGGGGCCGCGCGGCCTCAGCGTGCTGGAGCGCCTTGCCGCGCTGCTCCAGCGCCTGCCACTGGCACTGGACATCCGGGTGATCGAGCCGGGCGACTGCGGCCAGGGCGCGCACGCGGCCAGCCAGCCCCAGCATCTGTTGATCAATACCGTGGCCAGCCAGGTCACGCTGTTCCCCACGCCGGGCACGGTGCGCGATGCACCGGTCTGCGCCACCCCCTCGCTGACCGAATGGGCGCGCCAGCACGGCTACCGGCGCGTGGGCCAGCGCTACCTGCGCGTCATGTCCAACGTGGGCGCGGTCATCAGCGATGCCGATTATCTGCCGCGCTGCCTGCTGGGCGAATATCTGGGCTGGGTCTATCAGCAACTGGCTGCCGGGCTGCCGGACTGCGCCACGCTGCGGCAGCACCGCCAGCGCGCGGTCGACCTGTGGCGCCAGCCGGACGGGCGCTGCGCCGTGGAACTGGACAATGGCTTTATCGAGCTGAGCGATTTCGTGTTCCTGACCACCGGCCACGGCCATAACGCCGCCACCGAACAGGAGACCCGCTTGAGCGCCTTCGCCCGCGCCCATGCCGCGCGCAATCCGCAACTGGCCTATGTGCGCCAGGTCTATCCGCTGGACAATCTGGCCGGCATCGCGGCCGGCACGCGGGTGGCGGTGCAGGGGCTGGGACTGAGCGCGCATGATGTGGTCGCCGAGCTGACCGTGGGGCGCGGCGGTGTGTTCGAAGGGGAGGGCGGCGCTTTGCGCTATCGTCCTTCCGGCAAGGAGCCGCTGCTGATCCTGTTCTCGCGCAACTGCCTGCCGAATGTGGCGCGCGGCGTCAACCAGAAGGGACTGGGCGGACGGCATCGGCCGCACTATTTCACCGTGGATGCGATCGCCGCGCTGCGCGAGCAGGCGCTGCGCGAACGCGGCAGCCGCCAGCTCGATTTCGAACGCGAACTGCTGCCGCTGCTGCTGCGCGATATGGGCTTGGTCTACCGCGGCGCGCGCGACGGCCGGATGCCCGATCCGGCCCGCTACGTCCTCAGCGTGGCCGACGGAGTCTTGCTCGACCGGCTGCTATTCCCGCTGCGCGGCCGGCGCTTTGCCGCGCTGGCCGACTTCCGCGCCTATCTGGACGACTATCTGCGCAGCGATCTGGCCGAGGCCGAGCTGGGCAACGTGATCAGCGCCGTCAAGGGCGCCACCGACGTGCTGCGCGATGTGCGTGCCAGCCTGCAGGCGGCGGTCGAGCATGGCGGGCTGACGCCGGAGTCGCACCGGCACTTTCTGGAGGTGTTCCACCCGGCCATCAACCGCGTCTCCTTCGGGCCGCCCAGGCGGCGCAATCAGGAGTGGCTGGCCCTGCTGGCTTGCGGCGTGGCGACGCTGGCCTCGGGGCCGGGGGCCAGCGTCGAGTGCGATGAGGCCGCCGCCAGCTTCGTGCTGGAGACGCCTTTCCTGTCCGGCCCGCTGCGCGCGCATTTCGACGTGCTGCTGTCGGCCCGGCTCGACGCCTACTCGCCCCAGACCGATGTATCGCCGCTGAGCCGCAATCTGCTGCGGCGCGGGCTGGTACGGCCTTACCTGAACGGAAATTATCATCCGGGCGGCATCGATATCGATGCCGACAGCCATCCGCTGGACGCCAGCGGGCTGCCGCTGGCGACGCTGTGGGTGCTGGGCTACCCGGTCGAGGGCGCGCATTATTACACCCACGCCTTGCCGCGTCCGCTGATGGCATCGCGCCAGGTGCGCGATGCCGACCGTTGCGTCTCTGCCATGTTTGCGGCAATGGCTAGCCAGCAAGCCATCGAAACGCACCCGCATGGTGCGCCCATCTCCTCCGGCGGCACTTTATCGCAATCGTGATACATACCGTAACAATCCTCAAGATCAAGCTCGGGTAAGCTGTGCATGCAAGGTGCGCAAGCGGCCGGCCGGACCGGCGCCGCGCCCGCTGCGGTCCGTGGCCGGGCGGTTCCCAAACCGGTGGGACTCTGGCACTATGGCCGTTTTCCGGATTTTGTTCCCTAGAAAGCTCGATCTATTTTGCATCACGCCTCCCATTCCACCCTGACGGGCTCCGAGTACTGCGAGACTTGCGGCCAAAAGCTGCCCGTTGCGGAGGAGCTCGGCTACGGCGCACGCAAGCGGTCGAACCGCATCGGCATTGCCATTTCGGTCGGCCTGCACTTGCTGGCCGTGCTGTATTACGTGTTCCGCCCGGCGGAGCCCTTCCACCGCACCCCGCCGCCGTCCGGCGGCAGCATCGTGTATGTGGAACCGCTCAAGCAGCCGAAACAGCCAGCGAAGCAGCAGCCCAAGAAAACCGAGCAGGCCAAGGCCAAGCCGGCCCCGGCGCCCAAGCCGACCGTGGCGGCGATCACGCCGCCGGCCGCCGCCAGGCCCAAGCTGGAAACCTATGTGCCGCCGGTGGTCGCACCGATGCAGCCGCCGCCGGAAGAGGATATGGCGACCTTGATCGCCAAGCGGCGTGCCCAGCGCGCCGCCAACAGCCCGGCCGAGCCGGCGCCCGAGACCGACGCCGAACGCGGCATCCGCATCGCCAAGGCGAATATCGCCGGCGCCCAGAGCGGTCGCTCCAACGGCGCCGACCGCAACGACAGCGGCGGCGTGCTGCAGGTGGTGGACAAGACCTTCAACAGCGCCGACATCAAATTCCGCGGCTGGAACGGCAACTTCAAGCGCAACTGGAGCCAGCAGATCCACGTCGACCTGGGGACGGAACGCGATATCGAAACGGCCACCATCAAGCGCATGATCGAGTTGATCCGCAAGGAAAAGCCGGGCGACTTCATGTGGGAATCGCAGCGCCTGGGCCGCACCGTGCCGATGAGCGCGCGCAAGGAAGACGAGGCCGAACTGCACGCCTTCCTGCTCAAGGAATTCTTCCCGGAATACCGGCGCTGATGTTGGCAAATCTGGCCTGACTGTGGCGTCCGGCCACTCCAGGCCACATTCCCGCCGCCGCTGGCGGTAAATTGATTCCATCATGGCAATATCCCGATGTACACTCGGAAGCAGTGCCGCCGCATATTGCGCAAGTGCACTATCGTGACCAACAACGGTGGCCAGCCTGATGAGCAAAAACCTTCGATTCCGCTTCGCCGCCAGCGCGCTGCTCTTTGCCGGCGCAGCGGGCGCCGCCACATTGCCGCTGCCCTTGCAGGGCAAGCGTTTCACTCCCCACTACCTGGGTTTTTCGGACAGCGGCGACAAGATTTGCCTGGCTGGATCGGAGTTCGATGCCGATGCCGGCACCAGCAGCGGCCAGTTGCTGTTGATCGACCGCGTCCACAATACGGTGTTGTGGCAGCAGCGCATTGCTGCGCCGGATGGCAGTGCCGCCATCTACCCGAGGGGCTGCGTGTTTCATGGCGGCGCCGTCTATCTGGCGGCCAATGTGAATACCCAGGCCGCGCGCTCGCTGAACCAGACCATGGCCTATCTGTACCGCTTCGACAGCCAGGGACGGCAAACCGGGCACAAGGCCATCGAGCTGCCAGGCCGCAATCAGTTCGCCTATGCGCTGGGCGATACCCTCGATGGCGTCAAGGTGGCGGGCTATATCAAGGATGAAGACGAGGGCCACGAATACTATTCGCTATTTGTCGCCAGCTTTGACGATGCGCTGAAGGCGGGCGCGCCCTCGATCAGGAAGAATGGCGCCTTCGATCACCGCGCCAGCGCGCGCCTGATCGGCGACAGTCTTTATATCGGTGGGAATTTCCTGCCGTATAAGCTGAGCAAGCAGGACCTGCCGAAAGACTATTCCAGTTCGCGCTTGCGGCTGGCGGGCTCGTATGTGTGGAGCGTGCGCCCGCAGGTGGCGGCCTGGTCCGAGGTCAGCACCGGCGTCGGCGCGAACGGCAGCGTTTATGCCTTGGGGTATCAGGCGGGGAAAAAAAGTTCCATGCTGGCGGTGGTGGGACCGGATGGCAAGGCGATGGGGGCTTTTAGCTACCCCAGCAGCTATTGCGAGACCGAGTCGCTGAGCGCGTCCGGCAGCATGCTGCTGGCGGCGCGCAAGCCTTGCACCGGAAAAGGCAAGGCCGCGCTGCTGCTGATCGATCTGGTGGGGCACAGCGAGGAAGTGTTCAGTCCGTTGCAGGACGAGGCGCTGTTCGTGGGCCTGCATGGCGGCCATTGGTTCGCGGTGGCGCGCGATGGCGCGGGCAAGCTGTCCTTGCAGTCTGGAGTGCTGCAGGAGCCGTATTGAAAGCGTTTGCGTTGAATGGCAATGCTGTAAAGGTAAGCATGCCGCAGTGCGTTTAAAACCCACAGCGCAACCCTGGGGTCTGACCCGGCGGGTCAGACCCCGGCTCTTTGCCTTGGGTTTTGGGCGGCTGCCGGCGGCCCGCCAGCGCCACCCCGTTTTACTTTAGGCGCGGGCCTTGAGCAGGCGCGCGACGTCGAGCGCGAAATAGGTCAGCACGGCATCGGCGCCGGCGCGCTTGAAGGCCAGCATGGATTCCATCATCACCTTGTCGTGATCGAGCCAGCCGTTTTGTGCGGCGGCCTTGATCATCGCGTATTCGCCGCTGACCTGATAGGCAAAGGTCGGCACCTTGAACTCGTCCTTGACGCGGCGCACGATGTCCAGATACGGCATGCCCGGCTTGACCATGACCATGTCGGCGCCCTCGGCCAGATCCAGGCCCACTTCGCGCAGCGCTTCGTCGCTATTGGCCGGGTCCATCTGGTAGGTGTTCTTGTCGCTCTTGCCCAGGTTCTTGGCCGAGCCGACCGCATCGCGGAAGGGACCGTAGAACGCCGACGCATACTTGGCCGAATACGCCATGATGCGGGTGTGGATGAAACCGGCTTCTTCCAGCGCGGCGCGGATCGCGCCGATGCGCCCATCCATCATGTCCGACGGCGCCACCACGTCGACGCCGGCTTCGGCCTGCGTGAGTGCCTGGCGGATCAGCATTGCGGTGGTGACGTCGTTGAGCACATAGCCGTTCTCGTCGATCAGACCATCCTGGCCATGGCTGGTGAAGGGATCGAGCGCCACATCGGTCAGCACGCCCAGTTCTGGGAAGTGCTGCTTGAGCGCACGCACGGCGCGCGGCACCAGGCCGTCCGGGTTGGTCGCTTCGATGCCGTCAGGCGTCTTCTTGGCCGCGTCGATGACGGGGAACAGGGCCAGCACGGGAATGCCCAGCGCCACGCATTCCGCCGCGATTTCCAGCAGCAAGTCCACCGACACCCGTTCCACGCCCGGCATCGACAGCACCGGCTCGCGCTGCTGCGTGCCTTCGAGAATGAAGACCGGATAGATCAGGTCAGCCGCCGTGACGACGTTTTCGCGCATCAGGGCGCGCGAAAACGGGTCGCGGCGCATGCGGCGCATGCGGATGGCGGGAAATTGCGCGGAAACGTTGGGTGTATGCATCGTTGCTGGTTCCTGGATAAAAAATTACTTGGTCTTGTCGTCCGCATCGCCGGCCGGCGCGTCGGGGGCGTCGTCGCCTTCAACGTCGTCTTCCATGTCGATCAGGGCGATCTGGCCCACCTGCGCGGCGGCATCGTCCGGGCTCACGCCGGCCAGTTCCAGGATCTTGTCGTTGGCTTCGTCGATGCCGACGCGTTTGAGCGCGGAGAACAGTTGCACGGTGAAGGGGAAGCCTTCGCCGTCTTCATCGACATAACTGGCCAGCTTGGCCTTGGCCTGGCGCAGGATATTGACCGATTCATTGCGGTTCAGTTTGTCAACCTTGGTCAGGATGCAATGGATAGGCTTGCCGGTCGGGGCGAACCATTCCAGCATCTGGATGTCCAGATCGGTGAACGGGCGGCGCGAATCCATGATCAGGATCAGCGCGGCCAGCTGTTCGCGGCGCTGGACATAGTCGCCCAGCAGGCGCTGCCAGTGCAATTTGGCCGAACCGGACACTTCCGCGTAGCCGTAGCCCGGCAAGTCGACCAGCAGGCATTCGATTTCCTCGATGATGGTCGGGTCCTTGCGGTGCTGGGCCACGTGGGCGCCGCCGATCGAGAAATAGTTGATGTGCTGGGTACGTCCGGGCGTCTTGGAGGCGAATGCCAGGCCCTTCTGATTGCACAAAATGTTGATGGCGGTCGATTTACCGGCGTTGGAGCGACCTGCAAAGGCGATTTCCGGCACGGTGGTGTCGGGAAGGTCGCGCAGTTGGTTTACGGTCGTAAAGAAGCGGGCTTGCCAGAGTTTGGACATGGGGATGGGTCTAAATTGCAACAAATGGAAGCGGAAATGCCAGAAAGCTATTGTACAATAAGGGGTTACGAATTGTTGCCACGCAGTTTAAGCCAGAGCGCCGTAATGCCAAAAGATGGGGGCAGATGCCGCGAGTGCGTGACAATACTTTGCCACTACTTTTATGACTCGTCACAGGGTGTTTGAATGAATCGTGCGTTTTCACCGTTTGTAAAATCCATGCTCGTCGCTCTGTTGGCTGTTTCGGCAAGCGTTTCGGCCTCCGAAGAAAAAAAACCGGCCCACGCGGAAGCGGCTGTCGCCAAGGCCGATCCGGCCAAGGGTGGCTCGCTGTATGCCGATGGCGATGCGGCGCGCGGCCTGCCCGCCTGCGTATCCTGCCATGGCGCCGCCGGTAATTCGACCATCGCCGCCAATCCCAAACTGGCCGGCCAGCACGAGGGCTACATCTACAAACAGCTGGTGAACTTCACCACCGCCGAGCGCAATCAGGCTGTGATGACGACCTACGCCAAGATGCTGACGGATGGCGAAAAGAAAAACATCGCCGCCTATCTGGCGACCACGGCGCAAAAGCCGGGCGCGGCCAAGTCCAAGGACACCATCGACCTGGGCAAGAAAATCTACCGTGGCGGCATCGCCGAGAAAAACGTGCCGGCCTGCGCCAGCTGCCATGGCGCCTCCGGCGCCGGCATTCCGGTGCAGTACCCACGCATCGGCGGCCAGCATCAGGACTACACCGGCGCCCAACTGGCCCTGTTCCGCGCCAATGGCCGCAAGAACAGCCCTCAGATGAGCACGATCGCCAAGCGCATGTCCGATGACGAGATCAAGGCTGTCTCCGATTACGTCGCCGGCCTGAAGTAAGCGGCAAAACCGCACGCTTGTGCGGATTAATCTAAGTTAAAAAGGGCGGCAGCGCAAGCGGGCTGCCCTTTTTGTTGGTATGCTCCCGGCACCCTTCCATCCCGGCATTTCCTTTGAGATAGTATCGCGCATGAGTAGCCCCAGCACCACCGGTATCCAGTTGCACACCCGCCGCCCCGTCCTCGATGAGGCCGTTGAGCTGGTGTCGTCGATGCGTTTTGCCATCAGTCTGCTGACCCTGATCGCGATCGCCTCGATGATCGGCACGGTGATGAAGCAGAACGAACCCATGTCCAATTATGTGAACCAGTTCGGGCCGTTCTGGTTCGAAGTGTTCAACAAGCTGGGTTTGTATGCCGTGTATTCGGCCTGGTGGTTCCTGCTGATCATGGCCTTCCTGGTCGCTTCCACCTCCTTGTGCATCATCCGCAACGCGCCGAAGATGATCAAGGACATGCGCAGCTGGCGCGAATCGGTGCGCGAGCAGTCGCTGCACAATTTCCACCACAAGATGCAATGGCAGTCGGCGCTGGGCCGTCCCGCGCTGGTCAAGCAGACCGCCGAGCGCCTGTCCCATGCCGGCTACAGCGTCAAGCTGGTCGAGAAAGACCAGGCCACGCTGATCGCGGCCAAGCGCGGCGCGGCCAATAAATTCGGCTATATCTTCGCCCACTCGGCCATCGTCATCATCTGCATCGGCGGCCTGCTCGACTCGGACATGCCGATCCGCTTCCAGGAATGGTTCATGGGCAAGACGGCCTTCGGCGGCAGCGGCGTGATCGCCGACATTCCCGCCAAGCACCGTCTCGGCCTGGGCAATCCCACCTTCCGCGGCAACACCCTGGTGCCCGAAGGCGCCTCCAGCAGCACCGCCATCATTCCGCGCGCCGAGGGCGTGCTGATCCAGGAGTTGCCCTTCACCCTGCAGCTGAAAAAATTCACCATCGACTTCTACAGCACCGGCATGCCCAAGCTGTTCGCCAGCGATGTGCTGGTGCGCGACAACGTGACCGGCAAGATCGAAGCGGCCACCATCGAAGTCAACAAGCCCCTGATCACCCATGGCGTGGCGATCTACCAGAGCAGTTTCGAGGATGGCGGCAGCAAGCTGAAGCTCAACGCCTATCCGATGGCGGGCACGGCCAGCGCCGCCGCGCCGCTGGCCGGCGAAGTGGGCGCCAGCACGCCGCTGAACGAGGCTTATACGGTGGAGTGGACCGGTTTCCGTCCCTTCAACGTGGAAAACCTGGCGGCCACGCAGGATGCGCGCGCCGTCACCAAGGGCCAGAGCCTGAACGACCAGTTCGCCGTGGGCCTGGACAAGCGCCTGGGCTCGGCCGCCAGGAACGCCAACAATAAAGACTTGAAGAATGTCGGCCCTAGCGTGCAGTACAAGCTGCGCGACAAGACCGGCCAGGCGCGTGAATTCCAGAATTATATGCAGCCGGTGACGCTCGACGGCGCCAGCGTATTCCTGGCCGGCGTGCGCAGCAGCCCGGCCGATCCGTTCAGCTTCCTGCGGATTCCGGCCGACGATGAATACAGCGTGCGCGACTGGATGCGCCTGCGCGCGGCCCTGCACGACCCGGCCTTGCGCGGCGCGGCGGCGGCCAGCTATGCGGCGCGCGCGATGCCCCAGGCCAGCGCGTCGGACACGGTGCGGGCCCAGTTGCAGGAATCGGCCAGCCGCAGCCTGGCTATCTTCGCCGGCAACGACAAGGATGGCGGTTTCCTGGCGATTTCGCACTTCCTGGAGAAAATCCCGGCCGCCGAGCAGGAAAAGGCCGCGAACATCTTTATGAAGATCCTCAACGGCAGCCTGTGGGAGCTGTGGCAGCAGGCGCGCAAGCAGGCCGGCATGGCGCCGGTGGCGGCCGACGAGGCGCATGGCCGCTTCCTGCAACTGGCCACGAATGCGCTGTCGGACAGCTATTTTTACGGCGCGCCGGTGTATCTGCAGCTGGACGACTTTACCGAGATCAAGGCCTCGGTGTTCCAGGTGACCAAGTCGCCGGGCAAATCGGTGGTGTATCTGGGTTGCCTGTTCCTGGTGCTGGGCGTGTTCGCCATGTTCTACATCCGCGAACGGCGCCTGTGGGTCTGGGTCAAGGACCACGGCGAAGGTGGCGCGGATGCGATCATGGCCATGAGCACGCAGCGCAAGACGCTCGATTTCGAGCATGAATTCACAGCATTAAAAGAAAAACTGCCGCAAGCGGCGTAAGCTAGGCGGTAACGGAGATAAATGATGGAAATGTCGCACACCCAAACCTACAGCCAGGCGCCCGGCTATTTCAAGCGCCTGGGCGCGCTCGACTGGATCTATGCGCTGGCCCTGCTGGGCGCCGCGCTGTTCGCGCTGAACCGCTATAGCGCCTTCATGAACATCTACGACCAGGCCATCCTGCTGGCCGCCGTCCCGAGCTTTGCCGCGCTGGGCTGGCACTGGAAGCCGGTGCGCTGGCTGATCCCGGTGGCGGCGCTGCTGTCGCTGTACGCCATTTCCCTGTATGGCGGCGACCTGGACCTGGCCAACAAGAAATTCTTCCTCAAATACATGCTATCGAGCCAGTCCGCGATCCTGTGGATGGGCACGATGTTCTTCCTGTCGACCCTGTTCTACTGGCTGGGCCTGCTGTCGCGTTCGCCGTTTGGCGGCTCGGTCGGCTCGCGCCTGTGCTGGGCCGGCGTGATCCTGGGCCTGACCGGCATGCTGGTGCGCTGGTACGAGTCCTACCTGATCGGCGCCGACGTGGGCCACATCCCCATTTCGAACCTGTACGAAGTGTTCATCCTGTTCTCGCTGATCACCGCGCTGTTCTACCTGTACTACGAGCAGCATTACCAGACCCGCCAGCTGGGCGCCTTCGTCATGCTGGTCATTTCGGCCGCGGTCGGCTTCCTGCTGTGGTACACGGTCACGCGCGACGCGGCCGACATCCAGCCGCTGGTGCCGGCCCTGCAAAGCTGGTGGATGAAAATCCACGTGCCGGCCAATTTCATTGGCTACGGGACGTTCTCGCTGTCGGCCATGGTGGCCTCGGCCTATCTGCTCAAGTCCAGCGGCTATCTGGTCGACCGCCTGCCGTCGCTGGAAGTGCTGGACGATGTGATGTACAAGGCCATTTCGGTCGGCTTCGCCTTCTTCACTATCGCCACCATCCTGGGCGCGCTGTGGGCGGCCGAAGCCTGGGGCGGCTACTGGTCCTGGGACCCGAAGGAAACCTGGGCCCTGATCGTCTGGCTCAATTACGCGGCCTGGCTGCATATGCGTTTGATGACGGGCCTGCGCGGCCGCGTGGCGGCCTGGTGGGCGCTGGTCGGCCTGCTGGTGACCACCTTCGCCTTCCTGGGCGTGAATATGTTCCTGTCGGGACTGCACTCCTACGGCAAGCTGTAATAAGCGGTCATACAGGGAAGTTGCCGCTCGGTTAACTTCCCCTTCAGAATACTGGCAAGGAAATAGTGTAAGGTTCGACGGTCTGGCCCGACCAAGTCACAACCTTGCACTGTTTACTGGAGTTGCCATGCTGATCAAACGTCCCAACGGTCTCGACCTGCCGTTTTCCTCCGAAATCACCCCGCGCGAAGTGTTCGAATCGCGCCGTTCCTTCATGCGCCAGATCGCGGCCGGCACGCTGGCCGGCGGCGCGCTGCTGGAGATGGCCAACCGCCAGGCTTTCGCCCAGGGCATCAATCCCAAGCTGGTCTCCAAACTGAATCCCGCCTATTCGGCGATGGACAAGCAGAGCGCCTACAAAGACGCCACCACCTACAATAATTTCTACGAGTTCGGCACCGACAAGAGCGAACCAGCCCAGAACGCCCATACGCTGAAAACCCGGCCCTGGACCGTCACCATCGAAGGCGAGGTCAAGAAGCCGATGACCCTGGACCTGGACGCGCTGCTCAAGCTGGCGCCGCTGGAAGAGCGGGTCTACCGCCTGCGCTGCGTGGAGGGCTGGTCGATGGTCATTCCGTGGGTGGGCTATTCCTTCTCCGAGATCATCAAGCGGGTCGAGCCGACCGGTAACGCCAAGTTTGTGGAATTCATTTCGCTGGCCGACAAGAAGCAGATGCCGGGCGTGGGCAGCCGCGTGCTGAACTGGCCCTATGTGGAAGGCTTGCGCATCGATGAAGCCAACCATCCGCTGGCGCTGCTGACCCTGGGCATGTATGGCGAGACCCTGCCGAACCAGAACGGCGCGCCGGTGCGCATGGTGCTGCCGTGGAAGTATGGCTTCAAGTCGGCCAAATCCATCGTCAAGATCCGCTTCGTCAAGGAGCAACCGCGTACGGCCTGGAATCTGGCGGCGCCGTCGGAGTATGGTTTCTATTCGAACGTGAACCCGGAAGTCGACCACCCGCGCTGGTCGCAGGCCTCCGAGCGCCGCATCGGCGAGGATGGTTTCCTGGCGAAAAAGCGCAAGACGCTGATGTTCAATGGCTATAACGATGTCGCATCGCTGTACTCGGGCATGGACCTGAAGAAGTTCTTCTGAGCGGCGGACGATAGCCATGGCTTTTACTCCCACTGCGCGCCAGGCATCGGCGCTCAAGGTGCTGATCTTCCTGCTGGCGCTGGTCCCCTTTGGGCGCATGGTGTATCTGACGCTCACCGGGCAACTGGTCGAGCCGCTGGAATTCATCACGCGCGGCACCGGCGACTGGACCTTGTACTTCCTGTGCATCACGCTGGCGGTGACGCCGCTGCGCCGGCTGAGCAAGTGGAACTGGCTGCTCAAGCTGCGCCGCATGCTGGGCTTGTTTGCCTTCTTTTACGCGGCGCTGCACTTCACCACTTTTCTGTGGTTCGATCATTTCTTCGATGTGCAGGAGATGTGGAAGGATGTGCTTAAGCGGCCTTTCATCACCGTGGGCTTTAGCGCCTTCGTGCTGCTGATACCGCTGGCGCTGACCAGCACCAATGGCATGATCCGCCGCCTGGGCGGCAAGCGCTGGCAGTGGTTGCACCGGCTGATCTATGTGGTGGCGCCGCTGGGGATCTTGCATTTCTGGTGGATGAAGGCGGGCAAGCATAATTTTACCCAGCCGATTATTTTTGGGCTGATCGTGGCGCTGCTGCTGGGGGCAAGGCTGTACTGGAAGTATGCGAAGGCGGGTGGGGTGGTGAAGGTGGTGGTGCGTTGAGCTGCATCGCGGAAGAAAAAAGCGCGCCCATGGTGAGGCGCGCTTTTTTTTGTAAACCCACGGCGTACCCCTGGGGTCTGACCCAGGGTCCGGGGAGGGGCTGCGCCCCGCCTGTCCCTGCGGGACAGGCCCCCGGCTCTTTGCCGTGGGTTTAAACAGCGTCCCCGGCTCTTTGCCGTTGCGCCTTGCTTACTGCTGCGAGCTAGGCGCCGTGCCAGGCACGGGCGACGATGCCGGCGGCACGCCCGGCTTGCTGGTCGAGGTGCTGCTGGCGGACTTGGTGGGCGCCTTCGGCAGGTACAGCGGCCCCGGCTGGCCGCAGCCGCCGAGCAGCACGGCCACGCACAATGCGCTGCCGAGAATAGGGGTAATGCGTGTTAAGGTGGACTTCACGTTTAGAATCATGGTTTGACTAGAAAGATTGGAGTGTAGCATGGGCGAAACAGAATTCCTGACACAGGCCGTTGCCACCCTCAACGCGATCGAGGCGGCACTGGACCGGCTGAACGACGAGGATGTGCTCGACGTGGAGTGCAGCCGCAGCGGCAATGTGCTGGAGATCGAATTTATCGACAATGGCAGCAAAATCATCGTCAACAGCCAGGCGGCGATGCAGGAGCTGTGGGTGGCGGCGCGTGCGGGCGGCTTCCACTTCAAGCAGAAGGACGGCAAATGGCGCAATACCCGCGACGATTCCGAACTGTTTGAAGCGCTGTCGACCTATGTATCGCAACAGGCCGGCGTCACCGTCGTGCTGGCCTAAGCCTGACGCTTGAACGCGGCCGCCAACGGCCGCCGGGACCCCGGGCCAGGCCCGGCCCCGGCGCGGCGGATCAGAACAGCTCGTTCTTGACCGCGTCCTTGGCCTTTTCTTCGGCCGGCGTGCCATGGCTGGCGCCGTCGAGGTTATGGACCCCGACGCCGGGTGGATTCTCGGCGTAGTAGTAATCCTCTCCCACCTGTATCAAGCCTTCCGGCACGGCCCGCTCGTCGACCGGAACCCCCTTCAATGCCTTCTGCATATAGCTGATCCAGATCGGCAGCGCCAGGCCACCGCCGGTTTCCTTGTTGCCCAGGTTCTTGGGCTGGTCGTAGCCTATCCAGGCGATGCCCACCAGCTTGGACTGGTAGCCGGCGAACCAGGCGTCGATCGAGTCGTTGGTGGTGCCGGTCTTGCCGGCGATGTCGGGGCGTTTCAGCACCAGCGCCTTGGTGGCGGTGCCGAAGCGCACCACGTCGCGCATCATGCTGTCCATCAGGAAGGCGTTGCGTGCGTCGATGACGCGGTTCTTCTCGTCGCCGGCCAGCTCCGGCGCGGCCTGCGACAGCACCTTGCCGTTGGCGTCGGTGACCTTGGAAATCAGGTAGGGGCTGACCTTGTAGCCGCCGTTGGCGAACACCGAGTAGGCGCCGGCCATCTGCAGCGGCGTGACGTTGCCGGCGCCCAGGGCCAGGGTCAGGTAGGGCGGGTTCTTGTCCGCGTCGAAACCGAAGCGGGTGGTGTATTCCTGGCCGAACTTGGCGCCGATCTTGTGCAGGATGCGGATCGAGACCATGTTCTTGGACTTGGTCAGGCCGCGCCGCATCGACATCGGGCCTTCGTATTTGCCGTCGTAGTTCTTCGGCTCCCAGGCCTGGCCGCCGGTCTGGCCGGCGTCAAACGAGATCGGCGCGTCGTTGATGATGGTGGCCGGCGACAGGCCGCGCTCGAGCGAGGCCGAATAGATAAACGGCTTGAACGAGGAACCGGGCTGGCGCCAGGCTTGGGTGACGTGGTTGAACTTGTTGCGGTTGTAGTCGAAGCCGCCGACCATGGCGCGGATCGCGCCGTCCTCGGTGCTGGCGGCAACGAAGGCCGATTCGATTTCCGGCATCTGGGTCACTTCCCAGTCCTTTTCCTCGCGCATCACGCGGATCACCGCGCCACGGCGGATGCGCTTGTTCGGCGCGGCCTTCTCGGACAGCCAGGAGCGGCCCATCTCCAGCCCGGCGCCGCTGATGTGGATTTCCTCGCCCGAGGCGGTGACGGCGGTGATCTTCTGCGGGCTGGCCTGCAGCACCATGGCGGCGACGATGTCGTCGCTGTCGGGGTGGTCGGCCAGCTCGGTCTCGATGGCGTCGTCGGCGTCTTCCTTGCGGTTGGGGATGTCGATATAGGCTTCCGGGCCGCGATAGGCGTGGCGCTTCTCGTAATCCATCACGCCGCGGCGCAGCGCCAGGTAGGCCGCGTCCTGGTCGGCCTTGGTGATGGTGGTAAATACGTTCAGGCCGCGGGTATAGGTATCTTCCTTGAATTGCTCATAGACCAGCTGGCGCGCCATCTCGGCCACGTATTCGGCGTGCACGCCGAATTCGCTGCTGTCGGTCTTGACCTTGAGCTGCTCGGCCTTGGCCGCGTCGAATTGCTTGTCGCTGATATAGCCGAGCTGATGCATGCGCACCAGGATGTATTGCTGGCGCGTGCGCGCGCGCTTCGGATTGACCACCGGGTTGTAGGCCGACGGCGCCTTGGGCAGGCCGG
Source organism: Oxalobacteraceae bacterium (assembly GCA_013284265.1). Lineage (GTDB taxonomy): Bacteria > Pseudomonadota > Gammaproteobacteria > Burkholderiales > Burkholderiaceae_D > Rugamonas. The sequence continues at coordinate 41,314 of JABTBR010000045.1, read as the reverse complement.
CCAGCATGGCCGCCTCGGCCACGCTAATGTCTTTCAGATTCTTGCCGAAATAGATCTGGGCGGCGGAAGAAAAGCCGTAGGCGCGCTGGCCCAGGTAGATCTGGTTCATATACACCTCCAGGATCTGGTCCTTGGACAGGTTCTGCTCGATCTTCCAGGCCAGCAGCACTTCATAGGCCTTGCGCTTGAGCGTCTGTTCGCTCGACAGGAAGAAATTGCGCGCCACCTGCTGGGTGATGGTGGAGGCGCCCTGCTTGGCGCCGCCGGTGGCGTTGTGCAGGGCGGCGCGGGCGATGCCCAGGTAGTCGACGCCGCCGTGTTCGTAGAAACGGTCGTCCTCGATGGCCAGCACGGCTTTTTTCATCACATCGGGGATGTCCTTGATGCGCACCAGGTTGCGGCGCTCTTCGCCGAATTCGCCGATCAGCACATTGTCGGCCGAGAAGATCCGCAACGGCATCTTGGGCCGGTAGTCGGTCAGCGTGTCGAGCTCGGGCAGGTTGGGGTAGGCCATCGCCAGGCCGAACACCACCAGCAGCACGCCCGTCAGGGCCAGGCCGGCCAGGGTGACGCCGGCCATCATGAGGAAACGCTTGGGCTGGGCGCCCTTGGCGGGCGACTGGGACGGGGGCGGAGCGGAGTTGGAGGTGGCCATGCGCGTCGAATCTTTCGCTATTGTTATCCGATTCATTATAAGCGAGGGCAGGGCCGCAGCGGCGCGCGCACTAGTCTAAAAGCAATATTTTCATGCTAGCAATAAAACAAGTGTGTTATGCATGGTGAAACGTGGGCCCCTCATAGTGTGGCGAAACGCGCACACCCGGCGAATCGTGCACTGTAGAAATACCTTTACAATGGTGATAACTCCGCTTTAATGTACGTTCTTATCATTACCATCTAAACGCTGGTTTACAAACGAGTTCCTCATGCAAACAGTACGACTGCGTTATCTGAAACAGCGCGGCGCCGCTTCTGGCGTCGGGCGACAGCGTGGGGGATCGGCATGATGCTGGATCTGGCCGCGCTGCTAGGGCAGGGCAACGCACCGCTGGTCGGTATCGATATCAGCACTTCCAGCGTGCGGCTGGTGGAACTGGCAATGGCGGGCAAGACCGAGTTGCGGCTGGAGCGCTATGCGTCCGAGCCGCTGCCGCGCGGCGCCGTGGTCGATGGCAATATCGAAAACATGGACCAGGTGGTCGAAGCGGTACGCCGGGTCTGGAAAAAAAGCGGCACCCGCGCCAAGCTGGCCGCGCTGGGCATGCCGCCGGCGTCCGTGATCACCAAGAAAATTATCCTGCCGGCTGGCATGTCGGAAGACCAGCTCGAAGTGCAGGTCGAATCCGAAGCGAGCCAGTACATTCCCTTCGCCCTCGATGAGGTCAGCCTGGACTTCGACGTCATCGGGCCGGCCGCCAATTCGCCCGAGGATATCGAAGTTATGCTGGCCGCCTCGCGCCGCGAGAAGGTCGACGACCGCGTCGCGATCGCCGAGGCCTCGGGCCTGAAGGCCACCGTGATGGATATCGAATCGTATGCGGCGCGCGCCGCGCTCGACCGCATCATCGCCCAGTTGCCCGAGGCCGGCACCGGCAAGGTGGTGGCGCTGTTCCAGATCGGCGCCCAGATGACGCATATCTCGATCATGCTTGACGGCGTCACCATCTACGAGCGCGAGCAGCCCTTCGGCGGCAATGCGCTGACCCAGGATATCGTGCGCTCCTACGGCATGGCCTTCGACGAGGCGGAAACCCGCAAGAAGGCCGGCGACCTGCCGGAAAACTACGCGGCCGACCTGCTGCAGCCCTTCCTCGAGAGCGCGGCGCTGGAAATCACCCGCGCGATCCAGTTCTTCTTCACCTCGACGCCGTATACCCGGGTCGACCAGCTGTTCCTGGCGGGCGGCTGCGCCCAGTTGCCGGGGCTGCTCGAACTGATCGCCAGCCGCAGCAAGATCGCCAGCGCCGTCATTTCGCCGTTCAAGGGCATGCAACTGGGACCGGCCGTGCGCGAGGCGCAGTTGCGCCTTGACGCGCCCGCCTATCTGGTCGCCTGCGGCCTGGCCCTGCGGAGGTTTGGCTGATGATCAGAATTAATCTGCTGCCGCACCGCGAAGCCCGCCGCAAGCAACAAAAGGCGGCGTTTTTCGCTTTGCTGGCGCTGGGCGCGCTGGCCGGCGTGGCCGCCGTCCTGCTGGTGGGCGGCTACAACGCGAGCGCCATCTCGGTCCAGGGGCAACGCAATCAGGTGCTCAAGGGAGCCATCGTGGTGCTCGACAAGAAGATCGTCGAAATCGCCACCTTGAAACAGGAAATCGAAGCGCTGAAGGCGCGCCAGCAGGCGGTGGAAGACCTGCAGGCCGACCGCAACCAGCCGGTGTATCTGATGGATGAGCTGGTCAAGCAGACGCCGTCCGGCGTGTACCTGAAGGCTTTCAAGCAGGAAAACCAGAAAGTGACCATCAGCGGCTATGCCCAGTCGCAGGAGCGCGTCTCGGAATTCCTGCGCAACCTGGCCGGCAATTCGCCCTGGCTGGAGCGGCCCGATCTGGTCGATGTGCACTCGACCGGACTGGGCCAGGGCAAGACGGCCAAGAAAGTGGTGGAGTTCAATCTGGTGGTCAACATCAAGCGTCCGCGCGACAAGGATGCCCCACCCGATGGCAAGACCGACGGCAAGCCCGGCACCAAGCCCGGCGCCAAGCCCGCGGCACCACACCCGGCCGGCGCAGCGCCGGCCAAGTCCTGAGGAGCCCAGATGAGCAGTATCAATATCACGGCCCTGCGTGCGCAGTTCGAGGGCCTGGGGCAGCGCCATCCCGGCCAGTGGCCGCTGGTGCCGCGCGTCTTGTGCGGCATCGGTGTGATGGCCGGCGTGATCGCGCTCGGCTATTTCGCTTACTGGAGCGGCCAGTTCGAAGAACAGGAAGCGCTGGCCCAAACCGAACTGAAGCTACGCGAAGAGTACAAGATCAAGACCGCCCAGGCGGTCAACCTGGAAGCCTTGCGGGCCCAGAAGATTCAGGTCGACAAATATGTGGAGGGGCTGCAGAAGCAGCTGCCGAGCAAGGCTGAAATGGCCGAGCTGCTGTCCGATATCAACCAGGCCGGCCTGGGGCGCGGCCTGCAGTTCGAGCTGTTCAAGCCGGGCCAGGTGGGGGTCAAGGATTACTATGCCGAGCTGCCCATCGATATCAAGGTCACCGGCAATTACCATGACATCGGCGCCTTCGCCGGCGACATGGCCAATCTGCGCCGCATTGTCACGCTCAACAACATGAGCCTGAGCACCGGCAAGGACGGCATGCTGAGCCTGGACGCGGTGGCCAAGACCTTCCGCTACCTCGATCCGGAAGAGGTCAACGCCCAACGCAAGGCCGCGGCCGAGAAGAAAAAGGCGGAGAAGAAAAAATGATGAATTCGCCCCAAGGCGCCGCCGTGCGCGCGCGCGCCGCCCTGCCGCCCCTGCTGCCGGCCCTGCTGCTGGCCGGCGCCACGCTGCTCACGGGCTGCGGCGACAGCGATGTGCAGGAAGTGCGGACATGGATGAAGGAGGTCGACGGCCAGGCCGTGGTCAAGGTGCAGCCGATCTCCGAACCGAAGACCTTCGTCCCCTTCGCCTATGCCTCGGCCGATGCGGCCGATCCTTTCAATGCCAACAAGCTGCTGGCCGAGCTGGCCAAGGCGGCCAAGGGCGGCGGCGGCCTGAAACCGGACATGGACAGGCGCAGGGAGCTGCTCGAGAGCTACCCGCTCGACACGGTCAAGATGGTGGGCACGATGCAGAAGGCCGGGGTGATCTATGCCTTGCTGCAGATCGACCGCGCGGTGCATCAGGTCAAGGCTGGCCAGCACATCGGCCAGAACTTCGGCCTGATCACCAGCGTGGGCGAAGGCGCGATCACGATCAAGGAAATCGTACAGGATGCGACCGGCGACTGGGTCGAACGCATATCGAAGTTGGAGTTGCAGGAAAGTAAGGAGAACACCAAATGATCGCTTTTAACCCTTCCATGCTGCGTCTGGCGGCCGTGCGCGCCGGCCGCGCCGCCACCCTGCTGGCGCTGCTGGGCACCGCGGTGCTGGCGCAGGCGCAGGAGCCGGCCCCGGCGCCGGCCAATGCGATCGAATCGATCTCGGCCAACCAGCAGGGCGCGAATGTGATCGTCAAGGTCCAGCTGAAGAATCCGCCCGCGAAATTGCCGATCGGCTTTGCCATCACCAATCCGCCGCGCATCGCGCTCGACTTCGGCGCCACCGTCAACGCCACCGGTAAGAACACCCAGGACATGAACCTGGGCGAGCTGCGCAGCGTCAACGTGGTGCAGGCCGGCGAGCGTTCGCGCCTGGTGTTCAATCTGAAGCGCGCCCTCAATTACGCCACCACCATCGACGGCAATGCGATCATCCTGACCATCGACAGCTCCGGCGGTCTGGCCCAGGCGGTCGATGCGCGCGGCCTGCCGGTGTTGCCGGCCACGCCGGTGGCGGCAGCGCCGCCGGGGCGTCAACTGCTGCGCGATATGGATTTCCGCCGCGGTTCGAGCGGCGAAGGCCGCATCGTGGTCGACCTGCCGAATAGCCAGGTGGCCGTCGACGTGCGCCAGGTCGCCACCGGCGTGGTGGTCGACTTCCTCAAGACGGGCGTGCCCGAAACGCTGCGCCGCCGTCTCGACGTGCGCGACTTCGGCACCCCGGTGGCGCTGGTGACCACCGTGCCGCAGGGCGACAACACGCGCATGACCATCGAGGCCCATGGCCTGTGGGAGCAGAGCGTCTACCAGAGCGACACCCAGCTGGTGATCGACGTCAAGCCGATCAAGGAAGATGTGAACAAGCTGACCCAGGGCACCCAGGGCTATCGCGGCGAGAAGCTGTCGTTTAACTTCCAGAACGTGGAAGTGCGCGCGGCGCTGCAGGCGATCGCCGATATTTCCGGCCTGAACATCATCACCAGCGACAGCGTGGCGGGCAATTTGACCTTGCGCCTGAAGGAAGTGCCGTGGGACCAGGCGCTCGACGTGGTGCTGCAGGCCAAGGGCCTGGACATGCGCAAGAACGGCACCGTGCTGTGGATCGCGCCCAAGGAAGAACTGCTGACCAAGGAAAAACTGGAACTCGAACAGCGGGCCCAGATCGCCGATCTGGAACCGCTGAAGTCGGAAATCTTCCAGCTCAATTATCAGAAGGCGGACGCTTTCAAGAACGTGTTCGGCCTGGACGGCTCCGGCGCCGACAGCAAGAACCGCGTGCTGTCCAAGCGCGGCAGCGCCATCATCGAGCCGCGCACCAACCAGCTGTTCGTCACCGACATCGCCTCCAAGCTCGAGGATATCCGCAAGCTGATCAGCAAGACCGATGTCGCCTCCAAGCAGGTGCTGATCGAGGCGCGCATCGTCGAGGCCAACGATACCTTCACCCGCAACCTGGGCGCCAAGCTCGGCTTTGCCGACATGCGCACCATCCGCGGCGGCGACGCCGGCTACCAGCTCGGCACCAGCAATACCCGGGTCGGCATAGGCGGCAATATGACCGGCGTCGGCGAGACCACCGGCCAGATCAAGCTGACCGACGCGAGCTACAACAATACCCAGTTCGTCAGCCTGCCGGCCGCGGCCATCAACGGCGCGGCCGCCGGCAATCTGGCCGTCAGCCTGTTCTCCTCGGCCGCCAACCGCTTCCTGAACCTGGAACTGTCGGCGCTGGAAGCGGACGGCACCGGCAAGATCATCTCCAGCCCGCGTGTGATCACGGCCGACAAGGCGGTCGCGCTGATCGAGCAGGGCGTGGAACTGCCTTACCAGGTGGCCACCAGCAGCGGCGCGACCTCGATCGTGTTCCGCAAGGCCAATCTGCGCCTGGAAGTGACGCCGCAGATCACCCCGGACGGCAATGTGGTCATCGACGTCGACGTCAATAAAGACAGCGTGGGGCAGGAAACCCGGGCCGGCTTCGCCATCGACACCAAGCACGTCAAGACCCAGGTGATGGTCGAAAACGGCGGCACCGTGGTGCTCGGCGGGATTTACCAGCAGATCGAACGCAATACCGTGGCCAAGGTGCCGCTGCTGGGCGATGTGCCGGTGCTCGGCTATCTGTTCCGCAACACCAGCCGCACCAATGACAAGACCGAATTACTGGTGTTTATCACACCGAAGATTGTCGCCGAACGGCTCTCGACGCGCTGAGCGGCTGCGTCCCCGGCGGTATTTCGCAAACAGTTTAAGTTTTAGAATCAAAAGGCCTATCCATGATAACGAGTAAATCCAATTTGACCTCCACCTTGCGCCGCTGGCTGGCACCGCTGGCCTGCGCCACGCTGCTGGCCGCCTGCGGCGGCGGGGGCGGCTCGCCCGGCACCAACAGCGCCGGCGTGGCGCCATCGAAGGCCGCCAGCATTGTGCTGATCGCCAGCGCCAATACCATTGGCGGCAATGAAGAAGTGACCCTGACGGCGATCGTGCGTGACGGCAATAACAATGTGCTGAAGGACGAGAAAGTCGACTTCAAGGCCAGTTCCGGCAATATTTCCAGCACCAACCGCATCACCAACAGCGATGGCGCGGTGGTGGAAAAGCTCAACGTCAAGGACAGCGACAAGATCCGTGACATCACGATCACCGCCAACACGGCCACGGTGACGTCGAACCAGGTCAAGGTCAGCGTGGTGGCGGCGGTGCCGACGCTGACGCTGACAGCCGACTCGGGCACACTGTCCTCGTCCGGCGTGGCCGGCTCGGAAGTGACGCTGACGGTGCTGGTCAAAGACAGCAACAATACCGTGGTGCCGAACACCAAGGTGACGCTGAGCGCCGATTCGGGCGCCCTGTCGCTGACCAACCGCATCACCGACAGCAAGGGAGTCGTGACCGAAAAACTGAGCACCGGTAACAATCCGACCTCGCGCCGGATCACCGTCACGGCCAAGGTGGAAGCCTTCCCGAACATCAGCAACACCACCGTGGTGACCGTGTCGGGTACCCGCCTGACCCTCAACGCCAGCAGCACCGTCAACGTCGGCGCCAGCAGCGATGTCACCGTGAAACTGGTCGACTCGTCCGGCAATGCCTTGAATGGCCAGCCCGTGAGCTTCAGTACCGGTCCGAACAACCGGCTCACCGTCAAGGATGGCGGCACCAGCGCCGTGACCAACGCGGCCGGCCAGGTGATCCTGAGCTTTACCGGTGTCGTCGGCGGCGCCGATACCATCACCGTCAAGGCGCTGGGCGAGACCACCACCACGGCGATCAACGTCAATAGCGCGAACTTCTACATCAAGGCGGTCAATGGCGATGGCTCGCTGAAGACCACCGGCGATGTCCGCGTATGCCATGCGGTGAGCATGCACTCGGATACCAATGGCGATGCGCAAACCGGCACGGTATCGATCAGCACCTCGCGCGGCAATATCTATAGCGACGACAAGTGCACCGCGCTGCAGAATGGCCCGTTCACGCTGAGCGGCGGCAACGCGACCGCCTACGTCATGGCGACCGGCCCTGGCATTGCCACGCTGGGCGCGACGACCAATAAAAACGGCGCGTCCGCCCAGGGCATCCTGGAGTTCGTCGCTCCGCTGTTGCCAACGTCCACCATCATTGTGCAGGCCGATCCTGCCGTGCTGGGTGCCAACGCTGCAGGCAGCACCGCGAACCAGACCACGCTGCGCGCCATCGTGCTCGACGGCACGGCGCTGAACAACCCCGTCAAGAACGCTCGCGTGACCTTCTCGATCCAGTCCGACGCCAGCGGCGGCACGCTGACCCAGCCGTCGGAAGTGTTTACCGGCAGCGATGGCGTCGCGTCGGTCAGCTATATCGCCGGTTCCACCGCCACCGCCATCGATGGCGTCGTGATCCAGGCCAGCCTGTCGGGCGAGTCCACCAACGCGGCCGTGGTCCGCCTGACGGTGGCCCAGAAGTCGCTGTTTATCTCGGCCGGTACAGGCAATACGATCGAACTGCCCAGCTCGACGACCTACCAGGTCGACTATGCGGTGATCGTCACCGACGCGGCCGGTAACGCCCGTCCGGGCGTAAAAGTGACGGGATCGGTGCGGCCAAGGTATTATTACAAAGGCCGCATGGCTTACCTGACCGATACCGGCCCTTGGGTGCCGGTGAATCCGGTGCGATGCGATAATGAGGATACCGACGGCAGTGGCCTGTACTCGATCGCCAAGGATTTCAATACCAATGGCCGCCTCGATCCGGGCATCCCGGTCACGGTGACGCCGTCCACGATCACCGATGCCAATGGCCGGGCCACGGTGTCGCTGGTCTATGCGCGCGACCGGGCGTTCTGGGTGGATGTCGATCTGACCATCCGCGCCCAGGTATCGGGCAGCGAGGCGCGCTATATCGCCTTTATCCACCTGAATGGCCTGGCGAAGGACTATGGCGACGAGAACGTCTCGCCGCCCGGCGTCATCAGTCCTTACGGTACGGCCACGCTATGTAAAGATCAAAATTAAGTTCGGAAGTCAATGCAAAATGTGTATTTAGTCGGCTTGATGGGGGCGGGGAAAACGACCATAGGCCGTATCCTCGCCCGCAAACTGGGCAAACGTTTTATCGATTCAGACCATGAGATCGAGGCCCGCACGGGCGCGTCTATCCCATGGATCTTCGAAATCGAGGGGGAGCAAAGCTTTCGCCGCCGCGAAGCCGAGGTGATCCGCGAGCTCACCGCCCAGCAGGGCGTGGTGCTCGCCACCGGCGGCGGCGCCATCCTCGACCCGGCCAGCCGCGCCTATCTGTCCGAGCGCGGCATGGTGATCTACCTGCGCACCAGCGTGGCCAGCATCCTGGCCCGCACCGCCCACGACAAGAGCCGGCCCCTGCTGCAGACGGCCGATCCGCGCCGCAAGCTCGAGGAGTTGATGGCCCAGCGCGAGCCGCTCTACCTCGAAATTGCCGACGTCGTCATCGATACCGGCCGACCTAACGTACAATCGATGGTTCAAACCATACTGACCCAGCTCGACACCCTGGCTTGCCAGGCCGCGCCGCACTGTGTCACCCAAGCCGAACCTTCGATGACTGAACAATCCACTATCCTCTTAAACGTCGACCTGGGCGAGCGTAGCTACCCCATTTCGATCGGTCCCAACCTGCTGACGGACGGCAACTTGCTGGCGCGCCATATCAATGGCCCCAAGGTCGCCATCGTCACCAATACCACGGTTGCCCCGCTGTACCTGGCGCGCATCGAAGCCAGCCTGCGCGCGGCCGGCAAGGACGTCCAGTCCATCGTGCTGCCCGACGGCGAGGAATTCAAGAACTGGTCCAGCCTGATGCAGATCTTCGATGCCTTGCTCGCAAGCAAGGCCGACCGCAAGACCACCCTGGTGGCCCTGGGCGGCGGCGTGATCGGCGACCTGACCGGCTATGCCGCGGCCAGCTATATGCGTGGCATCGACTTCATCCAGGTGCCGACCACCTTGCTGTCCCAGGTCGATTCCTCGGTGGGCGGCAAGACCGGCATCAACCATCCGCTGGGCAAGAACATGATCGGCGCCTTCTACCAGCCGCGCGCCGTGATCGCCGATACCGGCACGCTGGACACCCTGCCGGCGCGCGAGCTGTCGGCCGGCCTGGCCGAGGTGATCAAGCATGGCGCCATCATCGATGCTGAATTCTTCGACTGGATCGAAGCCAATATCGGGCGCCTGATGGCGCGCGACAAGGGCGCGCTGGCGTATGCGATCGCGCGTTCCTGCGAAATCAAATCCGACGTGGTGCGCCAGGACGAGCGTGAAGGCGGCCTGCGCGCCATCCTCAATTTCGGCCACACCTTCGGCCACGCGATCGAAGCGGGCATGGGCTATGGCGCCTGGCTGCACGGCGAAGCCGTCGGCTGCGGCATGGTAATGGCGGCCGACCTGTCCCAGCGCATGGGCCTGATCGACAGCGCCACCGTGGCGCGCGTGCGCGCGCTGGTGCTGGCGGCCGGCCTGCCGGTCAAAGCGCCGGACCTGGGCCTGGCCCGCTGGCTGGAGCTGATGGAAGTGGACAAGAAGAACGAGGGCGGGGCGATCAAGTTCATCCTGCTCAAGCCGCTGGGCAGCCCGAGCATCACGCACGCGCCCCAGGACATGCTGCTGGCCACCCTGGCCGCGGCCGTCCAGTAAGATGGACGAGCGGCTCGCCCCGTATGCGGCCCATTCGGCCACGGGGCGCGGCCGCCGTTATCCGGAAGCGGCGCACGCTTCGCGCAGCCAGTTCCAGCGCGACCGCGACCGCATCATCCATTCCTCGGCCTTCCGCCGGCTCGAATATAAAACCCAGGTCTTCCTCAATCATGAGGGCGACCTGTTCCGCACCCGCCTGACCCACAGTCTGGAAGTGGCCCAGGTGGGCCGCTCGATGGCGCGCAACCTGGGCCTGAACGAGGATCTGGTGGAAGCCATTTCGCTGGCCCACGACCTGGGCCACACACCGTTTGGCCATGTGGGCCAGGACGTGCTCAACGAGTGCATGCGCGACTACGGCGGCTTCGAACACAATCTGCAAAGCCTGCGCGTGGTCGACGAGCTGGAACAGCACTACGGCGCTTTCGACGGCCTGAACCTGATGTTCGAGACGCGCGAGGGCATCCTCAAGCACTGCTCGCTGAACAATGCCAAACAGCTGGGCGAGCTGGGGCAGCGCTTCATCGACCGAACCCAGCCCTCGCTGGAAGCCCAGCTGACCAATCTGGCTGACGAGATCGCCTACAACAGCCACGATATCGATGATGGCCTGCGTTCGGGCCTGATCACGATCGCCCAGCTTGAACAGGTGGAGTTTTTCGCGCGCTTATGGCACGACGTGCAGCGCAGCTATCCTGGCCTGTCGGGCCGCCGCGCGATTTACGAAACGCTGCGCCGCCTGATCACGGCGCTGGCCGACGACCTGATCACGACCTCGACCGAACTGCTGCGCGCGGCCGCGCCGGCCGACATCGACGCGGTGCGCGCCGGTCTTCCGCTGATCCGTTTTTCCGATGGCATGCGCAAGGATGCGACCGAGCTGAAGCGGTTTTTGCGCGCCAATCTGTACCAGCACTACCAGGTCAACCGCATGCGCGTGAAGGCCAGCCGCGTGGTGCGCGAACTGTACGACTCCTTCATGGCCGAGCCGGTGCTGCTGCCGCCGGATTATCTGGAACCATCCGGCGATATCCACAAACAGGCGCGCAAGATCGCCGACTATATCGCCGGCATGACCGACCGCTATGCCATCCGCGAGCACCGCCGGCTATTCTCTCTCGACGAGCTGTAACAACGGCTTTAAAACATCCGCGCCTGCGCAGCCTTGCCATCTCCCAGCAATTCCAGCAGCAGCTTCTTGATCGGCGCCGGCAAGGGCGCCTCGGCGATGCGGCTGCCGTCGTACCACACATGATTGCCTTGCGCCGCGATATCGAGCCGGCGCGCCAGCGTGACGCGGTAGGGCGCGATGTGCAGCTTGTAGTGCGTGAACACATGGGTGATGGTCGAGAGCCGCTCATGCGATTCCATCTCGCCAAATTTCCCCGCCGCCAGCATCAGCGCCGTATCGGCGGCAGGCGCCACCCGATCATCCCCTGCCAGCACATGGCCATCGAGTTCCGGCAGCGACAGCAGGCCGCCCCAGATGCCGCTGTCCGGACGCTGCTCCAGCAGCACCTGGCCACGGTCGGCGATCACCAGCATGGTCGCGTGCTTTTCCGGACTGGTTTTCTTCGGCTTGCGCACCGGCAGTTCGGCGGTGCGGTTTGTCGCATAGGCCACGCAGCGCGCCTGCAGGGGGCAGCGCTCGCAGGACGGCTTGCTGCGCGTGCACAGCGTGGCGCCCATGTCCATCAGGCCCTGGGTATAAGCTTCGATGCCCTGTTCCGGCAGCAGCGCTTCGGCGCGCCGCCACATCATTTCCTCGGTCTTCTTCTCGCCCGGATAGGCATCGACGCCGAAGGCGCGCGCGAACACGCGCTTGACGTTGCCGTCCATGATGGCGGCGCGGGTGCCGCTGGAAAAGGCCGAGATCGCCGCCGCCGTCGAGCGGCCTATGCCGGGCAGTTCGGCCAGCAGCAGCGGATCGGAAGGGAAGACGCCGTCGTATTCGGCCACCACGCGCTGCGCGCATTTGTGCAGGTTGCGGGCGCGGGTGTAATAGCCCAGGCCGCTCCATTGCGCCATCACGTCGTCCACCGGTGCGCAGGCCAACTCGCGCAGCGTGGGGAAGCGTTCCAGGAAGCGCGCGTAATAACCCAGCACGGCAGCGACCTGGGTCTGCTGCAGCATGATTTCGGACAGCCAGATCAGATAGGCGTCGCGAGTGTTTTGCCAAGGCAGCACATGGCGGCCATGCTGTTTTTGCCAGCCGATGATGGCGCTGGAAAAGCTCGGGTCTTCATACTCGTCCAACGTGGCCGCGCCTGTTGCGGGCGCTGGCTGTCCTGCCTTGCGTGTCATGTTCTGCCTGTTCTGCTAGTTCTATATTGCCGCTGTCGTCACTAGGCCGCCACGTCGAGCGCGACGTATTCGGCCTTGATGGCGATGCTGATATTGCCCGCCAGTTCGGTCAGGCGCGCGCGCTGCTGCTCCAGCTCCCGCTGGCTTTCTTCGAAGGCTTCGATTTTCTGTTCCAGGCTGTCGGTGGCGTCGTGGATGCGCTGGACCGATGCGAGCCGGTGTTTTAACTGGTCCTTGTGCTGGCGGATCTGCGCTTCCAGCGGCGCCATGATGACCTTCAGCCAGGCATCCACGTCGTCGTTGGCGGCCTTGAAGCAGCCGCGCACGCGCGAGGCGATCGAGTCGAAGAATTTCTCCATCAGCACCACGCGGCTGGTGGTCAGCAAGGTGGCGGTGCCGAACTGGCGGTAGTACACGGTTTCGATGCTGGCGATTTCCTCGTGGTAGCGCTGCAGCGTAAACGGCATCGGCACGCCCATCGCCAGGCCGTGCTCGCTGGAGAAGCGGCGGTACATCACCGCCATCATCTCGGTGATCTCCACCGTCTTGTCGTCGGACGCCTGCAGATTGGCGCGTATCCGTTCGAAGAACTGGCGCACCGCTTCGCGCACGCCGGTAAAGAAGCGGCCGCGCTGCATTTCTTCGCGCACCTGGTCGATGTCGTCGCGCACGATGTCCATGCCCAGGCTGGTGTACAGCTCGGTAGACAGGCGGGTGAACACCGAGCGGGTGGCCTGCAGTTTGAACAGGCTGGCGTCGAATTCCTTCTTCTCCACATCGATGCGCCGCACCATATGCGAGATCACGCTCTGGTTCTTGCCGCGCAGGCCTTTGAGCTCGTGCAGCTGCTCGACGATGCCGCGCATGCGCGCCGCGATCATGGACTGCTGGGCCGTGCTCAAGGTGCCCAGTTCGTGGCCCAGCTGCTTGCGGATGATGTCTTTCTTGGCCGGGATCAGTTCGTTGAACAGCGCGTCTTCGAGCGCGCCCAGGCGGCTGCGCTCGAACAGGGCGTCGTCGCCATTGATCTTGCCCACCAGCGCTTTTTGCGCCGACACGGGGAATACCTGGCGCGCGTCGAGCGCCAGCATATGCGCCACGCTGGCTTGCTGGCGTTCGATTTCTTCGCCGACCTCGGCATCGCTGCGCAGCTCGTCCCACATGCTGTCGATCTTGTTGAGCACCACCAGGCGGCCGGCGCCGGCGCCGATGTGGTTGCGCCAGACTTCGATATCGCTCTTGGTCACGCCGGTGTCGGCGGCCAGGATGAACAGCACCGCGTGTGCGTTCGGAATCAGGTTCAGCGTCAGTTCCGGCTCGGTGCCGATGGCGTTCAGGCCAGGGGTGTCGAGGATCACCAGGCCTTGCTTGAGCAGCGGATGGGGGAAGTTGATGATCGCATGGCGCCACATGGAAATTTCCACCTGGCCCTGATCATCCAGCGTGGACTGCATGTCCGGATCGTTGTCGTCGTACAGGCCATAGCTGCGCGCCTCGTCCACCGTGACATGGCGGGTCTGGCAGACCTGCTTGAACACCTCATGCATATCGGCGCCCGCGTCCAGGTTCAGCGGCAGCACGGTCCAGGCGGCCGGTTGTTCGCGGTAATCGCTGGTCGACAGGTTCTCGGCCCGGGTTTCGATCGGCAGCAGGCGGATCGAGGGCGGGAAGGCGGCGTCGTACATCAGCTCGGTCGGGCACATGGTGGTGCGGCCGGCCGCCGAGGGCAGGATGCGCTGGCCATAGCCGGCAAAGAACAGCGCGTTGATCAGCTCGGATTTGCCGCGGGAAAATTCCGCCACGAAGGCCACCGACAATTTATCGTCGGCCAGGCGCCCCAGCGTGCGCGCCAGTTGCTGATCGGAGCCTGCCTCGCTCAGCGCATTGGCGTTGACCCAGTCCTGATAGTTTTTCAGGGAGTTCACCACCCCCTGGCGCCATGCGCTGTATTGCTCGAAATCCCGTACCATGATGCTCACGCTGCCTCCACTTGCCCTTGGCTGTTTTATTTTTGACAATTGACGCAGTAAAAAGTTGACCGTTGTCCCTGTTTGATCTGGCGTATCGGCGCGGCGCAGACGCGGCAAGGTACGCCAGCACGATCATAGACGAAATAGCTCTGTTGGAAATAGCCGGACTGGCCATTGACGCTAATAAAGTCGCGCAGCGTGCTGCCGCCTTGCACAATTGCCTCGGCCAGGATCACGCGGATGGCCTCGGCCAGCTTGTCGTAGCGCGCCAGGCCGATGCGTCCGGCCGCCGTTTTGGGATTGATGCCGGCGCGGAACAGGCTCTCGCAGGCGTAGATATTACCCACCCCCACCACGATATCGCCGGCCAGCAGCACCTGCTTGACGGCGGCGCTGCGCCCGCGCGTGTGCTGGTGCAGCAGACGGCCGGAAAAGCCGTCTTCCAGCGGTTCCACGCCCAGGCCGCGCAGCAGCAGGTGGTCTTCCAGCGCGCCGTCGGCGGCGTCATGCCAGAGCACGGCGCCGAAGCGGCGCGGATCGTTCATGCGCAGCACCTGGCGTCCGTCGGGGCCGTCGACCACCAGGTCGAAGTGATCGTGCTTTTCCGGCGGATAGCCGGGCGGCAGGATGCGCAGATGGCCGGACATGCCCAGATGCACGATCAAGCTGCCGTGGGCGAAGTGGATCAGCAGATACTTGCCGCGCCGCCCGGTACCGACGATGGTGTGGCCAGGCAGGGATTGCGGCAACTGGGGCGGAAACGGCCAGCGCAGGCCGCTGCGGCGCAGCACCACGGCCTGCACGGCGCGCCCTTCGAGGTGGGGCGCAACGCCGCGCCGGGTCACTTCAACTTCTGGCAATTCTGGCATGTTGACGGATACTTAAGAAAAATGGTGGGGCAGGGCGCGAAAGCGGGCGAATATTTGGTTACACTTGCAAGCAGACGCATACGATACGATGGGCGTAGAATCCGAGCTTGCTCTCGGTCCCTGCGGCCCGAACTTTCCGCCCGACTTGCCAGGACCATCCCTTGAAAAATGCTTTCGCCATTGTAACCCTGTCGGCCCTGCTGTCCGCTTGCTCGCTGTTGCCGCAGCAACAGAGCACGCCCGCCCCCGAAACGCCGGCCGCCGCCGATCCCGGCCCGCCGCCGGGCGCGGAAGCGTCGGCCGAGGCCGCCGCGCTGTCGACCGCGCGGGAAACCCTGCCCGGCGTGGAACTGACCAGCGATCTGCTCTACAAGATCACCCGCGCCGAACTCGAATTCAAGCGCGGCCAGTGGCAGGGGCCGTATATCACGCTGTATGCGCTGGCCCAGCAGACCCAGGACCCGCGGCTGGCGCGCCGCGCCGCCGAAATGGCGCTGGCCGCCAAGCAGGGCGGCGAAGCGCTGGCCGCGATCCGCCTGTGGCGCAGCCTGGCGCCGGACTCGGAAGAGGCGGCCCAGTACTTCCTCGGTTTCGCCGTGCTCAGCGACGACCTGGGCGAGGCCGAACAGATTTTTTCCCAGCGCCTGAAAAACGCCAAACCGGTCGCGCGCGGTCTGGTGATGTTCCAGATGCAGCAGTTCCTGCTGCGCGCCAAGGACAAGGCGGCCGGCTTCGCCCTGCTCGAACGCGTGCTCACCCCTTATGGCGACATGATGGAAAGCCATCTGGTGCTGGCCCAGAGCGCGTTCTCGAATGGCGACAGCGAGCGCGCCCGCAGCGAAGCCAAGCGCGCGCTGGAGATGAAGCCGGACGCCGAGCTGGCCCTGCTGACCCTGGCCCAGGTGGCGCCCGATATCGACAGCGCGCTGGCCATACTGACCGGTTTCCTGAAGACCCATCCGCAGGCGCGCGAAGTGCGCGCCGCCTATGCCCGTGTGCTGGTCGACAATAAGCAGTACGAGCCGGCGCGCCAGCAGTTCCTGTTGCTGCTCAAGGACCAGCCGGACAATCTGGCCACGCTGTATGCGCTGGGCGTGATGTCGATGCAGAGCAATGACACGCCCGCCGCCGAGAACTACTTCAAGCAATTCATCAGCGTGCTGGCCGACCATCCTGGCGACGAGCGCGACCCGTCCAAGGTGCTGTTGATACTGTCCCAGATCGCCGAGGAAAAGGGCGACCTGGCCGGCGCCGTGGGCTGGCTGGAAAAGATCGATGCCGGCGACGCGCGCCTCTACCTGACGGCCCAGTTGAAACGCGCCCAGTTGACCGCGCGCAAGGGAGAAGTGGACGAGGCCCGCAAGCAGCTGGCCAGCCTGCATACCACCGACGCGGGCGAACAGGCCCAGATCGTGCAGGCCGACGCCCAGATCCTGCGCGACGCCGGCGATGTGCGCACCGCCTACCTGGTGCTGGAAAACGCCCTGAAGCGTTTCCCCGGCAACCCGGAACTGCTGTACGACTACGCGCTGGCGGCCGAAAAGCTGAACCGCCTGGACGTGATGGAGGTCAGCCTGCTGCAGGTGATCGCGGCCGCGCCCGATCACCACCAGGCTTACAATGCGCTCGGCTATTCTTTCGCGGAACGGAATATCCGCTTGAACGAAGCCTACACCCTGATCGACAAGGCGCTGAAGATGGCGCCGGGCGACCCCTTCATCATGGACAGCATGGGCTGGGTGCAGTTCCGCCTGGGCCGGCTGAGCGAAGCGGCCGAGCTGCTGCGCCGCGCCTATGCGCTGCGCAGCGATGCCGAGATCGCCGTGCACCTGGGCGAAGTGCTGTGGACCATGGGCGACAAGGCCGGCGCCCAGCAGCTGTGGCAGGAAGCGGGCAAGAAAGATCCGAATAATGACGCGCTCAAGAGCACGCTGGCGCGCTTGAAGCCCAATTTGTGATGAAATGCTTTGGCTTATGGGGAGTGCGTCATGCGCGGGCCATTGGCAGCACCGGAAACCCACGGCAAAGAGCCGGGGTCAGACCCGTCGGGTCTGACCCCAGGGGTACGCCGTGGGTTTTAAAACGGACCGCGGCGCCTTGCCACCCAGATCCCTTTTTGATTGTTTCACGATGCACAAATTTCTACTAACCGCCGCCGCCAGCGCCTGCCTTCTGCTGGGCGGCTGCGCCAGCACCTCCGCGCCACGCTCCGCCAACGCGGTGGCGGCCTTCCAGGACAGCATCGAACTGAGCGGCCGCCTGTCGGTCAACTACAGCAAGGACGGCAAGCCGGAGGCGCTGTCGGGCAAGTTCAACTGGCGCCAGCGTCCTGGCCGGATCGACGTCAGCCTGGCCTCGCCGCTGGGCCAGACCATCGCCACCATCAGCGTCACGCCGCAGCAGGCCAGCCTGACCGAGGCGGGCAAGCCGCCACGGGTGGCGGCCGATATCGACACACTCAGCGCCCAGGCGCTGGGCTGGTCGCTGCCGGTGTCCGGCCTGCGCGACTGGCTGCAGGGCTATGCCAGCGCCGCCGACGGCAGCCGCTTCGTGGCCACGCCCACGCGCGACAGCGTGACCACGCGTGATGGCTGGCGCCTGCGCTATGTGTCGTGGCAGGATGAGAGCGCCGCCGTGCCCCAGCCTAAACGTATCGACGCCGAGCGCCAGGGCGGCGGCGAGGTCGAGGAGATGACGATACGTATCGTTATCGATGCGGCCGCACCGGCGTCCTGATACTGCCGGCAGGCCGCTGGCTGTCGCTTAAACCCACGGCAAAGAGCCGGGGTCTGACCCGCCGGGTCAGACCCCGGATTTGCGCCGTGGGTTCTGCATATGCGTCGCGGCCCCTTGAGAGCAGGGCTTACCCTTACTGAATTTTTTACGCACCATGACCCCATTAAACCAGCTGCACCATTGCCCGGCCCCCGCCAAACTGAATCTGTTCCTGCATGTGAACGGCCGCCGCGCCGATGGCTACCATCTGCTGCAGACGGTGTTCCAGCTGGTCGACCACGGCGACACCCTGCACTTCACCCTGCGCGACGACGAACAGATCCGCCGCAGCAGCGCTATCGCCGGCGTGCCTGAAGAGCAGGACCTGATCGTGCGCGCCGCGCGCCTGCTGCAGGCCGAGGTGCTGCGCCGCCAGGGCACGTTGCCGCGCGGCGTGGATATCGCCATCGACAAGATCCTGCCCATGGGCGGCGGCCTCGGTGGCGGCTCCTCGGACGCGGCCACCACCCTGATGGTGCTGAACCGCTTGTGGCAGGCTGGATTGACGCGGGAAGAATTGATGGCGCTGGGCCTGCCGCTGGGCGCGGACATTCCCTTCTTCATCTTCGGCCAGACCGCGTTTGCCGAGGGGGTAGGGGAGGATTTGCAGCCGGTGCAAGCGCCCGATTGCTGGTATCTGGTGATCGAGCCGGGCGTGGCGGTACCGACCGCCGCAATATTTTGCTCGGAACATTTGACAAGGGATACTCCGCCCGTCATAATAACGGACTTTTCCAGCTACCTCGAAAATCAAACTGATTTGACAGGGTTCGGCAGGAACGATTTACAACATGTGGCAACGAGTTTGTTCCCGCCGGTAGCAGAGGCGATAGAATGGCTTGGTGCTTACGGCGATGCCAGGATGACTGGCTCCGGTGCATGTGTGTTTTGTGCGGTGGCAAGCGAGGCGGACGCCGACGCGGTATTGAAGCAGATACCAGCGCAGTGGACGGCCTGGAAGGCCAAAGCATTGAACGCTCATCCACTTCATGCAATGTTGTAGGTAGGAATAAAAAAGATTTGGCTTTGCGTACATTTGGCAGTAAAATACTCGCCGATGTAGCGACAAGCAGCAAGTTGCGTAGGGGAATCGCCAAGCTGGTTAAGGCACTGGATTTTGATTCCAGCATACCAAGGTTCGAATCCTTGTTCCCCTGCCATTCATTTTCCCTGCATATCTGTCGAGGCGAACGCTGCCTCCAGTCAGGGCAAAAAATAGGTGGTCTCGCCCAGCGCGGGTCATACTGAGCACAGCACCACGCGGACGCCCGCTGGTGACTTTTCAAAAAATTTCAACGACTATCTCTGGGACTCCCTATGGCTTACGAAAACCTGATGGTTTTTACCGGCAACGCTAATCCTGCGTTGGCAGAAGGGGTCGCAAAAAATCTCGGCATCCCTCTCGGCAAGGCAAACGTTTCGAAATTCTCGGACGGCGAAGTGATGGTCGAAATTAACGAAAACGTCCGCGGTAAAGACGTCTTCGTTCTGCAATCGACCTGCGCACCAACCAACGACAGCCTGATGGAGTTGATCCTGATGGTCGACGCGCTGAAACGCGCGTCCGCCGGCCGTATCACCGCCGCGATCCCTTACTTTGGCTATGCCCGCCAGGACCGCCGTCCGCGTTCGGCCCGTGTCGCTATCTCCGCCAAAGTGGTTGCGAACATGCTCGAAAGCGCCGGCGTTGAACGCGTCCTGATCATGGATCTGCACGCAGACCAGATCCAGGGCTTCTTCGACATCCCGGTAGACAATATTTACGCTTCGCCAATTCTGCTGGGCGACCTGCAGAAGAAGAACTACCAGGATCTGCTGGTGGTGTCGCCGGACGTCGGCGGTGTGGTCCGCGCCCGCGCCCTGGCAAAACGCCTGGGTTGCGACCTGGCCATCATCGACAAACGTCGTCCAAAAGCCAACGTTTCCGAAGTGATGAACATCATCGGTGAAGTCGAAGGCCGTAACTGCGTGATCATGGATGACATGGTCGACACCGCGGGTACCCTGGTCAAGGCGGCGGAAGTGCTCAAAGAGCGCGGCGCCAAGAAAGTGATCGCGTATTGCACGCACGCTGTGCTGTCGGGTCCGGCGATCGACCGTATCACCAACTCCTCGCTCGACGAGCTGGTGGTGACGGACACGATTCCGCTGTCCGACGCGGCCAAGGCTTGCGGCAAGATCCGCCAGCTGACCTGCGCACCGCTGCTGGCAGAAACGTTCAAACGCATTATCAAGGGCGATTCCGTGATCTCCCTGTTTATCGACTAAGATAGACGAAAATATACGCAGTACCGGCGGCGCGCCAGGCTTTTAGCCGGCTGCGCCGCTGTGTTTTTCCGGTTTCATGGGCGCATCAGCGTTCATTTTCGAGGCACCCTGGTCGCGGGGCGTCTCATAACACAGGGCGTAAGTCCTGTAATTTTTGGAGTATCACATGAAAGTTGTCGCATTCAAACGTGAAGTGCAAGGTTCCGGAGCGAGCCGCCGCCTGCGCATTTCCGGCCAAACCCCAGGTATCGTCTACGGTGGCACCGAAGCCCCACTGAACATCTCCCTGGACCACAACGCGCTGTACCACGCGCTGAAAAAAGAAGTGTTCCACTCGTCGATCCTCGACCTGGAAATCGATGGCAAGACCCAGCAAGTTCTGCTGCGCGACTTCCAAGTCCACGCATACAAACAACTGGTTCTGCACGCTGACTTCCAGCGCGTTGACGCCAACGCCAAAGTGCACATGAAAGTGGCTCTGCACTTCGCTAACGCTGACGTGTCCCCAGCAGTCAAACTGCACGGCGCGACCATCAGCCACGTGCTGAACGAAATCGAAGTGTCGTGCCTGCCAAAAGACCTGCCAGAGTTCGTCACCGTTGACCTGTCGAACATCGACGTCGGTCACTCGCTGCACTCGGCTGACCTGGTTCTGCCAGCTGGCGTCACCATCGTGACCCACGGCTCGAACCTGACCATCGCTACCGCTTCGGTACCTGCTGGTCACGTTGCTGCCGAAGCCGCTGCTGCTGCCGAGCCAGCTGCTGCTGATGCCAAGCCAGCCGCTAAAGCCAAGAAGTAATTTTGCCGCCGCAGCAATGCGGCAGTGAATGAAAAACCCGCCGGCGCGAGCCTGGCGGGTTTTTTTTGCCCGGGTTTTGACCCGTTTGCGCGATAATCGTCTTTTTTACCGACAGAACGTCATGCCTATTCGCCTCATCGTCGGCCTCGGCAATCCAGGCCCCGAATACGAACAAACCCGCCACAACGCCGGCTTCTGGCTGGTGGACAATCTGGCCAACAGCCTGCCGGGCGCACGCCTGCAGCGCGAATCGCGCTTTAACGCGCTGGTGGCCAAGACCGCCATCGGCGGCCAGGAAGTGTGGCTGCTGGAACCGCAGACCTTCATGAACCGATCCGGCCAGTCGGTCGGCGCGCTGGCGCGCTTCTACAAGATCAATCCGGATGAAGTGCTGGTCGTCCATGACGAGCTGGACCTGATGCCCGGCATCGCGCGCCTGAAAAAAGGCGGCTCGGCCGGCGGCCACAATGGCCTGAAGGACATCACGGCCGCGCTGGGCACCCAGGATTACTGGCGCCTGCGCCTGGGCATCGGCCATCCCCGTTCGCTCAGCCTGCAGCAGCAGGTGGCCGACTTCGTGCTGCACCGTCCGCGCCGCGAAGACCAGGAGTTGATCGAGGATGCGATCAACAAGTCGTTGCTGGTGATGCCGCAGATTTGCGAAGGCAAGTTCGACGCGGCCACCATGAAGCTGCACACCGCCTGAACCGGCGCCGCGCTACACCCGCACGACGAACTTGCCCAAGGCGGCATTGCGCTCCATTAACTGGTGCGCGAGGGGCAGCTCGGCGAAGTCGAAGACGCGCGCTGGCCGGGCATGCAATTGTCCGCCGGCCACGAGATCGACGATACGCTGCATGGGAACGGCGGACAGCGGAAAATCTGCATTGCCAAAATTAAAGCTGCCGAAAAAGCTCAGCTGAACCCCGCTGGGCATCTGGCTCAGTGGATCGAAACCGGGGAGCGGCGCCAATCCGCCCAGGAAGCCGCCGATGCAGACACGGCCGCCGGCGCGGGTGGCGCGTAGCGAGTCGAGCAAGGTGCTGTTGCCGACCAGATCGAGCAGTGCATCGGCCTTGGCACCCGCCATCGCCAGCGACGCATCGCGCTCGCCGTCGCGCTCGCCGTCGCGCTCGCCATCGAGCACGATCACCCGATGGGCGCCAAGCTCGCTCAGCATGGGTGCGTGCGCCGCCTTGCGGGTGCTGGCCCAGACTTCCGCCCCCAGTTGTACGGCCAGATCGATGGCAGCCTGGCCCAGGCTGGAGGTGCCGCCGCGCACCAGTAGCCGCTGCCCGGCCTGTAGCGCCAGATTGCTGTGCAGACAGGTCCAGGCGGTGGCGTAGGATTCCGGCAGCGTCGCCAGTATTTCCCAAGGCAAGGCCGTGTCGATCGCAATCACATTACTGGCCGGAACCACGGTATGGCTGGCATAACTGCCGTTGATGCCGCGGCCCATGCCGCCCATCAGCGCCATCACGGTCTGTCCCGGCGCCAGGCGTCCTGATGGGTCGGCCAGTACCCGGCCCACGCATTCGATGCCGCTCACGGCGGCCACCTCGCCCCACAGTCCGCTGCGCATATAGAGTTCGGCCCGGTTCAAGCCGAATGCCGCGATCTCGATCAATATGCTGTCCGCGGCCGGCTCCGGGGGCGCGAGCTCGGCCATTTTCAGCACTTCCGGTCCGCCAAATTGTGTTCGTATCATTGCCTTCATAGGTCCTCCTGAACAGTAGAGGCACCATGTTAAGATCCACAACTGTTGAAGAAAATTACTTTGTTTTGACAGGGATTGAAGGATTTGACGACAATGGCGGAACCAACGGTATTGCAGTTGCAGTGTTTCGCGGGCGTGGTGGCCCATGGCAGTTTTTCCGCCGCGGCGGCCGCCTTGCACCGCACCCATCCCACCGTACACGCGGCCGTCAGCGCGCTGGAGGCGCAGCTCGGCATCGTTCTGTTCGACCGCGGTGGCTACCGGGTGGCGCTGACCGCGCAGGGCCGGGCTTACCATGCCAGTGTGCTGCTGTTGCTGAAGCAATTCGAGCAGCTGCGGCTTGAGGCGGCCCAGTTGGCGGCTGGCGAAGAGCCGGAACTGCGGGTCGCCATCGGCGATCTGTGTCCGCTGCCGGCCACGCTGGCGCTGCTGAAGCGCTTCTTCGGCAGCGCCGTAACGACGCGGCTGAACCTGCTGGTCGAGGCCATCGCCGGACCATGGGAACGCTTGCACGATGGCGATTGCGACCTGATTTTCCACCATCTCGACAAGCCTTCGCCCCAGCTCGAAACGATCGCGCTGTTCGACGTGACACTGATCCCGGTGGCGGCGCCCGGCTTCCTGGGCGAAGCTGTCAGCGACGCGCTGACGCCGGATATGATGCGGCCTTATGTGCAATGCGTGATTCGCGATTCGAGCCGGCGTCCGGCGCAGGCCAATTACTATCTGATCGACGGAGCCCGCAGCTGCAGCGTGGCCGATCAGCTGACCAAGCGCGAGCTGATCCTGCAAGGCATGGGCTGGGGCCATCTGCCCGCGCATCTGGTGCGGGAGGATCTGGACAGCGGACGCCTGCTGTCGCTGGAAGGAAGACATCTGCGCGGCGCCACGCTGCGTCATTATGCGATCCGCCGGCGCGACGTGGTGCATGGGCCGGTGGCGCGGCGGCTGTGGGAGCAGCTGCGCGCATCGGCAGCCGGCCCGCATGCCGATCAGATAGGAAAAATAGTCGCTGGCGGGCCGCCGGCCTCGGCCTAAAACCCACGGCATACCCCCGGGGGCCGGTCCCAACGGGACCGGCGGGGCGCAGCCCCTCACCGGACCCTGAGGTCAGACTCCGGCTCTTTGCCGTGGGTTCTAAAAGCGCGGCGGCATGCTGAACTGAACGGCATTCGCCACGGCTTACAAGGTGCGCAGGAAAGCGACCAGATCGGTTTTTTCCTGAGCGCTGAGCTTGGTCTCCAGTATCAGATTGAAAAACTCCACCGTGTCTTCCAGCGTCAGCAGGCGCCCATCGTGCAGATACGGCGGCGACTCCTTGATGCCGCGCAGCTGGAAGGTCTTGATCGGGCCGTCGCCCACGGCCAGCTGGCCATTGATGGTCTGCGGTTTATAGAAGCGCTCGGTCTTCAGATTGTGCATCAGATTGTCCGAGTAATAGGGCGGCGCATGGCAGCTGATGCATTGTCCCTTGCCGGCAAACACGGCCTGGCCGCGCAGCTCGCTTTCCGTGGCTTTTTTCGGATCGAGCTTGCCGTGGACGTTGAGCTTGGGCGCCGGCGGGAAGTCCAGGATTTCCTGGAATTCGGCCATGAAATGTACCTGGCTGCCGCGCTCCAGCGGATTGACGCCCTTCTTGGTGGCGATCACCGGATCGCCGTCGAAATAGGCGGCGCGCTGTTCGAACTCGGTAAAATCTTCCACGCTTTTCAAGGCCCGCTGGGAGCCGAACAGGCGCTGCACGTTCACGCCGCGCAAGGTCGGGGTGTCGATGCGGTGGCGCAATGCCTGCGGCCGGACATCGCCGGCCAGGTGGGTCGAGGCATTGGTATGGCCGTTGGCGTGGCAGTCGAAGCAGCTCACGCCCCGGCTGGGACGTTCGGAGCGGCGATCCTCGGTCTGGTTGAATTGCTGCTGCGGAAACGGCGTCAGCAGCAGGCGCAAACCTTCCAGCTGCTTGGGATTGAGCACGCCGTTGAACATGCCGTGGAAGTTGTCGATGGTCAGCAGCTTGCCTTGCGAGACATCGCCCAGATCGGGGCGCGTGGTCAAAAATATCGGTGCGGGAAACTCGGGCAGGAAGTGGTCGGGCAGGTCGAATTCCAGGTCGAAGCGGTTCAGATTGCGCGCTTCCTGTTTCTGGATTTCATCGATGTGGAACTGCGGGAACAGCATGCCGCCTTCCGGATGGTTGGGATGGGATAGCGGCAAGAAGCCCTTGGGGAACAGATTCTTGTCGCGGATCTCTTCCGGTGTCATCGCCGCCAGTTGTTCCCAGCTCACACCGGCGGGTAGTTTGGCCCGGATGCCGGCCTGCACCGGCTTGCCGCGGAACATGCTGACGCCCTTGGCGGGACGGTCGGCCAGATCGTAGCGCATCGCCAGCAAGTCGCGCTGTCGCTTCATGACGATGGGGCGCTGGGCCTGCATGCGCGCCATGGTGACGGCGAAATCTTCGGTGATGTCGACCGGCGCGTAACTGGTCGGCTTGTCGCTTGGCTTGGGGGCCTTGTCCTGAGACTGCACCAGGGCGGGGAGGAGGGCGATCGCGGAAGCGAGGGCAAGGGAGACAGAGGTTCTAGCGAAGTTCATGGAGGCACCTTTCGTCAAAGAAATGGGGCTGCATGGCATGCCAGCGTTGAGTTCAGCCAGCTTATGCATAGTAGACAAGATTAATCATTTATACAATTTGCTCCCATGTCGCTAGTCGCTCGCGTCCCCAACGGCGGGCTGGCTTTTGTAATATTGCAAATCTTGACTCTGCACTCAGGTGGTGGCACGCTGACGTCGGGCACAACAAATCGGAGGCGCTCCATGTCAGAGCACAGCGTTCCAAGTTTGTATGAGTGGGTGGGCGGTAGCGAGGCCCTGAACCGGCTGAGCACGCGGTTTTACCAGCACGTTAAAAACGATGCCCTGCTCGGGCCGGTGTTCGCCCACATGGGCGACGATCATCCCGCGCATGTGGCGGCCTTCCTGGGCGAGGTGCTGGGCGGGCCGGCCGCCTACTCGGCGCAGCACGGCGGCCATGCCCACATGATCCGGCAGCATTTGAAGCGCCACCTGGTGCAGGAGCAGCGCCGCCGCTGGGTCGGCCTGCTGCTGGAAACGGCGGATGAGCTGAACCTTCCCGACGATCCCGAGTTCCGCTCGGCGCTGGTCGGCTATCTGGAATGGGGCTCGCGGCTGGCGGTGATCAACTCGCAGGACGGCGCCACGGCGAACGAGGACGCGCCCATGCCCAAGTGGGGCTGGGGCGAGGTCAAGGGACCTTACATGGGGTAGCCGATAGTCAATGCTGCACGTTCGCATGTAGCACTGTTGTGCTACATTTGCGTAAGGAGGCGGAGCTCACTATGTCAACTACAACGACGATACGCTTATCCGAGGACTTGAAGGCGCGCATTGCCAGCGCCGCCGAGCGGGCGGGTAAGACGACACATGGTTTTATTCTTGAAGCGATCGTGGAAAAAGCGGAAATGGAGGAGTTGCGGGCCGACTTCGACGCCGAAGCCGATGCCCGCTTTGCCAGGATTGTCGCCACGGGAAAAACGATAGCGTGGAGCGAGATGCGTCAATATCTCGAAGACCGTGTTGCAGGCAAGCAGGCCCCACGCCCAGTTGCCAAGAAAAAGCGGGCCTGAACCATGGCGCGCGTCGAATCGGCGCCAGAGTTGCTGGAGGATTTTGATCGCATCCTGGAGTATCAGCTTCAACAAAAAATCGCTGATGCTGCCATGCGCGTCATGGAAATCGTGCAGGCATTTGAGGTCCTGGCACACAATCCGCTGATCGGACGCCCCGTGTCGAATAATAAACGCGAACTCGTCATTGGACGCAAGGGGCGCGGCTATCTTGCCCTGTATCAGTATGTGGATAAGATCGATACTGTCTACGTGTTGGCAGTGCGTGGCCAACGAGAGGCCGGATATGCGCGTTCCTAGACAAAGGGACTTGCTATCTGTTTTTGAATGCGACTTTGAGGGTTTGCCTGTGAAACCAGCGGTGCCAGCATTACTTATTATCGACATGCAAAAGGGCATGGCCACTCCAGCGGCCGGGCCTCGTAACAATCCTGAGGCTGAGCAGAATATTGCCCGCTTGCTCAATGCCTGGCGCAAGCTGGGCGCCACTGTTGTCCACGTTCGTCATATGTCCAGGACGCCGGGTTCGCTGTTCTGGCCGGGGCAGGTCGGTGCGGAATTCCAGGATCAACTCGCACCTTTGCCAGCGGAGCATGTGCTGGAGAAAAATGTCCCCGACGCTTTAATCAATACCGGTCTGGAACGTTGGCTGCGTGTCAGGGATATTTCTCGTCTTGTGATCGTTGGCGTGAGCACGAACAACTCGGTCGAAGCCACTGCCCGGACCGCCGGGAACCTGGGCTTCGATACCATGGTGGTGGCCGATGCGACCTTCGCTTTCGCCCAGACCGATTACGCCGGCACGCAGCGCAGTCCGGACGAGGTGCATGCGATGGCGCTGGCGAATCTTGACGGTGAATATGCGGCCATTGCCAGCACGCAAGATTTGCTGGACAAGTTCGCCGGGTGACGCCGATAGGCATTGCCATCGCATCGGATTGCGACGGAAATCTGCTGGCGTTGGAAGCGGACGCGGACGCAGCTATTGGTGCAGTTTCTTGGTCCGCAATATTGCCAAGATGTTTCATTTGACATTTTATGCGTGGTTTTGCTGCCATGCGGCACTAAAAAGCCTTGGTCCATCGCTTTATATTGGGCGCATAATTTTCCGGTAGCGGCTTACCGTGCGTTTACACGCGCTGTTCCCGCGCATGCTCTTTTTCTTGTCGTCACCGTTGTTATCCACCGGAGCTGAGCAATGAAAATCGGAAATTTGAAAATCGGCATACGCCTTGGCGTCACCTTCGGTCTGATGACCGCCGTGCTGATCGCCATCGTGATGATTGCGCTGGCCGGGAATCGCGCCGCTGAACAGCGGATGGACAATATGCTCGACGACCGCTACCGGAAGATCGCGCTGGGCACGGAAGTGAAGTACAACGTCGCGCTGATCCATCAGCATATGCGGAACGCGGTGATTCAGGGCGACGCCGCAGGCGTGAGGCAGCAGGGGGAGTTGATAGGCGCGCTACGCGCCAAGAACCGCGAGCTGCTTGAGCAGTTCGACAAGATCATCAATGTGCCCAAGGCGCGCGAGATCTTTAACGCCATCGTCACGGCGCGCGGCCAGGATCTGGAGTCGCAGAAGGCGCTGTTCGTTCTGCTGAGCGCCGGCAATATCGATGACGCCAAGGCGCTGCTGGGCAGCAAGATCGCCGACACGGAAAAGGCGTATATCAAACTGCTGACCGGTATGGTGGAGTTGCAATCGGGAAAAATGGCCGAGGAAGTCGTGCTGAGCAAAGCCGAGTTTTCCAGAACCGCCATCATGCTGCTGTCCATATCCGTGGCCGCGATCGCGTTGACGCTGGGTGCCGCCTGGTATGTGACCAGCGGTATCACCGGACCCCTGGGCGAGGCCGTCGGCATCGCGCGCAAGGTGGCGGCCGGCGATCTGACCGTGGCCATCCACGTCAAGTCGACCGATGAAACGGGGCAGCTGACACAGGCGCTGAAAGAGATGACGGACAGTTTGTCGTCCATCGTCTCGGAAGTGCGCCAGGGCACGGAACTGTTTGTCAGCGCCACCACGCAGATCGCCACCGGTAACCTCGATTTGTCCACCCGCACCGAGCAGCAGGCCAGTTCGCTGGAAGAAACGGCGGCTTCGATGGAAGAGCTGACCAGCACGGTGCGCCAGAACGATGCGAATACCCAGCAGGCGAATCGCCTGGCCGAGTCGGCCTCGAATGTCGCGGTCAAAGGCGGCGCGGTGGTGGCCCAGGTGGTCGACACGATGGGGTCGATCAATGAATCGTCGCGCAAGATCGTCGACATCATCGGCGTCATCGATGGGATTGCTTTCCAGACCAATATCCTGGCCCTGAACGCCGCGGTGGAAGCGGCGCGCGCGGGAGAGCAGGGCCGTGGCTTCGCGGTGGTGGCCTCGGAAGTGCGCAATCTGGCGCAACGGTCGGCGGCGGCGGCCAAGGAAATCAAGGCGCTGATCGGCGACTCGGTGGAAAAGGTTGAGGTCGGCGCCAGGCTGGTGGTGCAGGCCGGCGCGACGATGGAGGAGGTGGTGGCCAGCGTGCGTAGCGTCACCGAGATCATGAGCCAGATGCTATCGGCCGGGCACGAGCAGTCGACCGGCATTGAGCAGGTCAACAATGCCATCGTGCATATCGACGAGACCACGCAGCAGAACGCGGCGTTGGTGGAACAGGCCGCCGCCGCCGCGAAAGCGATGCAGGATCAGGCCGCGCAACTGGCGCAGGTGGTCAGCGTCTTCAAGCTGACGCATCAGCAGGTCGCCCAGGCGTTCGCTCCCGGCGGCGAGCGTCTGCTGCTGAGTTAGACAATGGTAAGGTGGATAAGGCGAGCGCTCTCACTTCGCCTCCCTTGCCCTGGGTAGTTGCATCATCAGGGAGGCGGGTGCTTCAGGTTTGTTTTTTTGTGCTCGCTTACTTCGACGAGGCCACGACCTTGGCCCGGCGCGCACGTTCGGCCGCCTGCGCCTGCGCCAATCCGGTTTCGAACGGGCTCGGGCCGGCCGCTGCCTTGCCGCCGGTCTCCTCCTCGCCCGCCATATCCTCGGCGATGCGGAAGCCTTCGGCCACGCTGCTGCGGTTGTCCGTACCCGCGTGGGCACGGTAGGTCGGGCTGGCGCCGGCCGGCCCGGCGTTATAGCTGCCGCCGCGATGGATGACCATGTCTCCCCCGTGGAATTTCTCGCAGCCGCTGGTCCAGGCCGTTCCATCCTTTGGCGCACCGTCGTAGCTCAGATGCTGGCAGTCTTCGACAAACTCGCCCACGTTGCCGAGCATGTCATGCAGGCCAAAGGCATTCGCCTCATACATGCCCACCACCGTGGTCAGCCCGGCCTGGTCGTCGCAGGCGATTTCGCTTCTGCTCTTGCCGGTCAACAGGGTGATGGCGGCCTTGCCGCTCTGGTCGTAGACGTTGGCATGCTTGCACAAGGCGGCCGCATCGTCACCGAAGGGATAGCGGCTGCCGCTGCCGGCGCGCGCGGCGTATTCCCATTCCGCTTCGCTGGGCAGGCGGTAATGTTTTCCCGTCTCCCTGGACAGCCACTGAAGATAGGCGTGGGCATCGTCGGCGCTCACGCACATCACCGGGTGGTAGTCGCCGGGCGCGTTGGCGGGCGTGTTCCAGCCGGCCTTGCCGCTTTCCATGCCCCAGTCATTCTTTGCCAGTTGCCAGCACGCGCCATCGAGCTGGTATCCGCTGGCCTCGACAAACTGGCGGAACTGTCCGACGGTGAGCTCATAGCGGGATAACTTGAAGGTCTTGACCTTGACCTTGTGGACCGGCTCGGAATTGGGATAGCCATCGTTCTTCGGATTGGCGCTGCTGCCCATCGCGAACTCGCCGCCCTTGATGATGGCCATGGGGGGAACGATAGGCGTCGCGGCGGCGGCCAGCAAGGGGCTGCCCGCGCTTGCCAGCATCAGCAGCGAGAAATGGAAGGTGGCTAGGTTCATGGAATGCGTCCTGAGTGATGTGGATGGAGCAGCAACCATCGCACAGCAGCCAGGCACTCGGGAACGGCAGGCGACGAATCGACGGCAGCGCCGACGAATCGCCAGCGGGCTACATCGCCTTGAACAGATGGACGTAGGCGCGGCTGACCCGCAGCTCGCCGGCATGGCCCTTGATGCGCAGGAACAGGCGGCTGCTGTCATCGCGCCGCGTGCCGGCCAGATAGTTCAGATTGATCAGCGTGGAGCGGTGTACCTGCCAGAATTGCTCGGGATCGAGCTGGGCGGCCAGGTCGGCGATGGTGGTGCGGATCAGGTGCTCCGCGCCGGCGGTCTGCACCACGGTGTATTTATCGTCGGCATGGAAGAACAGGATGTCGCTGACGGCGATCTGGTGCACATATTCGCCCTGGCCGGCACGCACGAAGCGCAGCCGCGCCGGCGTTGCCGGTCCGCGCGTCAGTTGTTGCAGGGCGTGCGACAGGCGCGCATCGGGCGGCGCGCCGTGGCCGCTTGCCTGCAGCGCAAGCAGCGCCTTGACGCGCGCTATCGTGCGCGCCAGCCGCTCGGTTTTCAAGGGTTTGAGCAGGTAGTCGAGTGCGCTGTGCTCGAAGGCTTCCACCGCATAGCTGTCGAAGGCGGTGACGAAAATCACGCGGGTGTCGCCTTCGATGCCCTGTGCCACTTCCAGGCCGCTCAGGCCCGGCATCTGAATATCGAGGAAGGCCAGCTCCGGTTCGAATTCCTCGATGCAGGCCGCCGCCTCGTTGCC
This sequence comes from Oxalobacteraceae bacterium, assembly GCA_013284265.1. Taxonomy (GTDB): domain Bacteria; phylum Pseudomonadota; class Gammaproteobacteria; order Burkholderiales; family Burkholderiaceae_D; genus Rugamonas. The sequence continues at coordinate 10,121 of JABTBR010000045.1, read as the reverse complement.
GTTGCGCGCGAGGCGCACGATCTCCAGCTCGGGCCACAGCAAGGCCAGCTGTTCCTGCAGATACAGCGCCAGGTGCGGTTCGTCGTCGGCGATCAGGGCGCGCGTCATGCCTGCGTCCGGTAAGGAAGGGACAGCGCGGCCAGCATGCCCACCGGCTGCGGCGTCAAGGTCAGCGCCGCCTTGGCGCCGTAACGGGTGCGCAGCCGCTCATGGATATTGGGCAAGGCCATGCCCTTGCCGCGCCGGCGCGGACGGCGCGCGCCGTCGAGGCCCAGGCCGTCGTCGTCGACGCAGATGGCGAGCTGGCCGTCCACCACCTGCGCGCGGATGTGCACCCGGCCGCCCTCGATCTTGGGCTCCAGGCCATGCTCGATGGCGTTTTCCACCAGCGGCTGCAACAGCAAGGTCGGCAGCGTCGCGGCGAGCGCTTCGTCGCTGGCATCGATCTCGAAGCGCAGCCGTTCTTCCATGCGGATTTGCAGCAGCGTCAGATAGCTGCGCACCATCGCCAGTTCCGCTTCCAGCGTGCTGTCGGTGTGGCGTAACTGGCCCAGGCTGGCGCGCAGGTAGTCGGTGAAGGTTTCCAGCATCAGCTTGGCGCGCGGGGTGTCGCGGTCGATCAGGCTTTGTACATTGGCCAGGGTGTTGAAGAGAAAGTGCGGCTCTATCTGTGCCTGCAGCAGCCGCAGCTGGGCTTCCACGGTCTGGCGATGCAGGGTGTCCTGCTTGACGCGCAGGCGCCACCAGAACCAGTTGGCCGCCGCGACCACCAGCACGAAGGCCAGGAACTCGGTTTTCGCCACAGGGTGGGACAGAAAACTGCCCCAGGCATCCCAGCCGCTGATCCAGGAATACAGGCTCAGGCTGAGCGCGGCGCCGAGCACGATGCCCAGGATGGCGATGGCATTGATGGTCAGCGCGGCGCGCCAGTCGCCTGTTTCGGCAATGGCGTCGATGGTGGCGGCGGGCAGCAGCTGTTCGACGCCGCGGGTGAGCGCCAGCATGGAATAGGCGACACACAGGCAGCTGAACAGGTTGAACAGCAGCGAGGCACGCCACCAGCCGGGGTCGCTCACCCGGCCCGTCAACAAGCCATTGATCAGCATCATGCCGAAACCGATAGGCAGCGCCAGCGCGGCGCCGACGGCGAGCTGGGCCCACAGCGGTTCGGCGTGCTGCTTTTTGAGCACCCAGAACGAGCGCCAGGCGAGCTGAAAGGGAGAGCTGGAAGTCATGGGGGCGATTGTAGCCGGGATGGATCGCATGGCGGAGGGAAATGCGACGGATCGACGCCATCGCCGATGGATTGCCAGCGCCGCGCCAGCCGCCCCAGAGGCAGAGCCAGCCCGCCCATCCCGCGCTGGCCGGGCCGCTGCCGGCTCAGGCGGCCTTGATCGGGATGACGGCGCGCTTGCGCTTGAGCATGGATTCTTCATTCTGCGCCAGCGACGCGCCCCAGAAGCTGCGCAGCGTGAGGCTGCTGTTCTTGAGCCGCTTGCTGAAAATGAATTCAGCGATCTCATGCATCCAGACCCGGCGGCCCATGCGGGTGTACCAGCGCATGCCGTGGCGGATGTGACGGTCCTTGCCCAGCAGCACACGCAGGATGGCCTTGGGGCGGGCCTGCATGATGACTTCGATGGACTTGACCCACAGCAGGATGCGCCAGGGCGGCACCCGCGCCGTCTCCAGCACCTGATGCTTGTAGTCCCATTTGGCCGAATCGGTTTCGATGACCTTGCGCTCGTGTACCGTCTCGAAATACGGGGTCCAGCGGTGCGGCGTCACGTACAGCATCTGGATCTGGTCGGGGTCGTAGCGCAGCAGGTGCTTGAGCGAACGCCAGTAGTCGGCATCGGTCTCCTCCTCGAAGCCGACCACATAGGTCGCCATCGAGATGATGCCGTGCTGGCGCATCAGCTGGATCGCCTGCTGGTCCTCGCTGGTGCTGCCGCCCTTCTTGATCGTCTTGAGCATGGCTTCGTCATAGCTCTCGATGCCCAGCAGGAAGCGCACGACGCCGGCCTGCTTGTACAGATGCAGGATATCGGCATCGCGCACGATGTCGCCGGTGCGGGTGGAGCCGACCAGGGTCAGGTTCACGTCCTCGGCGATCAGGGCTTCCAGGAAGGCCTTCCAGGCCTTGCGCGAACCGGTGGGCAGCTCATCGGCGAAATTGATCAAGGTCACGCCCTGTTCCCGGTGCAGGCGTGCCAGTTCCTTGGCGAACCTGACCGGATCGCGATGGCGCCACTGGGTCCAGAAGCCCCGCTGGCCGCAATAGCTGCACAGGTAAGGACAGCCGCGCGAGAATTGCACCACCACCGCGCGCATGCCGCCCCAATAGGAATAGCGGCTGTGATCGATCAATTCCCAGCCGACCCGGTAATCGTCGAGGTCCTTGATCATCTCGGCCGGCGGCGTACCGGTCGGCACGCCATCGACCCGCAGGGCGATGCCGTCCACGGCCGTGAGGTCGGCCTGGCCGCACCATGCCTTGATCAGTTCGGTGGCGGTGCGTTCGCCTTCGCCGCGCACGATGTGCGTTCGCCTTCGCCGCGCACGATGTAGTCGATCTGCGGATAGTCGCGCAGCACGTCCTGCCAGTGATAGGTGGGGTAGACGCCGCCGTAGACGATGGGCAGTCCGGGCCGGGCCGCTTTCAGGCGCGCGGCGATGCGCATGATGGTGTCGTGCGCCGAGGTGGAGCCGGAATGTCCCAGCATCACCAGGTCCGGCGCGCGTTGCAGCGCGTCGGCGAGGATGGCGTCCAGCGTCATCGGGCCGAACTCCGCGTCGAGCAGTTCAACGTCGAAGCCGGCATCGATCAGGGGGCCGCCCACGCTGAGCAGGCCCAGCGGCGGCAGTTGCTCGCGCGGGATGCGGCTGCCGATCGCCGTATGTGGCGGGTTGATCAGCAGGATCTTCTTGCGCGGGCTCGGCATGGGGCAGCACTCGGGACGGTTAATGATCTTGCATCATAGCAAGAAACTGGCTTGCTCAGTCCGGGGATTTATTCGCGCAAGGTAAAGCCGATCAGGCGCGCCACCACGGCCGCCAGATACATCAGGCCGACCAGCATTTCGACGCTGGCGATGGCGCGGGCATGGGAGGTTAGCGGAATGACGTCGCCGGCCGGACTTCTACCGGGGTGTCAAGATCGATAGCACGAGCAAGGTCTGCGTGCCGTTCATCGGTGGGGCCGCCATCGCGGCGTGGCCGATGAGCGCGCAATAGGCCCAGCGCCCGAGGGTCATCGACTCTTCCCCGGACCAGCCGAGCGCCTGCAGTAGTTGGGCGACATGGCCGATGCGTTGACGGTCTACCCGTGTTTGCGCCTCGGCCACGTTCTCGTTGCTGATGGCCCACGCGCGCATGGCGCGGCCTAGCGTCAAGGCCATCGCTGGCGTGCCCATGAACAGGCGCTGCAATTGTTGCCCCGCGCTGGCGCCGCCATCCTCTGCCGAGGCGATGGGCGTTTGCGTAAAGCGATGTTCCCAGTCGATCAGCAGCGCCGATTGATATTCCTTGAGGTCTTTGAAATGCCAATAGAAGCTGCCCTTGGTGACGCCCAATCGCTTGGCGATCGACATGATACGCAGCCCTTCCGCGCCTTCCTCGGCAAGTGTCTGCAGGCCGGCATCGAGCCAGATTTGCCGATCGGTTTTCTCTTCCATCACATGTCCTTATTGAATTACGTTGACACCGGCAATCATCGGTGCGACTCTACCATACCTTGAGGTATGGTGATGTTCGAACACGGGAGAACGGGATGATTGCAGCAGCAGCATGGTTACTGGCGGTCTTGGGCGGCGCCCACGCGCTGCTGGGCTTAATCTGGTTTCGCCAACCCATACGCGCGGCGCTGCGGGAAGGCGGCATCGGACAATTCCAGGGACATGATGCGCGCCGCGTGGCGTTCTGGTTCACCATTTTCGGGCCCTTGCTGCTGTGTCTGGGGCACGTCGCTATCCGGGCGGTGGCGGCCGCCGATTTTGCGTTGATCAACATCATCGGTTGCTATTTGCTGGGATTGGCCATCGTCGCCTTGCTGGCGCTGCCCAAATCGGGGTTCTGGGCGATCTTGCTGCTTGCGCCGGTTTTTATCGGGGCGGGGCGATACTGGTAGGGCGCTGGACCCGCGCGCTGGCGATCACGGCGCGGCATCGGCGGGGAGTAGCGTGTCCAGTACCGCGCGCACAGGCGCAGGAATGGGCACGGAGCGATTGCTGCTGCGCTCGACATAGACGTGGACGAAATGGCCGGCGGCGCAGGGCAGGGCATCGTCGTTGCGGTACAGCGCGATCTGGTAGCGCACGCTGGAGTTGCCCAGTTTGCTCACGCGGATGCCGGCGTGGATGGTGTCGGGAAAGCTGATCGAGCTGAAGTAGGCGCAGCCGCTGTCGACGACGAAGCCGACCACCGCGCTGTTCTGGGTGTCGAGCACGCCGCGTTCGATCAGGAACTGGTTCACCGCCGTGTCGAAATAAGAATAATAAACAACATTATTCACATGGCCATATTGGTCATTGTCCATCCAGCGGGTCGGAATGGTGAGGAAGTGGGGGAATTGCTCACGGGGGACGTCGCGCAAAGACATGCAAGCTCCTGATCGGTGGCGGAAGCGGCCATTTTAGCGCCGAAAGACGCTAAGTTTTTGATCAGGAGTGGCCGGGGAGTTACAATTGACCCTTGAACGCTGCTGCGCGCAGCCCGAATTTCCCGGAAACCCCAGCTGCTGGCGGTTTTCCACCAGCCGCTTGCCGGCGCAATTGATTATTAAAGGTTTTTCATGAGTCTCCAATGCGGCATCGTCGGCCTGCCTAACGTCGGCAAGTCCACCCTCTTCAACGCCCTGACCAAGGCCGGCATTCCCGCCGAGAACTATCCTTTCTGCACCATCGAGCCGAACGTCGGCGTAGTCGAAGTGCCGGACCCGCGCATGGACGCGCTGGCCGCCATCGTCAAGCCTGAGCGCATGGTCAACGCCATCGTCGAGTTCGTCGACATCGCCGGCCTGGTGGCCGGCGCCTCGCAGGGCGAGGGCCTGGGCAACCAGTTCCTGTCGCACATCCGCGAAACCGACGCCATCGTCAACGTGGTGCGCTGCTTCGAGGACGACAACGTCATCCACGTGGCCGGCAAGATCAGCCCGCTCGACGATATCGAAGTCATCCAGACCGAGCTGGCGCTGGCCGACATGGGCACCGTGGAAAAAGCCATCCACCGCGAAAACAAGAAAGCCCGTTCGGGCGACAAGGACGCCGCCAAGCTGGTGGCCCTGCTCGAACGCATGATGCCGCACCTGAACGACGCCAAGCCGGTGCGCGCCATGGGTCTGGACGCCGATGAAATGTTGCTGATCAAGCCACTGTGCCTGATCACCGCCAAGCCGGCCATGTATGTGGCCAATGTGTCGGACACCGGCTTCAAGGACAACCCGCTGCTGGACCAGCTGACGGCCTACGCCAAGAGCCAGAACGCACCGATCGTGGCCATCTGCGCCGCCATCGAAGCGGAAATCGCCGACCTGGACGACGCCGACAAGGGCGCCTTCCTGGCCGATATGGGCATGGAAGAGCCTGGCCTGGACCGTCTGATCCGCTCCGCCTATAACCTGCTGGGCCTGCAGACCTACTTCACCGCCGGCGTCAAGGAAGTGCGCGCCTGGACCATCCACGTGGGCGATACCGCGCCGCAGGCGGCCGGCGTGATCCACACCGATTTCGAACGCGGCTTCATCCGCGCCCAGACCATCGCCTATGACGATTTCGTCAGCTACAAGGGCGAGGGCGGCGCCAAGGAAGCGGGCAAGATGCGCGCCGAGGGCAAGGAATATGTGGTCAAGGATGGCGACGTGCTGAATTTCCTGTTCAACGTGTAAGCCGTTCCAGCACTTCAAGAACCCCGCAGCTGCGGGGTTTTTTTTGTCTGTAAATTTTAACCAAACATTTGTATCGAATGTGACGAATGGATAGTATTTACTTTTGGGCAATATGATATGATCCGGCGTTAATAAAAAATCAGGAAAGTATTCTCATGAGCAAGGATCAGGGCGGTGCGGCAGGACAGGGTAACTTTGGTTTGAGCCAAGCCGCGGCGCTCCCTTGGAAGCAGCTACTGTTTCTTGATAGCGGCGTAGAGCAGTCTCACAGCATTGCCGCCCAGCTGGGCGCGGATGTCAAGCTGGTGCTGCTCGATCCTGCTTATGACGGCCTTGACCAGATGGCTGGCGTGCTGGCAGGGCATCGCGCACTGAAGGCGGTGCACGTGGTCTCGCACGGCGCGCCAGGTCTGCTGCAACTGGGCGCGAGCGAACTGTGCCATGACGACTTGCCGGCTTATGCTGAACAGCTGCGCCTGATCGGCGCCAGCCTGGCTGTGGACGGCGAGATCCTGTTGTATGGCTGCAGCGTGGCCGCTGGACAGCGAGGCCATGCCTTCGTTAAGCGGATGGCACAACTGGCCGGCCGCGAGATCGCTGCCGCCGATGCGGACATGGGCGCGGGGCAGGGCTGGCAGTTGGCACACGTACACGGCCAGCCACCTCGGGCCATGCTGGCGCCGGTGTACAGCGGCCAGCTGGGCTTAATCAGCGGCAGCTATTCGAATCGGTTGATTAACGGTACAGCCGGCGCCGATACCCTTTTGATCTACGGTGGCAACAATACCCTGGCCGGTGGCGACGGCAACGATACCATCAATGCCAGCAGCACGACCGCCGAGGGCAGCGCCCTGTTGGGCGAGAATGGCGACGACTGGCTGTTCGGCGGCTATGCCAATGACTGGCTGGAAGGCGGTGCCGGCAACGATGTTTTGCGAAGTTCGGGCAATGCCGGTGTCGATACGCTGATTGGCGGCGCAGGGAATGATACCTTCAATATTGGCGTCTCCGGCTTCAGGCCGGGTACCATCGTCGGCGACGGTGGCGATGGCGATGATATTTTTGAGATCGGTATCAACGATGGCTGGAGCACCACCACGATGGCGCTGACCGGCGGCCAAGGCGTGGATACGTACCGCTTCCAGTACGGCATGAGCGGCGTAGCCACCAACGCCGTGGTGCTGGACTTTGCCGCCGGCGCCGGCGGCGATCGGATTGACCTCAGCGAATTGCTGGCAAATTCCGACAGAGGAAATTTCGGCTACATCGGCGCCAATCCATTCGGCGCCGATTTGCAGTATGTGCGCCTGGTGCAGAGCGGCGCCGATACCCTGTTGCAGTATGACGCCAATGGCGCGGCTGGCAGCGCAAGCGGTTTCATCACGATGCTGACGCTGAAAGACATCGATGCCAGCACGCTGACCGCCGACAATTTCATTGATGGCATCCCGACCTCGCTGATTGCGCCAGATGGCAGCACGGCCGGCGGGCGCAACATCAGTGGCAGCACCGGCGCCGACACGCTGAGTGGCGGCCATTTCAACGACACCATCGCTGGTGGCGCCGGTGCGGACGTGCTCCATGGCCTGAGTGGCAATGACAGCTTGCTTGGCGGCGCCGACGACGATCAATTGTATGGCGATAGCGGCGCCGATCTGCTCGATGGCGGTGCCGGGAATGACAGCTTCTTCAGCGCATTTGATGAGGGCAGCGATACGCTGATTGGCGGTGACGGTAACGACTTCGTCCAGATCTGGTGGGGCAGCACGGTGGGCACGGCGACGCGCGACGCCGCGCTGGTGGTCGATGGCGGGGCCGGCGACGACACGGTCAGCGTCTACCTTGCCGCTGCCACCGGCAGTGTGAGCGCTACCGGCGGCGCCGGACGCGACACCTACTCCTTCTACGGCGCCGACGGCGCTTCCCTCCTGTATGTGAAAGATTTTGTCGCAGGCAAGGGAGGCGATCAGATCGACCTGTCCGACCTGCTGGACGATAGCGACAGCATATGGCCACGCACGGGCTTGCCCGGCTACAGCGGCGACAATCCCTTCCTGTCTGCAGTGGGGGTATTTCGCCTGGTGCAAGATGGCGCCGACACACTGCTCCAGTACGACAGGGATGGCGCTGGCGGCAGCGCGAGTGCGTTTGCCACCATCGCGGTGCTGGTCAAGGTTAAGGCCAGTGCGTTGACGGCCGACAATTTCACCGGCGGCATCGCGCCGGATGGCAGCCCGGTGGCTGGTTTGACGCTGGTCGCGGACCAGAACGCAGGCTGGGCGGTGGAAGGGAGCTACTTCAACGACACCATCACTGGCGGCCCGGTGGCGCTACACCTGGCCGGTTACGGCGGCGACGATCTGCTGCTGGCCGGCGTCAGGGCCGGTGCCGGGCATGATACCCTGGCCGGCGGTATCGGCAATGACCGCTACGTGCTCATGTCGATAGGCGACATGGTGAGCGAAAGCGCCGCCGCGGGGACCGACACGGTGGATGTCGCCTTTGCCAAGGCCGATACCTATGTGCTGCCGGACAATGTGGAGAATGGCCGCATCACGGCAGCGGCCGCGTTCGCCATCAACCTCAGCGGTAACGCGCTGGACAACGTCCTGACCGGCAATGGCGCCGTCAATACGCTGATCGGCGGTGCCGGCTACGATACGCTGGACGGCGGCGCCGGCAACGACAAGCTGCTGGGCGGCGCCGGCGACGACGTTTACATCATCGCCGACAGCGGCGACCTGATTACGGAGAATGACGGCGAAGGCACAGACACCGTGCGCACCTCGCTGGCGAGCTACATGCTGCCCGCCAACGTCGAGCAACTACTGTACACCGGCAGGGCTGACTTTACCGGTACCGGCAACGCACTGGACAATGTCATCACCAGCGAAAATGCAAACAGCGTGCTCGATGGCGGTGCAGGGAATGACAAGCTGACTGGCAGCAGTTCTGGCTGGGATACCCTGATTGGTGGCGCCGGTGATGACACCTTGGTCAGCGCGGGCGGGATTGACCTCATCGATGGCGGCGCCGGCACCGACCTCGTCGAGCTACCAGGCTATATCATCCACTACCAGATCACCCGTCCCAATGCGACGGACATCATGCTACAGAATTCCTCCTATCGCGATCCGATCATATTGCGGAATGTGGAATTCGTCTCGTTCGCCGGTGGGGTGGTCAAGACGATTGCGGAGTTGCAAGTCAATGTGCCAAGTCTCGGCAATGACATGCTCCAAGGCGACGATAACTCAAACAAGCTGGACGGTTTTGCGGGCGCCGATACCATGGCAGGCGGAAAAGGCGACGACACCTATGTGATCGATAACGTTGGCGACACCGTCATCGAAAAAACCGCTGAAGGCCTGGACACTGAACGCTTCAATATCGCCGGCAGTTTCACGCTGGCGGACAATGTGGAAAACGGTGCGGCAAGTCTGGAATCCAAGCTGGCGATCAACATCGCCGGCAACGATCTGGATAACGACCTCGCCGGCAATGAGGCTATAAACACCCTGATCGGCGGAGCAGGTAACGATTACCTGAACGGCTTCGGTGGCACCGACAAACTGATCGGCGGCACCGGTGACGATGGCTATACCGTGGGCGACGCTGTAGAGATCATCGAGAACGCAGGCGAAGGCAACGATACGGTCTATGTCTGGCTGGCGAGCTATACACTGGGAGCCAACATCGAGAATCTGGTTTTTGCCCCCAATCACACCACCAATTTCACCGGCATTGGTAATGCGCTGGACAATCATATTGCCGGCGCTATAGGCAACGACAGCCTGTCTGGCGGCCTGGGGAACGATACCCTTGATGGTGGTCAAGGCAAGGATACCGTTGATGGCGGCGATGGCATCGATGTGGTGCAAGTGCTGGGCAAGGTTACCGACTACACCATCACCCACCCAACTGCTACGGAGACCGTCTTGACCGGCAATTCCGGCAAGCCCGGTATGGTGCTCACCGTGCGCAATGTCGAAAGCTTCGTCTTTGACGATGGCGCCAAGTCGTTGGATGAGCTGCAGAACAACCTACCCACCCCGGGCAACGACAATCTGTACGGCGGCGATGGCAACGACACGCTGAGCGGCGGCGCGGGCGCCGATACCATGAGCGGGGGCCAGGGCAACGATACCTACGTGGTTGATAACGCCGGCGACAGCGTCATCGAAGGCAGCGACGGCGGCCACGACCTGGTGCAGCTTGCGCTGACCACCAGCAACAC
>JABTBR010000044.1 GCA_013284265.1 Oxalobacteraceae bacterium | reverse complement strand
GGTGGCGGAGGGGGGGCTTGGTTCAAGCTTAAGCCTTGGTTCTGGTATAGGCTCCAGCTCCAGCTCCAGTTCCAGCTCCAGTTCCGCTTCGGGAAAAAAGGCTGCACTCAAAGCTTACGTGGCGGGAAACGCTGAATTTCTGGGGAATATCGAAATCTTCGTCAGGGACGGTCTCTATTCAGTAGGGTATGTGAGCAGCACTGGTCCAGTTAAATGGCGCCCCTACAGGATACCGCCGGCCAAGGCTGTGCCATCGCTTTTCAACACCGGGTCCGCGGTATTGGACGCACTACCCATCGACGATAGTGACATGCCGGAGGAACCGGCTGTCATCAGCGATAGCGAAAAAGCAAATGCTCTGAGCACTCAGGAGCGTGAGCGATGCAAGGTGGCACGAGAGATCGACTACGTCGAACCCTTTAGTCTCTTTACAGGGTTCGCAGCGGAGAAAAAATTGGTTTCTTGCGATATGACCGATTGTTTGGAAAGCGGCGAGGGAAAAGACTTTGATGTATGTAGAGACTGTACCAGGAAGTTATGTAAAGAACATTCGCAACTTCCTGTGAGCGTTCACTGTCCGGTAGAGCAAAAAAAATGCTGGATGTGGCGAGAGCAACAGAAAGCTGAGAAAGCAAAGATAAAAGCCGAAGAAGAGCCGGAGGAAGAGAAGGAGGGCCATGACGACGATGACGATGACGATGACGATGACGGAGAGAACCACAACCACATCCAGATCGATGATTTTGACGACGACGGAGACAAGCACATCCAGATCGAAGAGTCTGAGGGCGATGAAGACGACGATGGAGACAATCACATCCAGATCGAAGAGTCTGAGGACGACAACCCGGCGGCATTAAGGAAGGATCGCGATGACGGCAAGGTCGAGAAGCGCTGAGACAGCGGTCAGCGCCGACGATGCCCCTGCCGTCCGGATCGACGCGTGTTCAGAACCGGTGCGCGACGCCGGCCGCCATGCTGCGGTCGCCCGAGCCCACTTCGACCGCGCTGCCGACCGTAAACGGCGCGCCGTTGTGCCGCACGATGCGCGCAATGGAGGTGTAGAAATTGGTGCGTTTCGATACGCTATAGGTATAGCCAATGGCCGTCTGGCTGGCATCCTGCTCCAGCCGGCTATGATCGCGGTGGCGGATATACGAGGCCATCACACTGCCGGCGCCGCCGCAGGGCACGGTCACGCCAAGCAGCACGTCGCTGGAATCGACCAGCACATCATCGCGGTTGGTATTGAACACCAGGCCCAGCTTGACGACCTTGAAATTGTAGCTCGCGTTCAGGTTGCTGATGCGCAGGCGGTTCAGGCCATCGATGCTGACGGTGTCCTCATGCGCCAGCTTCAGTGTGACAGGTCCGTTGGCATAGCCAAGCGCGGCGCCGAGGTCGCGTCCGGCGCGGCTGCTGCCGGCGACTTCGCCAAAGCCGTAGGATAGTTCGCCGCTGAAACCCTGCAGCACCGGCGTGCGGTAATAGACGGCGTTATTGGTGCGCAGCGCGAAGTTGATGATGTTGGTATAAGTGCCGACGTGGCCGCCGTCGAAGGGATCGGCCTCCATCGCATTGGTGATCACATTGAAGAAGCGGCCCAGGTCGATGGAACCGTAGCGCCCCGTCAGGCCGACGCTGGTGTGGCGCCCGAACACCCGTCCGCCCTGGCTGGCCACGCCGTTGCCCACGTCCATGCCGCCTTCGAGCTTGAAGGTGGCGGACAGGCCGTCGCCGAGTTTTTCCTCGCCCTTGAAGCCGAGCCGGCTGCCGCCCTGGACGCCGGATTCGAGCTTGGTCAGCGATCCTTGCGGGCCACCGCTTTCATGCACAAGCCCGGCATCCATGACGCCGTACACGGTGACCTGGCTTTGCGCCAGCACAGGCGCGACGCAACAGCACAGCAGCGCGGCGGCCGCAACAGGGATTTTCATGGCGTGCTCCGGTAGGCTTACTTGATGTCCTTGATGGCGTCCTGGTATTCCTTGGACTTGCGCACCTTGCCGATGGCGTCCCACAGCGCGTCGACCTGGGCCTTGTTGGCCGTGTAGTAGGCTTTGCCGAAGGGGACGTAGTAGTCGGTCGTCATGAACTTGGCCGGTATCATTTCTATCTTGTCCTGCAACTCCTTGTGCGAGGCCAGCTGGGCGTTCATCTCGGTCTCGTAGCCGAGAGCGATCTGGGCCTGGCCCGCGGCCAGCTTGTACAGATTGCGCAAGGGTTCCTTGATGGTGTCGTCATAGGGCACGTTGAGCGATTTCAGGTAGTCGGAAATGGTGGCGAAACCGGCCGGCATCAGCACCGGCTGGGTGAGATTGCTGAACTTGCTGCCATCCCAGCTGGTGTTGCCGCCTTTCAGGCGGTAGGCATACAGCGTGGTGCTGGCCAGCGACTGCGCGGTGTTGGGTTTGCCATTGGCAAGCATGGGGAAGGCCGCATACTCGGTGTGGTAGGCCGTATAGCCGGCGTTGACGAGGCCGCTCATGCCGCCGCCGCGCACGTTCTCGATGCACTTCTTCCAGGCCGTCGGCTTGAAGCTGACCGCGACCCCCGTCTGCTTGGCCGCCATCCGTATCAGCACCTGCATGGTGCCGTCCTTGTTCGGATAGGTGAAGGGAGAGGCGGCCTGGTCTTCGATACACAGGACCAGGCCGTCCTGGCCCCAGGCGCTGGTGGACAGGCCCAGCGCCGTGGCGCCGGCGATGGTGGCGACGGCAATGATAGCTTTCATACTTCCCCCGTGGTGGCGTAAGGAGACATCCGGCTATAGCCTGGCCGGGTGGCTGTTTGATCGAATCAATGAAGCAAGATGCGGACGCAAAAACGGACGCAAAAAACGGATGCAAGAAGCGGCTGCTATGGCACGCGACGGTACCCGCTTGGCGTGGCGCCCGGATCGTCGCGGTGAGCGGTGGAAGGTGGCGCGGCGGAGACGCCGCGCCTGTCTGGTGTTGATTCAGTCTAGCACGTGATTTGGTGCGTGGAGGAAAGTGTCACCGGTTCGCAACAGTTAATTGGGGGAGCGCCGGAGGGGCGCTGCGGGCCGTGCCGCCGCGCACCTTGAAGGCGCTCACGCTCTGCACCAGCATATCGGCCTGGTCCTGCATGGTCTGGGCCGCCGCCGCGGCCTGTTCCACCAGTGCCGCATTCTGCTGGGTGGTCGAGTCCATCTGGACGATGGCCTGGTTGATCTGGTCGATCCCGGTCGACTGTTCGTCGCTGGCGCGCATGATGTCGCCCATGATGGAGGTCACCCGCTCGACGCTGCTGACGATGTCCGACATCGTCGAGCCGGCCTGGTCGACCAGGCGGCTGCCGCTGCCGACCTTTTCGACCGAATCGTCGATCAGGGCCTTGATCTCGCGCGCCGCCGCCGCCGAGCGCTGGGCCAGGTTGCGCACTTCCGAGGCGACCACGGCGAAGCCGCGTCCCTGTTCGCCCGCGCGGGCCGCTTCGACCGCCGCGTTCAGGGCCAGGATATTGGTCTGGAAGGCGATGCCGTCGATCACGCCGATGATGTCGACGATCTTGTTCGAGGAGGCGTTGATCGAGTTCATCGTATCGACCACCTGGGCTACCACGGCGCCACCCTTGGCGGCCACGGCCGAGGCATCCAGTGCCATCTGGTTGGCCTTGCGCGCATGCTCTGCGTTCTGGTTGACGGTGGCCGTCAGTTCTTCCATCGCGCTGGCGGTCTCTTCCAATGTGGAGGCCTGCGACTCGGTACGGCGCGACAGGTCCAGATTGCCGGAGGCGATCTCGTGCGAGGCCACGCCGATGGTGTCGGTGCCGCCGCCCACGTCGGACACCAGCTTGCTCAGGCCGTCGCAGATGCCGTTGATGGCCTTCATCAGGCGGCCCATCTCGTCGTCGCGTTCATTGTCGAGCGTGACGGTCAGGTCGCCCACGGCCACGCGCTCGGCGGCGTGGATGGTCTGGTCCACCGGGATGCGGATGCGCCGGTAAATGACCATGATGGCCACCAGCGACACCACCAGCGACAGCGCCAGCAGCAGCGTCGTCAGGATGTATTTCTGGCGCGCCGCCTGCTGGGTCAGTTCCACGCCGGCGCCGGTGCGTTCATCGAGCAGCACGAAGAACTCGTTGAGCGGCTTCATGATCTTGGCTTTGTTTTGATGATAGGTATCGTCGTGCATCATCTTGCGCGCCATCTCCAGGTCGGGCTCGCCCTTACGGTCGAACTTGCCGCCGCCGCTGTCGAACAGTCCCTTGACGGCGTTCATGGCGATCACCTCGGTGTTGACCAGGCCGTTGGAATTGGCTTGCGCCTCGCTCAGTTTGGCGAACTCGGCTTCGGTGAAGCCGGCTTTTTTCATCAAGTCGGTCAGGGCGGCCGTTTCGCCGTCGGGACTGGGCTTGTTCTCGCCGGCGGCCACGAAGTCCCAGTAGATACGCTCGTAGTGCTGGGGACGGGGTTTCTTGCCGTTGCGGATGTCGAGGATGTCGAGGTATTCCTGCTCGTACTTGGCATTGCCGGTGACCACATAGGTACGCGCCAGCCGGGTCAGGTCGTCCGAGCTTTGGCGCAGTTCGTCGGCCAGCAGATAGGAGTTGTAGCGCGCCGCGGCAGCGGCCGCCGCCTGGTGTTCTACCGCACGCAGCTGCAGCAAGGCCCATAACATCAGGGCGGACAAGACGGCGGTGGTGCCGAGCAGGATGCTGAAGCTGGTCTTGAGATTGAGCGTTTTACTCATATTGTCCTCACCTCGCTGAACGCTGGGATGGATACATCTTGAATGCAAGCAAGTATAGGCCAATCTTGGAGCGCGTCCGCTTTCAGGTGCGCAGAAGCAACAAAATATATGCTTGTTTGATTCCCGAGTGTATGCCTGCGCTCTCGCCGGACGGCGCACGTTTGCACCAGGGGAATAATTCAGGGGTATAGGCTCTTCCTTTGCGTCCGGTATTGGGCAATAATTAATTTTGCCTATTTGACTGTGCCACCATGATCCGAGCCGCCACTTCCGCCGATGCCGCCGCCATCGCGGCGATCTACAACCACTACATCGCCACCACCACCATTTCCTTCGAAGAGCAGGCCGTGGACGAGGCGGAAATGGCGCGCCGTATCGAGGACGTCAGTGCCAAGCTGCCCTGGCTGGTGTGCGAGGAAGCGGGGCAGGTGATCGGCTACGCCTACGCCACGCCATGGCGGGTGCGCAGCGCCTACCGCTTCTCGGTCGAGAGCAGCGTCTACGTTTCGCATGCGCATCCGCGCAAGGGCGTCGGCTTGCGCCTGTATCAGGCGCTGATCGCCGACTTGCGCCAGCGCGAGATCCATATGGTCATCGGCGGCATCGCCCAGCCCAACCCGGCCAGCGTGGCCTTGCACGAACGCATGGGCTTCGAGAAGGTCGCCCATTTCAAGCAGGTGGGCAGAAAATTCGAGCGCTGGGTGGATGTGGGGTATTGGGAACTGGCCCTGTCGGCATGAGGCAAAGGCGCGGTTAGCGCGCGGTCGCGGCGCCGGCCAGCGGAAGAAATAGCGTCAATGGCGTATCGTGCAAAGGAAGGAATCCATGGTGCTTATAAAATGTTGCAGCCTGCTCGTCCTTGGCGTCGACCAATAGCGCGTAGGCGGCGATTTCGGCGCGGGTACAGCGCTCGATCGCATCTGCCAGTAAGGCGCCGCCCAGACCTTGACCCTTGAAGGCTTGGTCAACTGCAAGGCGCCCCATGCGTACAGTTGGCACGGCCGGATAGCGTGGCAGCCGTTTGGCGAGTGCGGCTGGCAAGTCGGTCAGCGCTACGCTGGCGGATGCCAGCGTGTAGAAGCCAGCAATGTAGTTCTCGGCGGTCACGGCCACAAAACAGGCCGCCATACGACGGCGCACGTCTTGCGCAACTTGTTCGCGCAGATAACGATCGAGCGCTTCCGAGCCGCTATTGAAGACGCTGCGATGATGGTTGGGGTGAAGCGGCACTAGCTGGAATGGCGCGCGGCTCATTCCGTGCGGAGCAATTTGTTGCGTCGCGCGAAAGCGCGCTGCAGGGCAGGTGGTGTCTCGGGCGGCGACAGCAGCGCCTCGGCAAAGTTATGCTGGTCGGACAGCGACAGTCGAACCACTTCGGCCTGTTCTATGGCACGCTGAGCCGCGTCCTGCACGGCCGAGACCACGAAATCGCTTACGCTGCGGCCCTGCAATTCGGCGGCCCGCTTGAGCATGGTATGCAAATCGGTACTGATCCTGGCTTCAAGCCGGGCGGTATTGGCGCGCGCTGGCATGGTGAAATCCTCCTGCGTTTATTGTACGGCAAATTGCCGTAGCATTCCGAGTAACGCTTCAGTGCCGTCGCCTATACCGAACACCGCCAGGGCTGAGCGTTCATTGCGGCAGGCTGGCGATGAACCCGGTCACTGCGCTGGCAAAGGCCGCAGGCTGTTCGATGGCGCTCAGGTGCGAAGCCTGCTCCAGCACCGTCAGCTGGGCGTTGGGGATGCTCTCGGCCAGTGCCCGTGACATGGCGACCGGCGTGCCCTGATCGAGCGCACCCGCGATGACCAGCGTGGGCGCCTGAATCGCATGCAGGCGTGCGCCGCTGTCCATCTGGCCGACCGCATTGCAGCAGCCGATATAGCCGGCCGCCCCGGTGCTGCTCAGGCGCTGGCGGTAGCGCGCGACGGTGGCGCGGTGCGTGCCGCGGAAATCGTCATGGAAGTAGCGCGCCATCACCGCGTCGGCAATCGCGGCGATGCCTTGCTCGCGCACGGTGGCGATGCGCTGCTGCCAGACCGCGCGCAGGTCTTCCGGATAGCCCGAGGTGGTGTTGGCCAGTACCAGCGCCGCCACCAGATCTGGATGGCGCAGCGCCAGCTCCTGGCCCACCATGCCGCCCATCGACAGGCCGACCCAGATCACCGGTCCGGTGCCCAGCTCGCGCAGCAGCCGGGCCGCGTCGTCGGCCAGCTCGGCCATCCGGTACAGGCCCTCCGGCGCATCCGAGCTGCCGTGGCCGCGATGGTCGTAGGCGATCACGCGGCAGTCGGCGGCCAGCAGCGTGGCCAGTTCATCCCACATGCTCAGGTCGCAGCCGAGCGCGTGGCTCAAGACGATGGTGTGGCGCGGACGCTGGCCATTGCGCGGGGCGCGCACGCTGTAGTGCAGGGCGGGCGTGCCGCCGCTGCGCAGGCGCTGGCCCACGCCGGGATGGCTGGCGCTGGCGGGCGACTGCGGCGTCAGCGCATAGCCGATCTGCCCGCCCAGTTCGCGCAGGATGGGCAGGGCGTGGCTGAAGGCGGTATTGGCGGCCGGTACGCCGGCGTAGATGGCCGACTGCATCAGCACTTCCTTCAGCTCGTCGGGTGTCAGGCGGCTGGCGGCATCGCCCAGCAGGGCGGCGCGCACATGCAGTTCGTATTCTTCCCAGCGGCCCAGCGCGATGGTGGTCGAGAGCACCATCATGCGGCGGCTCTTGTGGTCCAGGCCCGGGCGGGCCCAGATTTCGTTCCAGGCGTAGCGGGTGATCATGCTCTGGAAATCGGCGGTGAAGTTGTTGGCCTTGGCGACGGACTGGTCGACCCAGGTGTCGCCCAGCACGTTGCGGCGCTGCTGCATGCCGCGCTCCAGATCGTGATCGAGGGGATCGTAGCTCATGCTGGTATCACTTTTTCAAAAGGGTGGTGGGCATTCAGCGCGTCGCTGTGGCGGCGCAACTGCTCCAGCTGTTGCTGCGCCAGGCGCTGGGCGGGCAGGGCGGCTGCGGCCGGATCGAACAGGCTGGCCAGGCGCGCCGGATCGATCTGTTGCCGCAGCCCGGGATCGGCCTGCACGGCGGCGGCCAGCAGCGGCAGCAGGGCGCCGCCCGTTTCGCTGGCCTGACGGCTCAGTTGTTCCAGCAGGCTGTGGGCGCGCGGGCGGCCGATCACGCTGCCCAGATAAATCGCGGCCGCTTCGGCGAACACCAGTCCTTGCAGCGCATCGATATTCGACAGCATGCGCGCGCGGTCCACCTGCAGGCCGGCGAACGCGTCGCCGAGCGCCTGCAGGGCGCCATGCGCGCTGAGAAATAGCGTGGGCCACTCGGCCAGCTCCGCCTGCCAGTTGCCCAGGCCACGTTCATGCTGCTGGCCCATGCTGGCCAGCAGCGCGGCCGCATGCATGGGTGTGCGGGTGGCGGCCGCCAGCGCGATCATGGCCGCCACCGGATTGCGCTTGTGCGGCATGGCCGAGGAGCCGCCCCGGCCCGCGCCGGAAGCTTCGGCCAGTTCGCCGATTTCGCCTTGCGCCATCAGGCTCAGATCGGTGGCCAGCTTGCCCAGGCTGCCCGTCAGCACGGCTACTTCCATCCCCAGCCGCACCCATTCGTCGCGCTGGGTGTGCCAGGCCGCGTCGGCCACTTTCAGGTCCAGTGCGGCGCCCATGCGCCGGGCGACGGCATCGCCATGGTCTCCCATCACGGCCAGCGTGCCGACCGCGCCGCCCAGTTGCAGTTGCAGGGCGCGCGCGGCGCTGGCGCGCAACTGGGCGCGGGCGCGCAGCAGCGGCGCGGCCCAGGCCAGCAACTTGAAGCCGAAGCTGCTCACCTGGGCCGGCTGCATCAGCGTGCGCGCCAGTACCGGCGTAGCGAGGTGCCGGCCGGCCAGGTCCAGCAGATGGCCGGTCAGCGTTTGCAGGCCCCGGTCGAGCAAGCGCAAGGCGTCGCGCGTGACCAGCACCATGGCCGTGTCGATCACGTCCTGGCTGGTGCTGCCCCAATGCACGTGGCTGGCCGCTTGCGCGTCGTACAGGGCCACCGTGCGCGTGAGTTCCTTCACCAGCGGAATGGCCAGGCTGCCGGCACGCCGTCCCGCGCTGATGATGGCGGGGATGTCATAGAGCTGGGCGCTGCAGACGCCGGCGATGGCGCGCGCCGCCACCGTTGGCAGCAGGCCTTCCTCGGCCTGGGCCTGGCTGAGCGCCTGCTCGAAGCGGAACATGGCCTGCACCACGGCCGTGTCGTCGAACACGGCCATCATCTCGGGCGTGGTCAGGAAGCTGTCGAACATCGATACGCTCATAGTGGCGCTCCCCTTGCCATGCCGCGCTTACACATAGTCGAAGAACACGGTTTCATCGGCGCCCTGCATGCGGATGTCCCAGTGGTAGCTGGCGTCATCCTGTCTGCGCGCGATCAGGGTGGCGCGGCGCGCGGCCGGTACCTGATTCAGGATGGCCGATTGCGCCAGGGCGCTGTCGTCATCGAGGAACACGGCGCTGAACTGGTGCTTGACCAGGCCGCGTGCGAACACGGTGATGTAGCAGGCGGGCTCGCCATGGCCGGTGAGCGGCAAGGAGATGCGCAGGCTGAAGCGGCCCTGCTCGTCGCTGGGTACACGGCGGAAGCCGGGCAGCGCCTGCGCCGCTTCGGCGCTGGCGCCATTGGGCAGCCAGGCTTCGATCATGGCGTCGCTGACCGCTACGCCGTCGCCGTCGTAGACCGCGCCCTGCACGGTGATGGTGCGCGCGCTGGTTTCCAGCGTGGCGGCGGCACTGGCCTGGACCGCCCAGTCCCAGGCTTCATGCGAAAAGGGGCCGATGGTTTGGGATGTGGTGATGAGCATGCGCTTCTCCTTATTGGTCCATCGGCGTGGCGTCGCGGCCGCGCAGCACGATGTCGAATTCATAGCCCAGCATCTGGTCGCCGACGGTGTGTTCAAGGCTGAAGCGCGAGATCAGGCGCTGGCGCGCGGCCGGATCGGCGACGCTCTGGAAGATCGGGTCGTAGTCGAACAGAGGATCGCTGGGGAAGTACATCTGCGTGACCAGGCGCTGCGCATACACATTACCGAACAGGGAAAAGTGGATGTGGGCCGGGCGCCAGGCCTTGTCGTGATTGCCCCAGGGGTAGGGGCCGGGCTTGATGGTGACGAAGCGGTAGCGGCCATCGTCGTCGGTGAGCATCTTGCCCCAGCCGCTGAAGTTGGGATCGAGCGGCGCGTTGTGCTGGTCGCGCTTGTGGCGATAGCGTCCGGCCGCGTTGCATTGCCAGACTTCCAGCAGGGAGTTGCGCACCGGCTTGCCGTCCTCGTCGAGCACGCGGCCGGTGACGACGATTTTTTCGCCCAGCGGCTCGCTCGCGCCCTGCGCGGTCAGGTCCATATCGTGGGGCAGGAAGATGCGCGGGCTGGGCGCGATATTCTGCCGCACCGGCTGGGGCGCCACGAGGCGCAGCAAGGGCTGGCTGGGGCCGCGCTTGAGGGTGGATTTGTAGGGCGGGTAGATCAGTTCCGGATAGACGCCGGCTGCGGGGGTGTCGAATTTCAAGGCAAGTCTCCTGGTCGCTTGGTGCTGAAATAGTAGGCAAAGCGGGCAGGGGTAACAAGACGAGCATGTCGCCTGAAATGCGCTACTCGCCCAAAAAGTGCGATAATCGCCCAAATTAAAGGATTTCTGACCATGGTTCACGAAAACGACAGCGTTGCCATCGGCGGCGCGGACGCACCGGCCAAGCGCGACCTGATCGCGGGCCTGGAAAAGGGCTTGCAGGTGATCGAAGCCTTCGACCAGGAGCGCGCGCGCCTGACCATCGCCGAGGTGGCCGAGCGCACCGGCCTGACCCGCGCGGCGGCGCGGCGCTACCTGATCACGCTGACCCATCTGGGCTATATGCGCCACGAGAGCAAGCTGTTTTCGCTGACGCCGATGGTGCTGCGGCTGGGCCAGTCCTATCTGCATTCGGCGCGGCTGCCGCGCATCGTCCAGCCCTTGCTGTACCGGCTGGCGTATTCGCTGGAGGAGGCGGCCTCGGTGGGCGTGCTCGATCACGATCAACTGGTGTGCGTGGCCGCCGTCAGCGCCGGGCGCCTGATCTCGAACACGCTGCAGCCGGGCACGCGCGTGCCGGCCTACTGCACCGCGAACGGGCGCATGCTGCTGGCCAGCCTGCCGCAGGAGCAGGTGGCGGTGTTCCTGGAACGCGCCCAGCCCGAGCAGATCACCGAGCACACCATCGTCGACAAGGCACGGCTGGCGCTGGAAATCGCGCGCGCCCGCGCCCAGGGCTATGCGCTGGTGGACCAGGAACTGGAGCTGGGCCTGCGTACCATCGCCGTCCCGCTGCGCAACTTCCGCAACGAGGTGGTGGCGGCGATGAACATCAGCGTGCACGCGGGCCGCGTGCCGGCCGAACAAATGGTGGAGCGCTGCCTGCCGGCGCTGATCAAGATCCAGGTGGAGGCCAATGCGCTGCTGTGACGCCCGCGGGCGACCATGCCACTTTTACATGGCGGAAAATTGGTACTGCCCACATAACAAAATGTCCCATTTTGAACAAGCGTCGCGTCCGGATGGTTGCCGGGCTGCGCTGTTCTAGCCTGGCTCGGACACATCGCAATTCCTTGTAGCCAGGGAATTTCTTTGGTCCGAAAAACTTTTCCATTAATGAAACTGGTATTGTTTTGGTTTTAATAAATTAAAACCACTTGACTACCACATTCCTTGCCTCCAAGCTAAAAAGATAAAGAAGTCTTATAACGATGGAGGAGATGATGGAACGTTCACTCATAGGCAATGTCCTTGCCTTAGGTTTGATGGCTAGCCTGCTGGCCGCTTGCGGCGCCGGCAGCAATACCGACAGCGCCAGCGCGCCGCGCCTGCTGGCCGGCGCCGCGGTGGCCGTCGCCGCCGCCGCTTGCCCGGCCTGGGCCAGCACCCAGGTCTACACGGCCGGCAAATGCGCGATCTACCAGGGCAAGCAGTACGAGGCCAAGTGGTGGGTGCAGGGCACGGCGCCCAGCGCTACCGACCCTTACGGCCCGTGGAAATACATCGCCGACGCGGCCGACCCGCCCACCGATCCGGGCACCCCGACACCGCAGCCGGGCGGCGTGCCGACCAAGGCCCAGGCGCTGGCGCGCGAGGCCGAACTGACCAATAACGACTTCTTCCGCAAGGTCAAGGCCTCGGTGCGCACGCTCGACAACGCGGCCGTCGATGCCGTCACGCCCGGCGCCGCCGCCAACCCGATCAACGTCAAGCGGGTCGAGCGCCTGCTGCCGAACGATAAGTGGGAGCTGTACTTCCCGATCCGCGAGCCAAGCTACACCTACCGCCGCTTCCTGCAGGCGATGGCCAAGTTTCCGGCCATCTGCGACAACTACACCGATGGCCGCGACGCCGACACCATCTGCCGCCATTCGCTGGCCACCATGTTCGCCCACTTCACCCAGGAGACCGGCGACCACAATGCCAGCATCCCGCTGCCGCAATGGCGCCAGGGCCTGAAGTATCTGCGCGAGCTGGGTTGCGACGCCAATGGCGCGGGCTGCGGCTATAACATCGAGTGCGCCGATCCGGTCTTCAATGGCGTCTGGACCTGCGGCAAAAACGCCGACGGCAGCTACAAGAAGTACTACGGGCGTGGCGCCAAGCAGCTGTCGTATAACTATAACTACGGCCCGTTCTCGCAGGTGATGTTCAATGGCGACCAGTCGGTACTGCTGAACGAGCCGGACCTGGTGGCCTCGACCTGGCTGAACCTGGCCTCGGCCACCTTCTTCTTCGTCTATCCGCAGCCACCGAAACCGTCGATGCTGCACGTGATCGATGGCACCTGGGTGCCGAATGCGGCCGACCAGACGGCCGGTGCGGGCAATAACTTCGCCACCACCATCATGATCATCAATGCCGAATGCGGCACCGGCAGCGAGAAGCCGGCGGCGCAGAACCGCATCGACTATTACAAGCAGTTCGCGGCGGACCTGGGCCATAAGGTCGGATCGGAGCAACTGTCCTGCGCCAGCATGCAGCGCTTCGGCCCGGCCAGCTCGGCGGCCTACAATATCTACTGGGAAAAGAACTGGAGCAGCGGCGGCGACTACCAATGCCAGCTGGTCAGCTACCAGACCCCGTATAGCGCCCTGATCGCTGGCAACTACGCCAAGTGCGTGGAGAAGAACTGGGGCGTGGTGTTGAAGTAAGGCTTGCAATAAGCTCAGAAGTAAGACTTGATCCACCGCAAGCCGGCCAGCCAAAGCCGCGCTTGTGTGTGGCGGGGCACAGAGCCGATGTTGCGGTGCAGCGAAAATGCAGACTGGTTTCCGCTGCATCGCATCCATAGGAGAACATCATGCTGCCATTGCCCCATACCCCATTATCGCTGTCCAAAGCCGTGCTGCTGCCGCATTTGAAGCTGTGGCGCGGTGTCGCCGCCACCTATCGCCAGAGCGCCCGCCAGATCGCGGCGCTGAACCTGGGCATGCTGCGCGAAGCGGCCACGGAGTCGGGCCAGGCCGTCAAAGGATTGCTGCTGGAGCGCGATATTGGCGGCCTGGTCAATCTTTCCAGCGACTACGCCAAGGCCGATTCCGACAAGCTGCGCAGCTATCAGGCCGAGCTGGCCGGCATCGTCCACGACGCCAGTGAGAAGGTGCTGGAGCAGACCAGGGAATTCGCCGCAGCCAGCGTAACGGGCGCGCGCCGCGCCTTGCCGCCATCCGGAGAAAACTCGCCCTCAGGCGATGGGCTGGCCGATGACGAACGGAAAAACGGCACGCCCTTGGTGCCCGGTACGCCCGACTACGCCAGCAACACCGAGCACAGCGAGCCCGGACCGGACGATGGCGAAACGCCGCTCGATGAGCATACCAACGAGCCGGCCTATGATCCCGAGCAGCTGCGCAGGATTGCGGCAGACTGATCCCCTGCGCCTGTGCCGCCATCCATGTTGTATTTTGCGATGACTTTCTGATTTCTATTTTTGTGCGCAGGAAATAGCGGTAAATTCATTGATCGCAATGAATTTTACCCGGGGGTCACCGTGAACCTGCTTACCCGCTTGTCGATTCAGAAGAAACTCATGCTCAGCATGGCCGCCATCCTGCTGTTGACGCTGGTGGCGGTATCGACCTTGAGTACCTATGTGACGGGTAGGGGCATCGCCGAGCGGGTGGTGCGGCAGGAGTTGCCGGCGGTGGTGGGCGAAATCCGCAACGATCTGCTGCGCGAAATGGCCCAGCCGCTGGCGGTGGCGCAGGACATGGCGCACAACCGCTATGTGCTGGACTGGGAGAAGGGCGGGCTGGCTGACGAGGGCATCCCGACCTGGAACGCCTATTCCAGCGAAATCAAGCAGCGCCTGAAGGCGCAGAAGATTTTCTGGGTGTCCGAGACCACCGGCAAATACCTGGTCGAGACCGGCCTGTCGCGCACGCTGGAAAAATCCGACCCGAACGCCGGCTGGTTCTACGATTTTATCAAAACGGGCCAGCCCTACAATCTCAATATCGCCCGCGACGTCGTCGATGGCAGCTATAAAATGTTCATCAATGTGCGCTTCGACGCGGGCGACGGCAAGCTGGGCATCGCCGGGCTGGCGCTGTCGATCGATGGCCTGGCGCAGCGCATCCGCGCCTACACCATCGGCAAATCCGGTTTCGTCTATCTGGTGCGTTCCAACGGCAGCCTGCTGGCGCACAAGGATGCGGCGCTGGTGGACGGCAAGCGCCGCCTGCAGGAGCTGCCGGGCTTTAGCGAGGAACTGGGCAAGACGCTGCTGCGCGGCGAAAAATACGCCAGCGCCTCCTACAGCGGCCCGGATGGCAAGCAGATCGTCGCCTCCTCCTTCGTGCCCGAACTCGACCTGTATGTGATCGCTGAGCTGCCCGAAGCCGAGGCGGTGGGCGCGATGATACGTTCGTCTATCCTGGCGGCCCTGGTGGCGGGCCTGATCGGCGGCGGCATCGGCCTGTTCGTGGTGTACCTGGTCAGCCGCGCGATCGCCTCGCCGGTGGCGCGCGCGGCCGATATGCTGGGCCGCATCGCCGACGGCGACGGCGACCTGACCTTGCGCATGGCGGTGGAGACCCACGACGAGGTCGGCGCGCTGGCCGATGCCTTCAACCGCTTCGTCACCTCGCTGAACCAGACGGTGGGCCAGATCCGCGCCGGGGCCGACACCATCGCCGGCGCCAGCGCCGAAATCGCCGAGGGCAATCTGGACCTGTCCGCGCGCACCGAGACGCAGGCCGGCAGCCTGGAGGAGACCGCGTCCACCATGGAGCAGCTGACGGCGACCGTCAAGCAGAACGCCGACAATGCGCTGCAGGCCAACCAGCTGGTGGTGGCGGCGTCGGCCCACGCCACCGAGGGTGGGCAGGTGGTGGGGCAGGTGGTCAGCACCATGGCCTCGATCAAGGAAAGCTCGGGCAAGATCGTCGACATCATCAGCGTCATCGACGGCATCGCCTTCCAGACCAATATCCTGGCCCTGAACGCGGCGGTGGAGGCGGCCCGCGCCGGCGAGCAGGGGCGCGGCTTCGCCGTGGTGGCATCGGAGGTGCGCAACCTGGCCCAGCGCTCGGCCTCGGCGGCCAAGGAAATCAAGCAGCTGATCGGCGATTCGGTCGAGCAGGTCAACGCCGGCGGCAAGCTGGTCGACCAGGCCGGGGTGACCATGGAGCAGATCGTCGGCTCGGTCCAGCATGTGGCCAACATCATGAGCGAGATCGCCGAGGCCAGCCGCGAGCAAAGCGATGGCATCAACCAGATCAACCAGGCCATCACCCAGATGGATGACGCGACCCAGCAGAACGCCGCGCTGGTCGAGCAGGCCGCGGCGGCGGCGCAGTCGCTGCAGGACCAGGCGGCGCACCTGGCCCACGTGGTCAGTGCCTTCAAGCTCGATATGAGCCAGATCCCGGCGGCGCCCGTCGCGGCTGCGGCAGCGCCGGTGCGCGCGGTGCAGGCGCCGGCGCCGCGCCAGCCCGCGCCCAAGCCCCGGCTGGCCGCCGGACCCAAGGCGGCCGGCCCCAAGGCCAGCCCAGCCAGCAAGGATGACTGGGAAGAGTTTTAGGCGGGCTTAAACGGTTCTCGGGCGGCTGAGCCGGCGCGGCGCCAGTGCGTTTGGCTCAGCGCGCGCCGTGCTTTTCCGGGGTCTGGAAGAAGCGCGCCAGCTCCCCGCTGCCTTCCATTGCCTTCAAGACCTGGCCTAGCCGCGCGGCCAGCGCCGCATGCCGGGGCGCCAGCCACACGAACGAGGGCAACTGGTCGAAATAATCGATGCGGAAGTCGTCATCCTGGGTCGCCAGCGTATGCGACAGCAGCGCCTCGTCGCCCACGCACACATCCATACGCCGCAGCTGGACCATGGCCATACAGGAGGCATCGGTGTCGACCGCATAGCGGCCCTTGACGTCCTGCAGTGGACGTTCGATCGCCTGGAAACCGCGCCGATAGGCCACGCGATAGGGTTTCAGGTCGTCCCAGGAGGTGATGGTGATGGTGGGCTGGCGGCTGACGGCGATCACGCGGATCGCGTAGATCGGCGGGGTGACCGCGATCGCGTCCGGTACCACGCCCCGGAACTGGGCGCTGCGGCTGATGTCGCCGTCGAACAGGCCGGCCTTGAAGCTGGCCGCCGCCAGCCGCGCCGGCTGGTAGCTGAGGGTATAGGGTT
Organism: Oxalobacteraceae bacterium; assembly: GCA_013284265.1. GTDB lineage: Bacteria > Pseudomonadota > Gammaproteobacteria > Burkholderiales > Burkholderiaceae_D > Rugamonas. The sequence goes on along the minus strand of JABTBR010000044.1, from coordinate 46,463 downwards.
GCTGCAATTGGGAGAAGGCGCTGTCGATCAGGCGCGCGAACTGCCCGTACAGCGGCGTGTCCGGCGCCAGCAGCGTGACCAGGCGGATGGGCGGGGTAGTGGCGTCGGCGGCCCTGCCCGGAAGGCAGGCCATCGCCAGCGCACATAGCAGCACTGCATTCTTCATCGACGTTTCCCCAATGCGTTCGCAGCGTCAGTGTAGCGCTAAACGTCAGCGTGCCGCCGCGCTATTCAAACCCAGGGCAAAGAGCTGGGGTCTGACCCGCCGGGTCAGACCCCAGGGTTAGGCCGTGGGTTTTAGGCGACTGCCGCAGCCTTGCGGCGCAACACCACCCCCATCAATCCCATGCCGGCCAGCAGCATGGCGTAGGTTTCGGGCTCAGGCACGGCGGACACGCTGATATCGAGCCGCCCGAAGGCCGGGTTGGCGTTGAAGTTCAGCGGCGCCCAGTCGAAATTGACCGGCACCAGTTCGGCGCCGGCGAAGTCCGCATAGGGGCTGCCGAGCACGGCGTGAATCACGCCATGCTCGGCCGTGCCCTGATTGGCCATGCTCTGCCCGCCGCCAATGCCGAAGGCGCCATTGGCCAGCGAGTCGTGGAAATCGTTGACTTCGGTTCCCGCGTCCCACACCTGGCCGGCGCCGCCCAAGGCAAGCGACAGGCTGCCGCCGCCGGCCAGCGCCGCCAGGTCGATCTGTTTGGCGTTGTCGTTGCCGATGAAGAAGTCATTGCTGATCACCACCATGGCCGCATAGCTCAGGTAGCGGTTGCTGCCGCCCAGGTCCACATTGTGCAGCGTGAAGCTGCTGGTGGCGCCGGGGAAGCGCGGACCGCCCGGCAGGCGGGTCTGCAGGCCGCCCACGGCCTGGGCGCCGAAGTCGCTGGTAAGCACATTGGCGTTGCCGTCTTCGGCGGCGCGCTCGATCGCGCCCGAGGCGACGCTGCCGGCGTTGAAGCTGTCGAAGCTGCCGTCATGCAGACCCAGCCACAGCGGCGCCACGCCGACGCCGCCGGGCGGCGCCAGGTTGGTGAAGGTGAAGGTGACGTCGGCGGCATGGGCGCTCAGGGCGCACAGGCCGAGGGTGGTGGCGAGCAGGGAGGCGAGCAGGGGACGAGTTGGTTTCATTGAGGTGTACTCCGAGTGGTTGACGTTGACGTCACAGGGCAAAAGGCCGGGTGACACTGTTGGTCGCAGCGGAGTGGCACATCATTACAATTTGTTTACTTTTTTTTCGGACCATGCTGTGCCGCCAGACTGCTTGTCTCAGCGATGCGGCGCCAGTCCCTGGTAGATCAGCTGCACCCCGCTCAGCAGCAGGGCCGCCTGCGAGATGCGGTAGAACCAGGTGGTGTTGATATGTTCCTGCAACCACATGCCGCTGCGCACGCCGAGCGGCACCAGCGGCAGCAGGACCAGGCTGGTCAGCAGATTCGGCAGGGTGAACTGGCCCAGCCAGGCGTAGGGCACGAGCTTGATCGCGTTGACCACCATGAAGAACAGGCTGACGGTGGCCACATACTGCGCCTTGGCCAGCCGCTGCGGCAGCATGTAGACCATCACGGGCGGGCCGCCCGCGTGGGCGACAAAGCTGGTAAAGCCGGACACGCCCGACCACAGCGTGCCCTTGAACAGCGAGCGCCCGGCCGGTGCCTGCCTGGCCGCCGCGCCCAGCCAGCTATGAATGGTGAAGATGACGGCGATGGCGCCGATCAGGATGCGGATACGGGCCTCGCTGAACATGCCGAAGGTGAGCGCGCCGATGACGATGCCGGCCAGGGCGCCGGGCAGCATGATGCGCAGATTGGCGATGTCCCACTTGCCGTAGTAGAGCCGGAAACCCACCAGGTCCATGCAGCACATCAGCGGCAGCAGGATCGCGGCCGCCCGCACCGGGGAGATGGCCAGCGCCATCAGCGGCACGCCCAAGCCGCCGATCGCGCCGGCGAAGCCGCCCTTGGAAATGCCCAGCAGGTAGACGGCGGGAATGGCGGCGAGGTAAAACAGCGGATCGGTAATCAGCATGCGTACATTCCGCTATTGCCGGCGGGCGGACTCTGTTTGGGCGGCGGCCAGCGGCCAGCCGAGGCGCGCGCCGCGGCGCAGGTTGGCGCGCACCACCATGCGGTGGAAGGGCGCGATGATCGTGATATAGGCGCGGCCCAGCCAGTTGTGGCAATTGACGACGGTCGTCAACACCAGCAAAGGTTCACCAAGGTTCGCGCCAACGTTCGCGCCATCGGCCGCGCCGCCGGCTGGCTGGACCAGCAAGGAGGCGCGGAAGTCCAGGTGGCTGTCGTCCTCGCCCAGAATGATTTCGCGCGCGCTGGTGGCGTAGATCCTGAAGAAGCCGACCCGCTGGCCGCTGGCGCGCCCCAGCTGTGATGTCGTCTTGAGGCCGAACAGCGACACCAGCGCATCGCGTATGCGCAGCAATACGCTCACCCAGGGTGGCTGGTTGCCGAAGATGAAGCGGGCCAGTTGCTCTGGGTCGGTGCTGGCATTGGCCGGCAGGCCGATCGCAAAGGCGTCGGCCAGATAAGGGTGGGGGTAGAGATGGGCGATGCTGCATTCGGCCGGCACGGCGACCGCGTTCACGGGCCAGTTCTGGTTGGGCATGGGGAGTTTTCAAATGGGCAGGTGAGCACAGAATACAGCAAGGTGCCGCGCCGCGCTGGCGGCGGGCCGGGAGACGGTTTTGGCGATTGGGCGCGCATGCGCTAGTATCTGGGGCGGCGCGCGCGGCGCCCGCCTTCATCGACGTTTGGAATGGACCATCTTGAGTACACCGACAGCAAAGCAGCCCGGCAGATTTCCCACCATGGCGCCCACGCTGCGCGCCGAAACCCTGCTGGTGCTGCTGGCCTCGGACGATATGACGAGCGTGGAAAGCCTGTTCGCCCACCGCAAGGTGGCCCTGAACACGGTGATCCGGGCGCTGATGCGCAAATATGGCTGGCCGATCGAACGCAGCGATTTTCCCACCAATACGGCCGATGGGCGGGCGGCCTGGGCCTCGGTCTACAGCCTGCCGCAGGAGGTGATCGATGCGGCGCTGGAGGCGGGCGGGCACGACTGGATTGAGGGCATGCGCGCGGCCCGTTCGGCGCGGGCGCGGCGCGCGGCCAAGCCGGGGCAAATGCGCAAGACCGGCCGCTAGCGGGGCTGGCGCAGCGAGTGGGCTGGCGATATTGGCGGGAGCGGCGCGCCGGCGCAGACTGGCGCGGGTGTGATAAATTGCGGCTGCTTGATCAGTGGCCCCACTGGCCGTCAGACGGTATTTTCGGGAGTATCCTTGAGTTTTGTTCATCACCTGCCATTCGAATGGCAAATCGGCGTGCGCTATACGCGCGCCGGCCGGCGCAGCGGGCGCAACAGTTTCGTCTCCTTCATGTCGCTGGTGTCGATCACCGGCATGGCGCTGGGCGTGGCGGCGCTGATCGTGGTGCTGTCGATCATGAACGGCTTCCAGCAGGACGTGACGGGCCGCATGCTGTCGGTGCTGGCCCACATCGAGGTCTACGACGAGAGCGCCATCAGCAACAACTGGCAGGCGGTGGCGCAGGACGCCAGGCGCAATCGGGCGGTGCTGGCCGCCGCGCCCTTCGACGAATTCTCCGGCATGCTGCTGCAGGGCGATGTGATGCGTCCGGCGGTGCTACGCGGCATCCTGCCGGCCGAGGAAAGCCAGGTCTCCGAGGTGATCCAGACCATCATCAGCGGCAGCTTCGAGGCGCTGCATGCCGGCAGCAACAATGTGGTGCTGGGCAGCGAGCTGGCCAGCGCGCTGCACGTCAAGGTGGGCGGGCAGGTGGCGCTGGCGCTGGCGCCGTCGCAGCCTTCGCTGCGCAATATGGCGCCGCAGGTGCGCAAGCTGAACGTGGTGGGCATCTTCGAGGCCGGCCACTTCGAGTTCGATTCCGGGCTGGCCTTCATGCATCTGGTGGACGCGCAGGAACTGCTGCATGCCAGCGGTCCGGCCGGACTGCGCCTGCGCATCGCCGACCTGCATCAGGCGCCGCAGGTGGCCATGCAGCTCAAACGTTCGATGAATGGCGAGTTCCTGCTGCGCGACTGGACCCAGCGCAACGCCAACTGGTTCGCCGCGCTGCAAAGCCAGAAGCACATGATGTTCATCATCCTGACCCTGATTGTGGCGGTGGCGGCGTTTAACGTGGTGGCGATGCTGGTGATGACGGTGACCGACAAGCGCGCCGATGTGGCGATCCTGCGCACCCTGGGCGCGGCGCCCGGCTCGATCATGAAGATCTTCATGGTGCAGGGCTTGCTGGCCGGCCTGTGCGGCATCGGCGCCGGCGTGGCCGCCGGCGTGCTGGTGGCCTGGAATATGAGCGCCATCGTGGCCGCGATCGAGCAGCTGTTCGGCTTCCACTTCCTGGCCAAGAATATTTATTTCATCAGCTCGGTGCCGTCGCGGCTGGACTGGGACGATGTGCTGGGCGTGGCCGCCGTCGCCGGCGCGCTGTCCTTCCTGTCCACGCTCTATCCGAGCTGGTGGGCCACCCGCGTCAATCCCGCGCACGCCTTGCGCTACGAGTGATGCGGGCGGGCGCTTCGCGTAAAATGGCGCCATTCTTATTTGTAAACTGACAGGTCCGCCATGCAAACCATCTTCGCCGCCCCCGTATTCGACGCCACCGTGATCTTCGAGGGGCAGGAATTGTTCAAGGGCCAGGGCGCCGCCGGGATGTGGGCCGAGAAGCTGGCCAAGGAGCTGGAAGTGCCCGTCACGGTGCGCAAGATCGGCACCGGCTGGGCCTTGTGCGGCCGCGTCGACGGCGAAGACTGCGTCTGGGGCATCCACGGCCAGCGCCTGAAGCGCGTGGAAGAAAAAGCGTAAACCTCGCCTTCCCCGGGCGCCCGCGTTGCCGTGCGCTTCAGGCGGGCAGCTTGGGCAGGCCCGGCGTCTCGCCCAGGCTGCGTCCGGAAATACTCCAGAACTGATCGATCACCGCGATGGTCTCGCCCATGCGCTGGCGCGCCAGCGCGGCGTCGCGCGCGGCGATCGCGGCCACCAGCGCCCGGTGCGCCGCCATCACCTGTTCCGCGCCGTCCGGTTCGGCGCTGCGGTACAGCATCGAGAAGCGGATCAGCAGCTGGGAAAACAGCGACAGCGTGCGGTTGCCGCAGTGCTTGGCGATGGCGATCTGCAGCGCCGTCATGGCCTTGACCAGGCTGGCCGGTCCGCCGCCGACGGCTTCGGCGCTCAGGCGCCGCAGCTGCTCGATGGCCGCCGGGCTGGCGCGGCTGGCGGCCCACTGCGCCGCGGCCAGCATCAGCGCGCACCAGACCGCGTACAGATGATTGCGTTGCAGCTTGATGTGGTGGAAGTAGCCGGCCACCAGGTCGATGGTGTAGGTGGGGCAGGGCAGGCCCACCACCAGGCCGCCCTTGGCGCCGCGCCGGGTCTGCACGATCGCGTGCAGTTCCAGCGTGCGGATGGCCTCGCGGAACACGGCCCGGCTGACCGCATATTTTTTCAGCAGATCGACTTCGGCCCCGAGCCGGGTGCCGGGCGCCAGCTGGTCGAGCGCGATTTCGCGGCTGATCGTCACGGCCAGCCGGTGCGCCAGCTTGCGGTGCATGGCCTGGCCGGCCACATTGGGCGTGACGTCCAGCGTGGCCGTGGCGGCGCCGGCCGCCTCGCGGTCGAAGGCGGCCAGCTGGCGCGCCACCACCTGGCGCGTATAGCGCAGGTCTTCGAGCACGCTTTGCCGGGCCTGTTCCAGTTCGCCCGCGACGATGGCCGTGATCAGGCGGCGCTTGCGCGCGCGCGCCTGGGCGGCATAGTCGCTCATTTCGGCGATGCTGTGGAACTGCGGCAGCGCCGTCACGGTGACCCGGTGCATGGTTTCGAGCAGCAGCGCGGCGGCGGGGTTGTGCGTCAGCGCGTTGACGGCGTTGCGGATGGCCAGATGGCGGCGCCCCTCATTGGCCAGGTCCGACAGCGGCGCGGCCTCCAGTTCGGCCAGCAGTTGCAGCAGGCGCGCGTGTTCGCCGCTGTCGGGGCGCTGCATCGCTTCGCTGATGATCTGCAGCTCGAACTGCTCGCGCAGCTCGAACAGCTCGTCCATGCTTACATGGCTCAGTTCCAGATAGTTGGCCAGCGCGTAGGCGGCCGCCTTGCGGGCCGGCTGCTGCACCAGCAAGCCGCCGCCTATGCCGCGGCGCATGATGGCCAGGCCCTGGCGCTCGAGCTGGCGGATCGCTTCGCGCAGGGTGGCGCGGGCGATGCCATAGCGCCGCATCAGCTCGGCCTCGTTGCCGAGCAGGGTGCCGACCGCATAGGTGTTGGCGAGGATATCCTGGCGGATCTGGGCGGCGATCTGTTCGCCCCGTTTGGGTTGGCGCGGCGGGGGCGCCGCGTGGTCGGTATGCTGTGCTGTGCTCATTGTCGTCTGGTTGGCCTGTGGCGCCGGGTGGAAGCGGGGCGCGCTGCGGGATGGCAGCTGAGAACAGGTGCCGTATTGTAACCAGCGGTAGCGTTTATGGGGCGGGACAATTTGCGCAAATCGTTGCGCGCGCGACGCATTTCGGGCGCGGCGGAGCGCCGGCCAGGTAAGGCCAAGTAAGGCCCTGGCGCGGCCAGGGCGGTAAACCTTGAATGAAGGCAACGATTCTCCGCTTGACAAGGGGCAGGCAGGCGGCTAGCCTGAGTCTCGCCGTTGCTTGCTCCTGCAAGCTACGCCACCTTCCCCGCTGCGCAGGCAGGGCCGATGGCCGGCGTGGCCAGCGGCGCGCGCAGGCAGCTGATCACCATACGGTTTTCCTACCTTCCATGCGCACAGGGAGAGTCCGATGTTCGCTACAGAACCGAATCAGTTTTCCGCCGCCGCCACTTCGCAATGGGCCGCCCAGTTACAGCTGGTCAGCGCGCTCAACAAGACTACCCTCGATGGCTTTACCCGGCTGGCCGAGCTGAACAAGCGGACTGTGCAGGAAGCGATGAGCAATTCCACGGCCGCGCTGAGCCAGATGCGCAGCCAGGAGCAGCCTTCGTCCATGTATTATCCGGCCCAGTCGGCCATCGATGGCGCGCGCAACTATGGCCAGCAGGCGGCCGACATCTACAAGGATCTGGGCGCCGAATACCTGCGCCTGATGCAGGAAAGCATGGCCCTGGCCGGCGTCCCGGCGGGCGCCTTCCCCAAGGCCTGATCCGCCCCGATCCGCACGGTGCCGCGCGCCGCCATTGGCGGGCGCGGTCTTGACCACGGCACGAACCTCCTGGATGACAGCATGCCCTCACCGAGCCCGTCCGCTTCCTTTCCCTTCATGCCCAACTGGGCCGGCGCCGCGGTCGAGTACTGGACCGACGCCTGGCAGCGTTCCATCCTGACGCTCGATGTGCTCAGGGAACGCGGCAATATGTACCTGGAACACGAGCAGTCCGGCAAGCCGCCCGTGCTGATCTTCGATTACGAGATCATCGTCGACGGCCGCAAGCTTGAACGCCCGGCCAACTACGCGCTGGCGCTGATCAAGCCGCCGGCCGACTGCGTGCCCACCGATGCGCACAAGCGTCCCTTCGTGGTGATCGATCCGCGCGCCGGCCACGGCCCCGGCATCGGCGGTTCCAAGATCGACAGCGAGATCGGCATCGCCCTCAAGCAGGGCCACCCCTGCTATTTCGTGATGTTCTTCCCCCATCCGGAGCCGGGCCAGACCATCGAATGCGTGACGGCGGCCGAGCAGATGTTCATCGCCAAGGTCAACGAACTCCATCCCGGCGACGCCGGCAAGCCTTTCGTCATCGGCAATTGCCAGGGCGGCTGGGCCTTGATGATCCTGGCCGCGCTGTCGCCCGAATCGGTCGGCCCCATCCTGCTGGCCGGTTCGCCGATTTCCTACTGGTCCGGCGTGGCCGGCAAGTACCCGATGCGTTATTCCGGCGGCCTGCTGGGCGGCACCTGGGCCGCCTCCTTCGCCGGCGACCTGGGCAACGGCAAGTTCGACGGCGCCCATCTGGTGAACAATTTCGAGCAGCTCGATCCGGCCAATACCTACTGGTCCAAACCGTATTCGCTGTATGCCAAGATCGACACCGAACGCCAGCGCTTCCTCGATTTCGAACGCTGGTGGGGCGGCCACTTCCTGCTCAATAAAGAGGAGATGGAGTGGATCAGCCAGAACCTCTTCGTGGGCAACCGCCTGAGCGCCGGCGAGATCCATATCGACGAGGGCAGGCGCCAGATCGACCTGCGCAATATCCGCTCGCCCATCATCGTGTTCGCCTCCTGGGGCGACAACATCACGCCGCCGCAGCAGGCGCTGAACTGGATACCCGACCTGTACGCCAACACCGACGAGATCCGCGAGAACGAGCAGACCATCGTCTACTTCCTGCACGAGCATGTGGGCCACCTGGGCATCTTCGTCTCGGCCGGCGTGGCCACGCGCGAGCACAATGAACTGGCCTGCGCGCTCGACCTGATGGATATCCTGCCGCCCGGCCTGTACGAAGCCATCATCACCGACGTCCATCCCGAGCTGCCGGGGCTGGAATTCGTCACCGGCCGCTATGTGATCCGCTTCGAGCCGCGCGAGGTCGACGATATCCTGGCGCTGGACGACGGCCGCCAGGACGAACGCGCCTTCGAGGTGGTGCGCCGCGTGGCGCAGGTCAACCAGACCATGTACGACAGTTTCGTCTCGCCCTGGGTCAAGGCCTTCTCCAACGAGACCAGTGCCACGCTGCTGCGCAATATGAGCAGCGCGCGGCTGGAGCGCCAGTTGCTGTCGGACAGCAATCCGATGTTGAAAGCGCTGGCGCCGATCGCCGCGGCCGTGCGCGCGCAGCGCAAGCAGGTGGCGCCGGACAATCCGCTGCTGCTGGCCGAGCAGCAGGCCAGCGCCGGCATCGTGCAGGTGCTCGACACCTACCGCGACGTGCGCGACGCGGCCAGCGAAATGACCTTCAAGGCCATTTACGAATTGCCGCTGACGGCCGCGCTGGTGGGCTTCAAGCCCGAGGCCCTGCACACGGCCAAGCCGGTCCGCACGCCCAGCTGGGAGCAGCAGGAAGTGCGCAAGCTCAAACACACGGAACTGGAAACCTGGTTCGAAAAGGGCAGCCAGGAATCGGGCTTTTTGCGCCTGCTGATCTATGTGGCCAGCGGTGTGGGCGTGGTTGACAAGCGTCCCTTCGACGGTATCCGCAAGCTGATCCGCGAGCGCGGGCTTGACAGCAAGATCACGCTGGCCCAGCTCAAGCATGCGGTCAAGCGGCAGACCTCATTGGTGCGGCTCGATGAAGAGCGTGCGCTGGCCGGCCTGCATGCCTTGCTGCCGAAGGTGGAGCAGCGCCGCGAAGCGCTGGAACTGGCGCGCAAGCTGCTGGCCATGGGCGGACCGATCAAGGAAGAAAAACTGCAGCGGCTGAACCGGGTCGCCCAGATTTTGCAGGTCGATGAGAAAACCACGACGGTTTGAGTTGGCGGGCGTGGGCGTGACGCGGTGCTGTTAAAACCCACGGCAAAGAGCCGGGGTCTGACCCGCCGGGTCAGACCCCATGGGGCAGCCGTGGGTTTTGAATGCCGCCGCCGGCCCGCGCGCCGAGTACTTTCCTGAAATTTGCCGTCTCCCGCGCGTGGCGAACGTGCCATTCGAGGTGGCCGGCCTATACTGCAAGTTCCCTGGCCGGCCCCCGGCCGGTACCGGAGCTTGCAATGAACCTGGCCGTCTTCAGCACCCAGCCCTATGAGCGTCCGTTTCTGGACGCCGCCCGCCCGTGCCATCCCGCCACCGCCAGTCTCGCGCTGCGCTATTACGACAGCGCGCTTACGCCCGCCACCGTGGCGCTGGCGCAGGGCTGCGAAGCGGTCTGTGTCTTCGTCAACGATGTGCTCGACGCCGCCGTGCTGGCCGCGCTGCACGCGCTGGGCGTGCGCGCCGTGCTGCTGCGCTGCGCCGGCTTCAATAACGTCGATCTGTACGCCGCCGCCAGTCTTGGCCTGTTCGTCGCACGGGTGCCGGCCTATGCGCCCGAGGCGGTGGCCGAACACGCGCTGGCGCTGGTGCAAACGCTGAACCGCCACACCCATCGCGCCTATGCCCGCGTGCGCGAGGGGAATTTCTCGCTCGATGGCTTGCAGGGCATGACCTTGCATGGCAAGACGGTGGGCCTGATCGGCCTGGGCCGCATCGGCGTAGCCACGGCGCGCATCTTTCATGGCATCGGCTGCCGCGTGCTGGGCTGCGATCCCCAGCCCGATCCCGCCTTTGCCGCCTACGGCAGGCTGGTGGGGCTGGCCGAATTGCTGCCCGAAGCGCACATCGTCTCGCTGCATTGCCCGCTCAACGACGCCACCCGCCATATGATCGATGAGGCAGCGCTGGCGCAAATGCGGCCGGGCGCGATGCTGGTCAATGCCTCGCGCGGCGCGCTGGTCGATACGCTGGCCGTGATCGCCGCACTCAAGTCGCGCCGGCTCGGCGCGCTGGCGATCGATGTGTACGAGCAGGAGAGCGCGCTGTTCTTCCGCGACCGCTCGGCCGATATCATCGACGACGATGTGTTCCAGCGCCTGATGACCTTCCCCAACGTCCTCGTGACCGGCCACCAGGGTTTCCTCACCGTCGAAGCGCTGGCCGAGATCGCCGCCATCACCTTCGCCAATCTGGCCAGCTTCCTGCAGGGCGAGGCTTGCCCCAATGCTTTGAGTGGAAGTCCTCTAAGTTAGTGTTTCGTCATGGCGTGGTAATAATGCCTCATTAGAGTGGGGCCTCTTCAGAGATTGAAACATTTCTGATGCCCGAAACGTTAAATAGGTGTAATTTCGACAAGCTTTACACCTAAAGCGACGCTTCCCACACCCAACGGAGACACGATGAAATCTGGATTGATGGCCACAAGCCTGGTTCTGGCAATACTCGCAAGCGCACCTGCACAAGCATGGCAGCAAGAGACCCACCGACGCATCGTGCTCGATGCCGTCTCCTTCATGAAGAACAACCCCGGCATCACCAATTACGCCAAGCTGGCGGCCGGCGTGACGCGCGCCGGCTACACGATGGAGCAGTTCGCGCAGGCGCTGGGGCAGGGCGCCTACGACGTCGACGATTTCGCCGACACCTATTTCTGCGGCGCCTCCACCGGCAGCTGCGTGCTGGCGCCGGTCTGGGGCGCCGGTTCGGGCATCGTCAAGTACACCTCCTACTGGCACTTCCAGAACCACACCGCGGGCGCCGATGCGCACGGCAATCCCTTCGGCGGCTATAACTACGCCAAGCTGGGCATGGCCGGCGACATCGACAATCTGGCCGCGGGCTGGTTGTATGGCGATTACCTCGATGATGGCGCCGGCGGCATGAAGGGCTGGTTCGGCGACAGCAGCAAATACAATACCTATGGCGTCACCGAGGCGCACTACCGCCTGGGCGGCTATTCTACGCCGGCGCAGTATGCCGATTTCGAGAAAATGCCCTTCCAGCCCATCGACAATCTGGGCCAGTACTGGTTCCAGCAGTTCCTGGCGCAGCCGACCGCGCAAAGCCTGGGCTTCTCGCTGCACACCACCGACCTGCTGCAGCCGCACCACACCTGGGCCAGTTCCGGGCACGACCACTCCGGCTGGGAAACCTGGGTGGGCGACCACTATGACAGCGAACGCCTGAACGATGGCACGCTGGTGCGCACGGCGCTGGCCGACTTCACGCCGGTGGCCGCCAGCGCCGTCGATATCCGTCCGCTGCTGACGCAGGGCGGCACCTATTCGTATGCCAACGGCGGCATCGTGCTGTCGTCGAACGACGAGAACGACCGCAAGCGCGTGGCCAAGCAGATGATTCCGCACTCGATCGCGATGGTGGTGCATGTGCTGAACCGCGCCGCCGAACGGCTGGCGAACTAAGCATGGGTCCGGCCGCCCTCAGTAGCAAGGCAGGCTGGCTGGCGGCGGCGGGGGCGACCCTGCTGCTGTTGACCGCGCCGGTATCGGCGGCGCTGGTCTACCAGCTCAAGGACGCCGCCCTCGCAGCGCGCATCGACAAGGAGCCGGTGCAAGCCTTCAGCGTCGACGCGCTGTGGCGCATGGCGCGGCGCCAGGACGACAAGGCCGCCCGCAGCGCCACGCTGGAAAACATCGTCGTCAACCGCCTGCTGGCCGACGCCGCCCGCAAGAGCTGGGGCGAAGCGGCGCTGTTCGGTGGCCAGGGCGTCGGCTACACGCGCGACGTGGCGCTGGACGACCAACTGGCCGCGACCTTGCGCACCCTGTACGGCAAGGAGCTGGAGGCCGCCTTGCTGCGCCTGCCCGGCGCCAGCCTGCTCGGCCTGATCGTGGAACAAGCCGAGCCCGAACGGGCCGCGCTGGACGCCGTGTTCGGCAAACCCGATCAGCTCAAGCTGGCCTATACGCTGAACGCGGAACAGCAGGCCCGTGCCCGCGCCATCGTCGTGCTGCGCTACCGCTTGCCCGGCGGCGCCTTGTCCAGCATGAGTTTGTACGATGTGTACCGCCGGCAGAATGTGCAGGGCAGGGTGGCGCTGTTCAATCGCCAGCCCGATTTTATCCAGCAGCAGGCCAGGCAGCAGCTGGGCGGGCTGTTTACGCTGAGCTGGAGCCGCCAGCAGTTTGGCGAGCGCGCCGTCGCCGACCTGCGCCGCGCGCTGTCCGACCAGGACGACGTGGTGGCGCTGCAGCAGCTGCACGGCATCGGCGCCGACATGCATGGTTCCAGCGTCTTGCTGCAGAAGCTGGCCACCCAGGTGAGCCAGGGCGACATCACCAGCTACTACCAGCAGCATCGCGACGAGTTCCAGCGCATCGAAAAAGTCAAGGCACGCCATATCCGCGTCGCCGACGAAGCGCTGGCGCAGAAAATCCACAATGAGCTGCGCGGCGGCAGCGATTTCAGTGCGCTGGCGCGGCGCCACTCGATCGCGTCCGACGCCGCCAATGGCGGAGAGCTGGACTGGATACGGCACGAGGGCAAGCCGGACTGGCTGGCGCAACTGGCGTTCTCCCAGCCGGAAGGGCAGTTGTCGCGGCCTATCCGCAGCCCGGTCGGCCCGCAGGACAAGGCGCACTGGGAAATCGTGCAGGTTGAGCAGCGCGTGCAGGGCTATCAGGCGGCCGATTCGGAAGCGGTGCGCTATGCCGCCAGCCAGGCGATCGCCCGCGCCACCGCCGTCGCGCAACTGGCCGAGCTGCGCGCGCGCCTGCTGCGCGGCGCCCGTATCGATATCAACCGCAGCCTGCTCGATCAGCCGCTGCGCAGTTTGGGAGGGGATGCATGAAAGGGCTTGCCGTCATTGCCTGCGTGGGCATGATCGCGCTTGGAAGCTGGCTGATATGGCCGGAAGGGCCAGCCCAGATGGAGGAGGCGGCCACGCAAGCCGCATCCCCCGGCCCGCTGGCGCCATGGTCCGACCTGGCGGCCGCCGCCGCGCAAGGCCAGGCGGCGGCACCGGCGCAGGATGAACTGAAACGCGTGCCCTTGCTGCCGGTCGACGACCGATCCTCGGCCTGGCTCAGCATGGCCGAGGCGCGCGAAAACGGCGACCCGCGCGCGCCGCCGGTTCAGCGTGACAAGGAGCAGCGCATCGCGCCCAGCGCGGAACAATTGGCCGACCCGCAAGCCTACCGCGAGTACGAGCGCAGCCAGCATGCGCGCCTGTTGACGGCCTTCGCCGCCGCCGCCGACCAGGAGATTCCGCGCCTGCGCGCCGACGTCGAACGCGCCCGCGCGGCCGGCATTCCTGCCGTGGAAATCGCCAAGGTGGAGGAGAAGATCCGCCGTATCGAGCAGCAGCGCCAGGGCATCGTCCAGGCGCGCGCGGCGGAGGCGCCGCGTTAATACAGCATCACCGGCTTGCCTCGGCACCGCCATTCAAGCGCTCCGGCGCCGGCCTCAATCCCAGTTGGAGCGCACCGCGTATCAGCGATAGTCACAGTGGAGAGCGTTGATTTGCTCAAGTGGAAAAAAAAGGACGCCATGGCGTCCTTTTGTGCGAGCGCGAGCTTCGGCTTAGGCGGCGCGGCGGCGGCTGCGCCAGGCCAGCATGCCCAGGCCGGCCAGCAGCATGGCGATCGATTCCGGCTCCGGTACCGGGGTCGTCACGGCAATGCCGGTATATTGAATAGCGCTGTCAGGGAAGGTCATGTCGGTAATCTGTACGCCGCCCAGCGTGTAGTTGTAGATGTGATTGCCCGAGGTCAGGAACACATCGTTGTTATTGCCCAGTGCCAGACTGTCGATGTTGAAGCCGACCGAGAAAGAACTGTTCTGGTTCAGCGCCAGGTCGCGCAGGGTCACGCCTTGTTGCGCGCCGGTATAGGATGCAACCAGCATGTTGTTGCCGTAGTCGATATCGGTGTAGTTGATGCCGGCATCGGGGAAGGTCATGTTGAAGACCTGGGTGCCGTTGCTCAGGTAGTCGTACAGGTGATTGCCGGAGGCGAGGTAGACGTGGTCATTGATGCCGGCGGCGATGCCGCTGATATTGAAACCGGTGCCGACCGCATTGCTTTGGTTGAGCGCATAGTCGCGCACCGTGAAGCCTTGTTGCGAACCATTGTACGACGCCACCACATGGCCGCCGCCGACATCGACGTCGGTGTAGTTGATGCTCGGGTCGGGGAAGGTCATAGTGTTGATCAGCGTACCGTTGGTGCCGTAGTTGATCAGCTGATTGCCCGCCGCGATGTACAGGTCATTGCTCACGCCCAGCGCGATGCCGCTGGCGCTCACGCCGGTGGCGAATGAAAGGGTTTGGCTCAGCGACTCGGTGCGCTCGGTGACGCCCAGTTGCGAGCCGGTATAGGTGGCGTACACGGTGGTCGCGGCATGCGCTGGCAGGGCGCAGCTCAGCAAGGTGGCAAGCAGCAGGGGCGTCATCGGAGGCATAGGTTTCATCGCGGTTTCCAGGGTAAGGGTGGTGAAGCGGAAGGGAAAGCTGTTGTCGATATTCTAATTTGTCAAATGGTAACATTTCCCGACCCCGGCGTCACAAATAGAGCCGTATACTTGCTATAGTTGTTGTTAATATAAAACGTCGGGACGGCAAGCATTTCTAAAACATAAGTTTGTCTGGCATGCGTCCGCAATTGATCTTGTGTGACAATAAACATTGCTCTTAAAATTGCTTAAAATCATCTAAATTGTGGTGCTCTGGCACGCATTTTTAGGGATTGCCTCAAAACACTGCTACAATTCAGCAATATGTAAAGCGGTGCCTGCCCCGACCCGGGGCCCCGGTGGCAAGACAGACTGGCAGTAATGCGGTTAGCCGTGCCGTCATTGAGATGGAGTCCCTATGGTAAATGCAATCGGTGGTTCAGACGTTGCGGCCGCGATCGTCGCCGCAAAGCATAACGAACCCGCACCCAAGCAAGCGCAACGCACCGATGAGCCGGAGGCCGAAGCACGTGCCATCAGCTTCCTCCAATCCAGCGTCAGCGCACCGTCGCTCACCGAACTGGCGCCGTCCAAGCCGTCCGCGACGCCCGCCGTTGCGGGGCTGTCCTCGCCCAAGCCCGCCAGCGCCGAACAGATCGCGCTGCAGCAGTTCGATGACGGACTGACCAAGCTGGCCAACCGTCCCGAAACCCAGGCTTTCCAGCTGCGTTTCGGTCCGGCCCAGAACGATGGCGAAGTCACTCCCAACGCCGAAGCGAGCCCGCCAATCCAGCTCAACAAGGAGCCGGGTCCGCCCGCGCCGAGCAAGGAAGAGCGCGCGGCCGACGCCAACCGCGACGGCAAGGTCAGCGAAGACGAACGGCGCCACTATCTGCTGCCGCTCACCTATCGCAGCACCGAGCATGCCGTGGCCGCCCGGGCCGACGCACCATCGGCCTTCACGCTGACCGAAGTGAACCGCGCCTACGGCCTGGTCACCACCTCCGCCCAGGCAGAGTAATCACAGCGACAGTTCTGGCAGCAGCAATGGCTGCCAGAGCGTCTGCTCGCTTCCCGCTTTAAAAAATCCAAAATGTCCGATCCGTTTCACGCCCATGTCCGCCGGGGCGATGCGCCGCATCGTGCGCGGCGCATTGGCGAAGAAGCCGTGGATCGATTCGGTATTGCGCGCCGACATGAACTCGTCGTCGGTAAACGATAGCGACACGATCGGCAGCGTCATCGCCAGATAGCGCTCGCGCACCGGCTGGCCTTCCACTCCCAGCAGATAGTCGCGGTTCAGGCACCACTGGCGCCACTGGCGGATCACGCCGCGCGGCAGGTCGCCCACCATGCGCAGCAGCTTGCCGGGGAAGTAGCCGAACAGCGGCACCGACAGCGGCACCGCCACATACCACATCCACCAGACGATGCGCTTGAGCGCAGGGGAGTTCTCGCGCCAGTAACCGCTGCCGGTGGCGATCGTCAGCATCTTGTCCACCCGCGCATGGTTGGGCACCATCGGCAGGATCTGGCCGCCCAGGCTATGGCCTATCCATAGCAGCGGCAGTTCCGGCGCGCGTTCATCGAGCGCGCTGACCATGGCGGCGCAATCGACCGCGGCCCAGCCCAGCAGGTCGGTGTCGACCTGGCGCAGGTCGCCGCGCAGCGACAGGCCGATGCCGCGATAGTCGAAGGTGGCCACCAGAAAGCCCTGGCGCGCCAGCCAGCCGGCGAAGGCGGCGTAATAAGTCTGCGGGATGGCGATGCCGGGCACCACCAGCACCATGCCGCGCACCGCGCCGACCGGTGGGAAGAAGCGGGCGGTGATGCTTTCGCCGCTGGCGACGGGGATGTCCTGCTGTTCAAAAGGGAGCATGGCGGGGTTCCGGTGGGATGACTGGGGAAGGGATGCTCAGTCCGATGGCGGGCTGGGCGGGCGCTGAAAGTCGATTTCGATGGCGTGGCGCAGGAAGCGCGCGATGGTGTCCACTTCCTGTTCGGTGAAACCCTTGAGCAGCTGGGCGTTGATCGACTTGAGCAGGGGCTGGGCGCTGGCGACGACGCCCGCGCCGGCGTCGCTGATGCTCAGGCGGCTGGCGCGGCCATCCGCCGCGCAGGGAGTTTTGACGATCAGGCCATTGTCTTCCATGCGCGTGACCAGGCCGGTGATGGCGGAGTTCTGCAGTTGCAGCACCTGGGCCAGGTCCTTGAGCAGGCAGCCGGGGTTTTCCTTGATGGCGAACAGGGCCACGACCTGGGTGCCGGACACGTCCAGCGACTCGGTAAACACGCGGTCGGCGCCGCGGAACAGGTTTTGACGGGCCTGGGCGATCAGGTGGAACAGTCTGGGTTTCATAGCGCCTCGATGCGGAAGTATTTCATATGCGGAGTATATTACTACGCATGTGGAATAAATGACAGACACATCGGTTTTTTGCCGTAAGGGTAAGATGGCGTGAAGTTCTTTAACTTCCGGGAAAGGCGTCTATGGACAGCGTCAGCGAGGGCCCCGACTGGCCCGAAATGGAATTTTTATTCGAGTTCGCCAGCAACTACAGCTACCTGAGCGTGATGCGCATAGGCGCGCTGGCGCGTGCGGCCAGGGTGAGGGTGCGGTGGCGGCCCTTGCTGCTGGGGCCGATTTTCCGCGACATGGGCTGGAACAATTCGCCCTTTGTGCTGCAGGAGCAGAAGGGCCGCTATGTATGGAAGGACTGGGCGCGCCAGGCCGACAAACATGGCCTGGCGCACCAGCGGCCCACGCAATTCCCGCGCGCCTCGATGCTGCCGATGCGGGTAGCCACGCTGGCGCAGGATCAGCCGTGGATGGAAGCGTTTTGCCAGGCGGTGATGCGGCAGAATTTTGTCGAGGATGTGGACATCAACGATCCGAAGAACGTGCTGCGCGCCTTGCGCGGGCTGGTGGACGATCCGGCGGTGCTGCTGGTGCGGGCCGCGGAGGAGCCGAACAAGAGCCGGCTGCGCGAGCAGACCGCGCAGGCGCAGCAGCGCGGCGTGTTCGGCGCGCCCACTTTCTTTGTGGGCGAGGAGATGTTCTGGGGGGATGACCGCCTGGAAGATGCGCTGGCCTGGGCGGTTAAGGGATCAAAGTCAACGCGCCGGTGACCCGCTTAGAACCCAAGGCAAAGAGCCGGGGTCTGACCCGACGGGTCAGACCCCAGGGTTACGCCGTGGGTTTTTTGCGAAGGACAGCGGCCCGCCGGCTGATTAGGCGAACTCCACCGCCGCCTGCACCGCAACGGCCGGCTTGCCCAGCGCCTGCAGCACCACGTCGCCTATCATATCGGCGGTCGCCGCCGACAGCGTCCAGCCCAGGTGGCCGTGCCCGGTGTTGTAGAACACGCAGGGCGCCTTGCCGCGGCCGACGCGCGGCATCAGGTCCGGCATCATCGGCCGCAGTCCGGCCCAGGGCACCACGCTGCGCGTGCTCACGCCGGGGAAGCATTGATGCACCCAGTCGACGATGGGGGCGATGCGGTCGGCGCGGATGTCGCGGTTAAAGCCATTGAACTCGGCCGTGCCGGCCACGCGGAAGCGGTCCGGTCCCAGCCGGCTCGACACCAGCTTGGTGGCGTCGTCCAGCAAGCTCACATTCGGCGCGGCGGCCTGGCTGGCCGCATCGAGGTTGACGGTGATCGAATAGCCTTTGACCGGGTACACATTCACATGGTCGCCCAGCTTGGCGGCCAGGGCGCGGCTGGCGGTGCCGGCGCAGATCACCACGGCATCGTAGTTGCAGCTGTCGCTGGCGCCGTCGGCTTCGCCGCCGCCGTTGTCACTGCTGCTCGTGACCTGGGCGCGCTGGCCTGAGGTTTCAACCGCGCTGACATTCTGGCTGTAGCGAATCCGCACGCCCAGGCGCTGCGCCGCCAGCGCCAGGCCGGTGGTGAATTTATGGATATCGCCGGTGCTGTCGCTCTCGGTATAGTGGCCGCCGTAGTAGTGGCCGGCCAGCGTCGGTTCGATCGCGCGCATTTCCGCCGGCGTGACGGGGCGCCGTTCCAGGCCGCCCTGCGCCAGCATCTTCGACACGCCGCTGGCGGTGTCGAAGCCGGCCTTGTCGCGGTAGATGTGCAGGATGCCCACGCGCTTGTGGTCGTAGGCGATGCCTTCGGCCGCGGCCCAGGCGAACAGGTGCTCGCGCGCGGCGATCGCCAGGCGCGCGGTGGCAATGGTGTTCTTTTCGTAGTGCGGCATGGCGGCCAGGAACTCGGCAAACCAGGACAGCTTGTGCCAGCTCGGCTTGGGATTGACCAGCAGCGGCGCATCGCTGCGCAGCATCCACTTCATGCCCTTGACGACGGTGGACCAGTGGTTCCACACTTCGGCGTTGGAGGCGGACAGCTGGCCGCCGTTGGCGAAGGAGGTCTCCATGGCCGCGTAGCGGTTTTTCTCGTACAGCGTGACGCTAAAGCCGCGCTTGGCCAGCGCGTAGGCGGTGGTGACGCCGGTGATGCCGCCGCCGATAACTGCAATGGTTTTCATGTGTCAGGTTCCAAAATCGTCAGAGGGTCAGGTCCGTGTACACCATGTGCACAGACACCCCCTCTGTTCTGGACCTGAGAGATTCACCCGCTGGGCGCGCGGTGAGCGCGGCAGGTTTGCTCCTTCGGTGCGCCGGGCGACGTGATGCCGGCAGCTCTTCAGAGTTCACAAGCGGTATCGGTCCTTTTGCCTGAGAGTTTCCGGGGCGGTTGCTCCTTCGGCGCTGTCCAATGGAAGGCTGGGTTGGCAGGCTCTCCCGATATCGCATATGGCTTGTGGCCATGGGCGCAAACCGGCTGGCGGCTTGCGCGCACAGCATACCTCAAAGCGGCGCCGCTTCCCAAGCCCTTTTTGCCGCCGGCCGGGCGGCCAGGCTGTATACTGCTGGTTTTCATCAGGCTTAGTCCTGCATCACCTGGAACCGAACATGAGCGCCTTACCTCCCTGCCCGCAGTGCCAATCCGAATATACCTACGAGGACGGCGGCCAGTATGTCTGCCCCGAGTGCGCCCATGAATGGAAGGCCGGCGAAGCCGCCGCGGCCGAAGAGGGCGCGCGCGTCTACCGCGACTCGGCCGGCAACCTGCTGGCCGACGGCGACACCGTCACCGTCATCAAGGACCTGAAGCTGAAAGGCTCGGGCGGCACCGTCAAGATGGGCACCAAGGTCAAGAACATCCGCCTGGTCGACAGCGACCACGATATCGACTGCAAGATCGACGGCTTCGGCGCCATGAGCCTGAAGACCGAGTTCGTCAAGAAAGTCTGACGCGGCGCTAGCCGCCACCGATTGCGTCTTGCCCAAATTGCATGTATCGTCGGTGCTCCTTCATTATGGCGGGGCGGCGATGACGATACTGATTGTGGGTTTGCTGATGTTTCTCGGACTGCACTCGCTGCGCATCTTTGCCGATGGCTGGCGCGGCGCCATGCTGCGCCGGCATGGCGAGACGCGCTGGAAGGGTATCTATTCGCTGCTGTCGATCGCCGGCTTCGCCCTGATCGTCTGGGGCTACGGCCTGGCGCGCCAGCAGCCCGTCGTGCTGTGGCTGCCGCCGCTGCCGATGCGCCATAGCGCCGGCCTGCTGACGCTGATCGCCTTCATTTTTCTACTGGCCGCCTATGTGCCGCGCAACGGCATCAAGGCGCGCCTGCACCATCCGATGATCCTGGGCGTCAAGGTCTGGGCGCTGGCTCACCTGCTGGCCAACGGCAATCTGGCCGACGTGGTGCTGTTCGGCAGCTTCCTGCTGTGGTCGGTGCTGTGCTTCCGCGCGGCGCGCCAGCGCGACCGCGCCCATGGCACGGTCTACCCGGCCGGCAGCGGCGCCGCGACCGTGGCCACGATCGCGGCGGGCACGCTGGCCTGGGCCCTGTTCGCGTTCTGGCTGCACGGCCTGTTGATCGGCGTCAGGCCGTTTGGCGGGTAAGCGCGGCGCGCATCGCATCGAGCGCGACGGACTGGTGTCCCTCGCGCCACACCAGCCGGGTATTGACCCGCGCCACCTTGGGCGGCAGCACGTTGACGCGCAGCTGATCCTCCGCCTTGACCACCTCCAGCACCGAGCGGGGCATGATCGCCATGCCCGAACCGGCCGCCACGCAGGCGATGATGGCGTGGTAGGAGCTCAGTTCCAGCACCCGGTCCGGTACCACGGCCGAGGTGCTGAGCCAGTCCTCCAGGATGCGCCGGTAGGTGCAGCCGCTGGCGAAGGCGATCACGGTGCGCTGCTGCAGGTCGTCGGCCGTCTCGATGGGCGCGCTGCGGCGCGGCGTGATCAAGACCAGTTCCTCCACAAACGCCTGCTGCGATTCCAGCCCGGACGGCGCGAACGGTTCGGCCACGAAGGCCGCCTCGATCTCGAAACGCTGCACCCGGCCCACCAGCGCGCCGGAGGTGCCCGGCACCAGTTCGATCTGCACGTCCGGATACAGCTCATGATAGGCCGACAGCAGTTGCGGCAGGCGCGCCGCCGCCGTGCTTTCCATGGTGCCGATGCGCAGGATGCCGCGCGGGCCGCCATGGCGCATCGCCGATTCGGCCTCGGACGACAGGCGCAGCAGACGCTCCGCATAGCCCAGCAGCACCTTGCCCTCGGAGGACAGCACCAGCTTGCCGTTCTGGCGCTGGAACAGCTTGACGCCGAGGCGCTCCTCCAGGTTCTGCACGCGGGTGGTGATATTTGATTGCACCCGGTTGAGCTGGCTGGCAGCCTTGGTGATGCCGCCATACTCGACGACAGCCTTGAAGATGTGCAGCGATTCCAGATCCATGTTTCTCATTTTGAGAACCTCCTATCTGTATTATTCATTTTTCTAAATAGATAAGTCAAGCTAGACTGGGCTTTATGACTACTTCATCCAACTCCATCGCCGACACGGCGCAAAGCGCCGCCACCGCCGGTCTGGGCCGCGCGCTGGCGGGACTGGCGGCGCTGGCCGTCGCCATGGGCATCGGCCGCTTCGCCTTCACGCCCGTCATGCCCATGATGCTGCATGACGCGGGACTCAGTATTGCGGCAGGCGCGTGGCTGGCGTCGGCCAACTACGTGGGCTACCTGCTGGGGGCCTTGAGCGCCATGGCCTGGCGCCTGCCGGCGCCGCTGGCGATCCGCGGCGGCCTGCTGGTGATCAGCGCGGTGACCCTGGCGATGGCCGCGCCGCTGCCCTTCGGGATCTGGATGGGACTGCGCCTGCTGGCCGGCGTGGCCAGCGCCTGGGTCTTGATCTCGGTGTCGGCCTGGTGCATGGATACGCTGGCCGTGTACCGCCGGCCCTTCTTGAACAGCCTGGTGTTCGCCGGCGTGGGTTGCGGCATCGCCGGCGCCGGGCTGCTGTGCCTGCTGCTGAGCCGCGCTGGCGCCGCCTCGGCCAGCGCCTGGGCCACGCTGGGCGGTGCGGCGGCGGCCATCAGTGTGCTGGTCTGGCGCTGTTTCCCCGCCGGCCCGGCGGCGCCGGCCGGGCCGGGCGCACCGGCGTCCGGACTGGAAGCGGGGCGCATGCGCTGGAGCGGCGCAGCGCTGCGGCTGGTGTGCTGCTATGGCGTGTTCGGTTTCGGCTACATCATTCCCGCCACCTTCTTGCCGGTGATGACCAGGAATGTGCTGCAGGACCCGGCCCTGTTCGGCTGGGCCTGGCCGGTGTTCGGCCTGGCGGCGGCGATCTCCACCCTGATGGTGGCGCGCCTGAAGCGGCGCTTCAGCAACCGCCAGATCTGGGCCGGCGGCCAGTTGCTGCTGGCGCTGGGCGCGCTGCTGCCCATCGTCTGGCCGCAACTGCTGGCGCTGTTCGGCGCCGCGCTGTGCGTGGGCGGCACCTTCATGGTGATCACGCTGGTGGCGCTGCAGGAAGCCAGGGCCCTGGGCGGACGCCACGGCACCACCCTGATCGCCGCCATGACGGCCGCCTTCGCCGCCGGCCAGATCATCGGCCCGCTGACGGTCAGGGCGGCCGGCCATGGCAACGCCAGCTTCGCCGGCGGCCTGCTGCTGGCGGCCGGCCTGCTGGTGGCCAGCACCCTGCTGCTGCGGCGCGGCGCCGGATCCGCCTGAGGCGAAGCGCGGCGGCGCCCCCTTCGCTTGTGTTTTAGCAACACCACTGGCCCAGGCGGCAAGGCAGGGCGCCCCGGCTTGCACAGGCAGGGTTACAAAGCAGCAATGAAATGGTAAGGTAGCAGTATCCGCCGGCGCCCTCGTTTTGCAGCGCCGCCCATCCTTACCGTGAGTCCGCCGCCCGTGCCATGACCTTCGACACCCTGCGCAAACTGAGGAAGCTATATGCCGCGCTGGTGGCGGCGGTGGTGATTGGAATGCTGGTGGTGGGCGCGTTTGTTGTCCATACGCTGCAACAAAGCCGCGAGCGCTATGAACAGAACGCCGCCGCCACCTCGAAGAATCTGGCGATCTCGCTGGAACACTTCCTCCATTCCCACTTCCAGGAAGTCGACCTGGCGATGCGCCGCGCCGGCGCCGAATTCCGCACCCGTCACGCCGAGCACCGTTTCGACGACGCCGGCTTCAGCGCCTATCTGCGCACCCTGCGCGAGCGCATCCCCCATGCGGTCTCGGTGCGCGGCTCGAACAGCGGCGGCGACGTGATCTACGGCGAGGACATCGACCCGGCCAAGATCCAGAACCTGGCCATCCGCGAATTTTTCGCACGGGCCAAGGACGAGCCCAAGCTGGTGTTCGGCATGCCCGTCAAGTCGCGCATCAGCGGCCAGTGGGTGTTGCCGCTGGTGTATGGTCTGCGCCTGCCCGACGGCAGCTTCGGCGGCACCGCCTATGTCAACATCAATATCTCGCGCATCGACGAGCTGTTCGCGTCGCTCGACGTCGGCCTGCATGGCGTGATCACCCTGATCGACAGCCGCAAGCAGATCCTGCACCGCTATCCCGCCGCGAAGGAGGTGCAGGCCGGCACGGCGACCAAGGTCTCGCCGCTCACGGCCGCCGTGCTCGATGCCGGCACCGAGCGCGCCACCTACCGGGCCACCAGCGGCGTCGACGGGCAGGAGCGGGTCTACAGCATCGAAAAGGTCGGCGACTATCCTATCCATGTGCTGGTGGGCCTGGGCAGCGAAGACTTCCTGCTGCCCTGGCATAAGGAGGTGGGCAATGCGCGCCTGTTCCTGGGCGCCCTGGCGCTGCTGTCGCTGGCCATGCTGGTCGGCGCGCGGCTGGCGCTGAACCGGCTGTTCCAGGCGCTCGAGCAGACCATGAAAAAGGACGCCGCCCTGAATCAGTCGCTGGCCGCGCTGACCCAGTCGGAGTCGCGCTGGCGTTCGCTCACCGAGGGGCTGCCGCAGATGGTATGGACCGTCACCCCGGCGCTGCGCTTCGATTTCCTCAGCCATCACTGGGAAGACTATACCGGCCTGCCGCTGGCGCGGCTGCTCGACAGCGCCGACATGGACGCCATCATCCATCCCGACGAGCGCGCGCTGGTGCGGGCCGAATGGGAACGGGCGCTGGCCGGACAGCGGCAATTCCGCTGCGTGTGCCGGCTGCGCCGCCACGACGGCGCCTGGCAGGTGTTCGACCACCACGCGCTGCCGCAGTTCGATGCCCAGGGCGCGATCGTGTGCTGGGTCGGCAGCAGCACCGACATCACCGAGCAGCGCGCCGCCCACGACGCGCTGGTGGCCGCGCGCGAGGAGGCCCTCCAGGCGGGCCGCGCCAAGTCCGACTTCGTGGCCAATATGAGCCATGAGATCCGTTCGCCGATGAACGCCGTGCTGGGCATGCTGCAACTGCTGCAGCAGACCCGGCTCGACGGGCGCCAGCAGGACTACAGCGCCAAGGCCGAGGCGGCGGCGCGCGCCTTGCTCGGACTGCTCAACGACATCCTTGACTTCTCCAAGGTGGAGGCGGGCAAGCTGGCGCTCGATCCGCATCCCTTCAGCATCGACAAGCTGCTGCGCGAACTGGCCGTGATCCTGTCGGCCAATGTCGGCGGCAAGGATATCGAGGTACTGTTCCAGATCGACCCGGCGCTGCCGCAATGGGTGGTGGGCGACGCCTTGCGGCTGCAACAGATCCTGCTCAACCTGGCCGGCAATGCGATCAAGTTTACCGGGCGCGGCGAAGTGGTGCTGGACGTGCGGCTGGTGGCCCAGAGTGCCAAGGGCCTGAGCATCGCCTTTGCCATCCGCGACACCGGCATCGGCATCTCGGCCGAGCAGCGCGAACATATCTTCGAAGGCTTCTCCCAGGCCGAGGCTTCCACCGCGCGGCGCTACGGCGGCACTGGCCTGGGGCTGGCCATCAGCCAGCGGCTGGTGCGCCTGATGGGCGGCACGCTGGCGGTCGACAGCGACATCGGCCAGGGCAGCACCTTCCATTTCATCATCGCGTTCCAGCCCGCGCCGCAGCGGCCCGCGCTCGAAGCGCTGGCGCCGCAGCGGCTCGCCAATCTGAGCTGCCTGGTGGTCGACGACAACGCCGCGGCGCGCCAGGTGCTGGGCGAGATGGCGCAATCGCTGGGCTGGCAGGCCGACGTGGCCGCCAGCGGCGCCGAAGCGCTGGCCGCCGTCAGCCGGCGCGGCAGCGCGCGGCCGTATGACGTGGTCTTTATCGACTGGCGCATGCCCGCGCTCGACGGCTGGGAAACCAGCGCCCAGATCCGCCAACTGCTGCCGGCCGGACAGACCCCGCTGATCGTCATGGTCACCGCGCACGACCGCGAACTGCTGGCCCAGCGCCAGGCGCAGCTGGCCAGCGTGCTCGATGGGGTGCTGGTCAAACCCGTCACCGCGGCCATGCTGCGCGAATCGGTGGCCGACGCGCGTCAGGGCCGCCAGCAATGGCCGGCCAGCGTGCCCCAGCCGGCCCAGCGCCGCCTGGAGGGCCTGCATCTGCTGCTGGTCGAGGACAACCCCACCAATCAGCAGGTGGCGTTCGAGTTGCTGAGCATGGATGGCGCACGGGTCGAGCTGGCCGGCTGCGGCCAGGCCGCGATCGACATGCTGCAGCGCGCCTTGCCATTGCCCGACCTGATACTGATGGATATCCAGATGCCGGACATGGACGGCTACAGCGCCACCCGGGCGATCCTGCAACGGCTGGGCGCCGCCGCCCCGCCCATCGTCGCGATGACGGCCAACGCCATGCAGGCCGACCGCGACGCGGCGCTGGACGCCGGCATGGTCGACCATGTGGGCAAGCCGTTTGAACTGGCACAGCTGATTACGGTGATACTGCGCCATGCCAGGGCCGGTGTGGCCGCCGGCGCCGCGCCCGCCGGGGCGGCTCAGGCGCCATTGCCGCCGCTGCAAGCCGCGGGCACGGCGCTGGCGCAGGATCTGGCGCAGGCCACGGCCCTGAGCAGCGCCGCCGCGCTGGCCCGGCTAGGCGGCCATGCGCCCATCTACCTGGTGGCTTTGCGCAGTTTTGTTGATGAGGCCGAGGTGCACGCCCAGGCCTTGCGCGCCGCGCGCGATGGCCGGCAATTTCCCGCCGGTGCGGCCCTGATGCACACGCTCAAGGGCCTGGCCGGCACCGTCGGCGCCGACCATCTGGCGCAACTGGCCAACGGCGCCGAGATGGCGCTGAAAAGCGCCAGCGGCTGGGCTGAGCTCGACGCGGTGCTCGACGCGATTCCCGCCGCCGTGGCGGCGGTGAGCGCCCACGCCGCGACCCTGGAAAGCTAGGCGCGGACAGCCAAGAAATTCGTCGTTGGCGGGCCGCCAGTATCAGGCCCGCACCGGCGCCGCCGGGCAGCCTGCCCAGTTGCTGGCGGGCGGAATATGCTCGCCCTTCATCACCAGCGTCAGCGCGCCCAGGCGGGCGTGGTCGCCGACCACGGCGCTGTAGAGCACCGCGCTGCGCGGGCCCATGTAGACGCGCGCGCCGATATGCACATGGTCGATCTTCATGACCCGGTCTTCGAACAGGTGGGTCTGCGGGCAGGCCAGCGCATTGAGTTCGCTATATTCGCCGATGTGGACGCAATCGAACTCGGTGATGTCGGTGGTGTCGAGGTAGACGCCGCGGCCGATGCGCGAACCGAGCAGATTGAAGGCCAGCGGCAGCCACGGCGTGCCGCGCAGATAGCGCATGAAGTTGGGCACGGCGATGCCCTCGTACAGATTGGTCACCGCCTCGGACAGCCACACGAAGGGGGTCCACATCGGCTCCGACTGTTTGGTGTAGCGCCCGAGCAGCAGCCACTTGAGCAGCACCACGAACACGTAGTTGCCGATGCCGTAGGCCAGGCCGGCCAGGGTCAGGTCCCAGGTCACCTCGGCCCAGCGGCCCGCGCCGGCGGCCGGCATCACCGCCAGCACCAGCGTGTAGCCGACCGCGATCACCAGCGCGTGCGGCGAGACGATGCGGAAGGCCTCGATCAGGCCGCGCCCCAGCCGGCGCAGCGGGGAAGGGCGGAAGGTCAGCGATTCCGGATAGCCGCTGGTCTGTTCGCGTGCGGGCAGGCTGATCGGCGGGGAGCCGAGCCAGGTTTCGCCGCTGCACATCTGGGCGTTGTCCGGCGCGCGCGAGTGCACGCCGATCAGCACTTTTTCCGGCAGCACGGTGCCGTCCGGGATATAGGCGCCGTTGCCGACGAAGCTGCGGTGCGAGATCACGGTGGGCTGCATGGTCATCCAGCCGCCGTCGATGTCCTCGTCGCCCAGCATGACGGCGTCGGCGATGAAGGTTTCGTCGCCCAGGGTCAGCATGTCCGGCACCACGCCCAGCGCGGTGGAAATCTCGGCGTCGCGTCCCACCTTGGCGCCCAGCAGGCGGTACCAGTACGGCGCGTAGATGGTGGCGTAAATCCCGTGCAGCACCTGCAGGCTGGACTCCTGGATCTGGCTGACCAGCCATTTGGCGCAGTAGGTATTGCCATGGACCGGATAGCGGCCGGGGTGCATGCGCGGCAGGATGCTCCAGCGGATGCCGGCCGACAGCAGGGCGGTCAGCACGATCAGCACCGCGCTGGCGGGGAAGGCCAGCAGGAAGTAGCGCAGCAGCTGGGTTCCCATGCCGTCGCCCTGCACCCACGGCAGCCACTGGGCTTCGTCGAACCAGTCGATCAGCACGAAGGTGGGAAAGACCGGCATGAAGAACAGGGTGGCGATCAGCACGATGCCGAACACGAAGAACAGCGCTTCGCCGCCCTGGCGTGCCAGCGTGACGGCGGGGCGCGGCGGCAGGCGCTGGGCATCGAAGGCGCCCACGTCGCGCGCCGGCGAACCGCTCCAGATGCGCCCGGCCGGCACCCGGGCGCCGTCGCTGAGCGCGGACTGGCCTTCCAGATGGCCGGCGGCGCCGACGGCGGTATTGCCTTCCAAAATGGCGTAGGAACTGACGCAGGCGTCGTCGCCCAGGGTGATCGCGCCGAGCAGCAGGCGGCCGCGCTGCACGCGCGCGTTTTCAAAGTTGGCGGCATTGCCGATGCTGACATGGTCGCCGATGACCAGCAGGTCCGGCGCGCGCAGCGTCATCGAGCCGATCACCACCTCCTTGCCGATCTTGGCGCCGAGCGCGCGCAACCACCAGCTGTAGAGCGAGGAGCCGCTCAGCAGATAGGCCGGTGCCGCTTCCACCAGGCGGTCGCTGAGCCACCAGCGGTAATAGCTCAGGCCCCACAGCGGATAGCTGCCCGCCTTCAGGCGGCCGGCGATCAGCCATTTGCCGGCGATGGCCAGGGCGAACTCGCCCAGCGTGGCGATCAGGAACACGCCCACCGAGGCGGCGATGGCGCGCGCCACCGAGTCGCCCGGCTCGCCGGTGAAGAAGTGATAGGTAAAGAAGGGCGCCAGCCACTGCGCCATGCGCAGCGCCACCAGCGCCGGCATCGCCGCCGCCTGGGCCAGGCCGCAGCGCCAGCGCCGCCAGGCCGACGGCGGGGTCCAGTCGGCTTCCGGCGCGGCGCTTTCCTGCGCTTCATCGAGCACGGCGGCGATCTTGCCGAGCTGGCGCTGCTGGTAGATGTCGCGCACGGTGATGTGGGCGAAGCGCGCGTCGGCGCGCAGCGCCGAGGCCAGGCGCGCGGCGAAGAAGGAGTGGCCGCCCAGGTCGCTGAAAAAGTCGGCATGGCGCAGCAGCGCCTGGCCGGGAAACAGCGTGGCCAGCGCGGCGAACAGCGCGGCCTCGCCCGGCGTTTCGGGCAGGTCGGAGTCGGCCGCGGCGCCGGCCGGCGGGGCGCTCAAGGGCATGGCCTTGAGCGCCTTGCGGTCGATCTTGCCCGAGGTCAGGCGCGGCATCGCTTCCAGCAGTTCATAGCGGCCCGGCACCATATATGGCGGCAGCACCGCCGCCAACTGCTGGCGCAGCGTGGCCGCCACGATGTCCGCGCCGGACTCCGGCACCAGATAGGCCACTAGCTGGTCGATGCCATCATCCTTGCGCAGCAGCACCGCGACCGTGCCCACGCCCGGCTGCTGGGCCAGCAGCGCTTCGATCTCGCCCAGCTCCACGCGGAAGCCGCGGATCTTGACCTGGTCGTCGGCGCGGCCCAGGCACAGTACCTGGCCGTCCGCGGCGATGCGCGCCAGGTCGCCGGTGCGGTACAGGCGGGCGTCGTGCGCGCCGCTGGACCAGGGATTGGGCAGGAATTTTTCCGCCGTCAGGTCGGGGCGGCCCAGATAGCCTTCGGCCAGGCCCGGGCCGGTGATGCACAGCTCGCCGGTCTGGCCCCGTTCGAGCAGCGTCAGCGCGCTGCCCGGCGTATCGTCGCCGGCGCCGATCACCAGCAAGCCGTAGTTGGGCAGGGGCGTGCCGATCGTCACCGGCTGGCCCGGCAGCAGCGCGGCCAGGCTGGCCGACACCGTCGCCTCGGTGGGACCATAGGTATTGAACATCTGGCGGTCCGGCCGCGACCAGCGTTCGACCAGCGCTTCCGGGCACATCTCGCCGCCCAGGTTGATGATGCGCAGCGTCGGCACTTCCTGGTTGAACAGGGCCAGCAGGGTCGGCACCGCATGCAGTACGCTGACCTGCTGCTCGGCCAGCATGCGCGGCAGGGTTTCCGGGTCGCCGCTGATTTCCTTGGGGCCCAGCCACAGCGTGGCGCCGACCAGATAGGAAATCCAGATCTCTTCGAAGGACATATCGAAGGCCACCGAGAAGCCTTGATACACCTTGTCGCTGGCGCGCACACCGAGCACCGCGTTTTCGCTGCGCAGGAAGTGGCAGATGCTGCGCTGGGAAATCAGGATGCCTTTGGGCTTGCCGGTCGAGCCGGAGGTGTAGATCACATAGGCAGGCGCATCGGGCGAGACGGCACCGCGCCGGGCCAGCGCGGTGCCGGCCGGCGCGGGGGCGAGCAGGGCTTCAGCCGTCCAGACCGGACGGGCGCAGCCGGCCAGCCGTGGCGCCAGCGCGGCGCAGCTGACGATGCCGGCCGCCTGCGCATCGTCCAGGCACACTTGCAGGCGCTCGACCGGGGTGTCTTCATCGACCGGCAGCCAGGCCGCGCCGGCCTTGGCGATGCCGGCCTGCATCACCAGCAAATCGATTCCACGCGGCAACCACAGGCCGACGATGTGGCCAGCCCCCACGCCCGCTTCGATCAGGCGCGCGGCCACCAGGTCGGCCTGGGCGTTCAGTTGCGCATAGCTCAGGCTGCGCTCGCCACACACCAGCGCCGTCTGCTGCGGCGCGCGCAGGGCGCTGGCCTCCAGCAAGTCGGCCAGTATTTCCTCGCGCAAAAGCTCACTTTGTTGCGGCCCGTAAAGAATGTCGGGATGCAGTTGCGGGAAGGACGGCGGTACTGGATGGTTCATCGTGATGCTTTTCGGTTGGAGTGGCATAGCGCAAATGCTGCCAGTCCGCTAGTTTAAGGCATAGCGATGGGAAAAGAGGTCCAAGCCGTAAAGAAACGGCCATGGCGGTGGCGAGCTACTTCAACTATTTATGCGCTGTAGCTCAACATGTGTTGATAGGGATGCAAACTATCCAGCCAGCCCTTACAATAGGCTGAAGCAATAGTTTCCCCTCGTCGCCACCGTGAAGGAGTGTACCTTGCCACCTCGTCCATTTACCGCCCCCATGCTGTTCGACGATCCCGCGGCCGCCCTCCAGCAGGTTCGCCATATCTACGACGGCAGCATCGCCTACCTGCGCGAATGCATGCGCCGCTTTGTCGCCGGTGAGGAATTCACCGAACACGTGCGCGCCTGCTACCCCTTCGTGCGGGTCCATACCGACACCGTCGCCCGCGCCGATTCGCGCCTGGCCTTCGGCTTCGTGGCCGGTCCCGGCACCTATGAAACCACCTTGACCCGGCCCGAACTGTTCGCACGCTACTATGAGCAGCAATTCCGCCTGCTGCTGAAGAACCACGGCAGCCGCCAGAATGTGCAACTGGAAGTGGGCATGAGCTCGCAGCCGATTCCCATCCATTTCTCGTTCGCCGAGCACGACCACATCGAAGGCAATATGAGCGCCGAGCGGCGCCTGCTGATGCGCGATGTGTTCGACTTGCCGAACCTGGCCACGATGGACGACGGCATCGCCAACGGCACGCTGGAAACGGCGCCCGGCGAAGCCCAGCCGCTGTCGCTGTTTACCGCCCCGCGCGTCGATTACTCGCTGCAGCGCCTGCGCCACTACACCGGCACGGCGCCGGCGCACTTCCAGAAGTTCGTGCTGTTCACCAACTACCAGTTCTACATCGACGAGTTTGTGCGCTATGGCCACGAGGTCATGAGCGCGCCGTCGGTCTCCGACGAGGATCAATACATCGCCTTCGTCGAGCCGGGCAACCTGATCACGCGGCGCAAGGGCTTGCCGGCCGAAACGGAAGATGCGCTGGGCGCCGCCTTGCCGCGCCTGCCGCAGATGCCGGGCTATCACCTGATCCGCGCCGACGGCAGCGGCATCAGCATGGTCAACATCGGCGTCGGTCCGGCCAATGCCAAGACCATCACCGACCACATCGCCGTGCTGCGCCCGCATGCCTGGCTGATGCTGGGCCATTGCGCCGGCCTGCGCAACACCCAGCAACTGGGCGACTACGTGCTGGCCCACGGCTATGTGCGCGAAGACCATGTGCTCGACGAGGACTTGCCGCTGTGGGTGCCGATCCCGCCGCTGGCCGAGGTGCAGGTGGCGATCGAGGCGGCCGTGGCCGAGGTGACGCAACTGACCGGCCACGAACTCAAGCGCGTGATGCGCACCGGCACCGTGGCCAGCACCGACAACCGCAACTGGGAACTGCTGCCGCAGCGCACACCGGAACGCCGCTTCAGCCAGAGCCGGGCGATCGCGCTCGACATGGAAAGCGCGACCATCGCCGCCAATGGTTTCCGTTTCCGCGTGCCTTACGGAACCTTGCTGTGCGTCAGTGACAAACCCATGCATGGCGAAATCAAGCTGCCCGGCATGGCCAACCAGTTCTACCGCGACCGGGTCGACCAGCATTTGCGCATCGGCATCCGTGCCGTGGAGATGCTGCGCGCCCTCGGCGTCGACCGCCTGCACAGCCGCAAGCTGCGCAGCTTCACCGAAGTCGCCTTCCAGTAAAAGTTGCAAAATATCAGCCCGGTTCGCCGGGCTGATATCGTTTTGGTTATCGTTACGGTCAAATTTTTAATTGGCGGGAATGATTCGCTCTCCTTACTATGACGGAGTTCTCCGGCGGCCCTTGCAGATTCCCTCATCGGCCTTGCTCATCGTCAGAAGCGTTTTATGACCGCACACCCGAACATCAGCAAATCCGCCTTCGGCCAACTGCCCGATGGCCGCCAGACCAGCCTGTACACACTGAGCAATGCCAGCGGCATGCTCGTCAAGATCACCGATTTTGGCGGCATCATCACCCAGATCCATGTGCCGGACCGCGCTGGCCGGCTGGCCGATGTCACCCACGGCTTCGACAGCGTACTGCCTTATCTGGGCGAATCCGAGTATTTCGGCGCGCTGATCGGACGCTATGGCAACCGCATCGCCAAGGCCCAATTCGAGCTGGACGGCAAGCTGATCGAGCTCAACGTCAACAATGGCAGTAACCATTTGCATGGCGGCGAGAACGGTTTCCACCGCGTGCTGTGGAAGGCCACGCCGTTCACGCTGGCCAACTCGGTCGGTCTCAAGCTGAGCTACCTCAGTCCCGATGGCGAGCAGGGCTATCCCGGCAATCTGTCGGTGACGGTGATCTACGAGCTGGGCGGCGACAACACGCTGGCGATCCGCTTCCACGCCACGACCGACCGCGCCACCCCGGTCAACCTGACCAACCACGCCTACTTCAATCTGGCCGGCGAGGGCGATATCCTCGCTCACACCATCATGATCCCGGCCAGCCGCTACACGCCGATTGACGCCGTGCAGATCCCCACCGGCCTGCTGCCGGCAGTGGAGGGCACACCCTTCGACTTCCGCCAGCCGCGCGCCATCGGCGCGCGCATCGCCGAAGACCACGAACAGTTGCGCAACGGCTTTGGTTATGACCACAATTTCGTGCTCGACAAGCCGGCCCCGGGCGAGCGCAGCCTGGCCGCCCGCGTGCATGAACCCGTGTCTGGCCGGGTGCTGGAAGTGTTCACCGACGAACCCGGCCTGCAGTTCTACAGCGGCAATTTCCTCGATGGCCGCCTGAGCGGAAAAGGGCGGGTCTACGGCTATCGCGGCGGCATTTGCCTGGAACCCCAGCACTTCCCCGATTCGCCCAATCGCGCCGGTTTCCCCTCCACCATCCTGCGCCCCGGCCAGGAGTACAGCAGCAGCATGGCCTACCGTTTCTCGGTCGCCCGCTAAACCAGACTGCCCGCTCGGGGGCGTCTGGGGGCGTTCAGCGTCGACTGTCGAATTGCGTCAGTCGATCTATTGATCTACCCGCAAGAGGCGTTCTACCAGCATGTCATATTCTTTTGACGGTATGTGCCGTGCGTGGAATAATTGTGATGTCTTGGAGCGTGGAATATACCGATGAGTTCGGTGAATGGTGGGCCAGCCTTGACGAGGCCGAGCAAATATCCGTGGAGTCCGTCGTCGGTCTTCTTGAGTGCGATGGACCGCATCTACCATTTCCGCATACAAGCGGCATCAGGGGTTCCCGACATTCTCATATGCGTGAGTTGCGCGTCCAGCATGCTGGCAGGCCCTATCGCATATTGTTTGCTTTTGATCCACGCCGAAACGCGATTCTACTTATCGGCGGCGATAAAACTGGCAAGCGCCGTTGGTACGCAGTGCATGTCCCCATTGCTGACCGTCTTTACGATGAGCATTTGGATGCACTGAGAAAGGAGGGTTTGGATAATGGCTAAGAAATTCTCCGACCTGGTCGCAGCGACCATGTCTCCAGAGGCAATTCTTCTTGCGGGAAAAGCAACTAAAGCTATGCGCGAGGAAATGGTCTTGAATGAATTGCGTAAGGCTCGTGGCCTGTCACAACAGGCACTTGCGCTTGCACTGAATGTCGAGCAACCGGCGATCACAACACTTGAGCGTCGGACAGACATGTATATTTCTACCTTGCGCTCCCACATCGAGGCGATGGGCGGGGCGCTGGAAATTACCGCCAAATTTCCAAATGGTGATGTCACCATAAAAAGTTTTGAACATCCCGACGCAGTCATTTCCTGACGCCACCGGTGGCCCTCGCCACTGACCCCGTATTCTTTCAAATCTAGTCTATCCTCCCGGCACGTTGCCGCGGCCACCTGGTCTTTCCTCCTGCTTTATCTCAGTACCGGCTTCGGCGGCGCTATCGCTTTGCGATATCCATTTCGGTATCAAAGACGAAAAAAATGTAATTGGAAAGATATCTGCTGACACTTTAGTATCCCTATATCAACGCGACGGATGATGTGAGCGCCGCCGCCACGGAATAACCAGGAGAAAGCATGTCTGAGACAAAAAAAACCAAGCTGCGCTCGGCCGAGTGGTTTGGTACCCAGGATAAAAACGGTTTCATGTATCGCAGCTGGATGAAGAACCAGGGCATCCCCGACCACGAATTCCAGGGCAAGCCCATCATCGGCATCTGCAATACCTGGTCCGAACTGACCCCTTGCAACGCCCACTTCCGCCAGCTGGCCGAGTACGTCAAGCGCGGCATCCTGGAGGCGGGCGGTTTCCCGGTCGAGTTCCCGGTGTTCTCCAACGGCGAATCGAATCTGCGCCCGACGGCCATGTTGACCCGTAACCTGGCCAGCATGGACGTGGAAGAGTCGATCCGCGGCAATCCGATGGACGCCGTCGTGCTGCTGGTCGGCTGCGACAAGACCACCCCGGCCCTGCTGATGGGCGCGGCCAGCGTGGATATCCCGACCATCGTCGTCAGCGGCGGCCCTATGCTGAACGGCAAGCTCGATGGCAAGAACATCGGTTCCGGCACCGCCGTGTGGAAGCTGCACGAGCAGGTCAAGGCCGGCGAGATCACCATGCACCAGTTCATGGCCGCCGAATCGGGCCACTCGCGCTCGGCCGGCACCTGCAACACCATGGGCACCGCCTCGACGATGGCCTGCATGGCCGAAGCGCTGGGCACGACCCTGCCGCACAACGCCGCCATTCCCGCCGTCGATTCGCGCCGCTACATCCTGGCGCATATGTCCGGCATCCGCATCGTCGAAATGGTGCACGAAGACCTGCGCCTGTCGAAGATCCTCAAGCGCGAAAACTTCGAGAACGCGATCCGCGTCAACGCCGCCATCGGTGGCTCGACCAACGCCGTGATCCACCTGAAAGCCATCGCCGGCCGCATCGGCGTCGATCTGGAGCTGGAAGACTGGACCCGCGTGGGCCGCGGCACCCCGACCATCGTCGACCTGATGCCTTCGGGCCGCTTCCTGATGGAAGAGTTCTACTACGCCGGCGGCCTGCCTGGCGCGATCCGCCGCATGGGCGATGGCGACCTGCTGCCGCATCCGAACGCGCTGACCGTCAACGGCAAGACGCTGTGGGAAAACTGCAGCGAAGCGCCGGTCTACGACGATGAAGTGATCCGGCCACTGGACAAGCCGCTGCTCAAGGATGGCGGCATCTGCATCCTGCGCGGCAACCTGGCGCCGCGCGGCGCCGTGCTCAAGCCGTCGGCCGCCACCCCGGCGCTGATGCAGCACCGTGGCCGCGCCGTGGTGTTCGAGGACTTCGAGCACTACAAGAGCCGCATCGTCGATCCGGACCTGGACGTGGACGCGAACTCCATCCTGGTGATGAAAAACTGCGGCCCGAAAGGCTATCCCGGCATGGCCGAAGTAGGCAATATGGGCCTGCCGCCGAAGCTGCTGGCGCAAGGCATCACCGACATGGTGCGCATCTCGGATGCCCGCATGAGCGGCACCGCCTACGGCACCGTGGTACTGCACGTGGCGCCCGAGGCGATGGCCGGCGGCCCGCTGGGCATCGTGCGCGATGGCGACTTCATTACGCTGGACTGCGCCGGCGGCAACCTGAACCTGGAAATCTCCGACACGGAAATGCGCCAGCGCCTGGCGGCCCGCGCCGAAATCCAGCAGCCAGCGGTCAAGAGCGGCTATCAGAAGCTGTATATCGATCACGTGCTGCAGGCCGACGAGGGCTGCGACTTCGACTTCCTGGTCGGGAACCGCGGTTCGGCCGTGCCCAAGCATTCCCACTAATTCGCTAAATCGGCCTATCGCCGGGAGACCTCATGTTACTCGTACAATTCAAAAATACTGACGGCGCGCGCCAGGTCGGCGTGCTCGAACAAGACAGCATCCGCATCATCGACGGCTACACCAGCAGCTACGCGCTGGCCCAGGCCGCGATCCGCAAGGGCGAAAGCCTGGCCGTGCTGGCCGCCGCCGCCGTTGGCGCCACCACCGCGTCCTTCGAACAGGTGGCCGCCGAAGGCCGCCTGCTGGCGCCCATCGACCATAGCGACGACGCCCACTGCCTCGTCACCGGCACCGGCCTGACCCACCTGGGCAGCGCCGATACCCGCGACGCCATGCACAAGAAAATCGGCGGCGACGTCGAGAACCTGAGCGACAGCATGAAGATGTTCCGCATGGGCGTGGAAGGCGGCAAGCCAGCCGCCGGTGAAGCCGGCGTGCAGCCGGAATGGTTCTACAAGGGCGATGGCTCCATCGTCGCCGCCAGCGGCCAGACACTGGCCATGCCCGACTTCGCGCTCGATGGCGGCGAAGAACCGGAAGTGGCCGGTCTGTACGTCATCGGCGACGATGGCCAGCCTTACCGCGTCGGCTACGCCATCGGCAACGAGTTTTCCGACCACGTGACCGAGCGCCAGAACTATCTTTACCTGGCCCACTCCAAGCTGCGTGCCTGCGGCCTGGGCCCGGCCCTGCTGGTGGGCGAGATCCCCGCGCACGTCGAAGGCAGCTCGCGCATCTACGACGTGGACGGCAAGGTACGCTGGCAGAAGGCCTTTGTCAGCGGCGAGCAGAATATGTCGCATACCATCGCCAACCTGGAACACCACCACTTCAAGTATCCGCTGTTCCGCCGCGCCGGTGACGTACACATCCACTTCTTCGGCACCGCCACCCTGAGCGTGGCCGACAACATCGTCGTCAAACCGGGCGAAACCTTCGAAATCGAAGCCCCGCTGTTTGGCCCGGCCCTGCGCAATACGCTGGCCGTCTACCCCACTGCCGTCGCGAAAGTAAAAACATTATGATCATCACCGGTGAAGCACTGATAGGCGGCGTCGCCGTCAAAGGCACCCAGGGCCCGCTGTGCGCCTACAACCCGAACACCCGGCAGAAGATGGAACCGACCTTCCACACGGTCGACTTCGCGCAGATCGACCAGGCTTGCCGCCTGGCCGAAGCGGCCTTCGATACCTATCGCGCCACCAGCGACGAGCAGCGCGCCGTGTTCCTGGAAACCATCGCCGGGCAAATCCTGGCACTGGGCGATGTGCTGATCGAACGCACCATGGCCGAAAGCGGCCTGCCGCGCCCGCGCATCGAAGGTGAACGTGGCCGTACCATCGGCCAACTCCAGCTGTTCGCCAATCTGCTGCGCGAAGGTTCGTACAAGGATATCCGCTTCGACCGCGCCATGCCGGAGCGCACTCCGCCACGGCCGGAACTGCGCATGCGCATGATCGGTCTCGGACCAGTGGCCGTTTTCGCGGCCAGTAACTTCCCGCTGGCCTTCTCGGTGGCTGGCGGCGATACCGCTTCCGCACTGGCGGCTGGCTGCCCGGTGGTGCTCAAGGCTCACTCGGCCCATCCCGGCACGTCCGAACTGGTGGCGCGTGCCATCGTCAAGGCGATTGAAATCTGCCAGCTGCCAGCCGGCGTGTTCGCGCTGCTGACCGGCAGCGGCAATGGCGTGGGCCAGGAACTGGTGCGCCATCCCTCGATCCAGGCGGTCGGCTTTACCGGCTCGCGCAGCGGCGGCGTTGCGCTGATGGGCGTGGCCGCGGCCCGCCCACAACCGATTCCCGTGTATGCGGAAATGAGCAGCATCAATCCGGTGGTTCTGCTGCCGCACGCGCTGGCCAAGCGCGCCGAACAGATCGCCGCAGGCTTTGCCGCTTCGCTGACGATGAGCGTGGGCCAGATCTGCACCAATCCGGGCCTG
The DNA here is from genome assembly GCA_013284265.1 of Oxalobacteraceae bacterium. GTDB lineage: Bacteria > Pseudomonadota > Gammaproteobacteria > Burkholderiales > Burkholderiaceae_D > Rugamonas. Next base: position 8,121 of record JABTBR010000044.1, on the reverse strand, counting down.
ATCCTGGCCGTCGCCGGTCCCGATCTGGAACGCTTCACCGCCGCCGCCGCGCCAGTGCTGGCCAGCGGCGCCGCCTGCGCCATGCTCAGCCCCGGCATCGCCGGCAGTTACGGCAAGGGCATCGCCGCGCTGGCCGCGCATGAAGATGTGAGCACCGCCGCACTGGCCCCACAGGAAGAGGGCAAGGGCGCACCGGCGCTGTTCGTCACCAGTGGCGCTGCCTTCCTGAGCCAGCATGCGCTGTCGGAAGAGGTGTTCGGCCCGGCCTCGCTGGTGGTGGCCTGCAAGGACATCGCCGAGCTGCGCGCCGTGGCGCAAAGCCTGGAAGGCCAGCTGACCGCGACCCTGCATTTCGACGACGCCGACCTGGACACCGCCCACGCGCTGCTGCCTATCCTGGAACGCAAGGCCGGCCGCATCATCGCCAACGGTTTCCCGACCGGCGTGGAAGTGGTCAGCGCCATGGTGCACGGCGGCCCGTTCCCGTCGACCTCGGACGGCCGTTCCACCTCGGTCGGCACCGGCGCCATTGCGCGCTTCCTGCGTCCGGTAACATATCAGAACCTGCCGCAGTCATTGCTGCCGGCCGTGCTCAAGGACGATAATATGGCTGCTGCATGGCACCGCCGCGACGGCGAACTGCTTCGCGGCTAAGCGCCGGCAGCGCACAGCACAAGGAGACAATATGAGCCAATTAGCCCAATTTACCAGCCTGCGCGGCAAGCGCGTATTCATCACTGGCGGCGGTAGCGGCATCGGCGAATCGCTGGTGGCCTCGTTCGCGGCCCAGGGCGCGCAGGTCGCCTTCGTCGATATCGCCAGGGAAGCGAGCGAGGAAGTGTGCCGCAAGGTGGCCGCCGCCGGCCATCCGGCGCCGTCCTTCCGTCACTGCGACATCGCCGATATCCCGGCCCTGCAGGCCGTCATGGCCGAACTGGCCGCCGAGATCGGCGATTTCGATGTACTGGTCAACAATGCCGCCAATGACCAGCGCCACCAGACCGCCGAAGTCACGCTGGAGTACTGGAACGAGCGCGTCGCCATCAACCAGCGTCCGATGTTTTTCACCTGCCAGGCGGTACTGGAAGGGATGAAGCGGCGCGGTGGCGGTTCCATCATCAACGTCAGCTCGATTTCCTGGCACGTGAAAAACGCCGGCTATCCGGTGTACGCCACCTCCAAGGCCGCCGTGCTGGGCCTGACCCGCGGCCTGGCGCGCGAATACGGCGCGCACGGCATCCGCGTCAACACGGTCACGCCGGGCTGGGTCATGACCCAGCGCCAGATCGAGCTGTGGGTGGACGACGCGGCCGAAGTGGAAATCAAGCAGAACCAGTGCCTGCCCACCAAGCTGATGCCCGAGCATATCTCCGCCATGGTGATGTTCCTGGCCGCCGACGACGGCGCCATGTGCAGTGCGCAGGAATTCATCGTCGACGCCGGCTGGTGCTGATGTGAAAGGCGGGCGCACGCGCGCCCGCCATCAGTACCGCTTTGCCTCTCCGCGCCTTTCCGCACCGCTCCGCCTCTTCCTGCCTCTTCCTGCCTCTTCCCGCACCTCTTCGCGCAACTTTCTCCGATACTCCGATCGATATCACGCAGCCAAAATATTTGATTGGTTCAAATTTCTTGCGCGGGCTAGCATCGCTCATGCCTTTTATTTGTAGCCAGCCTGGCACAAGGCGGCGATCAGGCCATCGGGAAATCAAAAAAATGAGAGTGGAGATGAGACAAGACATGAAAAAAATTCTGGCGTGGATGGCCATATCCGTATCGGCTTGCGCAGTCAATACCTGCTGGGCGCTCGATCCCTATGCAGGCTACGTGATGGGCTATTTCACCGAGTCGCCGCAAGGCACCGGCAATGACTATGGCCTGCACATCGCCTACAGCACCGACGCCCTGCATTGGACGCCGCTGAACAACAATAACGCTGTCGTCTATCCGACGCTGGGCCAGAAAGGCCTGCGCGACCCCTTCATCTTCCGCAAGAACGACGGAAAATTCGTGGTCATGGCCACCGACATGAAGGGCACCGATTTCGCCAACTCCAACAGTGAATACATCCACGTCTGGGACTCGGCCGACCTGCGCACCTTCACCAACGAACGCCTGGTGCACATGAACACCAGCGGCATGCATACCTGGGCGCCGGAAGCCTTCTACGACAACGCGCGCGGCAAGTACGGCGTGATTTGGTCGGGCAATGCATCCTCCAGCTATCACCAGATCTTCGTCAACTACACGAGCGACTTCGTCAACTTCGAGGCGCCCCAGGTGTTCTTCTATCCAGGCTTCTCGCCGCTGGACGCGACCGTGCACGTCTATAACGGCGTGAACTACCTGTACTACAAACGCGAATCGGACAACACCATGATGGGCACGCGCTCGTCCACCATGAACCCGCGCAGCTTCGACGCCAATACCTACACCAGCGCGATCGGCACCACGATCATCGAAGCGCCGACCGTGGTGAAGAAGAATAATGAGAACCGCTGGTATCTGTTCGGCGATTCCTATGCGCCCATCAACGGCGAGATCTATGCCTGGGAAACCACCAATATCACCGCCAACGCCTGGACCCCGATCAACAAGCGCAATTACAACCAGCCGCTTAACTCCAAGCACCAGACCGTGGCGCCGATCACTCAGACCGAGATCAACAACCTGGTCGCCAAATGGGGCAACCCGGGCTGGAATCGTATCCAGTCGTACAACTATGGCGACAACTACATCCGCCATAGCGCCTTCCAGGGCCGCATCGATCCCTATCCGATGGACCCCTACACCGATTCGCAGTGGCGCATGGTGCCCGGCCTGGCCGACAGCACTGGCGTGTCCTTCCAGTCGGTCTCGATGCCGACCTACTATCTGCGCCATTCGAACTACAACCTGGTCCTCAACGCGAACGACAACACCAGCGGCTTCAAGGCCGACGCGACTTTCTACAAGGTGGCGGGTCTGGCCGACGCGAGCTGGAGTTCGTTCAAGTCGTATAACTTCCCGACGATGTACATGCGCCATTCCAACCTGGTGCTGCGCATCGATCCGATCAGCACCGCGTCCGAGAAGCAGGACGCGACCTTCCGCGTCGGATATTAAAAAAGTACGGGACGAGGGCGCCATTGCCTTCGTCCCGCCATTGAAGTCGCAGCACCATCCATGCCTGATCCCTGCCCAGGCGGTTTGACCGCGTGGCGCCGGGGCGGCAACCATACCTATAACGGAGACAATTCATGAACACGATTTCTATCGCTCGCGGGGCGGTGGCTTTGCTATTGCCCGCCGCCTTGTTGGCCACCATGGCGTCGGCCGCACACGCGGAAATTCAGGGGCCGGCCAGCGCGGTCGGCTTCCGCAACGCCAACCACCTGCACCGCGCCGACCCCTGGGTTTATAAACATACCGACGGCTATTACTACTATATGGCGACGGTGCCGGAATTCGACCGCCTGGAACTGCGCAAGTCGCGCACCTTGACCGGCCTCGGTAGCGCCAGCGCCAAGGTCATCTGGAGCAAGCATGCCAGCGGCATCATGGGCGCCAATATCTGGGCGCCGGAAATCCACTTCATCAACAACAAGTGGTATGTGTATTTCACCGCGGGCGAATCGGCCGATGCCTTCAAGGTACGCCTGTATGCGCTGGAAAACAGCGCCGCCGATCCGACCACCGGCACCTGGACCGAGTCCGGCCGCATCGCCACCAAGTGGGACAGCTTCACCCTCGACGCCACCTCCTTCATGCACAACAATGTGCAGTATCTGGTGTTCGCGCAGAAGGACCCCGCCATCGCGAACAATTCGAATGTGTACATCGCGCGCATGCTCGATCCCCTGCACGTGGACACCAGCACCCAGGTGATGATCACCAGGCCGGACCTGAGCTGGGAGCAGCAGGGTTATCTGGTCAATGAAGGCCCGGAAGTGATCAAGCGCAATGGCAAGATCTTCATCAGCTACTCGGCCAGTTCCTGCGACCCGCGCTATGTGATGGGCATGCTGACCGCGGCCGACACCAGCAATCTGCTGTCGGCCGCGTCCTGGACCAAGTCGGCCACGCCGGTGTTCCAGTCCAACCCGACGGCCAACGTCTATGGTCCCGGCCACAACGCCTTCGTGCAGTCGCCCGACGGCAGTGAGGATTACATGATCTATCACGCCTACTCGGACGGCACCGTCAACACCTGCTTCGGCGACCAACGCAGCATGCGCATGCAGAAGATCAGCTGGAACGCCAACGGCACGCCCAACCTGGGCAAGCCGGTATCGACCGGCACCGTGATGGCGCCGCCGTCGGGCGACAACCGCTTCGAAGCCGAGTACGGCGTGCTCGCTGGCCAGGCCAAGGTGGTCGCCTATGCGAACGCCTCGAAGGGCAGCGATGTCGGCTACCTCAATGACGCAGCCAGCACCGTGCGCTTCGACAATGTGAACGTGCCGGCGGCCGGCGCCTATGCCGTGACCATCCGCTACGGTAATGGCTCGGGCGCGGCTTCCTCGCACAAGCTCAGCGTCAACGGCGCCGTCGCCGCGACGGTCGCTTACCCCGTTACGGCCGGCTGGGGCAGTTTCGCCTCGACCACCGTCAACGTCAACCTGAGCGCCGGCAGCAATACGCTGACGCTGGGTTACAACGCCGGCTTCGCCGAAGTCGATTATGTGCAGGTCGATCCTATCCGCTACGAAGCCGAAGTGGCGACGATCGCCAACGCGACAGTCGTCAACGAAGGTGGGGCCTCGGGCGGCGCCAAAGTCGGCTACATCGACCTGGCGGGCAGCTATGTGCAGTTCAATGTGACCGTGCCGACCGCCGGCAGCTACACGCTGGCCGCGCGCTATGCCAACGGTTCCGGCGCCGCCGGCACGCACACGCTCACGGCCAACGGCGGCGCGGCCAATACGCTCAGCTATCCCTATTACACGGGCGATACCTGGGCGACTTACCGCAGCACCTCGGTTGACGTAACGCTCAACGCCGGTGCCAACACCGTGCGCATCGCCAAGGGAACGGGGGGCGTCGAACTGGACCGGCTTGATGTACTGCCGGCCGTGCGTAACAACACCAAGTATCGCCTGACCAACCGCAGCAGCGGCAAGGTGCTCGACAACGCCAACTTCGGCACGGCCGATGGCAGCAACGTGCAGCAGTGGGAAGACCTGAGCAACACGGCGCAGCGCTGGTATGCCTACGACGTGGGCAATGGTTACTGGGAGCTGGTCAACCAGGCCGGCGCCAAGGCGCTCGACGTGGCGGGCGCTTCCACGGCCGATGGCGCCAATGTCGACATCGCGACCTATACCGGCGCGGCGAACCAGCAGTGGCGGCTTGTGTATGTGGGCGAAGGCAGCTACAAGCTGATCGCGCGCCATAGCGGCAAGGTGCTCGATCTGGATAGCGCCTCGCCAGCCAATGGCGCGAATGTGCGCCAGTGGCCGGACAATGGGCTGGATGCGCAGAAGTGGGTGCTGGAGGCGGCGCAGTAAGGAGGTCCGGTGCTTTTTAGCCGTTGGCGCCGTTTAAAACCCACGGCCCAAATCTGGGGTCTGACCCAAGGTCCGGGGAGGGGCTGCGCCCCGCCTGTTCCTGCGGGACAGGCCCCCGGCTCTTTGCCTTGGGTTCTAAAAAGCGCGGCGGCACGCTTAAGCCGGCCCCCGGGACTCTTCGCCGTGGATTCTAAAGCCATCCTGGAACGGTTGAATTAGCAGTCGCGCCGCAACCTGCCTGAAAGTGGAAAGTCATCATGTCGATCAACAGATTTGAATGGATTGCACTGGCCGCAGTCATGTCGGTGCCGCTGTGCTACTACGGCTGGAATGAAACGGCTGTCTCATCGGGCTTCAGTGGCCAGGAGAGCGTGCACGGTGGAGGGGCGGCCAGCACCGAGCCGAGTTTTCCCGAGGGTGCCGTGAATTGTTCCGGCGTGATGTATACCAACCCGTTCGGCCGCAGCAAAGCCGACTGCGCCGCCATCGCCCCGGCGACCGACTCCATCGCGGCGGCGAGCGGCAACGCCAGCGCGCTGCGCACCAAACTGGCGCAGGTGGCGCCGTGCAAGGGAAGCCAGCAAGCCAATAATTTAAGCCGCGACTGCGTCGAACAGAATGCGGTAGCTGCCGGCCTGGTCCGGCAGCTCGAAGCGTTGGTGGAGCAGGGACAGCCCGAGGCCAGCGCCGAACTGGCCAAAGTGGTCGAGCGCGAAGGCGCGGCACGGACGGCCAACGGCGAATATCTCGATGAAATCGAGCGCGCCGAGGCGGTCCTGATGCGCATCGCCGCCAGCGGCGGCATCGAGGCCGACAAAAAAATCGCCCGCCCCCATTCCCCTTCGGCCGACGGCCCCCGCTTTGCCACCGGTTCGCTCAAGTAGCGCTGTTTTTTTCTGCACGATGCCGAGTGCAGCACTGTTCTGTGGTGCGCTTGCTACACCATCTGCGATTCCGATACCGCACGCGTGCCACAGCGAGCGCGCCGAGGCAGCTTGCCGGCGGCCCGTTTCAGCTCCCCCGATAGACGCAGCTTTCATAGCGCCTTTCACTGCAAGGTGTCTGCTGGCACACGTCGGATATGTGCAGCGGAAACGGTGATGGCCACTGTCCCATTTTATAAAGCCATATCGTTTTTGATATTGATGACGGGGAATAAGTAATTGGATGGAAATCAGACCAGCCACTACTATCGATTCGCCAGTCTGAGCCGCAAGCGTTGGGCCAGCACTGCACCATAAAACTACATGTTAAAAACAACGAGGAGAAGATGATGGGTAAACGTATTCTGACGATGCTGCCTTTGGCACTGGCGCTGGCGATGGTGGGCAATGCGGCGCAGGCCGATGCCGGTCACGATGAGGAAGGTTTCCACGGTTATCTGCGCGCCGGCGCCGGCACCAGCTCGACCCACGGCCCGCAGAACTGCTATGGCCTGGGCGGCAACTCGATGAAGTACCGCCTCGGCAACGAATGCGATGCCTACTTCGAAGGCGGCTACACCAAGGAATTCGCCAAGTCGGCCAACGGCGCCAGCTTCGTCGGCACGCTGTGGGTCAATGAATACAACTCGGGTTCCGAATTCGGCGACGCCAAGCTGGGCCTGGCCAAAGCCTATGTCGAAGCCAAGAACGTCGACTTCCTGCAGGGCGGCGTGGCCTGGATCGGTAAGCGCTACTACTACCGTCCCGACATTCACATGCTCGATCTGCAGTACATCAACCTGAACGGCACCGGCGGCGGTATCGACGCCTACCAGGCCGGCCCGGGCAAGATCAGCTATGCCATCTTCAAGGACAACGACAGCAATACCTTCGATCCAAAAACCGGCCTGCGCACCTCCACCACCGCCGCGCTGCGCCAGAACCTGATCTATGAAGGACTGCCGGTCAATCCGGGCGGCACCATGGACTTCGCCACCTCCATCATCACGGCCCAGGGCAAGGACAAGCACGATGGCTGGCAGGTGACGGTGCTGCATAAACAGGACAAGGTCCTGGGCGGCGGCAATACCTTCGGCGTGCAGTACGGCGTTGGTCCCGGCACCGGCATCGGCGTGGGCAACTCCCGTATCGGCGCCTCCGGCAGCACCGCGCTGGGCAGCGACGTGACGCGCGCACGTATCTTCAACGACCTGGTGGTGCAGCCGACGCCGGAATTCAGCATGGAATTCGTGGCCCTGCATCAGCGCGACAAGTCCGACGCGGGCGGCACGTCGAGCTGGACCACCGTCGGTGCGCGTCCGGTGTATGCGCTGAACGAAAACTTCAAGCTGCAACTGGAAGTGGGCACCCATCGCGTGACCCAGCCGAACGGCGGCGAAGCGATGAAGCTGACCACGGTCACTTTCGCGCCGACCATCTCGGCCGGCAAGGGTTACTGGGCGCGTCCTGAATTGCGCGCCTTCGTCACCTACGGCAAATGGAACGACGCCGCGCGCGCTTCCATGAACGCGAGCAACAACGCCGGTCCAGCGTTTGGCAACAACACCAGTGGCACGTCGGCTGGCGTGCAGGTTGAGGCCTGGTTCTAAGTCTTATCAGGGGTAGCAGGGGTTTAACGCCGGCTCACGAGGCCGGCGTTTTTTTTAGTTCGCGGGCTGTCGGCGCAATTAAAACCCACGGCGTACCCCTGG
>JABTBR010000043.1 GCA_013284265.1 Oxalobacteraceae bacterium | reverse complement strand
GGTGCCGGCCGGGGTCACCGCTTCATACATGCCTTCCCAGTCCAGGCCATCGGCCGACGCGGTGGCGACGGCGGGCGCGGCGCTGGCCGCGGCCGCAGCGGGCGCCGGGGCGGGAGCTGGCGCCGCCGCGGGCGCCGGCGCCGCCGCCGGTGCCGAGGACTTGCCTTCGATGGCGTTGGTCAGTATCAGCTCCAGCTCGTCCGGCATGGCGGCCAGGCTGTCGGGTTCGGCGCCGTTGGACAGTTCGGCCAGCTGGTCGGCCACGAAGCCGGAGGCCTGCAAGGCCGCCTCGATCGCGATCGGGGTGACGGGGGCGGCGCCGGTGCGCAGGGCGTCGAACAGGTTTTCGGTCAGATGGCAGGCCGCCACCATGGCCGGCAGATTCATGAAGCCCGCGCCACCCTTGATGGTGTGGAAGGAGCGGAACACGGCGTTCAGTGTTTCTTTGTTGTCCGGGTCACGCTCGAGCCGCAGCAGATGCTCTTCCACGTTGACTGCCAGATCCATCGCCTCGACGACGAAGTCCTTGAGCATATCGTCCATTAGAATCCCAGATCAGCAAGAAGGTCGTCGACATTGTCCTGGTTCAGCGCCACCGCCGGAGCCGAAGGGCCCGACATCAGCGAAACCTCTTTTTGCGCTATCTTCTCGCGCACCGCCGGCGGCGCATTGTCGCGCAGCAGTTCCGCCAGTTCGTGTTCGACCGTCTTGGTGATCGTCACGACCTTCTTGATCAGTTGACCCGTGATGTCCTGGAAATCCTGGGCCATCATGATTTCGAGCAGGCGCGCCTTTTCGGCCTCGGTCGCCTCCGACACGGCCTGGGCGAAGGCTTTCGAGTCGCCCGCCAGCTGCTTGAACTCGTCCAGGCTGAGCGTGCCGGCAAACAGCGCGGCCCAGCGCACTTCCATGTCCTTGGACTGCTTGGACAGCACATCCTGGGCCGGCATGCCCTCGTCCAGGGTATTGAGTACCTTGTTGGCGGCCTGCTCGGTCAGGGTGGCCACATATTCGAGGCGGTCCTGGGCATCGTTGATCTGGGACGACGCCTCGGTCAGGGCCTTGTCGTAGCCCAGCTCGCGCAGCGAATCGTGCAGCAGGCGCACGATGCCGCCCAGGCGTTCGAACATCGGCTTGTCGGTGGCGGGATCGATGTCGCCGCCCGCTTCCGCGGCGGCCGGCGCGGGCGCTGCCGCGGGGGATGGCGCCGGGGCCGGGGCCGCGGCTACCGCGTCGGCCGGTCGGGCCGCGGAGACTTCGTCAAACAGGTTTTCCAGATCATCGTCCCCGGCGGCGGCCTTGGGGGCGGGAGCGGCTGCGGGCGCTGCTGTCTTGCTTTGGGCAGACACTTCATCAAATAGTGAGTCGAAATCATCAGCGGCGTTGGTCATGTCCCTGCTTCTCCATATTGTAAATTTCCCTGCCTAAGAAGGATGTTTTAACACCTTCAGTACGTGCTTGTCTCACTCTGGCGTATGGCTGAGTAATGACGCCCGGCAATAATAACGCGCTTACGCGAGTGTAGCAGGGCGTTACCCGCTTATTCAATGTCCAGTATCGGAAAGCCCGGCCGCGTCCCTTTTTATATGGGTAAAAATGAAGTTTACTGTTGTATTTGCAGATACTAACATCGCTTCAATCCCGATAGCACGCCGGAAGACACAAAAGCAGTGCTGCCATGCAAAAATAGCTGCACAGAAAAACACTGGCGCGCACAATGACTTTGGGAGACAACAAAGGGTTTATTGAGGAACATCAAGTCTTTACGAACTAATAATAATGTAAATCGGGACTACAATTAAGCTAGTCCCCATCAGCGGGGTCCCGCTTCAATGGCAGGCGACGCGGCAGCAGCGTCGACACGAGGGAGGATGACCATGTACCGGAAAATCTTGATTACGACCGATGGTTCGGCGGTATCGAGCAAAACGGCCTGCGCCGGCGTGGCGTTTGCCGAGCAGATGGGGGCCGAGGTGCTGGCCCTGTTCGTGGCGCCCGAATACCAGTATCCAATCTATGTGGAAATCATCCCCCCCAGCTATCCCAGCGAGGAGGAATACCTCGCCGCGATGCGCCGCGCCGGCCAGGAGCATGTGCAGTCTATCCTCGACGCGGCCAACCAGCGCGGCCTGCGCTGCGAGGGCATGACCGCGTTTGCCGAAAACACCGCCCACAAGATCGTCGACGTGGCCGCCAGCAGCGGCTGCGACCTGATCTTCATGGGCTCGCACGGACGCAGCGGCTGGGGCCAGCTGCTGCTGGGCAGCGTGACCAACAAGGTGCTGGCGCACACCACGATCCCGGTGCTGGTGCACCGCCTGATCAAGGAGCCCGGCAGCGCCTGAGACGGCGGCGGGGCCCTTGCGCCCCGCCCTGTTGGCGACTGCATCAATATTGAGCAAACAACAAACCCGCCCCGTTTATAGTAGTATTCTGACGCTAGCCTTCATCCATCCTTGCCGCAAGCGCGACCGCGCGCAGCATTACCTTCCAAGACCTATGATCCGAATTGTCATTGCCGACGACCACACCATTATGCGCGAGGGCCTCAAACGCATCCTCGACGGCGCACCGGATATCGATATCGTGGGCGAAGCCATCGATGGCTTCGAAGTGCTCAGCCACGTACGCCAGGGCGGCTTCGACCTGCTGATGCTCGACCTGTCCATGCCCGGACGCAGCGGCGTCGACCTGATCCGCCAGATCCGCAGCGAAGCGCCCAAGCTGGCCATCCTGATCCTGACCATGCACGAGGAAGAGCAGTACGCGGTGCGCGCCATCCGCGCCGGCGCCCAGGGCTATCTGACCAAGGAGAGCGCCGGCACCCAGCTGGTGGGCGCGATCCGCAAGGTCGCCTCGGGCCGCCCCTACATCAGCACCGAGGTGGCCGAACAACTGGCCCTGAACATCATGGCGCCCAACGAGAGCCTGCTGCACAAGCAGTTGTCGGACCGCGAGTTCGAGGTGTTTTCGCTGCTGGTGGCGGGCAAGTCGATCACCGAGATCGCCAACAGCCTGCACCTGAGCGTGAAGACCGTCAGCACCCATAAAACCCGCATCATGCAGAAAATGGGGATGAGCTCCCTGTCTGAAATGGTTCAATATGCGGTAGCGCATCGCCTGCTGTCGCCTTTCAAAACCTGAAGGAACGCCCGTTCCCGCTGGGTGGCGCGCATTTTCGTTAGGATAACTCCTACAAATTCGCGCCAGCTCCTACGCGCATATTCAGCGCTTACTGATATCAATCCCCCAACGTCGTTGGCATACTGAAACCAGACGATTCAGTTGCTCGCCAGTCAAGCACAGCCCGACCCCTTCTGGTCCAGCCTGGTTTGGCGCGCAAACGAGTCCGGCGCCAGTCGAGCGCACGCAAGCGGGGTTTGCACGCGATTGCCAGCGCCGCTCGCCGCACGCCCAGTTCCCAAAGCTCTTAAATCTGACCTACCTGAAACCAGGAGATGAACATGCTGTCTACGCAAACGCCTGAATTCCGCTCGTCCATGACCACGACCATGCAATCGTCGTCAATGGAAGCGGGCCGCCAGCGTCAGGGCCGGCTCTGGTCCAACCTGAAGGAAGTCTGCGATTTGCTGCATATCCCGACCGCCTGTTCGGTCACCACCGAAGAGCTGCTGTTCCAGCACGTCCAGTTCAAGACCGGCCAACGCGTCCACACCATCGGCCAACCGTTCGACACCCTCTACATCGTCAATTCCGGCTTTCTCAAGACCGTGCTGATCGACGAATTCGGCAATGAACAAGTGCTCAGCTTCCCCATGAAGGGCGATATGCTCGGCGTCGACGGCATCCACACCCGCCATTACTCGTCCGAGGCCGTGGCCCTGTCCGACTGCGACCTGATCCTGCTGCCCTTCAAAAAGCTGACCGCGCTGGGGCGCGTGCACCTGGAGCTGGAAAACATGATGTACGGCGTCATGAGCCGCGAACTGGTGCGCGAGCAAGCCATGATCGGCATGCTGGGCGCACTCAGCGCCGAGGCGCGCGTGGCGCGCTTCCTGATCGCCCTGGCCGACCGCTTCGCCCAGATGGGTTATTCGAGCAAACTGTTCAATCTGCGCATGACGCGCCACGAAATCGGCAGCTACCTGGGCCTGACCCTGGAAACGGTCAGCCGCACGCTGTCGGCCTTCAATGAAATCGGCCTGATCAGCGTGGACCAGCGCACCATCGGCATCAAGGATCCGGAAGCACTAAAAACCCTGCGCCGCCTGCCACCGTCGCGCGCGCGCGCCAAGCTGACCACGCCCAAATCCAAGCTGAACGAAGTCGATACCGTGCCGGCGCCCTTGCTCGCAGCCATTTAAAGCCGGGCGCAGGCCAGCTGAGGCCTGGGCTCCGCTGATTTTTCCATGCCGGTGCGGCGTGGTCACGATCCCTCCGTTTCACCCAGCTTAGCCCGGCCTTGCGCCGGGCTTTTTTTCGTCCGGCGCGAAGCAAAAAGATGATGCCTTTCTAGTAAATAAGGCTTGCATTCCGGCTCGCCTTCAACAATAATGCAAATGCGAATCATTCTTATTTAATGGAGCTTAGCCACTATGCATACCCTGCACTTTCCTGCCCAGGCAGAAGCCATCCGACACCCAGAAGGCCAGGCCGCCCAAGCACCGAAAACCCCGGCCCGCATCAACAGCGTCGCGCTGATGCAAGGCCAGAAGGAACTGGAAATCGAACACAGCGGCAAGATCTACCGCCTGCGCGTGACCCAGCTCAACAAGCTGATCCTGACCGCGTAAACGCCGATCCCGGGCGCCGCCGCGCCCCTCCCCCGCCAGCGAACCGGAAGCGGTAGCCAGCCACCCCACCCTCTGACCCAGGAGCGTTTGATGGCCTTAGACCGTACCGACCCGATTTTCCAGACGCCGCTGGCCGGCGCCCACCAGCCCGAGCTGATGCTGTCGGCCGTGCTGCATCTGATGTCGCATTACACCGCCAGCGCCAGCGAGCATGGCGCCTGCCTGAAGCTGGCCTCGGTGATCGAACGCCACCTGAAGGCGCTGTCGAGCCTGCCGGATCTGGCGCCGGTGCTGCGCGCCACCTGCCAGCAGCTGTCGGAGCAGTGGGCCGCCGTGGTCGAGCGCGAACTGCCTCGCGATGGCGGCAACTTTCTGAGCCGGATGATGGCGCGCGCCCGCAGCGTCCAGCCGCTCGCCTGAGGGGGATGGCATGTGCGATAAACACGAGCTGCCAGTCATCCACAACGTGGCCAGCGCCAACGCCGAAGCCCAGGCCTCGCGCCGGCGCCGGCTGTGGGAATTGGGCCATGCCTGCCACTGCCCGCTGGTCGGCGTGGGCTTGCCGCTGGGCGTGCTGCGCAAGCTGGTCGACAAGGTCGCCAGCGGCAAGGTCGTGGCCGACGATTACGAGGTGCATGTGGGCGCGGTCACCGAATGCGGCAGCCGCAACCGCCTGTCCGAGTCGCTGCAGAAAGAGCTGGAGCGGCGCTACGCCACCGTGCTGCTGCGTTTTCGCGCAGCCAAGAGCGGCGAGCAGGTCGCCCTGATGTGGCGCCAGGCGGTGGCCAATGGCGATGTGGCCGGCGCCTTCTGGGCCGGCCTGAGCCATCCGCGCTGCACCCCGGAGCTGGAAGAACAGATGTGCCGCGACCTGCATATGGTGCAACATCAGGCCGGCGCCTGCGTGCGCGCCGACATCGGCAAGTTCCAGGCCACGCTGGCCGAGAACGCGCGCCTGACGCATGAGCTGGCCAAGTCGCAGCAGCGCGCCGCCAGCCTGCTGGCCGACAAGACCGGCGAGGCCGAACGCCATGCCCAGCAACTGATGCAGTTGCGCGCCCAGCTGGTGGGCAAGGACAGCATGATCGATTCCCTGCGCACCGAACTGGAACAGCTGAAGACGGCCATTCCCGGCCTGGAAACGCGCAACCGCCTGGCAGAACGGCTGGCCCAGATGGACGAGCGCGAGCGCCAGTTGCGCAACCAGATCGCCGAGCTGAAGATCGAAGCGCGCCAGGAAGCGGCGCGCGCGGTGGAAGCGGCCCGTGCCATGGAGGCGGCGGCCCAGGCCACGCCGGCCGTGGTCCAGCATGTGATGAAGATGCCGCTGCGCCTGAACGACCAGGCGGTGCTGTGCGTGGGCGGGCGCAGCGGCAATGTGGCCACCTACCGCGCCCTGATCGAGCGCGTCGGCGCCCAGTTCGCCCACCATGATGGCGGCCTGGAAGACAATGCCAACCAGCTCGACGCCAGCCTGGCCGCGGCCGACCTGGTGATCTGCCAGACCGGCTGCATCAGCCACAGCGCCTACTGGCGCGTGAAGGACTATTGCAAGCGCAACGGCAAGCGCTGCGTGTTCATCGACAATCCCAGCATCTCCAGCCTGGCGCGCGGGTTGGAGGAAGCGGTCGAATAAACAGCATGTAAGCAGGCGAAAAAAATCCCCGGCCACTCGCGCGGCCGGGGATTTTTTGTCAGCAGACTACGATTAGAACTTGTAGTTGCCGGTCATGTAGAAGGTACGCAGCATTGGATCGGCGTAACGCGGATCGAAACCAACCTGGTGACCCGAGGAATTACGCAGCGACAGCGGCGGTTCGCGGTTCAGGATGTTCTTGATACCGGCGCGCAGAGCGAAGGCTTTGGTGAACTCGTAACGGCCTTGCCAATCGAACGTGATGTACGACGGCACTTCCAGACGGATGGTCTGGTTCTTGTTGGTGCTCAGGTTACGCACAGTCGCTTCCTGGTCGGTGTAGCCATTGCGGTAGTTCATGGTCAGCGTGTTGCTCAGAGCGCCGGTTTCCAGCGTGGTCGAAGCGCGCACGATATGACGGAACGCCACCTTCTGGTCTTCACCGTAGAAATTCAGCGCCGAGGTCCATTTGTCCAGCGTACCGGCTTCGGTGTAGTCCGACTTCATCATGTAAGTACCAGCCAGATTGGCGGTCAGCTTACCGAAGCTGAAGCGATGCATGCTGTTCAGGTCGTAGTCGATACCTTGATTGTGCTTCTGGCCGATGTTGACGGACAGCTGCTTGATCGCGAAGTAGGTATCGCCGGTCGCCGGTTCGGTGTAGCTGGTGAACAGGCTGCCGAACTTGACCGGGTCGGCGAAGATCTGCTGTTCGCTGACGGACGACACGGCATCCTTCATGCGCACATCCCACAGGTCCATACGCAGCGAGAACGCGGCGCTAGGCTCGAACAGGAAGCCGATCGAATACTGCTTCGATTTTTCCGGCTTCAGGTTTTCATTACCGCCCTGGAACACGTTGTACTGCGACTTGCCTGGACGGCACAGATCACTACCCACTTGCGGGCAGGTGTAGCTGGAGGCGGTGAAGCCGGCGTTGACCAATGGCTGGCCAATGTCCAGCAGACCAGGCGCCTTGAAACCGGTGCCATAGGAACCGCGCATCAGGAAGGACTTCGCAGGCTGGTAACGGGCCGAGATCTTGTAGGTCGAGGAGGATTGCTTCTCGCCCATATCGCGGTTTTCGATGCCGTTGGCTACTTTACCGAAGGAATCGTAGCGGCCAGACAGGGTCATTTCGACCTGCTTGGTGACCGGCGCGTTGAACTCGACGAATGCACCAGCGGACTTGCGCTTCAGATCGTAGGCAGGCGCAGCGTTGAAGTTGTAGATCACACCGCTGTTAGCGGCATCCGACGCATTCTGCTCGAAATGGTATTCGCGCACGTCGGCACCAATGCCGATGTTGGTCGCGCCGCCTGGCAGAGCGAACAGCTCACGCGAACCGTGAGCATCGATGCCCTTCAGCGTGGTCGCCGCTTCACGCACGGTGCCGTGGAACACGGAGTTGGCGATCAGGGCCTTGGTGGCGTCGCTTTGCGCGCCGATCGGTGCGAACGGGTCGAAGGAATTATTCTTCAACATGTCCGTGAATTCCTTGGCCAGCACATAACCGCCGGTGTAGCGGTCTTCCGCCTTGTTACGCGACCAAGTCAGGCCGGAACCGAAGTTCCATGCGCCGATCGTACCTTCGGCACCGGTGACGAAGTGGGTCGAGTTGGTCAGGGTCTGGCTGTCGCGGGTGCCCCAGTCGTAGGTACGGTAGTTACCCGATACTTTCGAGACGTTGGCAGCCTGGGCTGGCGTCAGGAACGGCAGCACATTCTGGGTGTACAGGGCCGAGTTGGTGGCGATCGAGAATGGCGCGGTGTTCGGCGCGATACGGGCGGTCAGGTCCAGACGGGTCATCGACAGTTCGGCGAACGCTTCGATATCGCTGGAGACTTTGAACACACCCTTGGTGAAGAAGCTGTCACGCTTGTTCTGCGGCACGATTTCCACGGTCGATGCGAAATCGAAGGCGCAGTTGTTCGTGGTGGCGGTGTTGTTCAGGCTGACGAAGTTGCGCTCAGGGCATTTGCCATTGGCCATCAGGTAAGGGCTGAAACCGATGACGCTCTTGTCCTTGAAGGTCACCGACACGTTGGCCGGCACGGTCGCAGCGCTGGTACGGTCGTAGACGTAGTTGGTGCCATTTACCGAGAACGGCACATAGGCGCTCTTGGCGAAGCTGCGGTCAGTTGCCTTGACCTTGCTCGATTCATCATGGCGGTAGCTCATGATCAGGTTGAAGCGGTCGTCTTCCAGGTTGCCGACGCCGTAGGTGAGGCTGAAGTCATGCGACTGGCCGGCACGGCTGTCGGTCGGGGTGTTGTAGGTGGCTTCAACGTTGCCACCCTGCATGTTCTTCTTCATGATGAAGTTCAGCACGCCGCCGATGGCGTCCGAACCGTACAGGGCCGATGCGCCGTCGGTCAGGATTTCGACGCGCTCAACGGCGCTCATCGGGATCGAGTTCAGATTGACCGCGCTGCCGTCGCGCTGCGGCGCGATACGGCGGCCATCGAGCAGCACCAGAGTGTAGTCGGCGCCGATGTTGTGGATCGATGCATTGACGTTACCGCCCGAATCGGAGCCTGCCGCGGTCGCGGCGATGTTGAAGCCCTGCATCGCAGGCAGTGCCTGGATCAGTTCGGCAACGGAGGTCGCGCCCGATTTGGCGATCGCTTCCTGCGACAGGCGCTGCACTGGCAGTGCACCTTCGACAGCGATACGCTTGATGCTCGAACCGGTGATTTCGACTTTCTGAACCTGCTCTTCAGCCATCGCGTGGCCGGTGATCAGCACCGAACCTGCCAGCAGGCTCATGGCCATGCGCACGGCGCGCACGCCGATTTTTTCTTGCAATTGCATTGAAAAACTCCCGATATGTGGATAAGAACCGAGAGCAATAATGTGTCGCTGTGGACGCATCATCTACCTTGCCGTGCCGTAACGATCAATGGGCGGGTAGCGCCATGTCCTGCGTGCGGAGGGAGAGCGAAAGGCAGATGACAATAGTGTATTTTAATTAACTATTGCTCATCGATCGGCCATTATGTCGGTAGCGCGGCGGGCTGGGAAGACCGGAATGCGACGATTTGATACGATTGAGATACAAAATCGCAACAAAAGTATCATATTCAGAATTGGTATCGATTTCCGGTATAGAAATCGACATATGTAATTTCAACAGAATAATGTATGTTAATTTTTTACAACAGCCATCTTATCGAGAGCAACAAAAAACCCATATTGTTGTAATTAGTACACATCGCGGCGGTAGCGTCCCGCCTCCGCCAGCGCATCGAGCGCGGCGCGGCCCAGCGCCGCTTCCAGCGCCTGATCCACCCCGGCGGCCATGCCGTCCAGACTGCCGCATATATAGACGGCGGCGCCCTGCGCCACCCAGGCACGCAGCAGCTCGGCCTGCTCGGCCAGCCGGTGCTGGGCATAGCGGCGCTCCGCCTGGTCGCGCGAAAACACCAGATCGAGCCGTTCCAGCACGCCCTGCTCTTGCCAGGCTTGCAGCTCATCGCGGTACAGGCTATCGAAGGCCGCATTGCGCTCGCCAAACACCAGCCAGTTGCGATGCTGCCCGGCCAGCGCGCGCGCCTTCAGGTGGCCGCGCAGGCCGGCGATGCCGCTGCCGTTGCCGATCAAGATCAAGGGCCGCGTCTGATTGCCCTCCAGGCGGAAACGGCGATGCTGGCGCAGCCGCAACGGCAGCACCTCGCCCAGCGCCACCTGGCCCGTCAGCCAGCCCGAAGCGAGGCCCGCGCTGCCATCGGCATGCTGATGCAGGCGCACCAGCAGATGCACCCGGCCATCGGCCGGCACCGAGGCGATCGAATATTCCCGTGGACGGCCAGGCTCGGCCGGTGCCGCCACCTGCACCAGGTCGCCCGATTCCCACAGCGGCAGCGCGCCGATCTGCGGTTCCAGCTCCAGGTGGTACAGGGCGGCGCCGGCGCTGCCCGGATTCATCAGGCGGCGCTCGGCCAGGCGCCAGCCGGCGAAGGCCGGCGCGCTCCAGTCGGGCGCGTCGCTGGTGCCGGCCAGATGGCTGAGCTGCTGGCGCCACTGGGCGATGTCCAGCTCGGCGCTGCGGTCAACCTCGATCCGGGGAAACAGCGCCTGGGCGCCCTGCTGCTCCAGCCAGCGGTCCAGTGCGCGGCCGAAGCCGCAGAACTGGGCATAGGCGCGGTCGCCCAGCGCCAGCACCGCATAGTGCAACTGGGCCAGCGGCAGCTCCAGCCCCATCAGGCGGCCGGCGAAGCGCGCGGCCGCGTCGGGCGCATCGCCTTCACCGTAGGTACTGACCAGAAACAGCACGCGCTCGGCGCCCTGCAGATCGGCCGCCGTCAGCGCGGACAACTCGCACAGGCGCACCGTCACGCCGGCCAGGCGCAGGCTGTGGGCGGTCTGTTCGGCCAGCTCGGCCGCGTTGCCGGTCTGGCTGGCGTGGGCCACGATCCATTGCCGGCTGCCATCGGCGCCGCCCTGGGCGGCGCGCGCGGCCAGGCGTTTGCGGCGCTGGCGCAGGAAGGGCGCCAGGCAGACCAGCGCGTAACTGCAGGCCAGTCCAGCCAACAGCATCAAACGGGTGGGATCGTCGGTATAAATCATTCCAGCATCGCGGCCATGGGGCCGCTCAAGTATTCGCTAAAGGAAGTGTCACCGCGGGAAGTGTCGCCGCGCACCACGAAGCGCGCGGCCAGGCCCAGACGCTCGGCCAGCGCCAGCCCGTCGACGGTACCGAGCACCGTCAGCGCGGTCGACCAGGCATCGGCCGCCATGCATTCGGCATGCACCACCGTGACGGAAGCGAGTTCATTGACGATGGGTGCGCCGCTGCGCGGATCGATGGTGTGGGAGTAGCGCTGCTGGCCATGCTGGAAGAAGCGGCGGTAGTCGCCCGAGGTCGCCACCGCCAGGCCATGCAAGGCCAGCACCAGCGGCGCCGGCGCCAGCGGTTCGATAGTGCGGTCCGGTCCGCCCTCTGGCGCGGCGGACGGTGGCATCGCCGCGGCATCCATCGCATCGACCTGCTCCAGTTCCACCCACCAGGGTTGCCCATCGGGCTTGAAGCCGGCGCCGCGCAGCTCGCCGCCGACCTCGACCAGATAGTGGCGCAAGCCGCACGATTCCAGATAGCGCGCCAGCTTGTCGACGCTGAAGCCCTTGGCCACCGCCGACAGGTCGAGCTGAACCGCACCGGGCTGGCGCGCCAGCTGTTGAGCGGCGTCGAGTGCGATGGCTCTGCCTGCCCGCGCACCCAGCAGCTCGGCCACCTGCTGCGCCGTGGGCGGCACGAAATCGGGCGCGCCGAAGCGGCCGCCGGGACCGAAGCCCCACAGATTGACCAGGGCGCCGGCGGCCGGATCGTAAGCGCCACCACTGGCCTGCGCCACGTCCAGCGCAAAGGCCAGCACGGTATAGAAATCGGCCGGCAGGCGCTGCCAGCTGCCCGGCGGCGCGCGGTTGAAGCGGCCCAGGTCGGAATCGGCTTCCCAGTGGCTCATCTGCGCCACCACCTCGTCCAGCTGCTGCTGCAATTGCTGTTGCAGGCGCGGCGGCAAGGTGGCGGCCAGGCCATGGTCGACCAGCCGCACCGACCAGCTGGTGCCCATGCTGGTTCCGCCAAATTCGCGCAGGGCGCCATGGGCGGGCACCGCGTCCGCGGACAGCGTGGCAGGCAGCAGCACCCGGCGCATGGTCATCCTTGACTATCCCCCGCGCTTACTGCGGCAGGATTTCCAGCGTGGCCGCATAGGTCGCGCGGCGCGCCGGCATTTGCGGCGGCTGGCCCGGCACGGCGGGCGCGGCCACCGGCCAGCTGCTGCTGACCAGGTACACGCCGGCCTCGGGCACGGTGAAGCTGATCTCGCCCTTGGCATCGGTACTCTGGCGAATTTCGCCCAGGGTGCCGCGGTGGCGCACGCCGCCCGGAATCAGGCTGAAGGCCTGGTTGGCCGCGGGTTTGCCGTCGAGCAGGAAGCGCCAGCTGGCTTTCTCTCCCGCGCGCAGCTCGGCCGGATGGGTCAGCGGCACCAGTTCCAGACCCACGCCGGTCGGCTTGAACACGGTATCGTTGGGCGTGCCGGTGGTCACAAACGTCTCCAGACGGCTATGGGTACGGCTCACTTTCAGGTCTTGCGCATCGGCCGGCACATCCTTGGCCATGCTCTCTTCGGTGCCGCGGAAGCGTTTGGTCTCGCCGGCCTTGTCCTTGTAGCTGCCGGACACATTCAGCGCTACCATGCCGATCTTGTAGGTGCCCGGCTTGGCCAGACGCAGGTCGAAGGTGCTGCGCAGCTTGCCGGTCTGGGCGTTTTCCAGATTGACGCGGGCGCCGTCCGGGCCGGTGGCGACGACGGCGTCGAGCTTGAGCGGCTGGTGATCGATGACGAACAGGTCTTCGGAGATGGCGGCGTCGACCGTGACCCAGGCTTCCTTGGCATCGACCACGCTGGTCGATGGCAGCAGCCATGGGCGGTGGGCGTGGGCGTTCATGGCCAGGCCGGCCAGGGCCAGCGCGGCCAGCGATTTATGCAGTGTCGACATGAGTGGATCCCGGAATAATTATGGTTTGACTTGAACGACGATATTGCCCAGCTCTTCCTTGCCCTTGGCCGGAATGCTTTGCGCGGACTTCGGCGGCCATTGCAGTGCCACCTTGACCAGCTCGCGGCCACCGGCTTCGCGCGCCGCTTCCACCACCAGCTGATACTGGCCGGCCGGCAGCTTGTCGAGCGCCGCCTTGGCCACCGGGAAGGTCAGCGTGTGCTCGCCCGGCGCGCGGGTCGCGCCGCTGACGCCATCGATAGGCAGTTCCACGTCGCGGCCGCTCTTGCGCCACCACTGGCGCATATCCTTGACCCACTTGGTGCCGGCATTGTCCTTCTTCTTGGTGTCGTACAGCACGGCCAGGTTGGCCACCACTTTCTGGTCGGCGTTTTCCAGCCAGGCGGCCAGATAAGGGCGGTGGTATTCGGCCACGTTCAGTTGCGGGATTTCCAGTTTGAGGGCCAGGTCGGCCGCCATCGCGGAAGCGCTGGCCAGCGGCAGGCTGAGCGCGATGGAATAGCGTAATTTCATGATGATCCTGTCTGAAAAGATTTAATGGATAAACAATAGTGCGATGACGCAGGGAACCAGGATGCCCAGGCCCACCATCGGCCAGGTGAAGGGGCGGTTGGCTGCGTGGAACTTCAAGATCAACAGGCCGGTCAGGCAGAACAGCAGGCACAGGCCGGCGAAAATATCGATGAACCAGTTCCAGGCCGGCCCGGTGTTGCGGCCCTTGTGGACATCGTTGAGCCAGGAGATCCAGCCGCGGTCGGTATTCTCGAACTCGGCCGCGCCGTCTTCCAGCGCGATGCGCACCCAGGCGTCGCCCCCGGCCTTGGGCAGCGCCAGGTAGATTTCATCGCTGGACCATTCGGCCACGCGGCCACCGGCCTTGAGCGACCAGGCGCTGCGCAGCCACTGTTCGGCCTGCTCCGGCAAGGCTTCCTTGGCGCCGTCATGCGCCTGGGCATAGGCGCGTAACTGGGCCAGCAAGGGCGGCGGCAGGCTGGCCTGCTGGCGCGTGATCACCGGCTTGGCCTCGATCTGGCTGGCATGGTTCAGGGTGATGCCGGTAATACTGAACAGCAGCATCGCCAGCAGGCAAAGCGCCGAGCTGATCCAGTGCCACTGGTGCAGATTCTTCAGCCAGACGGCGCGGCTGGCATGGCGGGCTTGCGCGGCGGTCGGTGGGGTCAAGACAAATCCTTTTCTGTGCGGCCTGCCGCTGGAGATAGCGGGCCCTTGTATTCAAGCTATAAATGATAATGATTATCATTTGCAAAGTCAATCGCGGGCCGCGCTGATTTACTTGCTGTTACATGGCAAGCCACATCACCTCCCTGCGTGCAGTGCCGTACAGAGCGCGCCGTCCCACTCGCTTATGGTGAAGCTGTATACGATAGCAAGGAGGTTTACCATGTCCGTTTATCATAAAGACCAGCTCGACAAAATCTCGGGCAAGATCAAGGACATCAAGTTTGGCATGTTCACCAGCACCGATGACTCGAAGATCATGACCAGCCGTCCGATGACTTGCCAGCAGATCGATGGCGAAGGCAATATGTGGTTCTTCGTCAGCGATGAAGCTTCCTTCGGCCACGATTTGTTGACCAATCCCGGCGTCAACGTCAGTTTCGCCAGCCCTGGTGACAGCCTCTACCTGTCGGTGTTCGGCCGCGCCGAAATGCTGCGCGACCACAGAAAGGCTGAAGAGTTGTGGAATCCCCTGCTCAAGGCCTGGTTCCCCGGCGGCCTGGCCGATCCCCATCTGGCGTTGATACGCCTGCGCATCCAGTCGGCCGAGTACTGGGATGCCTCCAGCAGCAAGATGATGCAGCTGTTTAGCATGGCCAGGGCCGCCCTCACCGGCGAACGCCCGACCGGACTGGGCGAACACGCCACCATCTGCCTGTAATCAATCACGATCTTCCGCCAATGCAACAGGGCGCCACCGTCTTCACGGTGGCGCCCTGTTCCCCTTGCAGCCTGTTGGCCGGTGGCGCCGCGGCTAGCCCGGCGCTACCGTGCTCAGCACGTGGACACTCAGGATTTCGACCCCGAGCCGCCGGAGCGGCTGCCCGAGCCGCTGCCGCTGCTACTGCCCTTGCCGCCGGCAGTGCGGTCCTCTTCCTCGTCGTCACGGTCCGTGGCGCTGGCGCCGCTGCGCGAGGCGCTGCCGCTCGAGCTGCTCTGGCTGCTGGCGTCATTTTTGTGGCTCATGGCGCCGGCACGGCGAGCCTCTTCCGAGGTGAACTCATGGGCCGTGCCTTTTTCGTGCGCGGCGCGCCCGCCCTCGCTGGCGATTTCACGCTGCTGGGCAGGGTCCATCGAAGCAAAGCCCCGTTTGCTGGTATCGCTCTGCTGGCTGCCGCCGCTTTTACTGCCTTGCTTGTTGTCCTGATTACCGCCTTGGTTGGATGAAGCCATGATCTTTCTCCTGATGAAAATCGTTGGAAAAATACTGCCGCCCTCCGCCTGCCCAAGCACAATCTGCTTGCCAGCCGCAGCCGGCAGCGCCGCCTGAGTAGCGGGAAATTCATGGTAAGGCAGGCCCCCATCACACAATATAGGACTCCGACAGGCAGGCCTGTAGGAGCATTCCCGCGCGCGGTACTCGGTCAATAGCGATAGTTCCTCAACTACTGCACAGCCCGGAAGAGCGAACAAAGCGCCGTGCGCCAGGCCATCGCGTCCCGATTCCTGGGAATAGGCTTCCAGATTGATGGGTGGCCACCATCACGCGCCGTTCGCCGCCCATGAACAGTTCCTGATTGTCGTGGCGCTGGCGCGCCGGCAGACGGCCGTGATAGATCGTCACGCTTTCGCCCGCCTGTATTTGCTACCGCGCACGCGGCTTGCTCGACGGGGAGGGCATGGGATAGTCCGTTCGCGAAGGTGGAAGACGCAGCACGCCTTCAGCGGCATGCTGCACTGGCCTTCAGCGTAGCGTCACGGGGTCAGCCGCACCAAAGGATGGCGCCTACTCGCTACCTAGGAATCGAACGGCATCAGGCGTTCAGGCCCTGCATCCCTTCCACGCTGTAGCGTTCGCCCTGCGCAATGCCCAGGGGTAAAGCCGCGCTGATGCGCGCCAGTTCAGCCTCGCTCAGCCGCACTTGCAGCGCGCCCAGATTATCGTGCAAATAGGAAATGCGCTTGGTGCCCGGAATCGGAATCACTTGCGGCCCCTGCGCCAGCAGCCAGGCCAGCGCCAGCTGGGCCGGCGTGCAGGATTTCTCCGCCGCGATGGCGCGCACGATGGCGACGATGCGCTCGTTGCTGGCCAGATTCTCGGCCGCGAAACGCGGATTGAAACTGCGCGCATCTTTGGCGTCGTGCAAGCTTTCGGGCGCCACTTTTCCGGTCAGGAAGCCACGCCCCAGCGGACTGTAGGCGCACAGCGCCGCGCCCACGTCGGCGCAAGCCTGCAGCACGCCCTGCTCCGGGTCGCGCGTCCACAGCGAATACTCGCTCTGCACCGCCGCGATAGTCTGCAGCGCCGCGGCCCGGAGCAAGGTCGCGGCCGACACTTCGCACAGGCCGATCGCGCCGATCTTGCCCGCGCGCTTCAGTTCAGCGAGCGCGCCGAGCGACTCTTCCAGCGGGGTCTGCTCCAGATTCAGGCGGTGGATATAGTAGAGATCGATGCACTCCACCCCGAGCCGCTTGAGCGAGGCTTCGCAGGCGCTGCGGATATAGTCGGGGCTGTTATCGATGCGGCGCTCGTAGCGGCCCGGCTCGCGCACGATCGCAAACTTGCTGGCAATGCGCACCCTGCCCTGCCGGCCCCGCAGGAAACGGCCCAGCAACTCCTCGTTGTGGCCGAAGCCATAGGTATCGGCCGTGTCGAACAGCGTCACGCCCGCCTCGAAGGCTGCTTCCAGCGTTGCCAGCGATTGCGCATCGTCGGTCGCGCCATAAAATTCGGACATGCCCATGCAGCCCAGTCCGATTGCCGATACTTCCATACCGCCCAGCTTGCGTTGTTCCATGATGTCACTCCCTACAGGTTTGAATGAACAGGCTGGCACTGTAGCGAAGCCGCGCCGCCAACGGAATGAGCAAAAACGTGATACCTTTTTGGTATGAGAAAACTCGACAGCCATGCCCTTGAACTCTTCGTCGCTGTGGCCCACTGCCTGAACTTCCGCCAGGCCGCCGAGCAGCTGCACATGACCCAGCCGCCGCTGAGCCGCGCCATCAAGCAGCTTGAACAGCGCCTCGGCGTGCGCCTGTTCGAGCGCGATACCCAGGGCGTGGCGCTGACCCCGGCCGCGCGCAGCCTGCTGCCGCGCGCCCAGCAGATCCTGGCCCTGCTCGATGGTGCCGAGCAGGCGCTGCAGCAGCATGTGCTGCAACCGCGCCTGCGGCTGGGCCTGACCCGCTCGGTCGACAGCGGTCCGCTGCGCCAGTTCAGCGCCGCGCTGGCCGCCGAATTCAAGGTCGATGCGCTGGAAACCAGCATCGACACCTCGCCCCGGCTGGTGGCCGGCCTGCGCGCCGGCCGGCTCGACGCCGCCGTGATCGCCCTGCCCACCAAGGTATACGACTTGCCGGTGCTGCCGCTGGCCAGCCAGCCGATGCTGGTGGCGCTGGCCAGCGGCCATCCGCTGGCCAGGCGCCGCGGCCTGGCACTGGCCGACCTGAACGGACAGTCGGTGTACTGGATAGAGCGGGCGCGCCAGCCCGGCTTCTTCGACCATTGCCACGCGGTGTTCCAGCGCCATGGCTTCGCACCGGCGTTTTTGCTGGAGCCGTTCGACCATCATGTGCTGCTGGGGGATGTGGCGGCCGGCCTGGGGATCGCATTGCTGCCAGCCTCGTTCGCCGCCATGCGCCGGACCGGGGTCAGTTACCGCAAGCTGGCCGAGGGGGAGGAACTGGCCGTGGGCTTGGGGCTGGTGCTGGGGGCGGGTTTGTCCGGCGCGGCTGCGGCCACGGTCAGGAAAGTGGCTGGTGCCATGCTGGGATAGTGGCCTCGGGAGCCAGACTCAAGGTGCCGCCGCACCTATAAAAACCCACGGCAAAGAGCCGGGGGCGACGGGGGCGCCGAGCCCCGCCGGGTCAGACCCCAGATTTACGCTGTGGGTTTTTGCTTGCGCCGCCGGCACTCAAGCGCTGAATTCCGATACGAAATCGTAGGCATCGCCGCGGAAATACGAGCGGCAAAACTCCACCGCCCGCCCGTCGCGCAGGAAGGCGAGCCGCTCGACCGCCAGCCCGGCGTCACGCTCGTTGGCCAGCAGCAGCCGCGCCTGTTCGGCGCTGAGCAGCAGGGCCGATAGCCGCTGCAAGGCCCGCACCGGCCGGTTGCCGGCCTGCTGCAAGGCTTCATACATCGACGCCTCCACCACCTCCACCGACGGCAGACAGGACGCCACCACGGTCGCATACTCCACGCACATGGGCGTATCGTCGGCATAGCGCACCCGGTGAAAGCGGTACACCGGCTCGCCCGGACTCAGGCGCAGCCGGATCGATTCCTCCGGCGTGACCGTGCCCACACTGCGGTTGAGCCACTCGCTACGGGGCGTGCGACCGCGCGCGCGCATATCCTCCGAAAACGAGCTGAGCTTGGCGAAGTTCTTTTCAATGCGCGGCTGGCGCACAAAATTACCCGAACCCGCGCGCCGTTCCAGCAACCCCTCGTCCACCAGCCCGTCGATGGCCTTGCGCACCGTCAGGCGCGACAGGCCCAGGGCGTCGGCCAGCTTGCGCTCGGGCGGCAAGGCATCCGCCACCCGCAACTCACGCACTTCGATCGCCTCACGCAACGATCGCTGCAACTGCATATAGAGCGGCTGATGGCTACCCTCGTTCTCGTGCAAGCGGGACAGGATCTGGGCAACTAAATTCATGCACGCCTTCCAAGTGATTTTCAATACCAGATACATACCGAAACTTTCATATTGCTAGCGTATGAAGTCCATTTATGCACCAACTCGGGGAATAATAAGGTAATTTTTACAATTAAGCTGAAAGTTTCCGTGTTAAAAATGCCACATTTTGATAAAAGTCATGAAATTTTACGAACTGGTAGCGCTTTGGTATTATGAAGTGCGCTATATTGGCGTCGAACTGGTTTTATTGTTGGTTAAGAAGTGATTTGAATTGGGCTGGCAAGTCAGATACCACTCGCTCCCGGCTTGAATGCTTCTCAGCGAATCTTGCCCGTCGCCGCGCACGCCGCAACCGAAAGATTCATTTGTAAATGGACCGCTCCCCCCCGGGGCTTTTGGAGACACAGTAATGACGCAACAACTGAATACCGCACGCAAACCCCGCGCCGCCATCGGCCTGACCCCGATCGCACTGGCCGTTGGCTTGCTGATCGCCACCGGTGCCCAGGCCCAGCAGGCGCCCGCCCCTGCCGAAGCGGCCGTGGTCACCGTTTCCGGCGTGCGCGCCGCGCTGGAACAATCGCTGAAACAAAAACGCAGCGCCGACTCCGTGGTCGAAGTGGTTACCGCCGAAGACATCGGCAAAATGCCCGACAAAAACGTGGCCGACTCGATCCAGCGTCTGCCTGGCGTGAACATTCAATCGTCGGCCGGCGGCGAAGGCGGCTTCGGCGAGAACGACCGCGTCTCGCTGCGCGGCACCAGCCCATCGCTGCAGCAGACCCTGTTCAACGGCCATGCGATCAGCACCGGCGACTGGTTCATCCTGAACCAGATCGGCGGCAGCGTCGGCCGTAGCAGCAGCTTCTCGCTGCTGCCGTCGGAACTGGTCAGCTCGATCATCGTGCACAAGAGCCAGACCGCCGACCTGGTCGAAGGCGGCGTCTCCGGCGTGGTCGACGTGATCACCCGCCGTCCGCTCGACTTCAAGAAGAATCTGACCGTCGAAGCCTCGGTGCAAGCAACCTACAACGATCTGGCCGGCAAGACCGAACCGCAATTCTCCGGCCTGATCAACTGGAAAAACGACACCAAGACCGTCGGCATCCTGGTGCAAGCGTTCTCGGAAAAAACCAGCGTGCGCCGCGACGGCCAGGAAGTGCTGGGCTATTCGACCATTTCGGCCACCAGCGCCGCCGCCAAAGCGAACCCTGCCCTGGCTGGCCTGAGCATTCCGACCTTCATCGGCGCCTCGCTGTTCGAACAGAAGAAAAAACGCGAAGGCGGCGCCTTCGACGTGGAACTGCGTCCAAGCAAGGAACTGACCCTGGACTTCAACGGCTTCTACTCGAAACTGAGCGCCGCCAACCAGAACACCAACTGGCTGGCCGCGCCGGGCAACTCGATCAACCGCGACAATCTGATCCCGAGCGCCTACACGATTTCCAACGGCACCCTGACCTCGGCCAAGTTCGCCAGCAACTCGGGCGAAGTGGACAATGCCTACCGTCCTGACGCGGGCGGCGAATCCTACTACTACGATTTCAACTTCAAATACCGCGCCACCAACGACCTGACCCTGACCGGCAAGGCCGGCAGCACCCACGGCGTGGGCTGGGACCGTGACGACGTGTTCTACCAGAACAATGTCGATGGCGGCATGAACTACCAGTTGAACGGCCTGAGCCCTGCCACCGTCAGCTACCCGGGCGGCGTCACCAACAAGCCAGGCTCCACCGCCTGGGCCGGCGGCGGCGAGTCGCAATCGGTCGACAAGGAAAAATACGCCCAGGTTGACGCCGACTGGCGTCTGGGCAGCGGCCTGCTGGATTCCGTCAAATTCGGCGGCCGTCTGACCGACCACAGCCGTACTGCAGAACACCCGCTGGAAACCCGTCCGGGTCCAAACGGCTTCAGCAACCCAGGTCCCGTCTGGAACGGCAGCCAGTACCCAAGCGACTTCGGTTCCAACCTGGGCGGCTATACCCCGACCGGCTACTTCAAGTATGACGGCGCGGCGCTGGGCGCCTGGGGTGCGGTTCCGGGCAACCGCCTGCTCGACTACGTGGTGCGCCACAACTGGACCGACGAGTTCCGTCTGACGGAAAAAACCTCGGCCCTGTACGGCATGGCCACGCTGGCCGGCGATTCCTGGAGCGGCAACTTCGGCCTGCGTGCCGTGCGCACCAAGCAGACCACCATCGTCAACCTGAAAGGCGGCGCCAATCCGATCACCGGTTCGGCCTTCGGTCCTTACACCCCGACCACTTTCGAACGCAGCTATAACGACTACCTGCCTAGCGCGAACATCAAGTTCGACGTGAACCAGGACCTGGTGGTGCGCGCGGCGATCGCCAAGGCGCTGTCGCGTCCCGATTACAGCGCACTGGGCGGTTCGGTCGCGCTGAACGACGATGCGCTCAGCGGCAATGGCGGCAACGTCAACCTGAACCCTATCCGTTCCAACAACGCCGAAGTCAGCGCCGAATGGTACTTCGCGCCGAAATCGTCGATCTCGGCCGGCCTGTTCTATATGGACCTGAAGTCCATCGTGGCCCAGGGTACCGTCACCGGCACCTACTTCAACAACAAGCTGAACCAGCAGTCGATGTACCAGATCACCTCGCCGTACAACACCACCGGCAAGAACAAGGGTCTGGAGCTGAGCTATCAGCAGCCCCTGTTCAGCAGCTTCGGCACCTTGATCAACTACACCTACGCCGATGGCGAACTGGCTGATGGCAGCGAACTGACCAACTCGTCGAAGAGCACCTACAACGTAACCGGCTTCTACGAGAACGACAAGTTCAGCGCCCGTCTGGCCTACAACTACCGCTCGGCCTACAAAGCCGGCGTGGACCGTGGCGCCAGCCAGCACGTCGAAGGCAGCGGCAACCTGGCCGCCTCGCTGAACTACAAGATCAACGAGCAGCTGACCGTCACCTTCGATGCCGTGAACCTGACCAACACGACCATCAAGATGTACGCCGAAAACAAGGAACAGCCACGCGGTTTCTACTCGAACGGCCGCAGCTTCTACCTGGGCCTGCGCGGCAAGATGTAAAGTAAAACCCCTTCCCTTGCGGAAGGGGATGTCCGGCGGGGGGCCGCCGGACGCACAGTGTGCCGTGCTTGCAGGCTCCTTCGTGGAGCCTGTTTTTTTTACACTCACTGCACCCTGATCAAAGCCCGAATCCCTCTACCGTGAACGCGCCACATCATCGTTAGAACCCACGGCAAAGAGCCGGGGGCCTGTCCCGCAGGGACAGGCGGGGCGCTGCCCCTCCCCGGACCACGGGTCAGACCCCAGGGTTACGCCGTGGGTTTTAACATGCTTTCAGCCACGCGCCCGCGCCAGCAACAAGGTACGTTCGCGCTCATTCTGCGTCAGCGTGGCGGCCCGCTCGAACTCCTCGCGCGCCTCGGCCATGCGCCCCAGCTTGGCCAGAAAATCGCCGCGCACGCTGGGCAGCAAATGATACTGGCGCAGCGCCGCCACCTCCATCAAGCCATCCACCACTTCCAGCCCGGCCGCCGGACCAAAGGCCATCGCCACGGCCACCGCGCGGTTCAGCTCCACCACGGGCGAAGGCATCAACTGGGCCAGCGCATCGTAGAGCGCGGCGATGCCCTGCCAGTCGGTGGCGTCGGCGGTGCGCGCCCTGGCGTGGCAGGCGGCGATCGCGGCCTGCAGGCCATACGGCCCCAGCCCTTGCTGCTGACGGCCAGCGCGTTCCAGCGCCGCCAGCCCGCGCCGTATCAGCAGTTGATCCCAGCGCGCACGGTCCTGCTCCAGCAACAGCACCGGTTCGCCCTGCGGCCCCACGCGGGCGCGGGCGCGCGAGGACTGGATTTCCATCAGCGCCACCAGACCGTGCACTTCCGGTTCCTCCGGCGCCAGCTCGGCCAGGATGCGGCCCAGCCGCAAGGCTTCCTCGCACAGCGCCGGACGCATCCAGTCGGCGCCGCTGCTGGCGGAATAGCCTTCGTTATAGATTAAATAGATGACCTGCAGGACCGAGGCGAGCCGCTCGCCCAGCTCCTGCGCGCGCGGCACCTCGAAAGGCACGCGCGCCTCGGCCAGCGTGCGCTTGGCGCGCACGATGCGCTGGGCCACGGTCGCTTCCGGCACCAGATAGGCGCGCGCGATCTCCGTCGTGCTCAGGCCACCGAGCAGGCGCAGCGTCAGCGCCACCCTGCCCTCGGTCGGCAGCAGCGGATGGCAGGCGGTAAACACCAGGCGCAGCATATCGTCGCCGATATCCTGCTCCAGCGCCGCCTCCAGCTCGGCGTCCAGATCCGGTGCGGCAGCCTGCAACTGGCCCTCGATTTCGTAGCTCAGCTCGGCTTCCTTGTCCTGGTGCAGCTTGCGCCGGCGCAGCACGTCGAGCGCGCTATTGCGCGCCACCGTCATCAGCCAGGCGGCCGGATTGTCCGGCACCCCCGACCGCGGCCAGCGCTCCAGCGCATTGACCAGCGCATCCTGCGCCAGTTCCTCGGCCTGGCCCACATCGCGCAGCATGCGCGCGACCGAGGCGATGATCTTGGCCGATTCCATGCGCCACACCGCCTCGACCACTTTTTGCACCTGCTGCGTCTGCGGCAGCTCCGGCCTGGACAAGCTAGCGTCCCCCGGCACGGGCCAGCGCCGTCTGCATGCCGGCTTCCAGCGCCTGCGAACGCATGCGCTGTTCGGCCTGCAACAGCTCGGCGGACAGCCCCTGCGCCGCCAAGACATGGGCGCCGGACGCCGCACCTTGCAGCGCCTCCGCGCCAGGCTCAGGCGCCAGCCCCTGCGGCGCCACCGGCTCGGCCAGCTCGCGCAATTCCAGCACGATGTCGCCGCCCTGCGGGAAGGGATAGCCGCGCACCCACTGTTCCACCTGCGCGCGCGACTCCGCCTGCACCATCCAGTAACCGGCAATCAACTCCTTGACCTCGGTAAAGGGCCCGTCGATGATGCTGACTTTTCCGCCGCCGCTGGCCCCGCCAAAGCGCAGCCGCACGCCGCTGGCCGAGGACTGCAAGCCGCTGCCGGCCAGCAGCACGCCGGCCCGCACATCGTCCTCGTTGCGCGCGTTCATCGCGTCGATCAGCTCCGGCGGCGGCGCCAGATTCTGCTCGGACACCGCGTCCGAACGTATCAGTACCACGTAGCGCTTCAGCTCCGGCCGGCGCCACGGCAAGGTGCCCGCCGCCGTGCCATGCTCGTCGATGCCGGTGCAGCCGCCGGGGCAGCCGGTGGCGCGGATTTCCAGCTCGGCCCCATCCTCGTCCACCACCCACTGGCGCACCTGATCGAGCGCCGCCTGCCTGCTGGCGGCCTTGACCATCGTAAAACCGGCCACCAGTTCGCGGCTGTCGAACGGACCTTCCGTCAGCGCCCATTCGCCATTGTGCCGGCGCATCCTTGCACTGGCGGCGCTGGAACACAACGCCTGCCCGCCCGGCAGCGCCGCCGTGGCCACGCCGTTCTCGCTGCGCCGGTCGGACCGGCGCAAGACCATGAATTGCATGCTTGTCTCCTGAAGGTGGCCGGCTTAAGTGGCAGCGGCGGTCTGCTCCGCCATTTTCGCGCGCATCCGCTCTTCCTGCTCCAGCAGCTCGGGCGAGGCGACGGCGCCGAAATCTTCCATCTCATAGACCTGGCGGATTTCGATTTCGCTGTCGCAGTCGAAGGGATTCGGGCAGCGCTTCATCCACTCGATCGCTTCCTCCTTCGACTTGACCTGGATCAGCCAGAAGCCGGCGATCAGCTCCTTGGTTTCCGCAAACGGTCCATCGATGACGGTACGTTTACTGCCTTCGAAACGGATGCGCGCGCCGCGCGCGCTGGGATGCAGGCCCTCGCCCGCCAGCAGCACGCCGGCGTTGACCAGTTGCTCGTTGAACTTGCCCATATCCTCCATCAGCTGTTGGCTGGGCAACTTACCGGATTCGGAATCCGGTGTGGATTTGACGATGATCATGAAGCGCATATTATTTCTCCTTATTGCCGTCAGGGCCGCAATGTGCTTCCATTTCCTTCATCTCTTTTTGCATTTGCTCGGGCGTCATGTCGCGCTTGTGCGTGGCGAGCGACCAGTTGTGGCCGAAGGGATCGGTCAGCATGCCATAGCGGTCGCCCCAGAACATATCGGCGACCGGCATCTTGACGGTGCCGCCGGCATCGATCGCCTGCTTGAACGAGGCATCCACGTCCTGCACATACAGATGGATGGTGACCGGCGTGCCCTTGAGCGCCTTCGGTCCGAAACCGCCCCATTCAGGGAAGTCGTCCACCAGCATCAGCGAGGAATCGCCGATGCGCAGCATGGCGTGGATCAGCTTGCCGTTGGGTCCGGGCATGCGCCCCAGCTCCACCGCGTTGAACGCTTTTTTGTAAAAGTCGATGGCTTGCGCCGCCCCTTCGCAAACCAGGTGGGGGGTGATCGTGTGCATGCCTTCTGGAATGGCTTTGACAGTTGCAGTCATGGTGTCTCTCCTGTGGTAAAGGTTAGAGCAAGGGGACCGGGCGACATGCCCGAAAAGTCCCTACTCTACCTCTACGACGAAGCGGCACGCGTCAGATCGACACATTTTTTTAGATTTTTTTAAATTATTTTTTGATAGCGTTTCTTGCGGCCAATTTCTGATTACGCAGCACACACAGCATGTCCGCCGCCAGGTGGGCCGCGGCCAGCGCCGTCACCTCGCTATGGTCGAAGGGCGGCGCCACTTCCACCACATCCATGCCCACCAGGTTCACCGGTCCCATGCCGCGCACCAGCGCCAGCGCCTGTGCCGAACTCAGGCCGCCCGCCACCGGCGTGCCCGTGCCGGGCGCGAAGGCCGGGTCCAGGCAATCGATGTCGAAGGTCAGATAGGTCGGACGCTCGCCGACGATGGACAGGATGCGTGCCAGCGTGGCGGCGGTGCCGTGCTCATGCACCCAGGGCGCGTCGATGATGTTAAAGCCCAGGAAATCCTCGTTCCAGGTGCGGATACCGATCTGCACCGAGGTGGCCGGATCGACCAGCCCTTCCTTGACGGCCTTGTAAAACATGGTGCCGTGGTTCAAGGAATCCGGATTGTCGTCGGCCCAGGTATCGCAATGGGCATCGAAGTGGATCAGCGACAGCGGCTTGCCATACTTTTCCGCATGGGCCTTGAGCAGCGGATAGGTGATGAAGTGGTCGCCGCCGAAGGTCAGCATCTTGGCGCCGCTGGCCAGGATGGTGCGGGCGTGCTCGACGATGGTGGGGGCGATCGTCAGCGGATTGTGGGCGTCGAACCAGCAATCGCCGTAATCGATGACGGCCAGCTCGTCGAAGGGATCGAAACCCCAGGGGAAGGCCATCAGCTCGCCCAGTTGCACGCTGGCCGCGCGCACGGCGGCCGGCCCGAGGCGGGCGCCGGGGCGGAACGTGGTGGCCAGGTCGAGCGGTATGCCGGACACCACCACATCGACGCCCTCCAGCTCGCGGCTGTAGTTGCGGCGCATGAAGCTCAGCACGCCGGAATAAGTGTTTTCCGGGCTGCTGCCGTATAAGGTTTTGCGGCGGATGGCGCTGTCGCCCTTGATGTCCATATGGTGTCCCCTGTATGAATTGTGGTGATGCTTGCTGGATAGCCTAGTACGTATTTTCCTCCGAGCAAGGCGCCATGTAAAATGAAGAATATCGGCCCACTCATTAGTTTTTTTCATACCATGGACAAACGCCTGCCTCCCCTGCAAAGCCTGCTGGCCTTCGAAGCGACCGCCAGCCTGGGCAGTTTTTCGCGCGCCGCCCAGGAACTGGCGCTGACCCAGTCGGCCATCAGCCACCAGATCCAGAACCTGGAGCAATGGGTGGGACAAGCCCTGTTTGCGCGGGTGGGACGGGGCGTGCGCCTGACCGCCGCGGGCGAACTGTTCAAGCACACCGTCAGCACCGCGCTGAAGACCCTGCGCGACGGGCGCGAACGGATCGAGCCCTACCGCAATCCCGACTCCGTCATCGTCGCCTGCGGCGCCGGCTTCGCCAGCGGCTGGCTGATGGCGCGCCTGCCCGGTTTGCGTGCGCGCCATCCGATGGAAGTGTGGCTGGCGACGCAGGACGAGTTGCGCGAGATCGACCGCATCGATGTGGACCTGATCGTGTCGAACCAGGAATTGCAGTCGGAAACGATGGAGTCGGTGGCGCTGCTGAGCGATGCGGCCGTGGCCGTGTGTGCGCCCGAACTGGCAAGGCGGCTGGCCGCGCTGGCTTTCCCGGAGGTGCTGATGGCCGCGCCGCTGATCCTGCATGAGCACAAACCGGAATGGGCGCCCTGGCTGGCGCAACAGGCGATGGCGCCGCAGCGCGCCGTGACGCTGGATGACACGCGCTTGCTGCTCGATGCGGCGGAACAGGGCTTGGGGATAGCGCTGGTGTCGCGGGTGGAAGCGGACACGGCGCTTGGCAGAGGCCGGGTCTGTGAGCTAAGTCAGATTCCCGTCACGCCCTTGGCGCCGCTGTGGCTGACGCACTCGACGCTGACGCCGCGCACGCCGGCCGTGCAACTGGCGTTCGACTGGCTGCGCGCAACAGCGGCGGGCTGAGGGTTTCGGCTTTTTAAACCCACGGCGTAAATCTGGGGTCTGACCCCGGGGTCCGGGGAGGGGCTGCGCCCCGCCGGTCCCCGAGGGGACCGGCCCCCGGCTCTTTGCCTTGGGTTCTAAAAGCATTTGCGGCAAACGTAAGCTAGCGGCATTCCCCTCAGCCCCCGTCATCTGCCCTTGGTTTGGTTTGGCATATTACAAACTGCACACCGCCGTCTCCGCCTTGGCCCGCAGGGTGGCCAGCTTGGCCTGCGCCAAGGTCAGGTTGTTATAAGCGGCACGGATCGCGGCCGCTCCGGCATTGGCATCCTGGGCCGCCTGCAATTGCGAGCTGCGCAGCGCCACCTCATTGACCGCGCCGATGATCGCCGTGCCCAGCCCCGGGCAGCTTGGATCTTCCGCAATGCCGATCGCCGTTTTAAAGCCGCGCAGCAGCCGCGCCGTCACGCCATAGGAACTGAAGTCGTCCGAGTTGATGATCCCCACCGCGAAGTAACCGCCCGGCAGCGCCAGGATCGTCGCATGCGCCCCGCCATGGTCGCCGCCCATATACGGCAAGGACTTGTAGTGGAATTTCTCGTTGATCGCCGTGTCGCCGATCGTAAACGACCACACCATGCGCTCATTCGACTGGTCGTCGTCGAACAGCTTGTCGCGGGTGGCGCCGCTGACCAATGTATTGCTCGCATGGTAGTTGGCCACGAAGGCCGCCAGTTCGCGCGCCGTGATATACCAGCCGCCCTGCGCCTGGCAGTAGCCATTGCTCGCACGCGAATCGCGGGTCGTGCCCTTGTCGTCGTCACCGGCCGATTTATAGTCCGGCGCCCAGCTGCGGCCCATCTTCGGATACTCCACCGTCGGATTGCAGCTCGGACGAATCGGCGGCGTGATCTGGCTGTAGATATGGCCGTGGATATGCTTCTCCCACGCGTCGGCGATGCGCTTGTGGATTTCCGCGCCTTCCGGTTTCCAGTTGCCGGCAAAGGCTTCCTGATTGACCTTGGTCAGCAGACCAGGATCGGCGATGACGGGAGTCAGGTAGGTGATCAGGGAGAAGTTGGCGTTCTGGTAGGAGCGCACATCGAAGTTGGCCTGGTCTATGCCCTTCTCCAGATAGTCGTACATGCGCTTGAGGCCATCGTCGCCCTTGTCGTTGGCCGTCAGGCCACGGAAACCGGAGCGGTGCTGCAGCAGGTGGCGGAACTTGATCTGCTTGATGCTCGCATCCATATTGCTCTGCCAGATCGCGGGGAAGTAATGATAGATCGGCTGATCGAGCCACTGGTCGACCGACCAGCCATGCGGATTGATCGTCGTGTTCTTGCTCTCGAACAGATTCAGCAAGGTGATGCCACCGGTGAATTTGATCGTGCTGCCGATGTTGGCTGGCATGCTCGTATTCATCTTTACATTACCGTCCGCAACGTTCCTTGCCATGCCGTTAGCCGCCTGCGCCACCACCTGTCCATCTTTGATGAGCACGGCCTCATAGCCCATCACGTCGCCGTCAAAAGCCTTGCGCACACGCGCCTCGAAGAGCGCCTTATCGAAGGTGAAAGGTGGTATCGTTCCGAGAGGCAAAGCATGCGCGGTAGAAATCATACTGCCGATACCTACGGCCAGCGTTGCCGATGCGAGCAGGGATTGTTGAATTATTTTTTTCATGATTTTTTCTCTCATGTATTGTTGTTGGGAGCCGCAAGGATCACATGGCAGCCACAACATAAATACCCCCAATGTTAAGGGTGGAGGAAAACGGCGATGCTAGAACAAACCGTCAGCAGTCTGAGCCAGCACATCGCATTTGATGCCTTGCTGGCCGGTGCCGGACACCGCGCGGCCGATGGCTCGGTGATGATTTCCCAGGTGCTGGGCACGCACAATATTCCCAGGCACTTTCTCACCGACTACCCGGCGCTGGCCGAGGAAGACGTGGTCGGGCAATTGTTCGCCGCCTATCCGCGCATCATCCAGACCGTCTCGGTGGCGGACTACCGCGAACTCAGCGAACGGGAAACGGGCAGCGTGGCCGGCGCGCGCGCCGGCAAGACCATCGCGGACTATTTGAGCAAATACGCATTCCAGCAACTGATGCTGGCCGGCGTGGACAGTTCCTTCGGCCTGGCGTGGATCGTGCTGTACCGCCACGATGCGCAGCAAGCGTTCTCGCCGGAGGATGCGGAGTGGGCGCGCTATCTGATGCCGGCGCTGCTGTATCAATGGCAGCGCCTCAGTTGCAAGCGCATCAGCGTGGAATTGCCGTCGCGCCTGCTGCCCTTGACCGCCCGCGAGATGCAGATTGCAATCCAGAGCGCGCAAGGCTTGCTGCCCAAAACCATCGCCGACCGGCTCGACCTGAGCACCAGCTATGTGCGCGACGTGATCCAGGCCATCCGCGCGCGGCTGGGCATTGTGGGCCGCAAGATGACGTCGGAAGATCTGGAGCGCTACGGTGCGGGACCGCAGCAGCGTGGCGGCGAAACCCGGCGCGGCAGCCTCGGCGTGCGCGTGTTCAGCAACGAGGAAATCGCCACCTGGCGCTGAGGCATGGCGTGCGGGGCCGGCCAGGGACGAAAAAAAGGCCAAAAAAAATCCTCGGCTAACGAGGATTTTACTTTGACATCAGAGCCGAATTACGCTGGCTGGATGTTTGCAGCTTGCTTGCCTTTAGGGCCAGTGGTCACGTCGAACGTTACGCGCTGATTTTCTGCCAGGGATTTGAAGCCAGCAGCATTGATTGCGGAGAAGTGTGCGAACAGATCTTCGCCACCGCCATCAGGCGTGATGAAACCAAAACCTTTTGCGTCATTGAACCATTTTACGATGCCAGTTGCCATTACAATTTCCTATCGACAAGTTAAGTAGAAAGTTCCGCCGCATGTCGTTTGCGGTTTGGAACCCGGTAGCGTACAAACTATACCATCACGCCGCTGCCCGATTTCCCATTGTATGCGCGATATTGCGATCGGGACGCACATTACGTTGTTTTCCTGCTCTTCTTTTTACGCTCCCGATGCCAGCCCGGCCACATTGTTGCATCCATGCCTACAGCTGCCCGGCCCCATGGTTATCGATTCTCACTATAATGCGTGCTATTGGTTCTCGTATCGCCGGTGCGAGTCCGCCTTTCTTCCTATCCCTATGACCACCATCCGCACCGTCGCCGAACGCGCTGGCGTTTCCACAGCGACTGTGTCGCGCGTGATGAACACGCCCCAGCAAGTGAGCGAGCGCACCCGCAGCCGCGTCGAGACGGCGATGCGCGAGCTGAACTTTTCCCGCAATAGTTTCGCCGCCTCCCTGGTCACGCGCCGCTCCGACTGCATCGGCCTGATCGTCGGCGGCCTGTCCGGTTCGTTTTTCGCGCCGCTGGTCAATATCGTCGAGGAAACCGTCAGCGCGGCCGGCAGTTATCTGATCGTCAGTTGCGGCAAGGACAGTCCCGCCGACGTGCTGGCGGCCGTGCAATTTCTGCGGCAGCGCCAGTGCGACGCGATTATTCTGTTTCCCGGGCAGTTGTCCGATGCCGCGCTGCAGGACTTGCTGGGCATCCATCCGAATGTGGTGTTGATCCATCGCAGCATCGCCGGTTTCGAGGAGCGCTGCGTCCAGGTCGACAACGTCACCGGCGCCCGGCTGGCCGCGCGCTACCTGATCGATTGCGGCCATCGCGATATCGGTCTCATCAGCGGCCCCGCCGCCAATCCCGAATCCGCCCAGCGCCTCGCCGCCTTCGCCGAGACCTTGGCCGCCGCCGGCGTGGTGCTGGCGCCGGAACTGGTGTTCGAAGGCGACTTCCGGCTGGCGTCGGGACGCCAGGGCATGGCCGAGCTGCTGGCCAGCGGCAGGCCGCTCAGCGCGGTGTTCTGCCTGAGCGACCAGATGGCC
The DNA here is from genome assembly GCA_013284265.1 of Oxalobacteraceae bacterium. GTDB lineage: Bacteria > Pseudomonadota > Gammaproteobacteria > Burkholderiales > Burkholderiaceae_D > Rugamonas. Next base: position 32,585 of record JABTBR010000043.1, on the reverse strand, counting down.
TTCGGCGCCCTCGATTACTGCCGTGCCGTGGGCATCGCGGTGCCGGAGCGCCTGTCGCTGCTGGGCTTCGACGATGTCGAATATGCCGAGCTGGTGCATCCAAAACTGAGCACGGTCCAGCAGCCGATAGCGCTGCTGGCGCGCACCGCCGTCGAGATCGCCCTGCGCCTGGCCCTGTCCAAGCCCAGTGGCGGCCCGCAGCCACTGCTGACGCCGCAGTTGATGATACGCGACTCCGTGCGCCGCCTGGCCTGAGGCGCCCTCCTCTTTCCTGCCATTACCAGCCGTTTTTTCTGTGAAATATTCCGCTAGCCCGCGCCGCATTTCCAAAATGTAAGCGTTTTCATTTTTGTGAAAATTTACTACAAAAAGTGAAAAAATATTATCCTTTTTGCTCAGTTTGTCGAATAATGTAAACGCTTACATCACCCACCCGTAACACTTGGGGGCGATGCCGAGTACGACGTTGGCGCCGGGACGCCAGGCAATTGTGAGCCGGCCTCAACCATAAAATTCAGGAGACGAAATGAAATTGACACCACGTACTTTCCACGGTGCCGCGCTAGCCTGCGCACTGAGCACCGGCATACTGAGCGGCTGCGGCAGCGGCAGCGGCAGCGACAGCGATTCCGCCATGGCCAGCAAACTGCTGGCCGAAGGCGCCCTTGTGAAGACCGAACTCAAGGATTTCCCCAAGATCAAGAGCGACATCCCGCAGGACCCCGCCACCGAACAAACCATCAGCGGCATCATCGCCGGCATGACGCTGGCGCAGAAGGTCGGCCAGATGACCCAGGCCGAGATCAAGAGCATCACGCCGGCCGAAGTGCGCCAGTACTACATCGGCTCCGTGCTCAACGGCGGCGGCTCCTTCCCCAACAACGACAAGCACGCCAGCGCGGCCGACTGGGTCCAGCTGGCCGACAGCTACTGGCGCGCGTCGATGGCCAGCGACGCCGCCACCAAGATCCCGGTGATCTGGGGCACCGACGCCGTGCACGGCCACGGCAATGTGTTTGGCGCCACCCTGTTCCCCCACAATATCGGCCTGGGCGCGGCCAACGATAGCGCGCTGATACGCCGCATCGGCCAGGCCGTGGCGACCCAGGTGGCCGCCACCGGCATCGACTGGACCTTCGCGCCGACGCTGGCCGTGGTGCGCGACGACCGCTGGGGCCGCAGCTATGAAGGCTATTCCGAGGACCCGGCCATCGTCGCCCGATACGGCCGTGAAATGATCAAGGGCCTGCAGGGCGACTTCAAGGGCGGTGCGCCCACCGTCATCGCCACCGCCAAGCACTTCATGGGCGACGGCGGCACCGACCTGGGCAAGGACCAGGGCGTCAACATGTCCAGCCGCGCCGAGATGATCAACATCCACGGCCAGGGCTACTACACGGCGCTGGGCGCCGGCGCGCAGACGGTGATGGCGTCCTTCAACAGCTGGACCAATGAGAGCCTGGGCATCAGGATAGGCAAGATGCACGGCAGCAAAGAGATGCTGACCGACACGCTGAAAACCAAGATGGGCTTTGACGGCTTCGTCATCGGCGACTGGAACGGCCACGCCCAGGTGCCGGGCTGCAGCGACGGCAGCTGCCCGCAGGCGGTCAACGCCGGGGTCGACATGATCATGGTGCCGGACCAGTGGAAGGCCTTCATCGCCAACACCATCGCCTCCGTCAACCAGGGCGAGATCCCGATGGCGCGTATCGACGACGCCGTGCGGCGCATCCTGCGCGTGAAAATGCGCGCCGGGATCTTCAGCGCCAAGGCGCCGCTGCAGCGCGCGCACGCGGCCGACGCGGCCCAGTTGCAGCACCGGGCGCTGGCACGCGAAGCGGTACAGAAATCGCTGGTCCTGTTGAAAAACGACAATCAGCTGCTGCCGCTGAAACGGGGCGAGAAAATCCTGGTGGTCGGCAAGAGCGCCGACAATCTGTCGAACCAGACCGGCGGCTGGTCGCTGACCTGGCAAGGCACCACCAACACCAATGCCGACTTCCCGAATGCCGACAGCATCCTGAGCGGCATCAAGGCCGCGGCCGGCGCGGGCAATGTGGTGTTCAGCGAGACCGGCGCCGGTGTCAACCTGGCCGGCTACAAGGCCGTCATCGCCGTCATCGGCGAAACCCCGTATGCCGAAGGCGTGGGCGACATCGGCAAGACCGGCACGCTGGAACATGCGCGCCGCTATCCGGAAGACCTGGCCGCGCTGAACGCCGTCAGCGGCAAGGGTGTGCCCGTGGTGACCGTGCTGGTGACGGGGCGCGCGGTGTGGACCAACAAGGAACTGAACCGCTCGGACGCCTTTGTCGTGGCCTGGCTGCCCGGCACCGAAGGCAAGGGCGTGGCCGATGTGCTGTTCCGCAAGGCCAATGGCGACATCGATCACGACCTGGTCGGCAAGCTGTCCTTCTCCTGGCCGAAAAGCGCCTGCCAGACCCCGCTCAACAAGGGCGATGCCAACTACGATCCCCTGTTCGCCTACGGCTTCGGGCTGACGTACAAGGACAAGGTCAAGCTCGCCAAACTGGACGAGACCGCACCGGTGCTGGGCTGCGCCCAGGACGCCGGCAACGGCGACGTCGCCACCGTCGACATGGATGTCTTCATCTCGTCCGACAAGGCGCCCTACACCTTGCGCATCGGCGACCCCAGCCAATGGTCCAAGCCGCTCGGCGCCGACCTGAACGCCACCGTCGCGCTGCCGAACCTGAAGGCCGAGGTCACCCAGGTCAACGTCCAGCAGGATGGCCGCAAGATCACCTGGACCGGCACCGGCCAGTTCTACTCGCAGGCCAACGACGCCGGCGACCGCCAGCCCTACCTGAATGCGCATGCCGCGCTGGTGTTCGATACCGTCGTCGCCCAGGCGCCGGCCGGTTCGGTGAAGATGCGCGTGGATTGCAAGTATCCCTGCATCGGCGAACTCGATGCCACCCGCCTGTTCAACGGCCTGCCGCTCAATGCCAAACGCACGGTCAAGATTCCGCTGGCCTGCTTCGCGGCCAAGGGAACCGACTTCACGCTGATCGACACGCCCTTCCTGGTCTACACCGAGAAAGCGTTTACCGCCTCCTTCGCCAACATCCGCTGGGTGCCGAACGCGGCCAACGACGCCGATGCCCAGACTTGCGAAGCGATGACGCCGGGTCCGGCCGTGTTCGCCCCGCCGCTGCCGGGCCCGACCTACAGCCTGTTCAACAATGGCGCGCTGAGCGGCGACCTGGCCTTCAGCACCTATTCGACCAACGGCAACCACACCAGCATGGCCGTGCTGCCGGGCGACTCGCTGAACCTGGGCTTTGCCGCCGATGGCGGCGACGGCCTGCTGATGGTGACCGGCACGCCCGTCAACCTGAGCAACTTCGCCGCCGGCAAGCTGCAGTTCGACATCCACGTCAGCAACTACGGCAGCAATGCCGCCGGGCTGGCGGTGAAGATGGAAAGCCCTGGCACCAACTGCAACTCGGGCGACCATCTGTTCGGCCGGCCTGCGCTGGGCAGCTGGGTTGCGGTCAGCATCAATGTCAGCGACCTGACCGCGGCGGCCACTTCCTGCTTCGAACTGCGCAATGTCGGCATGCCGTTCGCGAGCTTCCCGAAATGGGGCGACCAGCAGGGCGTCCAGTATGAGCTGCGCAATATCCGCTTCGTCCAGTAAGCGCTACCGCTAGCAAAGAGGGCATCGATCGATGCCCCCTCTTCCCCCATCGTTTTTATATCAAGGAGAAACTTTGAACATTTCATCCATGACGAAACACGTCGCCGCCATCGCGCTGGCCGGCGCGGCAGGCACCTTGCTCAGCGGCTGCGGCGGCGGCAGCGAACCGAACGCCAGCACGGCGCAAGCGCTCCAGCTGGCCAGCGCCAGCAAGGTCGCCGCGCTGACGGCCGGCGTCAATTCCGGGCAGGTCTACACCCTGATCAATCCCAACAGCGGCAAGGCGCTCGACGTGGCCGCCTCCGGCAGCGCCGACGGAAGCAACGTCGCCATCTGGAGTCCCAACGGCAGCGGCGCCCAGCAATGGCGCGTCAACGCCAACAGCAATGGCAGTTATTCGCTGATCAATGTCCCCAGCGGCAAGGCGCTCGACGTGGCCTCGGCCGGCACCGCCGACGGCAGCAATGTGCAGATCTGGACGGCCAACGGCACCGGCGCCCAGCAATGGCAGATCAACCCGGCCGCCAACGGCGCCTACACCCTGACCAATGTGAACAGCGGCAAGGCGCTCGACGTGGCTGCGGCCGGCACCGCCGACGGCAGCAATGTGGCGATCTGGAGCGCCAATGGCACGGTGGCCCAGCTGTGGCAATTGCAGCCCTTCGGCGCGAGCAACGCCTGGCGCCTGGTGTGGAGCGATGAGTTCAACGGCAGCGCCATCGATCTGTCGAAGTGGTCGTTTGAAGTGAACGGCAACGGCGGCGGCAACAACGAGCTGCAGTACTACACGGCGCGTCCGGAAAATGCCCGCACCGAAAACGGCCACCTGGTAATCGAGGCGCGCAAGGAAAACTACACGGGACCGGACGGCAGCCGCCAGTACACCTCGGCGCGGCTGCGCACGCTCAACAAGGGCGACTGGCTCTATGGGCGGATGGAAGCGCGCATCAAGCTGCCGCGCGGCCAAGGCATCTGGCCGGCCTTCTGGATGCTGCCGACCGATAACAAGTACGGCAACTGGGCCGCCAGCGGCGAGATCGATATCCTGGAGGCGGTGAACCTGAACGCCAGCAACAACACTATCTACGGTTCCATCCATTTTGGCGGCAGCTGGCCCAACAACGCCCACACCACGGTCGCCTATGTACCGCCGAGCAATGTGGCGGACAATTATCATACCTATGCGGTGGAGTGGGAGCCGACCCAGATACGCTGGTATGTCGACAATGTGCTGTATTCGACCCAGACCAGCTGGTGGTCGGCCGGCGGCGCCTTCCCGGCGCCCTTCGACCAGCGTTTCCACGTGCTGCTCAACCTGGCCGTGGGCGGCGCCTGGCCCGGCAACCCGGACGGCAGTACCGTGTTTTCGCAGAAGATGGAAGTGGACTATGTCCGCGTGTATCAGAAATGAAGAACGCGCACCGTCAGACAAGCTGGTCTGACGGGAGGCGCGCGCTGAGGTGATATGGCAGCCGGGTGCAGGGAAGGCCTGCATCCGCTTTGAGCAATATTACAAGGTTTCAATGCTTTGGCACATGGTCGCCTCCAGTGGTAGGAATCAGGGTGACGATATACCCCTGGTGGGGGAAAGTCAAGTTGTCGATACTGTACACCGTTTCATTATTGGTCGGCTGTTGCGGCGTGATTTGCTTATCAAAATTAATGAATACCACGTCCGTCAATATTTTATCCGGCGCCATATTCACGATGGTGATTTCCATGCGATCGCATACCCGCTTAAATTGCTGAAAGATAATCGGATCATCCGATAATTTAAATTTTTGAAATATTTTACGCCGTAAACGGTACACCGAGCCCGCCACCAGCGGAAACTTCAGTTCCACGCTGCGCCCTATCCTTTTCGCTGTGGGAATCAGGTTCTGCACCCTGCCATCGGTATCCAGGCTGAGCACGTCGATGCGGGTATCGGGCGCCTCGAAAGCCACGCCCTGTAAATACGAACGGAACTCGATATCGCAAGAGGGGATGATACGGAAACTATAATCGTCGATGATTTCAATCAAGCCGGTGGCAGTATCGTATTTCTCCACCGTGATGGTGCGGTCGTATCCTTCGAAATAATATTGATAATTTGCCTTTAAAAAACGGGCAATGGATTTGCCGAACTTTTTGCGCAGATCCGGATGTTTCTCGGCGATGGCTCTTTCCATTATTCTTTCCAGCACATTAATATCGGAATGACCGAACACGGCCAGTTCCTGCAAATGTTTGGAGAAGTCCTTGGAGCTGAACAGCTTCTCCAGTTCCTCCTTGAACAGGCCCGAAAACTGGAAAGACTTGAGCATGCTGGCGAACACGCCGCTGGCCAGCATGGTGGCGCCGATGTGGCGCAGGGCTTCGCGCAGGAAGGCGAACTCGTCCCCGCTCCAGCTGTACGAGACGATGATGCAGGCCACGCCCAGCAGCACCACCAGCCACAGGAAATGCGGCTTGACCTTCATCCACAGCGACTCGAAGAATTCCTTCATTTCCGCCCCCCGCTTGTCTGTCCATCATAGGCAGGCCGCGCCGGCGCCAGCTATGCGAGATCAAGCTTGCTGCAGATCGCGCTTTAGCTGGCGGCGCCGGCCGCTTCGGCCAGGTAGTCGGCCAGTCCCTGGGCCAGCGCCGCAAACGTGACGGCGCAGCGCGGGCTGTCGCGCAGGTCCTCATGCATGGCCAGCCAGGTGTCGAGTTCGATGCTCAGTTCGGCCGGCAGCACGCGCTGCAATTGCGGATCGCGCGCCCCCAGCGCCACCTGGCACACGCCGATGCCGTAACCGGCGCGGATCGCCGCCAGCTGGGCCAGGTCGCTGTCGGCACGGAAGGAAAAATTCTCGCGGTTCGCCACCGGAAAGCGCACGCGCAGGCGCCGCAGGTAATCGGTTTCGCGGTCGAAGCCGATCAGCGCATGGCCGGCCAGCGCGGCCGTCGTGGCGGGCGTGCCGCAGCGCGCCAGATAGTCGCGGCGGGCAAAAAAACCCAGCTCCACGATGCCGATGCGGCGCGCCACCAGCGCGTCCTGGGTGGGCCGCAGCATGCGCACGGCGATGTCCGCCTCGCGCAGCAGCAGGTCGTCGACCCGGTTCGACAGCAGCAGCTCGATCGTCAGCGCCGGATGCTGGGCGCGCAGGCGTGCCAGGATGGGCGGCAGCACTTCCACGCCAATCACCTCGCTGGCGCTGATGCGCACGGCGCCACGCACGCCGTCGCCCTGGCCGCTGGCCACGCGGCGCAGCGCCGCCGCCGTGGCGGCCAGCGTTTCCGCATACGGGCGCAGCTGCAAGGCCGCCTCGGTGGGCGCGAAGCCGTTTTGCGAGCGGGTGAACAAGGTCAGGCCCAGCGCGCCTTCCAAACCATCGATATGCCGGCCCATGGTGGGCTGGGTCAGCCCCAGTGCCCGCGCCGCCGCCGATAGCGAGCCCGCCTCCAGCACGCCCAGAAACGAGCGATACCACTCCCAGTTCGCTTCCATTGCCCCATCCATTCAAAAATGTATAGCCACCATTCTAATCCAGTCAATTTTGTTTTACTTAAAGTTCCCGCACAATGATTCCACTTTCAACCCACTCCAGGAGCAGACCATGCAAAACCCACGTACCGCACTCATCCTCGGCGCCACCGGCGGCATCGGCGGCGCTGTCGCCCAGCGTCTGCTGGCCGCCGGCTGGCACATCAAGGCCTTGCACCGCGCCCCCGCCGGCCGCCGGCCGCTCGGCCCCAACTTCCACTGGATCGCAGGCGACGCGATGCAAGGCGCCGATGTGCTGCGGGCGGCCGAGGGCGTGCACTTGATCGTCCATGCCGTCAACCCGCCCGGCTACCGCAACTGGGGCCAGCTGGTGCTGCCGATGATAGACAACAGCATCGCCGCCGCCCGCGCTGCCGGCGCCCGCATCGTCCTGCCCGGCACCGTCTACAACTTCGGGCCGGACAGCTTCCCCTTCATCGGCGAGGACGCGGCCCAGCAACCACTGACGCGCAAGGGCGCGATCCGCGTCGAGATGGAGCGGCGCCTGCAGGAAGCGGCGCGCGGCGGCGTGCGCAGCCTGATCGTGCGCGCCGGCGACTTCTTCGGCCCCGGCGCGGGCAATAACTGGTTCTCGCAAGGCTTGATCAAGCCGGGCAAGTTGCTCACCGCCGTCAACAATCCCGGCCAGCCCGGCATCGGCCACCAGTGGGCCTACCTGCCCGACGTGGCCGAAACCATGTGCCGCCTGATCGCCATGGAAGAGCAGCTGGACGACTTCGCCCGCTTCCACATGGACGGGCACTGGGACGCCGACGGCAGCCGGATGTGCGGCGCGATCGCCCGCGTGGCCGAGGCAGCCAACGGCCGCAAGGTCAGTGTGCGCGCCCTGCCCTGGTGGCTGCTGATGGCGATCGCGCCTGTCGTGCCGGTGTTCCGCGAAATGAAGGAGATGCGCTATCTGTGGCAGCACCCGGTGCGCCTGGACAATGCGCGGCTGGTCCGGGTATTGGGCAAGGAACCGCACACGCCGCTCGACGTGGCGCTACGCAGCACCCTGGTCAGCTTGGGCTGCCTGCGCCAGGGCGCCGGCACGGCCTTGTCCGCGCACTGCTAAAATGCCCGGCACGGCAAGCGGCCGATGGCGGATATCCCGCCCGCGCTCAGTCGTTGCTAGGATCTGTATGCTGATAACGTTCGCCACCCTGCTGGTGTTCCAGTGCCTCGGTGAAGGCCTGGTGTTTGCGCTGGACTTGCCGGTGCCCGGCCCGGTGGCCGGCATGCTGCTGCTGTTCGCCGCGCTGCTCGCCTCGCCCAGGCTGCTCGAAACGGTGGAGCCGACCGGCAATGAGTTGCTGCGCCATCTGTCGGTACTGTTTGTGCCGGCCGGCGTCGGCATCATGGTGGCCGCCGCCAGCATGGATGGCCACTGGATCGGCCTGGCGCTGTCACTGATCGGCAGCACCCTGCTGACCCTGGCCGTCACCGCGCTGGTGCTGCGCGCCACCATGGCGCGTGGCGGCGCCGCAGGGAGCGCTGACGATGCATAATATTCCCGACCTGAACCGCATCTGGGTCTACCTCGCCACCTCGCCGTTGCTGGGCTTGACCTTGACCCTGTGCGCCTACAGCGGCGCGCACTGGATACACGCACGCTGCAAGTTTTCGCCGCTGGCCAATCCGGTCGCCATCGCCATCGCCTTCATCTGCGGCGCGCTGGCCATCAGCGGCATGTCCTACCGCGATTATTTTTCCGGTGCCCAGTTCGTCCACTTCCTGCTTGGCCCCGCCACGGTGGCGCTGGCCATTCCGCTGGCGCGCCAGTGGCCGCGCCTGCGCCGCGCGCTGCTGCCGCTGGGTTGTGCGCTGCTGGCCGGCTGCGTCACGGCCGTGCTCTCGGCGGTGGCCATGATGAAACTGCTCGGCGGCACGCCCCAGCTGATCGCCTCCATCGCACCGAAATCGGCCACCTCGCCGATCGCCATGGCCGTATCGGAAAAGCTGGGCGGCCTGCCCGCGCTGACGGCCATCCTGGTCATCACCACCGGCATATTCTGCGCCGTTACCGCGCGCTTCCTGTTCAACTGGATGCGCATCGAATCGCACGCCGTGCGCGGCTTCGCGCTCGGCCTGGCCGGCCACGGCATCGGCACCGCGCGCGCCTTCCAGGTCAGCGCCGAGATGGGCGCCTTCGCCGGCCTGGGCATGGGTTTGAATGGATTGATGACGGCCATCGTCGCGCCGTGGCTGATGCGGCATCTGCCGCTAGCCTAAAGAAAATGCAAAGCTGGCGGGCCGCCGGCAGCCGCCCAAAACCCACGGCCTACCCCTGGGGTCTGACCCCAGGGTCCGGGGAGGGGCTCCGCCCCGCCGGTCCCGTTGGGACCGGCCCCCGGCTCTTTGCCGTGGGTTCTAAAATACGCTGAGGCCCGCAAGCGCAAGAGACCCCGGCTCCTTGCCGTGGGTTCTAAAATACGCTGCGGCCCGCCAAGCGGAGCGACGCTCAGCTACGCATCACAGCGCCACCTTGCGGCGCCGCAGCGCCGCAATCCCCACCAGCCCCAGCCCCAGCATCAGATAGGCCTCCGGCTCCGGCACGCTGGCCACCGCCAGCGTCTGCGGTCCGAACTGCACGCCAATATCGTTCAGCCCCGCATCGAGGAACAGCACATCGTTGAAATACAAGTTGGTCACCCCCGTGCCGATCACCTTGAAGCCAAAGTGCACCAGACTGCCGCTGCCACTGGCGCCCGGTACCGCCCCCAGCAGTGAACCATATTTATAGGAAATGTTGCCGAGCGCATTGTCGATCGCGGCAACACCCGCGCTGGTACTGCCCGCCGACGACAGGAAATCGCCTTCTACATAGAAATGCAACTGCAGCACGGCAGGGTCGAAAGCCAGCGAGAACTGGTAGGCATACAGATCGCTGATGCCCGCGATCCGCACATCCAGATCCACGGTCGTGCCAAACGGCAGCGGCTTGGGCGTGGCGGCGATGGACAGCAGCGGATCGGCAAAAGCGGCCGGCGCGGCACAGGCGCCCAGCAGCAGCGCCGCGCCCAGATGTTGCTTCAGTTGCTTCAGTTGAGTCAAATTCAGCATGGTCATGTTTTCCTGTGTGGTGGTTACTGGCAAGTGCTGCCGCTGGCAATATGCTTGGTGACGATGGCAAGGTCGCGGACATCGACCACATTGTCGTGATTGACATCGGCGGCGGCATTAAAGCCCGCCTGCCCGCCGCGTTTGCCCATCGCGCCCCTGACGATGCTGATATCGGCACAGTCGACCGCGCCGTCCGCATCCACGTCGCCCGCCAGGGCGATGGTGAAGTTGGCGTCCGAAATGTCGAAGAACACATTGCCCAGCGCTTCGACCTTGATGCGCGCCAGCTTCGTTGCCAGTTGCGGCAGCGTCACCGTCTTGCTGCCACTGTTGGGAGCACTGTCGGACAGAGTGTAAGGGAAGCTCAGGCCGCCATCGGCCGACAGGGTAATGCGGACATTGGCGGCATTCACCGGTGCGGCACTGGTGTTGGCCACGTTCCAGCTCACGGTCTGGGACGAACCCGCCTCCAGCGTCACGGCGCTATTGGGCGCCGTCACCAGGAAGGGTCCGGCGCCCGGCGCCAGTAGCAGCCGGGTGCTGGCGCTGCCCACGCCGCCGCGGCCATCGCGCGCCGTCAGGCGGAAGTTCAGCGCGGCCGGATTGCCGTTGCCACCGGCATAGCTGGCGGTCGGCAGGAACTCCGAATAGCAATCGATATCGGCCAAGGTCGGCGTGGCCGAGACCGGGCAGGCACCCGTCACCGCATTGCTGTTGTTGGCCAGGATTTGCGCCAGATCCGGGAACACGCGCACAGGGTTGCTGCTCGTGTGATTTTCGCCTGGCGAGTGGTACTCGATGGCGTCGTCTTCCGTCACGGCCGCACGCAGACCGAACTGGCGGAACAGCGGACCATTTTTCTTGGTGTTGTTGATCAGGCCGGTGCCGGAGCCGGTGCCCGCATCGTTCTGTTCCCACAAATAGCTCAAGGGATCGCCGTCCGCATCGCTGGCGCTGCCGCTCAGCGCGAACGGCGTGCGCAGCGGAATCACATACGAGGGCGTCACCGTCACCACCGGCGCGCTATTGCCGGAGGCGGACTGCGCGCCGCCACGGGTGGTCGCGCCGCCACGGGTCACCTCGCCCACATAGCCGCTGCAGCCGCCACTGCAATTGAGCAACTCCAGCGCCGCCACGTTACTGCCCGCCAGGGTGCCGCCGAAGGTCAGCGTGAAGGCATTGTCGCTCAGCGCGGAGGCCGTCACGGTGGCACCGGCCGGCCAGCCGGGAATCGCCTGGATCGCCGCCTTGACGCCGGCGGTGGTGAAATTGCTGCCGCGAACAATCGGCGCCGACATGCCGCCGTTGAAGCGCAGCTGGAACTGGCGGCCGTTGCTGGTGAAACCGCTCAAGGCCACGACCTGGACTTCGTTCAGATTGTTTTCCCCCGACGAAGTAAAGGAGACGATCTCGTCGAAGCTGCGCTGCGACCAATAGGCATCGCTATGCGGCTGCAGATTGTCGCTGCCGCAGATGCCGGCATAGGCCATGATGGACGAACCGCTGCCCGGCTCCACCGAGGTTTCCTCGTTGCGGTTGCCGCCGGAGCAGCTGCCGCTCACGCCGTTGAAGGTATGGTTGCCGGCGAACTGGTGGCCCAGTTCGTGCGCCACATAATCGACCGCATACACATCGCCCACCGGGGTCGGGATACCGGTGCACCCCTGGGCCTTGGCGCTGCCGCCCACCACGCCGAGCGACGCGATGCCGCCACCATTGAGGCCCAGTGCGATGTGGCCGACATCGAAGTTGCCGGCCCCGGCCAGCAGGCCGGTGACGATGCGGTTGCGCGACAGCGTGCCGCTGCTGCAACCGGTGGCCTGGGAGGGCGTAAAGCAGGCCGCGCCGCCGCAGGGACCGTTCGCGCCCGTCATCATCGCGGCGGTGTCGAGGTTCAGCGCGTCCGTCGCGTTGATCAGTTGCAGACGGATGGACGTCTCGTCCTCATACACCTGGGTCACGCGGTTGATCAGGCTGACCTTGGCCGCCGTCACATTGGCCGGGCCGCCGAAATACGTCGCATAGGACGGATCGGTGACCAGCGCCAGCCGGTAGCTGCGCAGATGCCCGCCCGTTTCCGCCGCGGCCGCCACCGCATCGTCCACCACCAGATAGGACGCCGTACCGCTGCGGCCGCCTTCGCTGGCCGTCACTTCATAGCCGCCCGTATTGCCGGACGGATCAGCCGGGAGCGTCGCCACGACCACGCCTTCCTCGTCGGCGTTGACCACCACGCTCTGGCGTGCGGCGCTGTCGGTCTCGATATTGCGCACCGTGATGCTGACCGAGGCGCCAGGCGCGAAGCCCGCGCCGCGCACCCGCACCGTGTCGGCCGCATGGTAGAAGCCGCGCTGCAGCACGATGCGCGGCTCGGCCAGCGCGCTTTCCTTCAGCACCCCGTGCACATTCGGCAGGTCGCGCCGGTGATAACTGTTGTAGACGCTGTCGTCCAGCGCCGCCTGCGGATCCACATACCAGGCGCCTTTGGGCGTGCGCACCGAGGCGTGCAGGCCGAGCGGCGTGATATCCATGCGCAGGCTGGCGCTGGGGTCGTCGATGCCCTTGCCGGCAAAGGTGCGGATCTCCGGATGTTTGGCCGCCAGGCCCGCCTCCATCACCGGCGAATCGACGATGGCAAAGCGCTGGTAGCCGCCCTCGGGGTGCGGCAGCGAGATCACCAGCGGCGCGGCGGCGGCAGCGGCGCTGCGCTCCTGCGGCGCGGCGGCGGTGAGCGCCTGCATGCCCTGACGGTTAAGCTTGGCGGCGTGATAGCGGCGCGGCACGGCGGCGCGGGTGGCACCGGTCGCGCCCGGCTTGGCGCTGGCGGCCTGCTTGTCCGAGGTGACGATGGGGGTGGCGGAAACGTCCTGCCAGAAATCGCCGGCGGGCTGTACCGCGGGCAGCAGCTTGTCCGCGGCGGCGGCAACGCCGGCTATCGACCATCCCAGCACGATGGATGCCAGCAAGAGGCAAGGTTTCAAACGGGGAAGCTGGGACGGAGATCCTGAAATTTTCATGTTCGCAAGGCCCTTATGGAGTTTGAGAAATGGACAGGTAGCTTGTTACCACCCGGAAAAATAATCGCACAATGCCACTGTTGTGGATATGACATGCAAAAATTTTAATTGAGTATTACGCAATTATTTTTTTATAACAAGCTTTTTGTTCATCCCGGCAAACCCGCAAGCGCGTCCGTGGCGCGGCGCCACGCTGGATTTTTTTCACCTCAAAGTGTCAAAATGTTGTTACATTCAGCAAGCGATTCCTGACTATGCCCCCTCCCAATCCCGCTTTGCAAAGGACCAGAACATGCCTAACACCATACAACTCCACCGCGTGCTGCGCGCCCCGCCAGAACGCGTCTACCGCGCCCTGCTGGACGCCGATGCCATGGCCAAATGGCTGCCGCCGCACGGCTTCACCTGCAAGGTGCATCACCTGGACGCCAAGCTCGGTGGCACCTACAAGATGTCCTTCACCAATTTCACCACCGGCAACAGCCACTCCTTCGGCGGCGAATACCTGGAACTGCGTCCGAACGAATTCATCCGCCATACGGACAAGTTCGACGACCCCAACCTGCCCGGCGAGATGCAGACGACCTTGACCTTGAAGGCGGTATTTTGCGGCACCGAGCTGAGCATCGAACAGGCCGGCATTCCCGACATGATTCCCACCGCCGCCTGCTACCTGGGATGGCAGGAATCGCTGATCTTGCTGGCGCAACTAGTCGAACCTGAGATTCCGGATCAGTAAGGAGCCGACGGCGCACGGATAGGGGGGCGCCAGGGCCGGCGCGCCCTCTTTATCGTTGGAATACCTCAGGGCCCTGGCATTACGCGATAGCGGCAGCGGAAACCAGGCTATCGATCAAGGCCCGGCAGGCGGGCGACATCGCACGATGCGGCGAATAGATCAGGGAAAAACTCCGGCCACGGCCACCGGTACCGGGCAGCACTTCGAGCAGCGCGCCGCTGCGCAGGCGCGCCTCGGCCACAAAACGGTAGGTCTGGCAGATGCCGGCCCCGGCCTCGGCCAGCTGCACCACCCCAAGCACATCGTCGGCAATGCGGATGCGCGACGGCGCCATCCAGTCCAGATCCTGCCCCCGTTCGCGCAATAACCAGGGCGCCTGCCGGCCGGTGCTCGGCATCACAAACGGCAGGCACTGGTGCTGCGCCAGCTCCTCGATACAGCTTGGCGTGCCGGCCTGCGCGATGTAGGCGGGCGCCGCCACCATGCAGAGTTCGGCCTGCTCCAGCGTCCTGGCCACCAGGCGGCTGTCGCTCAGGTCGCCCAGGCGGATCGCCATGTCGTAGCCTTCCGACACCAGATCCACATTGCGGTTGGCGATGCTCAAATCGATCATCACTTTCGGATGCAGCCGCGAAAATTCCGCCAGCATCGGGGGGAGCCGGAAATGCGCATAGGTCGTGGGTGCGCTCAGCATCACGCGGCCGGTGAGCTCGCCGCCCTGGTTCTGCAAGGCCCGTTCGGTGTCGGCGATCGTCCCGAACACCGCGCGCATGCGTTCCACATAGTCCATGCCCACATCGGTCATGCTCAGACGGCGCGTCGTGCGGCGCAGCAGTTGCACGCCCAGCCGCGCCTCCAGCCTGGCGACAGCGCGGCTCAGCACCGAGGGCGTGGTGGCCAACAAGACCGCGGCGGCGCTGATGGTGCCGCAATCGGCAATGGCGACCAGCACCTCCACGTCCGCCATGTGATCGAACTTCCTCATGAAACACCTTTTCAGAACAAATGTTTTGCCGCCCAGGCCGTTTACTCAGGTCAACAAGAACCATAGAGTAGCGCCAGCACGGCTTGCTAGCAAGCAAGCCGCATTCAGCCATTCATTCGGAGCGAACATGTCCCATCACTTGCGTCACTTAGTTACTCACTTAGTTGCCAAAACCTTGTCCACAACCGTTGCCGCCACCCTGATCGGCGCGGCGGCCTTCAGCGCGCAAGCGGCCAACGTCCTGGTCGTCCTGTCGGACGAGTCCGCACTCGCGCTGCGCGACCAGCAGGAATTTCAAACCGGCTTTTATGCCAATGAATTGATGCAGCCGGTAAAAATGCTGATCGATGCGGGCCATACCCTCACCTTCGCCACCCCGCTCGGCAAGGCCCCGACGGTCGACCGTCTGTCCCTCAGCAAGGATTACTTCGGCGGCGATGCCGCAGTCATGAAGACCCATCTCGATCTGCTGGAACAGCTGCGCCTGAGCTCGGCCAGCGCTTCGCCAGTGATCAGCTTGGCACGAGTGGAACAAATCGGCTACGACAAATTCGATGCCCTATACGTTCCCGGCGGCCATGCGCCCATGCAGGATCTGGTGCGCAGTCCGGCGCTGGGGAAACTGCTGCGCCAGTTCCACGCCGATGCCAAACCCACCGCCCTGGTCTGCCACGGACCGGCGGCGCTGGCCTCAGCCACCGAACAGCCGCAAGCTTACGCGGCGCGTCTGGAAGCGGGCAGCCTGAAAGGCGCACGCCCGGCATGGATCTATGCCGGCTACCGGATGACGGTGATCAGCAACCTGGAAGAGGATGCGGCGAAGGAAATGCTCAAAGGCGGCCGCATGAAGTTCCTGCCGCAAACCGCGCTGGAAGGGCTGGGCGCCAACTACTCCAGCGGTCCGAACTGGGCACCCTATGTGGTGGCCGACCGCGAGCTGATCACCGGACAAAATCCGGCCTCGGCGGTGGGCGTCGCCAGCGCTCTGCTGCAGCGCTTAAGCAAGGCGCACTAAGTCCGGCGTTGCCCGCGAGGCGGCTCAGCTCTTGGCGTCGAAGAAGGACAGGTGATTGGCCAGATGCATGGAATGGACCAGCTCATACTCTTTCTTGCCGAGGTCTCCATAGGCGAAATGCGGTCGCATCAAGCCCCGCCATTGCTGGAAGCTCTGCACCGCCGTTTGCAAGCGTTCGAGCGCGGCGACCGGTTCGAGCCCCGCTTCCAGCTCGGGAGCGCCGGGAATCGGCTCCGCCAGATCGTGCGTCATGCGGCCACGCCAGGAGAAAGCCTCAAACGCGGCGGCGCCGGCGGTACTCTGGAAAAATTTCGACTTCGGCTGCGGATAGCCGATCATCGAATATTCGATGCTCTGGGCGCAGTGGGCCAGCGTCTGCGCCAGGCTCCACTGCGCTTCGGACACCAGCTCCTTTGCCGCCATCAGCCGCGCGATCTCCTCCTCGGCAGCCGCGAACGAGGTGAACGTCAACTCTCTGTCGCCCGGCGCGCTCTGGCAGCCGGCCAGACCGGCGGTGGCCAAGGCAGTGGCTACGCCTGCGCTAGACATGAGGAAGGAGCGGCGCGACTGGTTCACATCGGTCGAGATGGCGGCATGGCGGAGAGGTGGTTTCAATTGAGCTCGTGGGTCGAAAAGGGGCATCCAGGCAGCGCAGCGCTGATCCTGTCCAAACCCTATTCTAAGCGCTCTCATGCAAGGGGACGCGAAATTGCCGCCGCCATCTCCCCGACTGTGACGCTACCAAAGATTTTTTCCATCTATCACGTCGATGTGCGCTGCGGCCGCGTCGAAATGATCGAACAGGCGCGCGTTGACGCCGATGCGGCGGGTATGCCTGTCCCAACTGCCGTCCAGCTCGAAGGCGGGGCTGTCGGAGTAAGTCGCGCATCCGCAAGCGGCGCAAAAATGGTGGGCGACCAGTTCGGTATTCCAGCGATAAACAACATCGTCGCGCGTTGCCGACGTCAAGTGAAACTGTTCGGGCGCGTAATACGCCAGCAGCGCGCCGCGCTTGGCGCAGAAGGAGCAAGTGCAGCGGGTCAGTCCGGCGGGAATCTCGCCGTCGATACGAAAGGCGGTTTTTCCGCAATGGCAACTTCCTGTGATCGTCATATCTCTCTCCTCGGTGGGGTTGAACGAGATTGCCGCAAGTCCAGGCCGTCGAGACGGCCCGCGCATGGGCGCGAACAGCGACGTCCAAGCCTAACACTCCTGTGCAAATGGCGAGTTCCGCTTGCGCGCATCACTGCCGTGGATCAACGGTCCAGAGAAATGCAAGTAGCCAATACAGCAAGATCACTCTTCCGCACCCCAAGCTCGGAAAAACTTTGCCACCACTGAGAAATGACCCTCCTCACCGACTCCACAATCTCCCGCGCCTCTTCCATCCTGAGTAAAAAGCGGCCGCACTGGGACAGTGCATTTTCTATCGTGCTGGCGGCCCCCAGGGCACCGACGCCGATAGATTGCGGATGTGCTTGCGCCGATGTGTGGGGAACGAGGTCGAATGCGGGAGACAACACGAATCGCCCCGGAGACTCCATCAGCAGCGCATGGTTGCGCAAGTGATCATCTACATTGCCGACAAAAATATTGAACACCATGCGCCTGAAAAGCTCATGGCTGTCGAGTTGTCCGCGGACGTTGAAAGGCCGCATAGCCTCAACAATTCCAGCGTAGGAGAAGGTGGTCTTGTACTCGCGCCCGTCCTTACTGAGGGCGGATGGATTCAGCAAAGTCTGCGCGGTAAAAGCTGCACCTTGGCAGACCGCTTGAGATGGATGGGATCGAGGTCAAAGGATTCTGCCTTGTTGATGTAGTGGCGTCCATACGCAAAATGCCCGCCGCCTGCCTCGCCCAGACCGAAGCTCCCCACAGGCACGTGGTCGGCGGGATTGGAGCAGTCGAAGGCGGTGCAAGAACTGAGCACTAGAACTCCTGCTCAAGGATGGGCGCCTTAGTCCCTCGCTGATGCGCTGGCTTGTCTGGCTGACTTAGCAGAAGCTCGACATCCGCCAGCTCTCCGAGCGCCTCCAGGACGCTAAGCAGCAAACCGAGAGAGACTCCGAGATCGCCTCTTTCCAGCCGGCCAAGTGTTGTCCGGTGAATTCGGCACACTCTTTCCAGGTCCAAAAGCGTCAAGCGCTGCGCTTTTCTGGCTAGCCGTATCCGCGCGCCCAGCCTTAAGGCGCTCTCTGTCGCTGGAATGGTAGAAAAATCAAAATTATGTCGCATAGATGCATCTTTTTTGATTTTTTGATGTATTTATCCATCACGGTACTTTTCTTCAAATACTCAGTAGCGAATCTGCGCTTTCTCTGCCGTCTCCCCTCCAGAAAGCGGTAAAACGACGTTTTTCCAGACCATTCACAGAAATTCTTTTAACACCTTGCGCGCCTCGCGCTGCAGGATTTTCCCGCTTTCGACCTCGGCATGCCAAGCCGGACTTGCTGAGATGTATTCCTTAGCCTGACCGAGTGAGAAAACTCCAGCGGCTCTCAAGGCTTGAATAACATCGATGATCGTCACGCCTTCACGCTTCAGTTCAAGCAGGAGGCTCTCTTTTTCAACTTCATTGGCGTCGCCCCACCGTGACCTGATGAGGCCCAGCGCAAAATCATACTTGCTCATCGCTTCCTCCGTCGTTTGATATCGACTATCTTGCCAGCCTTGGCTGAGCTGCTGCCCGGCACACGCACGCCCCGAATACGCATGGCGGGAAATCCGAGCTTTTGCCCGCTCGCCAGCAGTTCACGCAGCTCAGACCGCAACTCCTTGCTTATCGTGGACTTCCTGATACCCGGTGGGTCAGATATTGCATAAACACAAACGTCCTCGCAAACGATAGTGTCGCCATCCAACACAATTTCAGCCAATATGCCAACCTCACCTTCAGGTGTCGGAAACCGGTATTGAAACAGACTATCGCGTCCGTGGCGCGCGCCATCGATTGCAGTGCGCAATGCGTCCAGAATTCTCATAAGGCGAAATCCAGTCTACTCCAACCATGGAGGCGCCGCCAATCCGCCAATCCTGGCGCCGAAAACGCCAGAATGCGGGTTTGAACCTGAGGACAAGTTGCGCCGGCGCAAACCCAGACTCGGCATCACTATCCGTTCCAAACTGCGCTTTCTCTGCCGTCTCCCCTCCCGAAAGCGGTAAAATGACGTCCTCATAAGTGCCAGGCGGCGCTCCCCTAGCGAGCCCGGCCACCAAACCAGCCCCATCGCACCACCGAAAAGAACACATGACCACCGTCCCGAACGAAATCAACGCCGCCGCCGTCAAGAACAGTCCCACCGAAAAAGTCACGCCAATGATGGCCCAGTACCTGGGCATCAAGGCGGACTATCCGGACATGCTGGTGTTCTATCGTATGGGCGACTTCTATGAGCTGTTCCACGAGGATGCGGAAAAAGCCTCGCGCATCCTGGGCATCACGCTGACGGCGCGCGGCACCTCGGGCGGCCAGCCGATCAAGATGTGCGGCGTGCCTTTCCATTCATTGGAAGGCTATCTGGCCAAGCTGGTCAAGATCGGCGAATCGTGCGCGATCTGCGAGCAGATCGGCGATCCGGCCACCAGCAAGGGACCGGTCGAGCGCAAGGTCATGCGCGTGGTCACGCCGGGCACGCTGACGGACGCCGACCTGCTGCCGGAAAAAGCCGAGCGCCCATTACTGGCGATGTGCATCATCAGCCAGCGCAAGGTGGCCACGGCGGGCCTGGCCTGGCTGTCGCTGGCCAGCGGCGCGCTCAAGCTGATGGAGTTTTCGGGCGACATCCGCACCGTCACCACCCGCATGCAGCAGGAGCTCGAGCGCATCGCGCCGGCCGAAGTGCTGCGCGGCGATAACGCGGATCTGTTTGAGGAAGCGCTGACCTGCCATGTGAACCGGGTGCCGGACTGGCACTTCGACGTGGTCGGCGGCCACAAGGCCCTGCTCGACCAGCTCAGCGTGGCCACGCTGACCGGCTTCGGCGCCGATGGCCTGGGCGCGGCCTTTGGCGCGGCCGGGGCGCTGCTGCGCTACGCGCAATCGACCCAGGGCCGCGGCCTGCAGCATGTGCGCAGCCTGACCACGGAAGCCGAAAACGAATTCATCGGCCTGGACGCGGCCACCCGCCGCAACCTGGAACTGACCGAAACCATCCGCGGCCAGGAATCGCCTACCCTGTTCTCGCTGCTGGACCACTGCCGCACGGCGATGGGTTCGCGCCTGCTGCGCCACTGGCTGCACCATGCACGCCGCGACCAGGGCGTCGCCCGTGCGCGCCATGAGGCGATCGCCGCGCTGGCCGCCAGCGACGCCACCGGCGCGCTGTCGTCCACGCTGGCGCAGGTGCCCGATATTGAACGCATCACAACGCGCATCGCGCTGCTGTCGGCGCGTCCGCGCGACCTGGCGGCGCTGCGCGACGGGATTGAGCAACTGCCGGCGCTGCGCCATTCGATGCAGCGCAGCTTCGGCGCGGAACGCGGCAATGAAGACGGCCTGCTGGCGGCGATCCATGCGGCGCTGGCCACGCCGGCCGACTGCCTCGACCTGCTGCAGCGCGCGGTGGCGCTGGAGCCTGCGGCGATGGTGCGCGACGGCGGCGTGTTCGCGCGCGGCTTCGACGCCGAGCTCGACGAGCTGCGCGCGCTGTCGGAAAACGCCGGCCAGTTCCTGGTCGACCTGGAAACACGCGAACGCGCCCGCACCGGCATCGCCAATCTGCGCGTGGAGTACAACAAGGTGCACGGCTTCTACATCGAAGTCACCCACGGCCAGACCACCAAGGTGCCGGACGATTACCGCCGCCGCCAGACCCTGAAAAACGCCGAGCGCTACATCACGCCGGAACTCAAGGCCTTCGAAGACAAGGCCCTGTCGGCCCAGGACAAGGCGCTGGCGCGCGAGAAAATGCTGTACGACCTGCTGCTGGGCGAGCTGGCGCCGCACATCGGCACGCTGCAGACGATCTCGCAGGCGCTGGCCCAGCTCGATACGCTGGCCGCGCTGACCACGCATGCGCTGCGCCATAACTGGTGCGCGCCGCAGCTGGTGGCCGAACCTTGCATCAACATCAGCGAAGGCCGCCATCCGGTGGTGGAAAACCAGATCGAACGCTTCATCGCCAATGACTGCCGCTTCGTCAACGAGCGTCGCCTGCTCTTGATCACCGGCCCGAACATGGGCGGTAAATCGACCTTCATGCGCCAGGTGGCGCTGATCACGCTGCTGGCCTACGTCGGCAGCTATGTGCCGGCCAGCGGCGCGGTGATCGGCCCGATCGACCGCATCTTCACCCGTATCGGCGCGACCGACGACCTGGCCGGCGGCCGTTCCACCTTCATGGTGGAGATGACCGAGTCGGCCGCGATCCTGAACGGCGCCACCGAGCATTCGCTGGTGCTGATGGATGAAGTGGGCCGCGGCACCTCCACCTTCGACGGCCTGGCGCTGGCCTGGGCGATCGCGCGCCACCTGATCGACACCAGCCGCAGCTTCTCGCTGTTCGCCACCCATTACTTCGAACTGACCCAGCTGCCGGAAAGCCATCCGACGGCGGCCAATGTGCACCTGTCGGCGGTCGAGCACAAGGACAGCATCGTGTTCCTGCATGCGGTCGAAAGCGGTCCGGCCTCGCAGAGCTACGGCTTGCAGGTAGCCCAGCTGGCCGGCGTGCCGCAGCCGGTGATCAAGGCCGCGCGCAAGCACCTGGCCCGCCTGGAAGCCCAGGCGCTCGACGCCACGCCGCAGCGCGACCTGTTCGCCGCGCCCGCCGTCACGGCCGATGATGAGGAAGTGACTGCGGCGCCGGTGGCCGCCACCGAAACACCGGCCATGCGCGCGCTGCTCGACGCGCTCGATGAGCTCGACCCCGATGCCCTGACCCCGCGCGAAGCGCTCGAGCGCCTGTATCAGCTGAAACGCCTGGCCGATCCGGCCCTGGCATGAAACACCCTGCCGTTGTGCTGCTGAAGGCCGCGCTGGCGGCGGCCTGCCTGTGGGCGCCGCAGGCGCTGGCCAGGCCGGCACATGCGCGCGGTTTCCAGTTCGGCGTGGTCGGCCACGTCATCCAGGGCAATGCCGACGAAGCCTTGCTGCGCCACGCGATCGAGCAGGCCAACCAGTCCGGTCCCGCCTTCGTGGTGGCCACCGGCATCAAGGCGGCCGGCGAAGCCTGCAGCGACAAGCTGTATGGCCAGCGCAAGGCCATGCTCGATGGTTCGGAGCGGCCGATGATCGTCTCGCTGGCCGGCAGCGACTGGGGCGATTGCCGCAACTCGGCCGGCCGCAGCAACGCCATCGATCGCCTGAACCGTCTGCGCGAAGTGCTGTTTGCCGACGGCCAGTCGCTGGGCGACCGGCGCATCGCGCTCACGCGTCTGTCGTCCAGCGCGAAATTCCGCAGCTATGCCGAGAACGCGCACTGGGAAATGGGTAATGTGCTGTTCGCCACCATCAACCTGCCGGCGCGGAATAACCTCTACCGCAAGGAAGCGGGCCGCAACAGCGAGTTCGAGGACCGGATGGTGGCCAACCGCGCCTGGCTGCACCGCCTGTTCACGCTGGCCAGCCGCAAGAAGATGGAAGGCGTGGTGCTGTTTTCGGACGGCGACGTGGGCGTGCAGGTGGACGAGGAATTCTCGCTGCTGTCGGGTTTCCAGTCGAAGAAGGATGGCTTTGCCGAACCGCGCAAGCAGATCAAGGCGCTGGCGGAAAAGTTCAAGGGGAAGGTGCTGCTGGTCGACACCCAGGGCGCGGCGGCGAATGAACCGGCCATCGCATGGCGCGGCAATCTGGGACATCTGAGTGTGGCCGCGGAATGGGCCGAGGTGCGGGTCAGTCCGGGGACGGCCGCGCTGTTTGATTTGAAGGCGGGCAAGGCCGAGGCGGCGCCGGAGCGGACTCACGAAAGAGCGCAGGACCGGCCGTAGCAATAAGCTGCAAGGGCGGCGGGCCGCAAGGCCTCTTTAGAACCCACGGCAAAGAGCTGGGGGCCGGTCCCTAGGGACCGGCGGGGCGCAGCCCCTATCCGGGCCCTGGGGTCAGACCCCAGGGTTACGCCGTGGGTTTAAGGCTGACGCCAACAACCCGCCAGGCGAAGTATTTCCATCCGCCTGGCATCAATGCTTAATGAATCGGGTGAATGGCAACGTGGTCGCCCTCTTCGCCTTCATCATCCTCATCACCGTGGTGATGGCCATGAGCGCCATGCACGTGCTCGTGAGCGATTTCTTCGTCGGTTGCTTCGCGCACATCGGCCACGCTCAGCGAGAAGCGCAATGCCATGCCGGCCAGCGGGTGATTGCCGTCCAGGACCACCTTGTCGTCGGCGATATCGGTCACGGTGAAGATCATCGCGTCCTCGTCGTCGTCGCCATCGGGCATGCCTTCGAACTGCATGCCCACTTCCAGCGGCTCAGGCAGGCGGCTGCGCGGCTCGACCTTGACCAGTGCCGGGTCGTATTCGCCGAACGCGTCGTCCGGCTCGATCTGGATGATGGACGAATAGCCGACTTCCTTGCCGTCGAGCTCTTCTTCAATTTTTGGCAGGGTGTTCTCGTAGCCACCGTGCAGGTAGACCATGGGCTGACGGCCGTCTTCGATCAGATTGTCCTGCGCATCGGACAGTTTGTAATTCACAGTCACGACCGTGTTCTTGGCAATCTTCATTGTAATTCCTTTCTGTATATAAGCAGCCCGATTATACCCTGAGTTATCTCCCCCGCCAGAGACGCGCAGGCCGGATTGCGCTTGTTATAATGGCGCATGAAAAAATTATCTCTCCTGGGCGACATCACGCCCGCACAATTCCTGCGCGACTACTGGCACAAAAAGCCCCTGCTGATCCGCCAGGCCATCCCCGGCTTCAAGCCCCTGCTCAACTTTGACGCGCTGGCCACCATGGCCAGCCAGGACCACGTGGAAGCGCGCCTGATCACGTCGATGGGCGGCCACTGGCAGATGCAGAACGGCCCGATCGAAACCCTGCCGCCGCGCGAGCAGCCGGAATGGACCTTGCTGGTACAGGGCATCAATCTGCACGACGCCCGCGCCGACGCGCTGCTGCGCCAGTTCCGCTTCATCCCCGACGCCCGCCTGGACGACCTGATGGTCAGCTTCGCCACCGATGGCGGCGGCGTCGGTCCGCACTTCGATTCCTACGACGTGTTCCTGCTGCAAGCCCAGGGCAAGCGCCGCTGGCGCATCGGCCCGCAGAAAGACCTGAGCCTGGTCGAGGGCCTGCCGCTGAAGATCCTGGCCAAGTTCAAGCCGAACGAGGAATTCGAGCTGGAACCGGGCGACATGCTCTACCTGCCGCCGCACTACGCGCACGACGGCGTGGCCGTGGGCGACTGCCAGACCTATTCGATCGGTTTCCGTTCGCCATCGTTCCAGGAGCTGGGCGAATCCTTCCTGCAATTCATGGCCGATTCGATCGACCTGCCGGGCCGCTATGCCGATCCGGAACTGGAAGCGACCTCCAAGCCGGCCGAGATTCCGCGCCATATGCTCGCCACCATCGCCGAGGAAATGAACAAGGTGCGCTTCACCGAGGACGATGTCACCATCTTCCTGGGGGAGCACCTGTCCGAGCCCAAGCACAATGTGTTCTTCACCGGCCCGGCCAAGCCGCTGGCGGTGGGACGCTTTGCCGATGCGGCGGCCAAGAAGGGCCTGTCGCTGTCGCGCAAGACCCTGATGCTCTACCGCGGCAAGCACGTGTTCATCAATGGCGAATCGTTCGCCATCGGCCGCGCCGACAAGGCCACGCTGGAAACCCTGGCCAATGCCCGCGCGCTCGAGGGCGCGGCCATCGCCAGCGCTTCGCCGGACGTGATGGACGCGCTCTATACCTGGTACCAGGACGGCTGGATCGAACTGGGCTAACGACCGGCTTCACCAGTCCGGGCCGACAAGCCCGGGCTAACACACTGACAACACCTCGCAAAGGACAGGCCATGGACAAGCAAGTGCAGCCGTTTTCCAGCCGTGCGGAATTCAAGCAGTTACTGCTGGCGGCGCTGGCGCGCGGCGTGCAGCGCCTGCAATTGTTCGATCCTGACTTTGCGCTGTGGGACCTGGGCAGTTCCGACACCGACGCCGCGCTGCGTCATTTCCTGTCGCGGGGGGGCCATCTGCAACTGGTGGCCCACAGCAACGCCGAACTGGAGCGCCATGCGCCGCGCCTGCTGCGCCTGCTCAAGGATTACAGCCACGCCATCGAATGCCGCCAAACCAATAAGAACTTGCGTCAACTGAGCGATTCTTTCTGCATTGTCGACCAGCGCGACATCGTGCGCCGCTTCCATGCAGACCACCTGCGCGGCGAGGCCGTTTTCGACGCGCCGGCCGAGGTCGAAGCCTATGTCGACCGTTTCGATGCGATCTGGGCGGAAACCCTGCCCGGCTTGCACGCGAGTACCACGGGTTTGTAAGCCATTTCGGGTAGAATGCTGCTGTTCGAGATGAAAACTGTTAAAGCGCTATCATGCGTCAATATAGAAGGAAGTGAAAAGTTGCGATATCGCAAAATAGTTGCGAAAACTGTCCGCTACGCTATTGCGACGCACCAAAAATCGCTATAATATTCGGTTAGGAAGTTTCCGTTGTCTGGCAGGCACCCTATGGTACGAAAAGCCTTCGAAGACGCCCTAATGAGCGATAATTACCGGTAATTATTCATCGCAACATTTGTTTCTAATTTTGAATTAATTAAGGAAAACCCATGAAAAAATCCCTGCTGATCGTCTCCCTGCTGGCTGTTGCTCTGGCTGCTTGCTCGAAAAAAGAAGAAGCTCCTGCTGCTCCAGCTCCAGTAGCTGCTCCAGAAGCTGCAGCTCCTGCTGCTGCTCCAGCACCAGCTGTTGAAGCCGCTGCTGCTGCTTCGCAAGCTGCTTCGGCTGCTGCTGACGCTGCTACCGCAGCTTCGACCGCTGCTTCGGCTGCCGCTTCGGCTGCTGCTGCTCCAGCTGCTTCGAAGTAATCAGCTTGATGAAAAAACCGGCCTGCGGGCCGGTTTTTTCACGTCTATTACTTTTAGCGCCGGTGCTCAATACGCGCGCATAAAAAAACCGGCCTGGTTTAACAGGCCGGTTTTTTTATGCCGCTAGAATAAATCCTCTAGCGGCCATTCCATGACGGAAGCGTATTTCAGCTACTTATTTCAGTTGCTCATGCAACAGCGTCAGGATTTTCTCCGCCGTTGGCGAACCATCGGCCTTGCCATCCTTGTTGAGCACCGTCACCTGGCTGCTCGCACCGGTGCCGGCCTTGACCGAGATACGGTAGCGCTGGGCTTCCTTCTCGGACTCGGACGAACCCCAGCTGAACAGTTTGCTGAAGAAGCCCTTGGTGGTGCTGGCATCCTGGTCCACATAGCGCACGAAGTAAGTGCCCTGGGTGCGGTCGCGGTCTTCCACGGTGAAGCCGGCGCGGTCCAGCGCCAGGCCGACACGGCGCCAGGCGCGGTCGAAGCCTTCGTCCACTTCCACCGAACGGGTGATGCCGGCGCCTTGCAAGCTGGCATGCTGCGGCTGGACGATGGCCGAATCGACCGCCGTCTTGGCCTTGGCCTGGTCGGTGCTGCCGCCCAGGCGCGTCATCAGGCGTGCCAGGAATTGCGCTTCCAGGCCCGGATCGTTGGGACGCGCGGTCCACATCGTCGATTCCTTCTGGGCGCCGGTGATCACTTCCTGGGCGCCGCGGTGGCTGATGTAGACTTCGCTCGAGCCATCGGGCAGGCGCTCGATGCGGGTGCGGTATTTATCGCGCTCGCCGCTGGAGTACAGCGAATCGAACACCTTGCCAACGGTGTTGCGGATAAAGTCTTGCGGAATCTTGGCCCGGTTTTCATTCCATTCCGTTTCCATGATGCCAGCCGTCGGCATCTCCAGCGCCAGCGTGAAACCCGCTTCTTCCCAGAACGACTTGAGTTGCGGCCACAGCTGCTCCGGCGTCTGCTTGAGCACCAGCCAGCGCTGGTTGCCCGCGCGTTCGACACGGATATCGTTCAGATTGACAGGCGCGACACCGATGGCCGAGGTGCCGACGGCCGACCCCGGGCTCACGCCCGGGCCCTTCTGGGCGTTGTAGCCGGAGGCCGTCGCCACGCCGAGGGTCGAATCCGGCAGCGAATAGCGATTATCCTTCTGCAATTGCGTCAGATCCGGAGGCACGTCGAGGGTGCTGGCCTTTTTGGCGGACTTGTAATCCACCTTGTCGTTGCCGACCACGGAGCCGATCATGCCGCAACCGGTCAAACTGGCCATCAGGGCGCCAACTGCCAGGGCGCGCTGCGGGGTGATAGAAGCTGTCTTGCGAATAGTCATGTCGTTACTGGATAAGAAGCTGAGGGCAGCTGAAAATCAGGGTTAATCCGGACTGTCTCAAAAACCGGGGCTTTGCTAAAACTTACTGCAGGATACCGGCTTCGCGCAGCGCCGCCCGCACTGCTGCATGGCATTCCTCGGCCAGCGGCACCAAAGGCAGGCGCAGACCGGCAGGCATCATGCCCATTTCCGCCAGCGCCCATTTGACCGGCACCGGATTGGGCTCGATGAACAGTTTCTGGTGCAGCGGGAACATGGTGTTATTCAGCGCGACGGCCTTGGCGATATCGCCGGCCAGCGCGGCGGCGCACATCTCATGCATCATGCGCGGCGCCACGTTGGCGGTGACCGAAATATTGCCGTGGCCACCGGCCAGTATCAGGGCCATCGCGGTCGGATCATCGCCCGAGTAGATCGCGAAATCCTTGGGCGCCAGGCGCAGCAGGTCCAGGCCGCGGCCGATATTGCCGGTCGCGTCTTTCACGCCGACGATGTTCGGAATCGCGGCCAGGCGCAGGATGGTCTCGTTGCTCATGTCGGCCACGGTACGGCCCGGCACGTTGTACAGGATCACCGGCAGGTCGACCGCTTCGGCGATCGCCTTGAAGTGCTGGTACATGCCTTCCTGGGTAGGACGGTTGTAGTAAGGCACCACCTGCAAGGTCGCGTCGGCGCCCGCTTCTTTGGCGTAGCGGGTCAGCTTGATCGCTTCCGCGGTCGAGTTGCCGCCGGCGCCGGCGATGATGGGGATGCGGCCACGGGTGTGTTCAACCGTCGCCTTGATCAGCGCACAGTGTTCTTCCACGCTCACGGTGGCCGATTCGCCGGTGGTGCCGGCGATCACGATGCTGTCCGTACCTTCGGCGATGTGCCAGTCGATCAGCTTGTTCAAACCCGGGAAATCCAGACTGCCGTCTGCATGCATCGGGGTGACGATTGCTACTAAGCTACCCTTAATCATAGGAAACCAATTGCATAAAGTATTAAAACACCGATTGTAGACGATAGCCCGTGCCCGTGGTGCATTCCGCGCCTACTATCGGTGTTCAAAATGACGGCAGTAAAGCCGCCACGCGAGGGAATTCCGGGCGCACGGCAACGATGCGCTGCACCATGGCCGCGCCGGGCGTTTCTGTTACTCCATCCTCGAAAGCGATGACGCGCAGCTCGTGGTCGCGCGCCCATGTCAGCAGTTCGCCGGCGTTCAGCAAAAAGTCGGGATTCGATGGCTTGCCGAAGGCGGCATTGCCATCTGAAAACGTTTCATAAATCAAAACACCGTTGGACGCGAGGCTGGCCAGCATGGCCGGCACCAGCGCGCGGTGCAGGTAATTGGTGACGATGATGCCGGCAAAGCGGTCCGGACCGAAGGGCCAGTCGGCGCCCTCGCCTTCCAGATCGATTTCGGAGGTGACGATGCCGGGACCGGCGCAGGCGGCCAGGGCCGTCGCATCGCGGTCGACGGCGATCACCGCGTGGCCCAGCGCCACCGCATGGCGCGCGTGGCGGCCGCTGCCGCAGGCCAGGTCCAGGACTTCGCCGCCGGGAATCAAGGGGGCATAGCGGCGCACCCAGGGCGACACCCGGTCGGCGCCATGCAGCGCGTTGACGTCAGTACTCATGAATAAGCCAATCCCATTGCTTCGCGCACATCGCGCATGGTTTCCTGGGCCAGCTTGCGGGCCACGTCGTTGCCGTCGGCCACGATGGCGCGCACCAGCGAAGGGTCGTCCAGATACTGCTGGGCGCGTTCGTGCATCGGTTCCTGTTCCTTGATGATGGCGTCGATCACCGGCTGCTTGCATTCGATGCAGCCGATGCCGGCCGATTTGCAACCCTTGACCACCCAGTCGCGGGTGGGCTGGTCGGAATAGACTTCATGGAATTGCCAGACCGGGCACTTGGCCGGATCGCCCGCATCGCTGCGGCGGATGCGCGCCGGATCGGTCGGCATGGTGCGGATCTTCTTGGTGACCGAGTCCTTGTCCTCGCGCAGCGCGATCGCATTGCCATAGCTCTTGGACATCTTGCGGCCATCGAGGCCCGGCAGGCGCGACGAAGTGGTCAGGCGCGACTGCGGCTCGACCAGGATCAGCTTGCGGCTGCCTTCCAGATAGCCGAACAGGCGCTCGCGGTCTATCATCGACAGGCTCTGGGCGTCGTCCAGCATGGCCTTGGCCTGCTCCAGCGCATCGTCCTTGCCGTGCTGCTGATACTCGGTGCGCAGTTCGTTGTACAGCTTGGCGCGCTTGCTGCCCAGCTTCTTGACAGCTTCCTGGGCCTTCTCTTCGAAGCCTTTTTCCTTGCCGTACATATAGTTAAAGCGGCGCGCGATCTCGCGCATCATCTCGATATGCGGCACCTGATCCTCGCCCACCGGCACCTGGCTGGCGCGGTAGATCAGCACGTCGGCCGCCTGCAGCAGCGGATAGCCGAGGAAACCGTAGGTGGCCAGGTCCTTATTGGCCAGATTCTCGATCTGGTCCTTATAGGTCGGCACCCGCTCCAGCCAGCCCAGCGGCGTGGCCATCGACAGCAGCAGGTGCAGCTCGGCATGCTCGGGCACGCGCGACTGGATGAACAGGGTGGACTGGGACGGATCGATGCCGGCGGCCAGCCAGTCGACCAGCATTTCCCAGGTGCTGCGCTCAATGATGGTGGGATCGTCGTAATGCGTGGTCAAGGCGTGCCAGTCGGCCACGAAGAACAGGCAAGGCAGCTCGGTCTGCATCTTGATCCAGTTGCGCAAGGCACCGTGGTAATGCCCAAGGTGCATGGAGCCGGTGGGACGCATGCCGGAAACAACGCGGTCGGGGTACATAGGTGGTTTAACTCAGAATAAGGGAAAGGGGAAGCAGCAAGGCGCGCAGCGTCGATTCCGTGGCCAGCGCCAGCGGAATCACCCAGAAATTCAGGATCTTGAAGTATATCAAGGCCAGCACGATAAAGAAGCCATAGGGTTCCAGGCGCGCGAACTGATGGGCAGCCTTGATCGGCAGCATGCTGGTGACGATACGGCCACCGTCGAGCGGAGGAATCGGCACCAGATTAAAGGAGAACATCAGGATATTCGTCAACACGCCGGCCGCGGCCATGCGCACAAAGAAATCTTCCTCCACGCCGCCGGCGCCCAGCAGCAGCGAGATCACCAGCCAGCCGAAGGCCATCACGAAGTTCGCGGCCGGGCCGGCCAGCGCCACCCAGGCCATCTGCTTCTTCGGATTGCGCAGCGCGGAAAAGTCCACCGGCACCGGTTTCGCATAACCGAACACGAAGCGCCCGTCGGTGGCAATGTAGAGCATGATGGGGATGATGATGGTGCCGAACAGATCGATATGCTTGAGCGGATTGAGGCTCATGCGCCCTTCGCGGAAGGCGGTGCTGTCGCCGAAATACTTGGCGGCGTAGGCATGGGCCGCTTCATGCAGGGTGATCGCAAAGAGAACGGGCAAGGCGTAAACGGCGATGAGTTGGATGTTGTTCATGGACACGATTCTATCAGAGCGGCGCCGGCGCCCCGGGGCCGGCCTGGGTCTGGGGCATGGAGGGGCACGCACCGCAAGCGGGCGCGTGGACAGGGAAGGGAATCAGAGCCCAAGGATGGCGGCATCGCCCCGGCCCTGGCGCACCAGTTCCGGCTCGTCGCCCGTCAGATCGACCACGGTGGTCGGCTCCATCGCGCAGGCGCCGCCGTCGATGACCAGGTCGATCAGTTTTTCCAGCCGTTCGCGGATGCTGTCGGCGTCGTTGAGCATGTCGTCATCGCCCGGCAGGATCAGGGTGGTGCCCAGCAGCGGCTGCTGCAACTCCTCCAGCAGCGCGCTGACGATGCGGTTTTCCGGCACGCGCAGGCCGATGGTCTTGCGCGAGGGATGGCTCAGGCGGCGCGGCACGCACTTGGTCGCTTCCAGGATGAAGGTGAACGGCCCCGGCGTGGCGCCCTTGAGCAGGCGGAACTGGCGATTGTCGACGCGGGCATACACGCCGATCTCGCTCAAGTCGCGGCACAGCAGGGTCAGATGGTGTTTTTCGTCGATGCCACGGATGCGGCGCAGGCGCTCGACGGCCGATTTATCGTCCAGGTGGCACACCAGCGCGTAGCAGGAATCGGTCGGCAGGGCCACAATCCCTCCGCCATGGATGATCTGCGCGGCCTGCTTGATCAGGCGCGCCTGCGGGTTGTCGGGATGAACCTGGAAGAATTGACTCATGTGCCTGCATGGGGGGCGTGCTGCGCCCGCGCTGTTGGGATGATTACAATTGTACGCTACGCAAGGCAGCGATACGCTGCTCGAACGGCGGATGGGTCGAGAACAGCTCGGCCCAGCCGGCGCCATCGGTGATGCCGGAAGCGGCCATCCCCTGCGGCAAGGCGCCCGGCTCCACGCCGTTCAGGCGCGCCAGCGCATGCTGCATCGGCACGGTGCTGCCCAGCAGCTTGGCCGAACCGGCGTCGGCGCGGAATTCACGCTGGCGCGAGAACCAGGCCACGATCAGCGAGGCGAGCAGGCCGAACAGCAGTTCGCAGACGAATACGGTGATGGTATAGCCGATGCCGGGACCGCGGCGCTCGTCATCGTTGCCTTTCAAGAGCATCTTGTCGACGAAGAAGCCGACCACGCGCGCCAGGAACACCACGAAGGTATTGACCACGCCCTGGATCAGCGTCATCGTCACCATGTCGCCGTTGGCGATGTGGGCCACTTCATGGCCCAGCACGGCTTCGACTTCGTCGCGGTTCATGCTTTCGAGCAGGCCGGTGGACACCGCCACCAGGGCCGAATTCTTGAACGCGCCGGTGGCGAAGGCATTCGGCGCGCCATCGTAGACGGCCACTTCAGGCATGCCGATGCCGGCCCGCTCGGCCAGTGTCTTGACGGTATTGACCAGCCACAGCTCGGTGGACGAGGATGGCGCATCGATCACGCGCGCGCCGGTCGACCACTTGGCCATCGGTTTGCTGATCAACAGCGAGAAGATCGCACCCGTGAAGCCCACCACCAGCGAAAACGCCAGCAGGCTGCCGATATTCAACTGGCTGCCGGAACCGGGACGGCCGATGCCAAGCAGGTTCAGCACCAGGGACAACACCAGCATCACGGCCAGGTTGGTAGCAATAAACAGGACGATACGTTTCATATGAGGACTCTCAGGGCAATTTGCCGAAACATCAAGATATGGCCGGTGGCCGGGAAATACAAGAGCTAGCGTTACCCTTGGGGTGGAGTTGGCGGGCTGTCGGCGTCAGTTAGAACCCACGGCT
>JABTBR010000042.1 GCA_013284265.1 Oxalobacteraceae bacterium | reverse complement strand
CCGGGTCAGACCCCAGGGTTCAGCCTTGGGTTTAAAGCGGCAGCCCCCCCACCAGCGGCGCAGCCCGCTGCCCACACACAATATAGCCAAACTTGCATCGTAGCGGCCCTTGCCTTAGAATCCAAAGCTCTGTGGCCGCGAAAAGCGGCCATGCCGCTCTGGGCCGGCGCCGTTTTCTGGCCGACCAGTTTCCCACGCAAGCTTCCTGAGCAAGACCCTTGGATACCGTGCCGTTTTGGGTGCAATTGCTTGCGCTCGCCCTCCTGATACTGTGCTCGGCTTTCTTCGCCATGGCCGAAACCGCCCTGATGGCGGCCAACCGCTATCGTTTGCGCCACCTGGCCAAGCACGGCAGCCGGCGCGCGATCAACACGCTGTGGCTGCTCGACCGCACCGACAAACTGCTGTCGCTGGTGCTCATCGCCAATACCCTGATCAATGCCATGGCCACCGCCCTGGTCACCGCCATCGCCATCGAGACCTTCGGCCACGACGATAACGTCATCACCATCTCGACCGGGGTGGTGGCTTTCCTGCTGATCGTGTTCGCCGAAATTTCGCCGAAAGTGATAGGCGCGAGCTTCCCGGAAAAAATCTCGCTGGCCACCAGCCTGGTGCTCAAGCCGCTCATCACCATCGGCAAACCGGTACTGTGGTTCGTCAACCTCTTCGTCAGCCAGGTGCTGCGGGTGTTCCGCATCAAGGCCGGCTCGCATGTGCACGACGCCCGCCTGTCGCCGGAAGAGTTGCGCTCCATCGTGCTCGAAGGCGGCAACTTCATTCCGCAAAAACATAAAAGCATCTTGCTCAATCTATTCGACCTGGAAACCATTTCGGTCGAGGACATCATGACGCCGCGCTCCCAGATCGAGGCCCTGAACCTGGCGTTGACGGTCGACGAGATCAAGCACGAGCTGACCACCTGCTACCACAACAAGCTGCCCGTCTATCAAGGCGAGATCAACCAGATCATCGGCATCCTGCATGTGCGCAAGGCGGTGGCCCTGCTGAACCAGCAGGAAGAACTGACGGTCGAGCACTTCCGCGAACTGCTGACCACGCCCTACTTCATCCCCCAGGATACCGGCGTATTCACCCAGCTCCAGTACTTCCAGGAGAACCGCGAACGCCTGGGCATCATCGTCGATGAATACGGCGAGGTGCAGGGCCTGGTCACGCTGGATGACATCATCGAGGAAATGATCGGCGAATTCACCACTTCGATGCCGGGCGCGGCCCGTGCCGACAGCTTCGGCTGGAGCGAACAGGGCGAATGCCTGCTCGAAGGCGCCACGGCTTTGCGTGACATCAACAAGCGTCTGGGATTAAACTTCCCTCTGGATGGGCCGAAAACCTTGAACGGCATGATGTTGGAATTATTGCAAGAAATTCCCGAGGCGGCGATCAGCATGAAGATCGGCAACTGCATCATCGAAGTGGTCCAGGTGCAGAATCAGTCGATCAAAGTCGTTAAATTGATACGCTCTGGAAGCAAGCGTGCCGTCTGAGCAATTTGCCCGGGGCCCCAGTAGCCACGGGCTACACGGCCATGATGCGGCGCGCCAGCCCTGTGCGCGGCGCCGGCAATCGTTTCATGAAAGTGACAAAAGCTTTACAAATTTGATGCCCGAGAGCATCATTGACCCGATCGTCGGCAGTCAGGGCCTCCCTGTACCTGCTCCTTTTCCATTGTTGTGTTCCTAAACTCGCGATCCTATGGCAGCAGTCCTCCCCAACGCGACGCCAGGCTCGCCCATGCCGGGGTTGGCACGTGCCTTGTTGCAGGCGGGGCGCCTGAGCGCTCCGCAGGCCGACGCGCTGGTCAAGAAAGCCCAGACCGACCGGCTGCCCTTCATCGACGTGCTGATCAGCAGCGGCACCATCGATGCGCGTTCGCTCGCCCAGTTTTGCTCGGAAACCTTCGCCTATCCCTTGATGGATTTGCCCAGCTTCAACCTGGAGGCGCTGCCGCCGACCACCGTTGACGCCAAGCTGATGCAAAGCCAGCGCGTCATCGCGCTGGCCAAACGCGGCAACAAGATGTCGGTGGGCATATCCGACCCGACCAATACCCAGGCACTGGACCAGATCAAGTTCCAGACCGAGACCTCGGTCGAACCGGTGATCGTGGCGCACGATGTGCTGCTGCAGCTGCTGGCCAATCTGAACAAGAACGCCGAGCAGAGCATCAACGACATGATCGGCGACGAACAGGACATCCAGTTCGCCGAAGACGACAACAGCGTGCCGACGGCCGCCGACGCGGCCGCCGCCAACGAGGTGGAGGATGCGCCCATCGTGCGCTTCCTCAACAAGATGCTGATGGACGCCGTCAATATGGGTGCCTCGGACTTGCACTTCGAGCCGTTTGAAAAGTTTTACCGTATCCGTTTCCGCGTCGACGGTGTGCTGATGGAGCACGCCCAGCCGCCGATCTCGATCAAGGACAAGCTGGTTTCGCGCATCAAGGTGCTGGCCAAGCTCGACATTTCCGAAAAGCGCGTCCCGCAGGATGGACGGATGCGCCTGATCATTTCGCCGACCAAGACCATCGACCTGCGGATCTCGACCCTGCCGACCCTGTTCGGCGAGAAGACCGTGATGCGGATTCTGGACGCGACCCAGGCCCAGATGGGCATCGACGCGCTCGGCTACGATCCGGACCAGAAGGAATTGCTGCTCGACGCGATCCAGCGCCCCTACGGCATGGTGCTGGTGACCGGGCCTACCGGTTCGGGCAAGACGGTGTCGCTGTACACCTGCCTGAACGTGATCAACAAGCCCGGCATCAATATCTCCACCGCCGAAGACCCGGCCGAGATCAATCTGCCGGGGGTGAACCAGGTCAACGTCAACGACAAGGCCGGCCTGACCTTCCCGGTGGCGCTGAAGTCCTTCCTGCGCCAGGACCCGGACATCATCATGGTCGGCGAGATCCGCGACCTGGAAACGGCCGACATCGCCATCAAGGCGGCCCAGACCGGCCACATGGTGTTTTCCACGCTGCACACCAACGATGCGCCGTCGACCTTGACGCGTCTGATGAATATGGGCGTGGCGCCCTTCAATATCGCCTCCTCCGTGATCCTGATCACGGCCCAGCGACTGGCGCGGCGCCTGTGCACCTGCAAGAAACCGGTGGAGATTTCCGACGAACTGCTGCTCAAAGCGGGCTTCAAGGAAAACGAACTCGACGGCAGCTGGAAGCCTTACGGCCCGGTCGGCTGCGAACGCTGCAACGGCGGCGGCTATAAAGGCCGCGTCGGTATTTACCAGATCATGCCGATCACGCCGGCGATCGAAGGGATCATCCTGGCCAATGGCAACGCGATGCAGATCGCGGCCCAGTCCGAAAGCGAGGGCGTCAAATCGCTGCGCCAGTCCGGACTGGTCAAGGTTAAGAACGGTCTGACCAGCCTGGAAGAAGTCCTCGGCTGCACCAACGAATAGGAAACGTATCATGGCCACATCGAGCAACGCGGGCAACCAGGTCAAGGAATCGATCTTTGCCTGGGAAGGAAAAGACAAGAGCGGCAAGACCGTACGCGGCGAGCTGCGCGCCGGCGGCGAGGCGGTGGTCAACGTGACCCTGCGGCGCCAGGGCATCATGGTCACCAAGGTCAAGAAGAAAGTCTACCGCAGCGGCAAGAAGATCACCGACAAGGATATCTCCCTGTTTACGCGCCAGCTGGCCACGATGATGAAGGCCGGCGTACCGCTGCTGCAATCGTTCGACATCGTCGGCAAGGGCCACGCCAATCCTTCGGTGTCGAAGCTGGTGATGGACTTGCGCGCCGATATCGAAACCGGGACCAGCCTGAACCAGGCCTTCCGCAAGTTCCCGCTGTACTTCGATCCGCTGTTCTGCAATCTGGTGGGTGCCGGCGAACAGGCCGGTATCCTGGAAGACCTGCTGACGCGGCTGGCGATCTACAAGGAAAAGACCCTGGCCATGAAGGCCAAGATCAAGTCGGCGCTGATGTATCCGGTGTCGATTCTGGCGATCGCCTTCGTCGTGACGGCCGTGATCATGATCTGGGTGGTGCCGGCGTTTAAAGAGGTGTTCGCCAGCTTCGGCGCCAATCTGCCGGCCCCTACCCTGTTCGTGATGGCGGTGTCGGAAATCTTCGTCACCTACTGGTACCTGATCTTCGGCACCCTGTTCGGCAGTCTGTACTTCTTCTTCCAGGCCTGGCAGCGCTCGGCCAAGCTGCAGCGCACGATGGATATCATCATGCTGCGCTTGCCGGTGTTTGGCAACGTGATCCGCAAGGCCACCATCGCGCGCTGGACCCGCACGCTGGCCACCATGTTCGCCGCCGGTGTGCCGCTGGTCGAGTCGCTCGACTCGGTGGGCGGCGCGGCCGGCAACGCGGTCTACCTGGAAGCGACCAGGCGCATCCAGAACGAGGTCAGCACCGGTACCAGCCTGACGGTGGCGATGCAGAACGCCGACGTATTCCCCAACATGGTCACGCAGATGGTCGCCATCGGCGAAGAATCGGGCTCGCTCGACGCCATGCTGGGCAAGGTCGCCGACTTCTACGAGGAAGAAGTCGACGAGGCGGTGGCTTCGCTGTCGAGCCTGATGGAACCGGCCATCATGGTCATCCTGGGCGTGCTGATCGGCGGCCTGGTGGTGGCGATGTATCTGCCGATCTTTAAACTGGGTTCGGTGGTGTAAGCACCGCGGCAAAACCCCTCTTCTCAGACTGATGCAGGGCGGGCGGCCGACAGGCCGCCGCCCGTCCGCCTCAATATTGCTACGCACACAGAACGGAACCGATCACGATGCTGGACAACCCTTTGCTTTTCGCCGCGCCGGGCGACCTGATTGTCAGCCTGATCGCGGGCATGTTCGGCCTGATCTTCGGCAGTTTCCTGAATGTGGTGATCTACCGCATTCCGAAGATGATGCAGCGCGAGATCGATAACTTCATCGCGACCGAAACGGAAAAGGAATTGCCGCACCAGGATGTGTTCAACCTGATGGTGCCGCGCTCGGCCTGCCCGCACTGCGGCCACCAGATCACCGCCATCGAGAACGTGCCGGTGCTGAGCTATCTGGTGCTGCGCGGCAAATGCCGCAAGTGCAAGGCGCCGATCTCGGCGCGCTACCCCGCCATCGAATTGCTGACCGGCCTGCTGTCGGTGCTGATGATCTGGAAACTGGGCAGCGGCGTGGCCGGCCTGTCCAGCCTGTTCTTCCTGTATTCGCTGATCGCGATGACCTTCATCGACTTCGATACCCAGCAACTGCCGGACGACCTGACCTTGCCGCTGCTGTGGGCCGGTCTGCTGCTCAATCTGAACGCTACCTTCGTGCCCCTGCACGATGCCGTGATCGGCGCGGCGGCCGGCTATATGGTGCTGTGGCTGATCTACTGGCTGTTCAAGCTGGTGACAGGCAAGGAGGGAATGGGCTATGGTGACTTCAAGCTGCTGGCCGCGCTGGGCGCCTGGATGGGTTGGGCGATGCTGCCGGCCATCATCCTGCTGTCCTCGGTGGTCGGTGCGGTGGTCGGCATTTGCCTGATCGTGTTCGCGCGCCACGGCCGCAACGTGCCGATTCCCTTCGGCCCCTATCTGGCCGGCGCCGGTCTGATCGCTATACTGTACGGCAGCCAGATTTCCGGGTTTATCCAGACGCTGATGCCCTAAAGTTTCCACGCCGCGCTTGCGCGGCATATTTTTTTGAGATCATGACAGCACCGCACACCAGCCCCCCGCTCCCCTTCTCCATCGGCCTGACGGGGGGCATAGGCAGCGGCAAAAGCACGGTGGCCGATCTGTTCGCCGCCCGCGGCGTCTCCATCGTCGACACCGACCTGATCGCCCACAGCCTGACCGCGCCGCACGGTCCGGCGATGGAGGCGATCGTGGCCGAATTCGGACCTGGCTTCGCCGATGCCAGCGGCGCGCTCGACCGCGCCGCCATGCGCGCGCTGGTGTTCAGCCAGCCCGACGCCAAAACCCGGCTCGAAGCCATCCTGCATCCGCGCATCCGCGACACCGCGCTGGCCCAGGCGCAGGCCGCGACCGGCTGCTACGTGATGTTCGCCGTGCCGCTGCTGTTCGAATCGGGGACCTGGCGCAGCCGCGTGAACCGGGTGCTGGCCATCGATTGTCCGGAAGAAGTCCAGGTGGCGCGCGTGATGGCACGCAATAAACTACCGGAAGCGCAGGTACGCGCTATCATGGCGACCCAGGTGCCGCGCGCCGTCCGGGTGGCCCTGGCCGACGATATTGTGCTCAATGACGCCGGAAAAGATGCCCTGGAGCCTCAAATAGAGCGCCTGCACAATTTATATCTGGCATTTTCAAAAAGATCGACAACAATACCTTCGCAACGTTTGTAATTTTGCTTCGCTTGCTTCAAAATCACGGGATTAGCGGGTCCACACAAAGAGGGATGTTATTTTGATCGTCTACGAATATCCTTTCAACGAGCGCATTCGCACCTTGCTGCGCCTGGAGGATTTGTACGAGAAATTCAAATTTTTTGTGCATCAGGAACACCCGATGCAACATCATGTTGCATTGGCAACCATTTTCGATATGCTGGAAGTGGCTGGCCGCGCCGATCTGAAGTCCGATCTGCTGCAGGAACTGGAACGCCAGCGCCAGAGCCTGCTGGGTTACCGCTCGAATCCGAATGTCCAGGCTGAAACCCTGGACGCCATCCTGGCCGAACTCGACGGCGTCTCCGGCGCGCTGGTGGCGGCGCAGGGCAAGACGGGTCAGAATATCCGCGACAATGAGTGGCTGATGAGCATCCGCGGCCGCACCATCATTCCCGGCGGCGCCTGCGAATTCGATCTGCCCTCGTATTACGCCTGGCAGAAACGCAGCGCCCAGCAGCGCTTCGACGATATCGCCAACTGGTTCGGCCCGCTGGCGCCGCTGTTCGATGCGCTGGCCCTGGTGCTGCGCCTGCTGCGCGATTCGGGCCGGCCGCTGAAGATGATTGCCTCCGGCGGCAGTTATCAGCAGATGCTGCAAGGCAAGGTGTATCAGATGCTGCGCCTGAGCCTGGATGAATCACTGGGCGCGATCCCGGAGATTTCGGCCAATAAATACATGCTGTGGGTGCGCTTCACCTCCCAGGGCGGCGATTTGAAACCCAAGCCGCTGGAAGACGATGTCCCCTTCGAGCTGACGCTTTGTAACTTTTAATGTGAACGTAATGCCATGACCGTTGTAACTTGCCCGACCTGCTCCGCCAAGGTGGAGTGGACTGAAAAGAATAAATACCGCCCGTTCTGCTCGGAACGCTGCAAACAGATCGACCTGGGTGCCTGGGCGGAAGAGAAATATGCGATTCCCGCGGCGCCGCCGCTTGATCCGAACGACGAGGAATAATGAAGAAGGGCCTGGTTCGCACCAGGCCCTTTTCTTTTATCGGCGACTCAACATGCCGGATCTACATTCAGCGGGCCGCGACGCGTTTTAGAACCCACGGCAAAGAGCCGGGGTCTGACCTTAGGGTCCGGAGAGGGGCTTCGCCCCGCCTGTCCCGATGGGACAGGCCCCCAGATTTATGCCGTGGGTTTTAACGGACGCACCGGCGCTTCGGCAAGTAGGGCCTAGCCCAAGGCCGCCGGATCGTGCCGGATCTGCTCCAGCCACTCCAGCAGCGGTATCGTGGCCGGCAGCAGCGGCTCCACCCCCACCGCCCCCTGCCAGGCGAAAGCCTGCCCTTCCAGGCTTTGCGGCTCTCCCTGCCAGTCGCGGCTGATGAAGAAGTGCAGCCGTACATGCGCGTGCGGATACACATACTCGACCCCGCACCACTCCTGGGCGCTATTGATCGTCAGTCCCAGCTCCTCGACAAACTCGCGCTGCAGCGCGGCCAGAATCGCCTCGCCCGCCTCGACCTTCCCGCCCGGGAATTCCCAATAGCCGTCATAAGGCTTGCCGGCCGGGCGCTGGCCCAGCAGCACATCGCCATTCGGCTTGATCAAAATCCCGACCGCGACATCGATGGGGCGCACCGCGTCGTTCACGCCGCCGCTCGGCTGAGCGCTCATGCCGTGCCGCTTTCCGGATGCTTGCCCGCGTAATCCTTGGAGAACTGCCAGGCCACCCGGCCCGAACGCGAACCGCGCGTCAGCGCCCACAGCAGCGCCTCGGCGCGCGCACCGGCGATCTGCTCCGGCGTGCAGCCGAACGAGGCCAGCCAGTGCGCCACGATGGCCAGGTAATCGTCCTGCTTGAAGGGATAGAAGGACAGCCACAGGCCGAAGCGCTCGGACAGGGAGATCTTCTCTTCCACCGTCTCGCCCGGATGCAGGTCGCCGTCCGCGTCATGCTGATAGCTGGTGTTATCCGACATTTTCTCCGGCATCAAGTGACGGCGGTTCGAGGTGGCATAGATCAGCACATTGTCGGACTGGGTCGCGACGCTGCCATCGAGGGCCACCTTGAGCGCCTTGTAGCCGCTCTCGCCCTCTTCGAACGACAGATCGTCGCAGAAAATGATGAAGCGTTCAGGACGCCCGGCCACCAGGTCTACGATGTCCGGCAACTCAGCCAGATCGGATTTGTCGACCTCGATCAGGCGCAGGCCATCGGCCGCGAACTGGTTCAGGCAAGCCTTGATCAGCGAGGACTTGCCGGTGCCGCGCGCGCCCGTCAGCAGCACATTGTTGGCCGGACGGCCCTGCACGAACTGGCGCGTGTTCTGTTCGATCTGGGCCTTCTGGGTTTCCACGTTGTGCAGGTCGTTCAGGCCGATGGTGGACGCATGCGCCACCGCCTGCAGATAGCTGGCGCCGCCGCCATTGCGCTTGCGCCAGCGGAAGGCGTAGCCCAGCTTCCAGTCCGGCTCGCGCGGGGCCTGCGGCAGCACCGCTTCCACCTTTTGCAGCAGGGCTTCGGCGCGGACCAGGAATTGTTCGAGTGGGGTCATCATCGGATCAGGAGCGGTAGTCGGCGTTGATGGTCACGTAGTCGTGCGACAGGTCGCAGGTGTACACGGTGGCGGCGGCCGTACCGCGCGCCAGTTTCACGCGCACGGTGATTTCGCTCTGCTGCATGACACGCTGGCCGTCCGCTTCCTGGTAGGCCGGATTGCGGCCGCCATCGCGCGCCACCCAGACGTCGTCCAGGTAGAGATCGAGCTTGCTCACGTCCAGATCGTCCACGCCGGCGTAGCCGATCGCGGCCAGGATACGGCCCAGATTAGGGTCGGAGGCAAAGAAGGCGGTCTTGACCAGCGGCGAATGGCCGATCGAGTAGGCGATCTTGCGGCACTCTTCCACGCTGGCGCCCTGCTCCACGGTGATGGTGATGAACTTGGTGGCGCCTTCGCCGTCGCGCACGATGGCCTGGGCCAGGAACAGCGACAGTTCGCACACGGCGGCGGCCAGTTGCGCGTACTCGGGCGTATCGACCGAGTCGACCACCAGCGAACCGGCGCCGGTGGCGATCAGCATGAAGGAGTCGTTGGTCGAGGTATCGCCATCGATGGTGATGCAGTTGAAGGACTGGTTGGCGGCGGTCTTGACCAGCTGGTCGAGCACCGGCTGGGCCACCTTGGCGTCCAGCGCCAGATAGCCCAGCATGGTGGCCATATTCGGCTTGATCATGCCGGCGCCCTTGCTGATGCCGGTCATCGTCACCGTGTGGCCGCCGATGGTCACCGTGCGCGAGCCGGCCTTGGGCTGGGTGTCGGTGGTCATGATGGCTTCGGCCGCGTTATACCAGTTGTCCGCCGTCAGGCCGGACAGGGCCTGCGGCAGGCCGGCGACGATGCGCTCGACCGGCAGCGGCTCCAGGATCACGCCGGTGGAAAACGGCAGGATCTGCTCCGCTGCGCAGCCGAGCAGGCCGGCCAGCGCCGTGCAGGTGGCCTGGGCGGCGGCCAGGCCGGCCGCACCGGTGCCCGCGTTGGCGTTGCCGGTGTTGACCAGCAGCGCGCGGATCGGCGCGGCGCCGGCGCGCACGCCGTCCAGATTGGCCTTGGCGACCTGCACCGGCGCGGCGCAGAAGCGGTTCAGCGTG
This sequence comes from Oxalobacteraceae bacterium, assembly GCA_013284265.1. Classification (GTDB taxonomy): domain Bacteria; phylum Pseudomonadota; class Gammaproteobacteria; order Burkholderiales; family Burkholderiaceae_D; genus Rugamonas. The sequence continues at coordinate 56,790 of JABTBR010000042.1, read as the reverse complement.
AACACGCCCGCGACGGTGGCCGTGGGCGCCAGCTTGAGCACCAGCACATCCTTGCGGTGCGGTTTCTTGACGCCGGCTTCGGCGAAGCCGATTTCAATGCCCGCGACGGGCTTGAGGGCGGCGGCGATGGGCAGGGGGGAATTGACGGCCATATCGGTGTTCTCATTGGTGAAAGTGGAAGCCGCTATTGTAATCCCTCGCGCCAGCGGGCGCGGCGCCCGGCGGGTCGAACAGCGCCGATTAGTGCGTTTTTAGCGCGCAATAACAAAGCGGAAACGATACAAAAACGCTCAGAAAAACAATGTCTTTATGTATCGGTTTTGGACAAAAAACCACAAAAAACATGCCATTAAAGCACCATCGTTCTATTTCTTTGCAAGTTTAGAGTCATTCTTCGTAGAAATTGATCTAAGGTAACAACTCGCGCACCGAACCGGTGCGCTTCCTGGGCCGCCCTACCCCCGCCGCCCCGCAACACCAGAATATCCATAAAAATCAACGAGGATTCAGCACATGAAGAAACAATTGTTGGCAGCATCCGTATTGGCAGCGCTGGGCCTGATGCAGGCACAGGCAGGAACCATGGACGACGGCAATCTGACGATCGGCGGTTTCGGCACCCTTGGCGTGGCCAAGACCAATACCGACCAGGTCCGTTTCACGCGTTACAACCAGGCCGAAGGCGTGTCGGACCAGGCCCGTATCGGCCTCGACAGCAATCTGGGTCTGCAAGCGACCTACAAGATCAATGACTGGCTGTCGGGCACCGCCCAGGTCCTGACCCGCAAGACCACCACCACCACCTTCAACACCGACCTGACCTGGGGCTTCCTGAAGATGAAGGTCAACGACGAGATCAATGTGCGCGTCGGCCGCGTGGTCGCGCCGACCTTCCTGATCTCGGACTACCAGAACGTGGGCTACGCCAACACGATGATGCGTCCGCCGGTGGAAATGTACGGCCAGAACGTGCTGGAAAACATGGATGGCGTGGACGTCAACTACCAGCACAGCATCGGCGATTTCAACCTGACCGCCCAGGGCGCGCTCGGCGTGAGCCGCGGCAAGCTGTTCGTCGCCAGCGGCGGCGGTTCGCAGGCGACCTACCGCTCGCCGGCCTACGCGCTGGCCGTGGCCGGCGAATACGGCCCGTTCACGCTGCGCATGGTGCACACCCTGGGTAAGGTCGACAGCAACGACATCGCGCCGCTGAACAGCCTGACCACCACGCTCAAAGCGGTCGGCTTCACCCAGCTGGCCAATGACATCACCCTGGCCGGCGGCAAGAAGATCGGCTTCACCGCGGTCGGCCTGGTCATGGACTGGCGCAATATCCTGGTGCAATCGGAATACGCGCAGCGCCGCGCCAAGGAACCGGTCTATGTGGCCGACACCGACGCCTGGTACGTCATGACCGGCTACCGCTTCGGCAAGATCCTGCCTTACTACAGCCATGCATCGGCAAGAGGCGCGGGCAAGTCGGTCACCGTACCGGCCAACTTCCCGAAAACCGGCGCGCTGGCGCAAGCGGTCAACTATGGCTTCCTGACCTCGATCGAACAATCGTCCGACCTGATTGGCGTACGCTGGGACTTCGCCAAGGCGATGGCCCTGAAGGTGCAGATCGACCGTGTCAAACCGAAGGTCAAGGGCGGTTTCCTCGGCGGCGGTCCGGCAGCCGGCTATACCAATAACGTCACCGTGGTCGGCGCAGCTCTCGACTTCGTATTCTAATCAGGAGGCCAACATGAAAACCTTGATGACCTCGATGGTCGTATCCGCCCTGTTCGCCGCCGCACTGCCAGCCGCCGCAGAAACCGTAGTCATCGTGAGCCAGAAGAATCCGGCCACGCGCATGTTCTCGGAACAGGCATCCCAGTTCTTCCTCGGCAAATCGAACCTGTTCACCCCGGTCGACCTGCCGGAAAACTCGCCGGTCCGCAACGACTTTTACCACAAGGTGGCCGACAAGGACACCGCCCAGGTAAAAGCCCTGTGGTCCAAGCTGGTGTTTACCGGTAAGGCCACGGCACCGAAGGAATACGCCAACAGCACCGAAGTGAAGAAGGCTGTTGCTGCCGATCCGAAGGCGATCGGTTATATTGAGAAGTCGGCAGTGGACGACACCGTGAAGGTGATCCTGACCCTGCCTTAAGCACCAGGCAAGCAAGCGCCCGCCGTCCCTCCCCTCGGCGGCGGGCGCCCCGTCTCCTGGCAAGCACTTTGTCATGGAGTCGAGATGAGTTTATCGCTGCGCGCGAAATTTCTGTTATTGAGCGCGGTCGTACAAGGCCTGGTGGTCGGCCTGTTGATCTGGAACAGCCTGCGGCTGATGGACGACGCCGTCGCCAAGAACGCCGAACGGGTCGCACACGAATACGCGGTCACCCTCAATCTCTCCCTCAGTCCCTACGCAACCCATGGCCGCCTGCCCGAGCTGAGCGCCTATCTGGCCGAAATGCTGGCCGATCCCACCGACAGCTATGTGCGCTACATCGTCATCCTCGACCAGCAGGACCAGCCCATCATCGAAGTCGGCGTGCAAAAGAACGCGCTGCCGCCGCGCCTGCGCCAGGCCCTGCCCGGCCTGGCCAGCATCCGCACCTTCATCGATGGCCAGACCCTGCATGCGCGCGCCCCGCTGCTGCTGGAGAACAACGCGGTCGGCTCGGTCAACTTCGGCCTGTCCACGCGCGACCTGAAGGAAGCGAGCGATGAGGTGATGCGCCAGGGTAGCGCGATCGCGCTGGCCGGCTTCGCCCTCGGCCTGTTGCTGATCTATGTCTTCACCCACAATATCTGGCAGCGCCTGCAGGCGCTGACCGGCCAGTCGCGTCTGATCGCCGGCGGCGGCGGCGCGGCCGACGGCACGCGCGGTCCGGGCGACGAAATCGATATGTTCTCGCGCTCGCTCAACGCCATGAGCGCGGCGCTGCGCGAACGGGTGGCCCAGCTGGAGCGCTCGGAACTGCGCCTGGTGGAATCGGAGGCGCGCTTCAAGACCCTGTTCGACATGGCGCCGCTGCCGCTCAGCGTATCCGACCACGACGGCCGCATCATCGCCGCCAACCAGGCCCTGAGCCACGCCTTCGGCCACGCGGCCGACCAGTTGCTGGGACGGCGCTCGGACCAGGTCAGCTTCTGGGCCAGCGCCTCCGAACGGGAGCGGATCTGGGAACTGTATCTGCGCGACGGCGCCGTCAGCGGCGCCGTCGCCGCAGTGCGCCTGCCCGGTGGCAGCGAAGGCAGCGTGGCGATCTGGTCGTCCTCGCTGGTGCTCGATGGGCGCCAGGCCATCATCTGGGCCTTGCTCGACCTGACCGAGGAGCTCAACGCCAAGCGCGAGTTGAAGGAACTGAACACCTCGCTGGAGCGGCGCGTGCGCGAGCGCTCGGCCGCGCTGGAGCAGGCCAACGCCGACCTGAGCACGGCGCTGGCGACCTTGCAGCACACCCAGGCCGAGCTGCTGGCGGTGGAAAAAATGGCCTCGCTCGGTTCGCTGGTGGCTGGCATCGCGCATGAGCTCAATACCCCGATCGGCAACAGCCTGCTGGCCTCGACCTCGCTCAACGACCGGGTGACGGCGTTCGCGCAGGTATTCGACGGCGGCAGCTTGCGCCGCTCCGAACTGCGCGTTTATATGGAAGAAGTGCGGCTGGCCAGTGAACTGATTTCAGGCTCGCTGACCAAGGCGGCCGGCCTGATATCCTCGTTCAAGCAGGTGGCGGTGGACCAGACCAATGACCAGCGCCGCCGCTTCGGCCTGCTGGCGGCGGCCCAGGACACGCTGGCCACCTATGCGCCGCGGCTGCGCCAGGCCTGCTGCGAGGTGGCGCTGCAGATTCCCGAGGAACTGGAGCTCGATTCCTATCCGGGCAGCCTGTACCAGATCCTGAACAACCTGATCAACAACGCGCTGGCGCACGCCTTCGAAGGGCGCGCCAGCGGCATGATCACGATCCGCGCCGAGGAACTGGACGGGGATTTGATCGAACTGATGTTTACCGACGATGGCATCGGCATGACGGACGAGGTGCTGCGCCATGTGTTCGATCCCTTCTTCACCACCAAGATGGGCCAGGGCGGCACGGGGCTGGGCATGAACATCGTCTACAACATCGTCACCGGGGTGCTGGGCGGACGCATCACGATCGAGTCGGCGCCGGGTATCGGCACGGCGATCCACATGCGCATTCCGCGCAGCTCGCCGCAGCGGGCCTGAGCTCGGCTTTAAACGAGCCGCAACGCGTTCTTAGAACCCACGGCAAAGAGCCGGGGTCAGACCCGTCGGGTCTGACCCCAGGGTTACGCCGTAGGTTTTAGCTTGCCGCCAACGGCCCGCTAGCCAAGCATTTTCCTCAACGGCATTGGTATCTGTCACACCTCAAAAAAAAGGAAGCTCCGTGGAGCTTCCTTTTTCTATTTCAGCCTGCGTACTACAGCTTATTTATCAAGCCAGCTTGCCGTGGCAAGCCTTGAACTTCTTGCCGCTGCCGCAAGGGCAAGGATCGTTACGTCCCACCTTGACGCCCATGCCGAAGGTCGGGTCGTCCGCACCTTCCGGATTGGCGGTCGGCGCCAGCAGTTCGGCCGGATCGGCGTTCGGATTGAAGTCGGCGTGCTGGTAGTGCACGTTTTCCACGTGCGTTGCCTGCATCGCCGCTTCGGCCGCGTCGATTTCCTCGCGCGACTGAATCCGTACCGTCATCACCAGACGCACCACTTCGTTCTTGATCATGTCGAGCATCTGGCCGAACAGTTCAAACGCTTCGCGCTTATATTCCTGTTTCGGATTCTTCTGCGCATAGCCGCGCAGGTGAATACCCTGGCGCAGGTGATCGAGCGCCGCCAGGTGTTCACGCCAGTGGCTGTCCACGCTTTGCAGCATGACATTGCGCTCGAAGCCGCCGAAGGCTTCCTTGCCGACGATGTCGATCTTGGCCTGGTACATCGCATCGGCCGCGGCCAGCACGCGTTCGAGCAGTTCTTCGTCGTTCAGATTCGGCTCGGCTTCCAGGATCGCCGTCAGCGGCAGATCCATCTGCCATTCCGACGCCAGCGACGCTTCCAGGCCCTTGACGTTCCACTGTTCCTCGACCGATTCCGCCGGCACGTATTCACGCACCATGTCGGTAAAGGCGCCGTGGCGCAGCGACTGGATCAGTTCCGACACGTCGGTGGTTTCGAGCAGCTCGTTACGCTGCTGGTAGATCACCTTGCGCTGGTCATTGGCCACGTCATCGTATTCGAGCAGCTGCTTACGAATGTCGAAGTTGCGTGCCTCCACCTTGCGCTGGGCCGACTCGATCGAGCGCGAGACGATGCCCGCTTCGATCGGCTCGCCTTCCGGCATCTTCAGGCGGTCCATGATGGCGCGCACGCGGTCGCCCGCGAAGATGCGCAGCAGCTGGTCGTCGAGCGACAGGAAGAAGCGCGAGGAACCTGGGTCGCCCTGGCGTGCGGCACGGCCGCGCAGCTGGTTGTCGACCCGGCGCGATTCATGGCGCTCGGTACCGATGATGTGCAGGCCACCGGCCGCCACCACCTGTTCGTGCAATGCCTGCCAGCCGTCGCGCAGACCCTTGGCCTGGGCAGCCTTGTCGGCGTCGCTCAGTTCCGGGTTGGCGTCGATGAACTTGATCTGGTTTTCGACGTTGCCGCCCAAAACGATGTCGGTACCGCGGCCGGCCATATTGGTCGCGATGGTGATCGCCTGCGGGCTGCCTGCCTGCGCGATGATCTGCGCTTCGCGGGCGTGCTGCTTGGCGTTCAGTACATTGTGCGGCAGCTTGGCCTTGGTCAGGATGCCCGACAGCAGTTCCGAGTTCTCGATCGAGGTGGTACCCACCAGTACCGGTTGGCCGCGATCGTAGCACTCGCGGATTTCCAGCAGCATGGCGTTGTACTTCTCCATCGAGGTCTTGTAGACCTGATCCTGGCGGTCTTTACGCTGGGATGGACGGTTCGGCGGAATCACCACGGTTTCGAGGCCGTAGATTTCCTGGAATTCGTAGGCTTCGGTGTCGGCGGTACCGGTCATGCCGGCCAGCTTGCCGTACATGCGGAAGTAGTTCTGGAAGGTGATCGAGGCCAGGGTCTGGTTCTCGTTCTGGATCTTCACGCCCTCTTTCGCTTCGACCGCCTGATGCAGGCCGTCGGACCAGCGGCGGCCGGTCATCATGCGGCCGGTGAATTCGTCAACGATCACCACTTCGCTGTTTTGCACCACGTAGTGCTGGTCCTTGAAGTACAGCGCATGCGCGCGCAGCGCGGCATACAGGTGGTGCACCAGCGTGATGTTGGCCGAGTCGTACAGCGACGCGCCTTCCGGCAGCAGACCCATTTGGGTCAGGATGCCTTCGGCTTTTTCGTGGCCCGCTTCGGTCAGCAGCACCTGGTGGGCTTTTTCGTCCTTGGTGTAGTCGCCAGGGATCTCGATCTTGCCCTTGCCGTCAGGGGTTTCCTCGCCAACCTGCAGGGTCAGCATGCCTGGCAGCTCGTTGATCTTGTAATACAGATCGGTGTGATTCTCGGCCTGGCCGGAGATGATCAGCGGGGTACGGGCTTCATCGATCAGGATCGAGTCGACTTCATCGACGATGCCGAAATTGAGCACGCGCTGCACGCGGTCGCGCGCTTCGAATACCATATTGTCGCGCAGGTAGTCGAAGCCGAATTCGTTGTTGGTACCGTAGGTGATGTCGGCGGCGTAGGCGGCCTGCTTGGCCGAATGCTCCATCTGCGACAGATTGATACCGGTGGTCAGGCCAAGCCAGCTATAGAGCTTGTCCATGGTCTCGGCATCGCGCTGGGCCAGGTAGTCATTGACGGTGACGATGTGCACGCCCTTGCCCGACAGCGCGTTCAGATAGGCCGGCAGGGTCGCGGTCAGGGTCTTGCCCTCACCCGTGCCCATTTCGGCGATCTTGCCAAAGTGCAAGACCATGCCGCCGATCAGCTGAACGTCGAAGTGGCGCATCTTGAAGACGCGCTTGCTGGCCTCGCGGCACACGGCGAACGCTTCCGGCAGGATCGCGTCAAGCGCTTCGCCGTTGGCGATGCGTTCCTTGAAAGCAGGCGTCTTGGCTTGCAGCTCGGCATCCGACAGTTTTTCAATGACCGGCTCGAGCGCATTGATCTCGCGTACCGTTTTTTGGTATTGCTTGAGCAGTCGCTGGTTGCGGCTGCCGAAAATCTGGGTCAGTAATGACATGCTTGAATTCTTGAAAAAACGCCGTTAAAAAAGCTCTGTGGGTGGAAAACGCCTGACCTTACGGAGTTCGAGTATGGCAAAAAGACGATGATTTTATCATGCGTCGCTGCCAAGATTGGGTTATTGACCTATATAACAATAGCCCCGCTCTAAACAATGACACAAAATCAATATATTTTATACGATAGACAGAAATTTTAGCCAGTGCGGCGGGGGCCAAATCGCGGCCAATTCGCTGCCAAATCGGCCAAAAGCAGCATGGATGGGCCGGCTTGTGCTATGTTTCGGCCCATGCGATTCAACTCCTCCAACATCTCGATGAAGCGCCGCACGGCGGTGGTCGCGACCGACTTCCTGCGCCGCGACGACAAGATGGCCGCCCTGCTGCCGGCCATCGAGCGCATGGCCGCGTTGCAGAAAGATTGCGCGGCGGCCTTGCCGGCGATGTTCAAATTCTGCGACATCCTGGCCTTTGAAGAGGGCCAGCTGCTGCTGTCGACGCCGAACGCGGCGCTGGCGGCCAAGCTCAAGCAGCAAATTCCGAAGCTGCAGGAAACCCTGGCGCGGCGTGGCTGGCAGGTGCAAGCCGTCAAGCTGAAGGTGCAGATGATGAAGGCGGTGGAAATCAAGGAGCAGATGCGCGCGCTGTCGCTGAACGAAGCGGCCGTGACGGCTTTTGATAATCTCAGCGCAACGCTGGAAGATACGCCGCAGAACGCCACGCTGATCGCGGCCTTGAAGGCGATGGTGGCCAAACGGCGGGTTTAGTTGTAAACCCAAGGCTTAACCCTGGGGCAAGACATTCAAGGGGCCGGCGGCGGCGGTTAAAACCCACGGCAAAGAGCCGGGGTCTGACCCGGCGGGTCAGACCCCAGGGTTACGCCGTGGGTTTAAAAGCGCTTTGCCGTGGGCATAAAAGCGCTTTATCGAGCCCCTTCAGGTAAGCGCCCACTCACGCGCCATCTGGCGCAGATACGAGGCCGGGGCTGTCTCATTGCTATCGAAGGACACGATTTCGTAGGCATCCGGGTGCTTGAGCAACTCCAGCAGCAGCTGATTATTCAGCGCATGCCCCGATTTATGCGCCTCATAGCTGGCCAGCAGCGAATGCCCCACCAGATACAGATCGCCGATCGCGTCCAGAATCTTGTGGCGCACGAACTCGTCGTCATAGCGCAAGCCATCCGAATTGAGAATCCGGTACTCGTCCATGACGATGGCGTTTTCCAGCGAACCGCCGCGCGCCAATCCGATGCCGCGCAACATTTCCACGTCCTGCATGAAGCCGAAGGTACGCGCACGCGCCACATCGTGCACATAGGACACGTTGCCGAAGTCCACATGGGCGCGCTGGGTCGTACCGTCGACGGCCGGATGGTTGAATTCGATGAAAAAGTCCAGCTTGAAGCCATCATAAGGACTCAAGCGCGCCCATTTTTCCTTGTCGCCCGTGCCTTCGCGGATTTCCACCGGTTTCAACACGCGGATGAATTTCTTGGCAACGGGCTGCTCCTGCACGCCCGCCTGCTGCAGCAGATAGACGAAGGACGAGGCCGATCCATCCATGATGGGAATTTCTTCGGCGCTCACGTCGATGTACAGATTGTCAATACCCAGGCCGGCGCAGGCCGACATCAGGTGCTCGACGGTGGACACGCGGGCACCGTCCTTGATCAGCACCGACGCCATGCGGGTATCGCCGACGGCCATGGCGCTGGCGGGAAATTCGACCACGGGGTCGAGGTCGACGCGGCGAAATACGATGCCGGTATCGGGCGCGGCCGGGTGCAAGGTCAGCACGACCTTGGTGCCGGAATGTAGCCCGACGCCTGTGGTGCGGACCAGTTCTTTGATAGTGCGTTGTTTTAACATCCCCTGATTATAGCGAAGTTAGCCGGGCGGCGCCGCCGCCCGGCTTGCCTGCGGTTCAGGGATGTTCCGCCTCGGAATGCACGGTTTCGCGCCGCACCAGATACACGCCGCTGCCGATGATGATGGCCGCGCCCAGCAGGGTATAGCCGTCCGGCAGGGTCTGCCACAGCAGCCAGTCGATCGCCACGCCCCAGGCCAGCGCCGAATATTCAAACGGTGCCACCGTCGACGCCTTGCCCATGCTGAACGCTTCGGTGATGGCCAACTGCCCGAGGAAACCGCTGATGGCCAGGGCGACCAGCACCAGGATATCCTGCTGGCGCAGCGGCACCCAGTTGCCGGCGCACAGGGCCAGCGCACCGATCGCCATCAAGATCAGCAGCCAGAACATGATGGCTTCGCTGGCATCGGTACGGCTGAGGATGCGGCTGGCGATGGCCGAGACCGCATAGCAGGCGGCCGAGCCGAGGATGGCCAGGCCGCCGATGGAAAAGAAATCGGCGCCATTCGGACGCAGCACCACCAGCACCCCGCCCATGCCGACGGCCACCGCGCACCACTGGGCCGCGTCCACTTTCTCCTTGAGGAAAAACACCGACAGCGCGGTGATCAGGGTCGGGGCGATGAAGAACACCGAATAGGCTTCGGCCAGCGACAGCGTTTTCAGGCCGTAGGCGAACATCGTCAGCATGCCGATGCCGAGCGCGCCGCGGAATAGATGCATGGGCCAGCGCACCTGGAAGATGCGGCGGAAAGCGCCGCGGTACAGCATATAGACGCATACCAGCGGCAGCGAGCATAGCGCGCGCAGCGCGGTCACCTGCATGGCGGGATAGTGGGAAGACAAGACCTTCATGGTCGTGTCCATCAGCGAGAACATCGCGACGGCGATCAGCATCGCATAGATGCTGCGCAGGTTTTCCTTGGAGGCGAGCGAAGACAGGATAGCTCCTTGCAATCGGCAGCGGGGCTGCATGGAACGTCATCATGGCGACGTCCAGAAGCCAGCACGGACAGCGCGATAACACTGCCCGCGAGCAAGAATTATAACAAGACGCCCCCGGCGGCGCTGAGGCCGGCCGCCAAGCGGCAGAGCAAGGGGCCGGCGGCCGTTTTCCGCCGCCCCGGCATCAGCGCTGGCGGCGCCGCAGCGTTCCCAGTCCGGCCAGCAGCAGCAGGCCGCCCAGCAAAGTCTGGTAGCTCGACAGTTCCGGCACGACGCTGACCATCACGCTCGGATGGAAATCGTAATAGTTGGCATAGCTGCCGGAGCTGGTGTACGCCGGACCGTCGAAATAATAGTAAGTGGTCAGGCCCGTCAGATTGCTCAGCGCCAGCGCGGGCACATGGTGCTGGGCGATGCCGAGCACTGCGGCATCCATGATAAAGAACGCTTTCTGGCACTCCAGGCTTAGGATCTGGCAACTGCTCATCTGGCTGGCTTGGATAGTGGTATCGACGGTAAACGGCTCGGGCAGGGTCAACTCGAAACTGGCGCCACCCGCGCGCGGCAGCGTGTCATCCTGACCCGGCCAGAAGCCCTTGAAAGAGTAGTGCGCGTCGGCCAGCGCAGAGGCCGAGGCCAGCAGGCCGCAGGCGCAGGCGAGGAACTTCAGCCATGGTTTCATATTTACTCCCTTCAGTAACAAGGTAGACGCAGACAGCCACGGCAGGAGAATTGCCGTAACATAATGATAAGATCTCTATCATACGCCTGAGCGCCGCCGCGGGCGACAGCGTTCTGTCTATTGAACGGCCGGCAGCAACATCACCAGTTTCAGTTCGCGCCGCTGGGCCAGGTGGGACGTGACTTGCTGCAAGGTCAGCAAGCCTTGCTCGGGATGGTGAAAACGGCGCCGGCCGCCCTCGCGGCTGATGACTTTCTGCGATTGCCATAGTTGTTCGAAGGCCGGACTGGCTTGCACCAGCTCGGCGATCATGCCCGACAAGGGTTCCTGATAAGCATATTTGCCGCAATCGGCGCGAAATTCCGCCACCAGCCGCTCGGCCCGCTCGGGCCAGTCGACGATCAGCTCGGGCGCGCGCGGCTCGGTAAACATGAAGCGCAGCTGGTTCGGATGCTGGCCGCCGCGCCGGTCCAGCCAGCCGACGAACAGCGCCGCCGCCTGGGCGTTCCAGGCCACCGCATCCCACTCGCGGTTCAGGATATAGGCCGGCGCCGTGATGGCCTGGACGATCGCGTCCAGGCCTTGCTCGGGACTGTCCCCTTCCGCCTCGCCTGCCGGATCGAGCCGGTCGGCCAGGCTGAACAGATAAGCCCGTTCGGCCACCGTCAGATGCAGCACCTCGGCCAGCCGCGCCAGCATCTTGCCCGAGGCCGACACTTGCCGGCCCTGCTCCAGCCAGGTCAGCCAGGTGGGGCTGACCTCGCACAACTGGGCCAGTTCTTCGCGCCGCAAACCGGGCGTGCGCCGGCGTCCACCGCCGGGCAGGCCGGCGCCGGCGGGGGTCAGGCGTTCGCGGTGGGCACGGATGAATTCGCCGAGAGTGTTTTGCATGGTAGTTTATATACTAGGATAAGTACTTGTCTTGTTACAGGATACTAACACCCCTATGCTGAATTAACCGATCCCAGCATGGAGCATGCACATGACTTCCCCAGTCCCTACCGCAGAACAATTCGACAACAGCGAAGCCGCCGGCCAGGGCAGCGCCGTGGGCGCCGCCGCGCCAGCGAAAACGGCCAAGCCGGCCATGCTGGCAGAGTGGTCCAGCTCCCGTACGGCGGCCGAGCGCGCTGCGGAAATCCGCGGTTTATTTTCCGCCGGCGCAGACAAGCCAAGGCGTGCGCCGGCGGCCCAGGACGTCTGCGATTTCCCGATCAACGCCGCCTTGTGCGCCGCCAAATACCAGTTCGGCGACATCTACTGATCCCGCTTTAATCGCGCGGCAAAGTCCCCGCCGCAGCGATTTCGTCGCGTAAAGACAACAGTACCGAGAATAAAATCCGGGAAATGTGCGGATCGGCCCGCATTTCTTGTTCCGTGAGCCTGGCCCCGACCAGCGGCAGACTCACGCAGGCCGCCTCCACCAGTTTTGCCGACATCACGGTCATGATTTCGCGCAGCGCCGCATCGGCGTGGGTGGCGCGCGGGGAAGCGTTGAAGATCGCGACCGGCTTGTCGATGAAGCTGTCGTTGCCCACCATCCAGTCCAACCCATTCTTGATCGCCCCGGTCACGCCATGCGCATACTCGGGACTGGCGATGACGACGGCGTCGGCCGTCGTCAGGCTGTCCTGCAAGGCGGCGACCACCGGCGGCGGCATGTCGATATCGGGATTAAACAAGGGCAACTGCCCCAGTCCCGTGTAAATGGCGACTTCAACGCCGGGCGGCGCGACGCTGACCAGCACGCGCAGCAGCATCGAATTGATCGAGGCAGCGCGCAGGCTGCCGGAGATGGCAAGTATTTTCATACGCAAGCGTATCCAGATTCACGGACTTCGATGATAGCGCGGACCGGCACAACACCTCGGACGGCACCCAAAAAAACAAAACGGCGCCGCGGCGCCGTCATGTTTCACCTCAGGGGACGCTGAGATTTACAGCTGGCCCAGCAGGGTTTCCGCGTTCGATACTTCGAACTTGCCGCCCTGCTCGATGTTGAGCTGGGTGACCACACCGTTGTCGACCAGCAGCGAGTAGCGCTGCGAGCGGGTACCCATGCCGAACTTGCTGAAGTCGGCGTCCAGGCCCAGGGCCTTGGAATAGGCGGCATTGCCGTCGGCCATCATGCGCACGGTGCCGGTGGCTTTCTGATCGCGGCCCCAGGCGCCCATGACGAAGGCGTCATTGACCGAGATGCACCAGATTTCATCGACGCCCTTGGCTTTCAGATCGGCCGCGAGCTTGACATAGCCCGGCACGTGCTGCGCCGAGCAGGTCGGGGTGTAGGCGCCTGGCAGGCCGAAGATCGCGATCTTCTTGCCCTTGGTCAGGTCTTGTACATTGAAGGTGTTCGGGCCGAGCGCGCAGCCTTCGGTTTCGGTTTCAACGAATTCGGACAGGGTGCCTTCTGGCAGGGTGTCACCAATTTTAATGGTCATGTGTTGACTCCTCTTTTGTAATATTGGAATAAAAAAGCCGCGCAAGGCGCGGCTTTTCCCGGCATGGACGTGCAGTATGCCTGAAGCGGTTTATTCCTGCTGAAAACGCAGCAAAGCGGTGACGCCAGACCCCAGGGCAGGCGCCACCGCTCGCATATCACATCGCATTTACTTCACTACCGCCCAACATGATCACAGCCGCCGATGGCATTGAGGACAGTACCCCCATACGGCCCAAGCGCCATCGCCTTGCCGCGATCATTTACAACTACACTCAACTCGGTGCGCCGACCTGCTTCGCCTGCTTAGTCAGCCTGCTTGCGCAGGAAAGCCGGAATGTCATAGGTTTCCATGCCATTCTTTTCCATCGCGCGTACCTGCTCCGAGGCCGACTCGCGGCGCCATACCGCTGGCGCCTTCATGCCGTCGAAGGCTGGCGCGCCGCCGCCCATGCCGCTGGTCGCGCCCATGGACATCGCCGCCGCACCGCCGCCGCCCAGTGCGCCCGAAGGCATCAATGGGCTGTTGTGGGTGCCGGTGCGCAGCATCTGCTGGGGAACCAGTTGCACATGCTTCTTGGTTTTGCCCAGGCCGGTCGCCACCACGGTCACGCGGATCGCGTCGCCCATGTCGTCGTCGTAGGCGATACCCTGGGCGATCGACGCGTCCGGCGCGGCAAAGGCGCGCACGGCGGCCATGACTTCCTTGATTTCCTTACCCTTCAGGCCACGGCTGGCGGTCACATTGACCAGCACGCCGCGCGCGCCCGACAGGTCCACGCCGTCGAGCAGCGGCGAAGCGACAGCCTGCTCGGCGGCGATGCGCGCACGGTCCACGCCGGATGCGGTGGCCGTGCCCATCATGGCCTTGCCCTGCTCGCCCATGATGGTTTTCACGTCATTGAAGTCGACGTTGATATGGCCAGGCACGTTGATGATCTCGGCGATACCGGCCACCGCGTTGTTGAGCACATCGTCGGCGTGCTGCAGCCACTCGATCAGGCTTTCGTCTTCGTAGATCTCTTCCAGTTTTTCATTCAGGATGACGATCAGCGAATCGACGTTGGCCGACAGCAGTTCCAGGCCTTCGTCGGCGATGTCCATGCAGCGCTGGCCTTCGTGCGAGAACGGCTTCGATACCACGGCCACGGTCAGCGCGCCCAGCGACTTGGCGATTTCGGCCACGATAGGAGCGGCGCCGGTGCCGGTGCCGCCGCCCATGCCGGCGGCGATGAACACCATGTGCGCGCCGCGCAGCGAGTCTTCGATGCGCTGGCGCGATTCTTCGGCCAGCTTGCGGCCGACGTCAGGCTTCATGCCCGCACCCAGGCCGGTCTCGCCGATCTGGATGATATTGTCGGCCTTGGAGGTCGACAATGCCTGGGCATCGGTGTTGGCGGCGATGAACTCGACGCCCGACATGCCCTTGTTGATCATGTGTTGCACTGCATTGCCACCTGCTCCGCCGACGCCGACGACCTTGATGACAGTACCCAAAGCTGTGTTATCGACCATGTCAAACTCCATGATGTGCTCCTATCAGAATGCGGTTTTCAAGCGCCAGTCCTCATATCGGTAGGAGAACTGGGGATTGAAAACTGCGGTTAAATAATATAAATCGTTTTTGTACTCTCGTGCACCGACATTGCCAATTACTGATACCTGCTACAACTGAATCTGAACTTAAAACTCACACTTAAATTTAAAAATTCCCCAAGAACCATTCCTTCATGCGCTGCCAGACCGCCTTCACCGAGCCATCCTGACGCGTGACGATATGGCCGCGCAGGTACTGCTTCTTCGCTTCGAGCAGCAGGCCTAGCACGGTGGCATAGCGCGGGCTGCGAACCACGTCGGCCAACTGGCCGCGGTAGTCCGGCGTGCCAAGGCGCGCCGGCTTGAGGAAAATGTCTTCCGCCATTTCAACCATGCCAGGCATGATCGAGGTGCCGCCGGTGAGCACGATGCCCGACGAGAGCACGCCCTCGTAGCCGGACTCGCGCACCACCTGGTGCACCATCGCAAACAGCTCTTCCACGCGCGGCTCGATCACGGCGGCCAGCGCCTGGCGCGACAGATTGCGCGGGCCGCGGTCGCCCAGGCCCGGCACTTCGAGCGACTCGCCCGGATCGGCCAGCACCTGCTTGGCCACGCCGTAGCGGATCTTGATCTCTTCGGCCTCCGAAGTCGGGGTGCGCAGCGCCATCGCGATATCGTTGGTGATCTGGTCGCCGGCGATCGGAATGACCGCCGTGTGGCGGATCGCGCCGTCCGAGAACACCGCCACGTCGGTGGTGCCGCCGCCGATGTCGATCAGGACCACGCCCAGCTCTTTTTCGTCCGGCGTCAGCACCGCGTCGGCCGAGGCCATCGGCTGCAAAATCAGGTCCGACACTTCCAGGCCGCAGCGGCGCACGCACTTGACGATGTTCTGCACCGCCGACACCGCGCCGGTGACGATATGGACTTTGACTTCCAGGCGGATGCCGCTCATGCCGATCGGCTCGCGCACGTCTTCCTGGCTGTCGACGATGAACTCCTGCGGCACCGTATGCAGCAGCTGCTGGTCGGTCGGAATATTGACCGCCTTGGCCGTTTCGATCACGCGCGCCACGTCGGTGGCCGTCACTTCCTTGTCCTTGATGGCGACCATGCCGCTCGAATTGAAGCTGCGGATATGGCTGCCGGCGATGCCGGCGTAGACGTTGCGGATCTTGCAGTCGGCCATCAGCTCGGCCTCTTCCAGCGCGCGCTGGATCGATTCGACGGTCGCCTCGATATTGACGACCACGCCCTTCTTCAGTCCCTTCGATTCGTGCTGACCCAGCCCGATCACCTCGTGGCGTCCGTCGGACATCACCTCGGCCACCACCGCCACCACTTTCGAGGTGCCGATGTCGAGGCCGACGATCAGGTTTTTCGCATCTTTTGTCATTTCTCTCGCCTACTGTATGTGCTTGATTGGCTTTAAATTAGTTGTCGGTTTCTTCGCTACTGCCGGCCGCGGCTTCGGTTTGGCGCCTTCGGCCGGTATCTTCAGTCCGGCCGCGCTTAACGCCAGGCCGTTCTGGTACCGCATATCGATGGTCTCGATGTTCTGCAAATGGGTCACCAGCTGCGGGTAGATGCCGGTCAGGCGGGCTACCCTCTCCTTCAAGGTGGTGCTGGTCTGTTCCCGCCCCAGCGCCACACTCATTCCGTTATCGAGCTTGACGGTCCACGCATAGCGGGTCGACAGCGACAGCGCCTGCGGCACCAGCTTGAGCGGCGCGAACCAGTCGCGCAGCTCGGCAAAGCGCGACAGCACTTCCTTCTCGCTGCCCTCCGGCCCGTCGAACTCGGGCAGCACATGGTCTTCTTCCGCCTCGGCCAGGTTGGCGGTAAACACATCGCCCTTGGTCGACAGCAGGCGGCCATCCCCGCCCCAGGTGCCCAGCGCCTCATGTTCTTCCAATGCCACGATCAGCTGATCGGGCCACTCGCGCCGCACCGTGGCACGGCGTACCCAGGGCACCGATTCGAAGGCCAGCCGCACCGCTTCCAGATTGGTGGTGAAAAAATTCCCCTTGATCTTGTCCAGCGCGCTGTTACGCAGCGTCAGATGATTCACGTGTTTCAGTTCTTCCTGTTGCTCCATGCTTTCGATGCGGATGGTACGCAGCGTAAACATCGGACGCTGCGCCAGCCACCACACCCCGGCACCCACGCAGGCCAGCAGCACCAGGGCAATGATGCCGTTGGCGGTTGCATTCAAGGCTTTTGCGTCTTGCCACATGCTGGCTTACCCCTGACCCTTCGCTGGCGCCACTGGTGCCAGCGGCCCGGCCGGCGGCGTGCCGGTATTGGCCGCCGTCACGGCGCCCACCTTGGCGGCCGGCGGTCCCGGCATTTTCAGACGGGCCGCGCGCAGGATTTCCACGCACAGCGCTTCATAGCTGATGCCGTCCGCGCGCGCCGCCATCGGCACCAGCGAATGGCTGGTCATGCCTGGCGATGCGTTCACTTCCAGCAGGAAGGGCTTGTTGTCGCGCGCGCGCAGCAGCACGTCGACCCGGCCCCAGCCCTCGCAACCGAGGGTGCGGTAGGCTTCGAGCGCGATGCGCTGCATCTCCGCCGTCAGCGCCGCGTCCAGCACGGCCGGGCAGAAGTACTGGGTGGTATCGGTGAAGTACTTGTTCTGGTAGTCGTAATTGCCTTCCGGCGCCACGATCTCCACGATAGGCAGCGCACGCGCGCCGGCACCCTGCCCCAGGATGGCCACGGTGAATTCGCGGCCGGTGACGAATTCCTCGGCCAGCACCGAATTGTCCAGCGCGGCGGCGGTGTCGAAGGCTGCCCGGAACTCGGCGGCGGCATTGACCTTGGTGATGCCGATGGTCGACCCTTCATGCGGCGGCTTGACGATCAGCGGCAGGCCCAGGTCGGCGGCCACGGCGGCCAGGTCGGAGGAAGCGTCGATCACCGCGTATTTAGGCGTCGGCAAGCCATGCATCAGCCAGACGATCTTGGTGTAGATCTTGTCCATGCCGATGGCGCAGGCGGTCACGCCGCTGCCGGTGTAGGGAATGCCCAGCTGTTCCAGCGCGCCCTGCAGGCTGCCGTCTTCGCCGAAGCGGCCATGCAGCGCGATGAAGACGCGGTCGAACTTCTCGGCGGCCAGTTCGGCCAGCGAACGCTGGCCCGGATCGAAGGCATGCGCATCGACGCCCTGGCTTTGCAGCGCCGCCAGCACGCCCGCGCCGGACATCAGCGACACATCGCGCTCGGCCGAGCGGCCGCCAAACAGCACGCCGACTTTACCGAGTGCCTGTGCTTCGATGGGAGTAATGTGGTTCACGTTCAAGCCTTTGGATAATTGGTCAGTTTCGCTGGCACGCCGCTGATCGAGCCGGCGCCCATGGTGATGACGACGTCGCCATCGCGCAGCACGCTCATGATGGTTTCCGGCATATCGCCGATGGCCTCCACGAAAATCGGTTCAGTCTTGCCGCGTGCGCGCAGCGCATGCGCCAGCGCGCGGCCATCGGCGGCCACGATAGGCGCCTCGCCGGCCGCGTACACCTCGGCCAGCACCAGCACGTCGGCACTGCCCAGGATCTTGACGAAGTCTTCGAACAGGTCGCGCGTGCGGCTGTAGCGGTGCGGCTGGAAGGCCAGCACCAGGCGCCGGCCCGGGAAGGCGGCGCGCGCGGCGGCCAGCGTGACTTCGGTTTCCACCGGATGGTGGCCGAAATCGTCCACCAGCGCGAAAGTGCCCTTGGCGGCGTCGCCTTCGATGGCCACTTCGCCATAGCGGGTGAAGCGGCGGCCCACGCCGGCAAAGCCGGCCAGGCCGGCCTGGGTGTCCTTGTCTTCGATGCCGATTTCGCGCGCGATCGCCACCGCCGAGCAGGCGTTCTGCACGTTATGCATGCCGGGCTGGTTCAGCACCACGTCCAGGTCCGGATAACCGTCCTGGATCACGGTGAAGTGCATTTCCAGGCCGACCGCGCGGGCGTTGACGGCGCGTACCTCGGCATCCTCATGGAAGCCGTAGGTGGTGACCGGCTTGGTCACGAAGGGAATGATCGAGCGCACATGCACATCGTCGATGCACAGCATGGCGCGGCCATAGAACGGCAGGCGATGGGTGAACTGGACGAAGGCCTGCTTGAGCTTTTCGAAATCGTGCTCATAGGTTTCCATATGATCGGCGTCGATATTGGTGATCACTTCGATCATCGGCGTCAGATTCAGGAAGGAGGCATCCGATTCATCGGCTTCGGCCACCAGGTATTCGCCGGTGCCCAGCTTGGCGTTGGCGCCGGCGCTGGTCAGGCGGCCGCCAATGACGAAGGTCGGATCGAGTCCGCCCTGGGCCAGCACCGAGGCGACCAGGCTGGTGGTGGTGGTCTTGCCGTGGGTGCCGGCAATGGCGATGCCGCGCTTCAGGCGCATCAGCTCGCCCAGCATGACGGCGCGCGGCACGATGGGGATTTTGCGGGCACGCGCGGCCAGCACTTCCGGGTTGTCCTGCTGGACGGCGGTGGAAGTGACGACGGCGTCGGCCTCGCCGATATTTTCGGCCGCGTGGCCTTGCGAGACGGTCGCGCCCAGGCTGGCCAGGCGCTGCGTGACGGCGTTGCTGCCCAGGTCCGAGCCGGTGACGGTGTAGCCCAGTGTGAGCAGCACTTCGGCGATGCCGCTCATGCCGCTGCCGCCGATGCCGACGAAGTGAATATTCTGTACTTTGTGTTTCATGATAATTGTTCCAATACTTGTGCGATGGCGTCGTTCGCGTCGCGCTTGCCGGCCGCGCGCGCCGCCACCGCCATTTCCAGGCAGGTCGCACGGGTCAGCGTTTCGAGCAGTTTCGCCAGGCTGGCAGCCTGCATCTCGGTTTGCGGCAGGTGTATCGCCGCCTTTTGCTGCGCCATCCATTGCGCGTTGTCGCGCTGGTGGCTGGTGGTCGATGCCACCAGCGGCACCAGTACGCTGGCCACGCCAGCGGCGGTCAGTTCCGACACCGTGATGGCGCCGGCGCGGCAGATTACCAGATCGGCAACTTCATAGGCGCGCGCCATGTCATCGATGAAGTCGACCACGTTGGCCTGCACGCCCGCCTGCGCATACGAAGCGCGCAAGGCGTCGATATTCTTCTTGCCCGACTGGTGGGTCACCTGGGGACGGCGTTCGGCCGGAATCAGCGCCAGCGCCGCCGGCAGATTGTCGTTCAGCGCTTTCGCGCCCAGGCTGCCGCCCACCACCAGGATGCGCAGCACGCCTTCGCGGCCGGCGAAACGCGGCTGCGGACCGGCCATGTCCAGGATCTCCTTGCGCACCGGATTGCCGGTGACCACGGCCTTGGAGGCCGCGCGGCCGAAATTGGCCGGGAAACCGAAGCAGACCTTGCTCGCCAGCGGCGCCAGCGTACCGTTCGACAGCAGCAGCGCCGCGTCGGCATTGACCAGCACCAGCGGCACGCCGCGCAGGCGCGCCATCATGCCGCCGGGGACGGTGACGTAGCCGCCCATGCCCAGCACCACATCGGGCTTGCGCTTGCCGATAAAGCGGAAGCAGGCGCCAAAGCCGGCCAGCATCTTGAATGCGCCGGAGATGGTGTGCTTGAGGCCCTTGCCGCGCATGCCGGAAAAGTTAATCGCATCCATGGCGATGCCGTGTTTCGGCACCAGGTCCTGTTCCATGCCGTGGGCCGTGCCCAGCCAGCTTACTTCCCAGCCGCGCGCGCGCATGGTCTGGGCGATCGCCAGGCCGGGGAAAATATGACCGCCGGTACCGGCCGCCATGATCATCAGTCGTTTCATAGTCTGCCACCACGCATCAGGACCCGGTTCTCGTAGTCGATCCTGAGCAGGATCGCGAGTCCGATGCAGTTAATTACCACACCCGTGCCGCCATAGCTCATCAGCGGCAAGGTCAGACCCTTGGTCGGCAGCAGACCAAGGTTCACACCCATATTAATAAACGTCTGCACCCCGATCCAGATGCCGATGCCCTTGGCGGTGAGGCCGGCAAAGGTCTGGTCGATGGCGATGGCCTGGCGGCCGATGTCGAAGGCGCGCTTGATCAGCCAGTAGAACAGCGCGATCACCACCAGCACGCCGGCCAGGCCCAGCTCCTCGCCGATCACGGCAAGCAGGAAATCGGTATGCGCCTCGGGCAGGTAGTGCAGCTTTTCCACACTGCCGCCCAGGCCGACGCCAAAAATCTCGCCGCGCCCGAAAGCGATCAGCGAGTGCGTCAGCTGGTAAGCCTTGTTCAGGGCATTGTCTTCCTGCCAGGGATTCAGATAGGCGAAGTAGCGCTCGCGCCGGAATTTGGACAAGGCGATGATGGTCACGAAAATCGTCACCAGCACGGCGCCGATGCCGCCGAACCAGATCGCGTTGATCCCGCCCAGGAACAGGATGCCCATGGCGATGCAGACGATCACGCCGAAGGCGCCCAGATCGGGTTCGAGCAGCAGCAGCAGGCCCACGCAGCCGACCGCGGCGGCCATCGGCAGGAAGCCCTTGGTCAGCTTGTGCATGTATTCCTGCTTGCGCACCGTGTAGTCGGCCGCGTACAGCACCGCCACCACCTTCATCAGTTCGGACGGCTGGATGTTGATGACCTTGAGCGAGAGCCAGCGGCGCCCGCCGTTGACCACCACGCCCAGGCCCGGGATGAGCACCATCACCAGCAGCACCAGGGTGCCGATGAACAGATAGGGCGCGGCCTTTTGCAGGTCGGCGATGCGGATGCGGAACACGAACAGGCCGGCGATCAGCGAGACGCAGACGAACATGGCCTGGCGCTGCAGGAAGTAGGTATTCTGCCAGCGCACATAGTTGGCGAACTTGGGCGAATCGGGCAGCGAGATCGAGGCCGAATACACCATCACCATCCCCAGCAGCATCAGCAGCAGGGTGACCCAGACCAGCGGCTGGTCGTATTCCATCATCTTCGACTGCCGCGCGCGACTGTCCATCGGCGTCGAAGCCGATGAGCCGGAGAAGCGGAATGGCAGCTGGAAGGCCATCAGATTTCCTGTCCCTGATCGAGTGCGAGTTCACGTACGGCGTCGACGAACACCTGCGCGCGGTGCGCGTAGTTCTTGAACATGTCCATGCTGGCGCAGGCCGGCGACAGCAGCACGGCATCGCTAGGCTTGGCCAGCTGCGAAGCGGCGACCACGGCTTTTTCCAGCGTCAGGCAGTATTCCAGGTGCACGCCGGTCGCTTCCAGCGCGGCGTGCACCGCCGGACCGTCGCGCCCGATCAGCAGCACGGCGCGCACATAGCGCGAGACCGGATCGGCCAGAGGCGCAAAATCCTGGCCCTTGCCGTCGCCGCCGGCGATCAGCACCAGGCGCTGGTCGGCGCCGCCGAAGCTCTTGCCCAGGCCGAGCAGCGCGGCCACGGTGGCGCCCACATTGGTGCCCTTGCTGTCGTCGTAATATTCAACGCCGTTGATGGCGGCCACCAGTTCGACCCGGTGCGGCTGGCCGCGGAACTCGCGCAGGCCATGCAGCAGCGCGGCCAGCGGCAGGCCGATGGCGCGGCACAGGGCCAGCGCGGCCAGCGCGTTCGATGCGTTGTGCAGGCCGCGCACTTGCAGCGCGTCCGACGGCATCAGGTTCTGGATGCTGCATTCGACCGGCTCGGGAACGGGATCGTTCTTCTTGCGTTTTTTCTTTTCGACTTCTTCGCCCGGCACGGCCAGCGACAGCCACAGGATGCCGCGCTCGTTGTTCAGGCCAAGGCAGTCGGCCAGTACCGGCGCGTCGGTGCCGAAGCTGATGTTCTCGCCGGCCGGATCGGCCATCTTCATCACGGCCGCATCGTCGCGATTGAGCACGCGCACGGTGTCGGCACCGAAGATGCGCTGCTTGTCGGCCGCGTAGGCATCCATGTCGCCATGCCAGTCCAGATGGTCCTGGGTGATATTGAGCACGGTGGCGGCATCGGCCTGCAGGCTGAAGGTGGTATGCAGCTGGAAGCTCGACAGCTCCAGTACCCACACCTGCGGCAGCGCATCGGCCTGGCCGGCGTAGTCCGCGTCGAGCACTTCGCGCAGCACGTCGAGCGCGGCCGGGCTGATATTGCCGGCCACGCGCACGCGCTGGCCGGCGCGCTCGCACAGCTGGCCCACCATGCTGGTGACGGTGGTCTTGCCGTTGGTGCCGGTGAT
This sequence comes from Oxalobacteraceae bacterium, assembly GCA_013284265.1. Taxonomy (GTDB): domain Bacteria; phylum Pseudomonadota; class Gammaproteobacteria; order Burkholderiales; family Burkholderiaceae_D; genus Rugamonas. The sequence continues at coordinate 33,965 of JABTBR010000042.1, read as the reverse complement.
GGCGATCAGCTTGGGCTGGTAGCCCTGCTGCGCCTTCAATTCGGCCAGCGCCTGGGCGAACAGTTCGATCTCGCCCCACAGCGGAATATTGCGCGCGGCGGCGGCCGGCGCGATCTCGGCCAGTTCCTTCAGCGGCGACAGGCCGGGGCTGACGGCGACGAAATCGACGCCTTCCAGCAGGCTGGCGACGAACGGACCGTCGATGAATTGTGCCTCGGGCACGGCCACCTTCAGCACCGGCAGGCGCTCCGGCGCATGGCGCGTATCGGCCACGCGCACCTGCGCACCGGCGCGCGCCAGCCACAGCGCCATTGCCAGGCCGGACTCGCCGAGTCCCAGTACCAGTGCGGTTTTGCCTTGGTAGCTCATTAGCGCAGCTTCAGTGTGGACAGTCCGACCAGGACCAGCATCATCGTGATAATCCAGAATCGGACCACGACCTGGGTCTCTTTCCAGCCTTTTTGCTCGAAGTGGTGGTGCAGCGGCGCCATCAGGAATACCCGGCGGCCCACGCCGAAGCGTTTCTTGGTGATCTTGAACCAGCCCACCTGGATAATCACCGACACGGTTTCGGCCACGAACACGCCGCCCATGATGAACAGGACGATTTCCTGGCGCACGATCACGGCCAGCGTGCCGAGTGCGCCGCCCAGCGCCAGCGCGCCGACGTCGCCCATGAAGACCTGGGCCGGATGGGTGTTAAACCACAGGAAGGCCAGGCCGGCGCCGGCCAGCGCACCGCAGAAGATGATCAGTTCGCCCGCGCCCGGAATATGCGGAATGAACAGGTAGCGCGAATAGGTGAAGCTGCCGGTCAGATAGGCGAACAGGCCCAGGGCCGAGCCGACCATAATCGTCGGCATGATGGCCAGGCCATCGAGGCCGTCGGTGAAGTTGACCGCATTGCTGGTGCCGACGATCACGCAGTAGGTCAGCGCGATGAAGCCCCACACGCCCAGCGGATAGCTGACGGTCTTGAAGAAGGGAACGATCAGGTCGGCCTTGGGCGGCAGGTCCATCGAGAAGCCCGACCGCACCCACTCGAAGAACAGCTCGAATACCTTGCCGGCGTTGGGTGCCGACACCGAGAACGCCAGGTACAGCGCGGCGCCGATGCCCACCAGCGACTGCCAGAAGTATTTTTCGGCCGAGCGCATGCCTTCCGGGTCCTGGCGCACCACCTTGCGGTAGTCGTCGACCCAGCCGACCGCGCCAAATCCCAGCGTGACGATCAGCACGGGCCAGATCAGGCGGTTCGACAGGTCGCACCACAGCAGCGTCGATACGCCGATCGAGATCAACAGCAGCACGCCGCCCATGGTCGGGGTGCCGTGTTTTTTCAGGTGGGTCTGCGGACCGTCGGTGCGCACGGCCTGGCCGTACTTCATCGCGGTCAGCTTGCGGATCACCGCCGGACCGGCGGCCAGGCCGATCAGCAGCGCGGTAATGGTGGCGAACACCGCGCGGAAGGTGATGAAGTTAAAGATCCGCAGCGGGCCAAGATCCTGTTGAAAATACTGTGCGAGCCAGAGCAGCATGATTAGTGACTTTCCTTGTTAGCTTGTTGCAATCCAATCAAATGCTGCACGACCCGTTCCATTTTCATGAAGCGGGAGCCCTTGATCAATACGGTTGCTGACGGCGTCGTGGCCGCATCGACTGCGGCCAGCAAATCGCCGAACTGTTCAAAATGACGTACCGTCGCGCCCTGCATGAAGCGCGCCAGTTCGCCGGTGACGAGCACCTGTTCGATGCCCTTTTCCTGCGCATACGCGCTGATCTCTTCGTGGAATTCGCGGCCCTGGGTGCCCACTTCGCCCATATCGCCCAGCACCAGCACGCGCGGAGCCTCGGCGCGCGACAGCACGTCGATGGCGGCGCGCACCGAATCCGGATTGGCGTTATAGCTGTCGTCGATGACGGTGGCGCCGTTGACGGCCTGCTTGCGCTGCAGCCTGCCGCTGACGGGCGCGAAGCTGTCGAGCCCGCGCTTGATGTCGTCAATCGCCACGCCGGCGGCAAAGGTGCAGGCCACGGCGGCCAGCGCATTGCGCACATTGTGCACGCCGGCGGCCTGCAAGCCGACGAAGAACTGCTCGGGCGGGCCGTCGCTCACGGTGCCTTCGCGCACGGTGACGAACATATCGTTGCCGAAATCGTTGGCGCGGAAGGTGCAGCTCACTTCGGCGTCCTTGCTCAGGCCGAAGCGCAGCACGCGGCGCGCGCCGGCCAGCTCCTGCCACAGCGGGGTAAATTCATCGTCCTGCGGGAACACCGCCACGCCGTCAAGCGGCAGGCCGGCCAGCACGGCGCCGTTTTCGCGCGCCACCGCTTCCACGCTGTGCATGAATTCCTGGTGTTCGCGCTGGGCGTTGTTGACCATGGCCACGCCGGGTTGGGCGATCGCCGTCAGGCGGCCGATTTCGCCGGGGTGGTTCATGCCCAGTTCAATCACGGCGGCCCGGTGTTCAGGCGCGAAGCGGAACAGGGTTTGCGGCACGCCGATTTCATTATTCAGGTTGCCGCGCGTGGCCAGACGGCCATCTTCGCCATGGGCGACCGCCAGGATCGCCGAGATCATTTCCTTGACCGTGGTCTTGCCGTTGCTGCCGGTGACGCCGATCACGGGCACGCTGAACTGGCGGCGCCAGTAATTGGCGATCTGCCCCAGCGCGACCAGCGTGTCCGGCACGACGATGGCCGGCAGGGTCCAGCCTTCGGGAAGGCGCTCGACCACCACGGCGGCCACGCCGCGCGCGGCCACCTGGTCCAGGAAGTCGTGCGCGTCGAAGACTTCGCCGCGCAGGGCGACGAAGAGCGAGCCGGCGGGCGCGCTGCGGCTGTCGGTCGACACGCCGTCGAACGCGGCCACGCCGGAGGTATGGTTGACCAGAGTCGCGCCTGTCATCGAAGGCAGAATCTGGGCCAGTGCTGCTTGCATCAGTTGGTCCTCATCATGGTCAAACGGGCCGACAGCGCCAGCTGGGCGTGGTCGGCGTCGGAAAACGGCAATTTCTTGCCCTTGATTTCCTGGTAGGGTTCATGGCCTTTGCCGGCCAGCAGAATCACGTCCGGCTTGCCGGCGTGCTTGATCGCCGACAGGATCGCGGCGGCGCGGTCTTCCACCGTCTGCAATACCGACGATGGATGCGCCGCATCCATGCCGGCCACGATCTGGCCGATGATGGCGTGCGGATCTTCGCTGCGCGGATTGTCGCTGGTGACGAGCACGTGGTCGGCCATCTGGGCGATCTTGCCCATCTGCGGACGCTTGCCCGGATCGCGGTCGCCACCGCAGCCGAACACGCACCACAGCTGGCCGCCGCGTTCGGTCGCCAGTGGACGCAGCGCGGCCAGGGTTTTTTCCAGCGCGTCCGGGGTATGGGCATAGTCGATGACGATCAGCGGCGCTTCCTGGCCGCCAACCTGCTGCATGCGGCCAGGGGCCGGCTGCAGCGCTTCGATCGCGTCGATGGCGACGCGCAGGCCGGTGCCGCGCGCCAGCATGGCGCCCAGAACACCCAGCGCATTGCTGATATTGAAGTGGCCCACCAGCTGGGTCTTGACCAGCGCCACGCCGAGGAAGCACTCCAGATGGAATTCGGTGCCGCCGCTGCGGCCGCCGCGCAACTGGCTGGCGCGCAGCATCAGCACGCCGGGCAGATCGGGCAGCGTGGCCGCATCGGCCAGGGTATAGCCGATCAGCGGCAGCGTGCCGGCCAGCGGCACGGCCTTGGCCCGCAGATGCGCGACCAGGCGCAGGCCCATAGGGTCGTCCAGATTGATGACGGCCGTTTTCAGGCCGGGCCAGTCGAACAGCCGGGTTTTGGCGGCCTCGTAGGCGGCCATGTCGCCGTGGTAGTCCAGGTGGTCGCGGGTCAGATTGGTAAACAAGGCTACATCGAAATGCATGCCGGCCACGCGGCCCTGATCGAGGCCGATCGACGATACTTCAATCGCCAGCGCGGTGGCGCCGGCGTCGCGCAGGCGGGCCAGCGTGCGCGCCAGCAGCACCGCGTCCGGCGTGGTGTAGCCGGTGACGTCGTACTCCACCTCGCCGCGCGTCTTGAACAGGCCCACGCCCAGCGTGCCGATCACGGCGGCCGGTTCGCTGCCGCGCGACAGCGCCTGCCCCAGCCAGACCGCGCTGGAGGTTTTGCCGTTGGTGCCGGTCACGCCGACGGTGAACATGGCCGCGTCCGGGGCCTGATAGAAGGCGTGGGCGATCTGGCCGGCGTTCTGCTTGAGCTGGTCCACCGTCAGATAAGGCACGGCCCAGTCGGGGTTCCAGCTGAAGCCGGCCGGGTCCAGCACCACCAGCGCGGCGCCGCGCTCGATGGCCGATTCAATGAAGCGGCGCCCGTCGCCGGCCTGGCCAGCAGCCGCGGCATCGTTGGGATAGGCAAAAAAGACATCGCCCGGCGCGACGCGGCGCGAATCCGAGGCCAGCTGCGCGGTCGGCGCCAGCTTGCGGATCGCGGCGGCCAGCGCCTGCGGGTCGAATGCGGTGTTCACATTGCTGCTCACTTGGGTGCTCACATTTTCTCCTGTCCGGCGTTCTCAGGAATGATGATATGGGTCAGCGTGGAGTCAGGCGCGATGTTCTTGGCGCGCAGGGCCTGGGCCGCCAGCGTCGAGAACACCGGACCGGCCACGTCGCCGCCGACGTGCACCGGACCGCCCGGCTCGTCGATCATCACGGCAATGATGAAGCGCGGATCCGACATCGGCGCCATGCCGATGAAGTTACCGATGTATTTGGTCTGCGAGTAGCGCCCATTGACCACCTTTTGCGCGGTGCCGGTCTTGCCGCCCACGCGGTAGCCCGGCACCTGGGCCTTGACGGCGGAGCCGCCCGGCTGGGTCACCATTTCCAGCATCTCGCGCATCTCGGCCGCCGTCTTGGCGCTCACCACCTGGGTGCCGTGCGGCGCCTCGTGCACCTTCTGGAACGACAGCGGAATGATGTCGCCGTCGCGCGCATACACCAGATAGGCGCGCGCCAGCTGGATCAGCGACACCGAGATACCCTGGCCGAAGCTCATATTGGCCTGCTCGATCGGACGCCAGGATTTGAATGGCCGCACCCGGCCGGCCACGGCGCCGGGGAAGCCCCAGCGCGGCTGCTGGCCGAAACCGAGCTTGGTAAACATTTCCCACATTTCCTGGGCCGGCATGGCCAGCGCGATCTTGGAAGTGCCGATGTTGGAGGACTTCTGGATGATTTCCTGCACCGTCAGCATGCCGTGGGCGTGCGAATCGTGGATGGTGCGGTCGCCGATGGTCATATAGCCGGGCGCGGTATCGAACATGGTCATCGGCTTGACGCGCTTGGTGTCGAGCGACAGGCCCACCGTGAACGGCTTCAAGGAGGAACCCGGCTCGAAGGTGTCGGTCATGACGCGGTTACGCAGCTGCTCGCCGGTCAGCACCGAGCGGTCATTCGGGTTATAGGCCGGCCAGTTGGCCAGCGCCAGCACTTCGCCGGTGTGCACATCGAGCACCACGGCGGCGCCGGCCTTGGCGTGGAACTTCTCCACCGCCTCTTTGACCTGGGTAAACGCGATGTACTGGATCTTGCTGTCGATCGACAGTGTCAGGTCCTTGCCGTCATGCGGCTCGCGCACCGATTCGATGTCTTCGACGATATGGCCCAGGCGGTCCTTGATCACGCGGCGGCTGCCGGGCGCGCCCACCAGGGTTTTCTGCTGCGCCAGTTCCATGCTTTCCTGGCCCACGTCTTCCACATTGGTGAAGCCCACCACGTGGGTGGTCACTTCGCCCTGCGGGTAGAAGCGCTTATATTCCTTGCGGGTCTGGATGCCTTCGATGCCCAGCTTGGCGATCTGGTCGGACACGTCCTGCTCGACCTGGCGCTTGAGGTAGACAAAGCCGCGGTCGGAATCGAGTTTTTTCTTCAGCTCGGCGTCGCTCATGTCGAGCAGCCTGGCCAGCGCTTTCAGCTTGGCCGGCGGCGCTTCCTGCACATCGTCGGGAATCGCCCAGATGGCCTTGACGGGAATCGAGGAAGCGAGCACCTGGCCTTCGCGGTCGGTGATCTTGCCGCGCGTGGCGGGCAGGTCCAGCGTGCGGGCGTAGCGCGCCTCGCCCTGCTTCTGCAGGAACTGGGTGGACACGCCCTGCAGCCAGACCGCGCGGCCGGCCAGGGCCGCGAAGGCGGCGAACAGGACAAACAGCACCACGCGCGAACGCCAGACCGGCAGGCGCACGGCCAGGACCGGGTTTTTCGAGAACGGCACGCCCTTGGAGGCGGCTACCCGCGAAACGCTGGCATTGCTATTGCGTTTCATGCTCGCCTTCCGGAGACAGATATTGGGTGCGCGCGGACGTCAGCGGTGTCATGTTCAGATCGCGCCGGGCGATCTCTTCAATACGGGCGTGCTTGCCCAGCGTCGACTGGTCCAGCTGCAGCTGGGCCCACTCGATGTCGAGCTGGCGCGCCTGCGACTGGGTGCGTTCGAGTTCAATGAACAGGTGACGCGCCTGGTACTGGGCGTTGACCAGCGACAGCCCGCAGGCCACCAGCATGGCGGTCAGCACCGCATTGATCTTGCCACTCATGGCCGCGCCCCGATAGCAGAGCCAGGCGCAGGAACAGGCAGGCGGCGCGCCACCCGCATCACGGCCGAACGCGAACGCGGGTTGGCTTCGATCTCGGCGTCGGACGGCTTCATCTTCGACAGCAGTTTCATTTCCGGCTGCGGCAGGTCGACCGCGCGGATCGGCAGGCGCCGGTCCGGCTGCGCCACGTTCACCTTGGACGCGAAGAAGCGCTTGACCATGCGGTCTTCCAGCGAGTGGAAGCTGATGATGGCCAGGATGCCGCCCGGCGCCAGGCAGCCGTAGGCCTGATTCAATCCGGTCTCGAGATCCTCAAGTTCCTTATTGATGTGAATCCGGATAGCCTGAAAGGTGCGGGTGGCCGGGTCCTTGCCCTTTTCCCGAGTCTTGACCGCGCCTGCCACGATTGCGGCAAGCTGTCGTGTGCTTGAAATTGGCTCGACTGCCCGGCGAGCAACAATCGCCTTTGCAATCTGAAAAGCAAACCGTTCTTCCCCATAATCTCTGATCACCTTTTCCAGTGTCTGTTCGGTCTCTGTGGCGAGCCACTCCGCCGCCGATATGCCGCGCGTGGTATCCATGCGCATATCGAGCGGGCCGTCATTGCGGAAGCTGAAGCCGCGCGCGGCGTCATCCACCTGGGGCGACGAGATGCCCAGGTCCAGCAAAATACCGTCGGCCTGGCCAAGCTGGCGCTCGGCCATGGCCGCGCCCATGGTGGCAAAACTGTCGTGGACGATGGTAAAGCGCGGGTCGGCGATCTGCTGGGCCGTGGCGATGGCCTGCAGGTCCTTGTCGAAAGCGACCAGGCGCGCGTTCGCGCCCAGGCGCGACAGGATCAGGCGGCTATGGCCGCCGCGCCCGAAGGTGCCGTCCACATACACGCCGTCGGCGCGCGCGCCCGTCAGGTCGAGGGCATCGACCGCCTCATCGAGCAGCACCGTCCGATGCTGAAATTCCGGCGCCGTCAAAGTCGTCATCACGGGGCCTTAGAAAGAAAAATTATTAAGTACGTCGGGGGTGCCGGCTTCAATCGCCTGCGCTTCTTTTTCGGCCAGCTTGGCCGCGTCCCAGATCTCAAAGTGGCTGCCCATGCCGATCATCATGACCTCGCGCGCCAGGCCGACGGCATTGCGCAGCTCCGGGGAGATCAGGATGCGGCCGGCCGAATCGAGTTCGACGTCGCAGGCATTGCCAAGGAAGATGCGCTGCCAGGCGCGCGCGGACATCGGCCAGGAGGCGATCTGCTCGCGGTGGCTTTCCCACACCGGACGCGGAAAGAACAGCAGGCAGCCGTCCGGGTGTTTGGTCAGGGTCAGGCGGCCTTCGCACTGGATCGCGAGCGCGTCACGGTGCTTGGCAGGAATAGACATCCTACCCTTGGCATCGAGACTGATAGCGGACGCGCCTTGAAACACGGAAATGGCCTTTTTGAACTCGGGTTGTTGGGGATCGCGCGCTGCGGCTTGAGGGAAAACTTCCCACAAAAACACACTTTTTCACACAGTTGCCCACTTTAGAGGAAGGGGGAAAGGTGGTCAAGCGGTTTCCGGCAAGCGAAACAGGGATTTTATTAATGAAATTAAGGACTTAGCGAACTTCCTTGAAGCGGGGTGCTAGAAAAAACTATCGAGAAATTAGATACTTAGCTAAGAATGTGAATGTGCAACCTCATCTGCACACATGTGTTTCCGACGCAAAAATACTGAAACTTGGTGAATAAAAAAAATTGAAATAATTACATAAAGTTGCCAACCCCCAACACCGCCATGATTTTTCGACAATTTGTTGCGCTGCCGCAAAATCATGCGAAATCCGGCAAAGCGGCGCCCGGATCAGCGCTGGAGAACAAGGGGGTTTGGGAGGGAATCGACGCTATGCCGCGCTTTGCGCGCCATTTTCCAGGGACGGACGACGTCAGAAAGACACCTACGCGGGCCGGTGAGGAAGGCCGCCATTGCGGGTGGCTACAATATTGCAAGTAGCCAAGTTGTATATACAAATTTGATCACTGGTATACCCCTCCCCGCATCCTGTTATAAGCGGTTTGGGGCGGTATTATACCGATTCCGGAGGGAGGTGGCGCAGGCAGGCCGCCTGCCATGCATGCCTGCGCCGGGTACTGCCTTAGTCGTAGGACGCGTTGATGGTCACGCCGCTGAAGGGCTGTTTCGCCTTCAGCAGGATGTAATACCAGCGGCCGCTGGCGGGGGCGGCGATATCGATGTTCTCGCTATTGCCGCTATTGGTCGAGGCCGCGCTATACCAGCTGGTAGTGGGATAGGCGTCCAGCTGGACATACATATCGACGTCGCCGCTGCCGCCACGGGTGTAGAGCTTGAGGTTCTTGGCCCCGGCCGGCAGCAGGATGTAGGCGTAAGCCTGGGTGGACGACCCCAGATTGCCGATGCTGCAGTTCTTGCCCAGATAGGGCGCCGTGGTGCAAGCGGGCAGATTCAGCTGCGGCATCGGCGGTTCGCCCGCGGTGCTGGCCGTGGCGGTCCAGGCCGCGAACTCATTGTCGTAGCGGGTGCCGATGTAGGCCATATAGTTCTGGTAGCCGTCGTAGTCGCCCACCCGGAACTTGCCCAGTACCGTATCCACGTCCGAACGATGGCGCTCCATCATGAAGCGGGTCGCCATATAGCCCCAGCGGTAAGCCCGGTTCACATAGTCGCTCATCTGGTAGTTGTTGCCGAACACCTGGCTCAGGCGATAGGTGCCGGTACGCGCCATGTCGATCGCGGCCTGGTTATCGTTTTTCAGCGACAGGTACTCGGCGATCCCCTCGATCCACCAGACAGTGGGCTTGGTGACGGCGGCGCCGAAGTCGCCCTTCATGTCGAAGCGGCCATCCAGATAGTGGACGTATTCGTGCTCCAGATTCCAGACCTTGAAGGTCGGGCGCAGCCAGGATGCCTCGTGGGCGATGAAGCGCGCCTGGTTGCCGGCCACCGCCGGGTCGCCTTCCAGATACATGCCGCCGTTATCGGTGCTGATGCCGTAGATGATGGACGCGTACTTGCTATAGTTAGTGTAGTCGTCGAACACCACCAGTTCCAGGCTGGTGTTGTTGTCATTGGCCACCGGGGTGCGCTTGGTCAGCAGCATATCGTGGACATAGCCCTCTTCCGTCTGCAGGCGGTTGCAGGAATCGATCAGCTGCGCCTCGCTCATGTCCTGGGCGCGGATGCGCAAGGACGGGCTGCAGGAGCGGCTATATTTCAACACGGTGTCGGCCAGGCGGCTTTCGTAGTCGCAGGTGCCGTACTGGGCGCAATTGGCGTTGTCGTAGTACTTGACGGCGGAAGCGGCGGCCAGCCACAGCGCGCTGTCGGCGCCGGTGATGGTGCTGCTGGACAGGGTGTTCAAGACCATCGGCTTGACCCCGGCTTTCAGCTCGGGATACTGCATGAAGCGGAAGGCTTCATTGGCGGCATCACCCAGCTGGTAGCCGCCATTGCTGCCCAACAGGGCGGTTTTGTTGGCGGTGACGAAGTTGTTCAGCGCCGTCGCATACGACAGGTCGCTGCGCAGCAGGGCCAGGCCTTCGGGACGGAAGTGCGCGTAGAAGATCACCGTCAGCGCGGAAGTGAAGCCGCCGCCGGCGCTGTTCTGCTTGAGCAGTTCGGCCGCGCTCGGGTAGCCGGCGCGGTTGGTGAAGCGCTCCACCAGTTTTTTCATGCTCGGCAGATAGTAAGCCTCGTCATGCATATTGGTGATCAGCTTGAGCGTTTCGCCGGCCGTGCTGCTGGCCACCGCATTGTTTTCAAACAGCGCACTGCTCTCGGCCAACTGCTTGAGCGGCACGCGCAAGGCGTTCAGCAGCGCCGTCGACGGCTGGGCCATCACGTCGCTGCCGGCCAGGTAATAGCCGGCGCGCAGATACAGCACCAGGTTGACCAGCGCCATATTGCTGGCGTTGTAGCGCCCAGCTTCCTGCGTCAGGCGGCTGGCGACGGCGTTCATATTGGCGCTGGAATAGATCACGGCGGCCTGCGCGCTAGTCAGCGCGAACAGCGGATAGGTGCACTCGAAGTCCGGCAGGGCCACCAGATAGTCGGCCAGCGCGGCGCCGCTATAGCCGGCCAGCTTGACCATGTCCTTGCATTCGGCGCTGGCGGCCAGCGGCGTGATGCTGTTGCGCTGCTGGCGCGGCAGCAGATCGTGGCGCGGCTTGCTGGTGGGCGGCAGGTTGTAGCGCGACTGTTCGGCCGATGGCGGCAGGCTCTGGCGCTGGGACGGCATGGGCGCCTGGGTCAAACGGCCATGCTGATCCGCGACCGGGGACCTGCCCGTGTCGGCCTGGACGGCGATACTGAAACAGGCTGCGATGAGGCCGGCCAGGTGTGCGGATTTCCTTGAAAATAGCATGTCTACCACTCCTTTATTGTGGGTGAGTTCTTATGGTGATTTCTGGTTGAAAACCACGCCTGCGGGAAAGCCCGGCCGCCACATTGGTGGTGGATGCGCCCGTTCCCCGCGGCCAGGAAATACTATCGTGATAAGGTTGCCGCACAGCCAGCACGAACGGGCCTGGCGGGCACTTCGCTATATTTAGAGGGAGAAGCCTGCGGGATCGGCACAGGCGGGAAAGCGGGATGGGCGGAAAAGAGACAGCCTAGGACTTGCCGTGCTGCTGGGCGCGGTACTGGATGGGCGTCATGCCGGTCAGCGCCTTGAACTGGCGGCTGAAGGCGCTGTGGTCGGTATAGCCGCAATCGAGGGCGATGTCGGCGATGCTGAGGCTGCGGTCGGAGGCGATCAGCTCCAGCGCGCCGTTCAGGCGCGACTGCAGCAGCAACTGGCGCGGGCTGTAGTGGAACACCCGCTGGAACAGGCGTTCCACCCGCGCCAGCGGCAGCCCGGCATCGAGCGCCAGCTGGTTCAGGCACAGGGGCTGGCGGTAATGGTCGCGGATATGCTGGGCGATGCTGGCGATCTTGCGATAGACCGGATGGTGTTCGTCGGCCAGCCCGAGGTCGTGCGAGGTGCCGACCAGGCCGACAATCGCACCGGCGTCGTCGCGCAGCGGCGTCTTATGGGTCAGGCACCAGCCATGGCGGCGGTTCGGATACAGGTGCAGCTCCAGGTGCTTCTTGATGCTGCCGCCGCCATCGATGACTTGCTGGTCCTGGGCCATATAGGCCTGGGCCAGATGGCGCGGGTGCACTTCGAGCACGGTCTTGCCGACGATGTCGAGCTTGCTGCGCAGGCCGCAGCGGCGCACCAGCGTGTGGTTGACGGCCAGGTAGCGGCCATCGCGGTCCTTGACGAAGAAGGCCACGTCGTTGAGCGCGTCGAACAGGACCTCGATCGCGGCCAGCTCGACACTGCGCAAGGCCGCCAGCCCGGACGGGTCCGCCACTGCCGCCACATTCAACATCGCCCCTCCCCTTGCTCACTTGCTTAATGTCACTTGCTTAATTCGCAAGATGGCAAATACTACCCGATTCCGGGGCGATTGTGACAAACGTTAAATCGAGTGTTAAATCGAATGTTGAATTCCTACAACGGTGCGCCGGCATGGCGGCACGCCCGAGGCTTCAGGCCGGCTGGTCCCAGCCGCGCGCACGCTCGACGGCGCGGCCCCATTGCGCCAGCAGCTCGGCCCGGTGTGCGGCATCCATCTGCGGCTCGAAACGCCGCTCGCATTCCCACTGGGCCGCGATTTCCTCCTGCGATTCCCAGAAACCGACCGCCAGCCCGGCCAGATAGGCCGCGCCCAGTGCCGTCGTTTCCGTCACCTTGGGGCGCAGCACCGGCACGCCCAGCAAATCGGACTGGAACTGCATCAGCAGGTCGTTGCGGGAGGCGCCGCCATCGGCGCGCAGCTCGCTCAGGGTGATAGGGCGGTGCGCCGTGGCCACGTCTTTCTGCATCGCGGCCAGCAATTCGGCGCTCTGGTAGGCGATCGCCTCGAGCGCGGCGCGGGCGATGTGGGCGCGGTTGCTGCCCCGGCTCAGGCCCACCAGGGTGCCGCGCGCATGCGGGTCCCAGTGCGGCGCGCCCAGGCCGACGAAGGCCGGCACCAGCAGCACGCCGCCGCTGTCGGGCACGCTGGCGGCCAGCGCCTCGACCTCGCGCGACTCCTTGATGATGCCCAGGCCGTCGCGCAACCACTGCACGGTGGCCCCGCCCATGAACACGCTGCCTTCCAATAAGTAGTCGGTGCGCCCGTCCACGCGCCAGCCGACGGTAGACAGCAGGCGGTTCCTGGACACCGGGGCGTGGCTGCCCGCATGCATCAGCATGAAACAGCCGGTGCCATAGGTATTCTTGACCATGCCGGGCTTGAGGCAGGCCTGGCCGAAGGTGGCGGCCTGCTGGTCGCCGGCGATGCCGGCCACGGGAATGGCGCCGCCGAACAGGGCGTCGCGGGTATTGCCCACTTCTTCGCTGGACGAGACCACCTGGGGCAGCATGGCCTCGGGGATGTCGAACAGGTCGAGCAGGTCCTGGTCCCAGCGCATCAGGTGGATATTGAACAGCATGGTGCGGGAAGCGTTGCTGACGTCGGTGACGTGGGCGCCGCACAGTTTATGAATCAGCCAGCTGTCGATGGTGCCGAAGCACAGCGCGCCGTGGCGGGCCCGCTCGCGCGCGCCCGCCACATGGTCGAGCAGCCATTTGAGCTTGGAGGCGGAGAAATAGGCATCGAGTTCCAGGCCGGTGCAGTCGCTGATCAGGCGCGCGTGGCCTTCGGCGCGAATGGTCTCGCAGATGTCGGCGCCGCGGCGGTCTTGCCAGACGATGGCCGGGGCGATCGGCTCGCCCGTCTTGCGGTCCCATACGACGGTGGTTTCGCGCTGGTTGGCGATGCCGATGCCCAGTACATGCGAGCTGTCGACGTGCAGATCGTGCATGACCTTGCGCGCCACGGTGAGCTGGCTGTTCCAGATTTCGTTGGGATCGTGTTCAACCCAGCCGGGCTGGGGAAAATGCTGGGGGAATTCCTGGGCCGCGCTGGCGCAGATCTGGCCACGCTGGTCGAACAGGATGGCACGTGAACTGGTGGTGCCCTGGTCGAGGGCGAGAATGTACTTTTTCATCAGCATGTCCCCTGGATAGCCATAGTGTCAGTATGTGCATCGATCCAGCGGCGGCCGAGAAAATAAAATTAGTTGAAGCAAGCCGATAGGCCGGATTTTGTTACGGCGCAGGCGAACCTGCGCTATGACAGCCATTCCTCTAGGCGCTGAATTACTCCAGCGCTCAAGCTTCCTACCCGCACGCTCCGCGAGCAGCATCATCGCGTGCCTATTTGGAATTGCACCAGGTGGAGGTTACCGCGTTTCACCGTAACTTAATACGCTCGTCTCTGTGGCCCTATTCCTCGCCTTATACTCCCCGGCATACAAGTACACCGGTCGGCTTTCAGCGGACGGCCGTTAACCGTCACCCCGCTCTATGGAGTCCGGACCTTCCTCCCGCCGGACATTACGTCTCGGCCAGCGGCTGTCTGGCTTGCTTCAGGGCGTATTGTACCGTGCCGGGGGCCGGGCCGGGGAAAAACGCCGCCGCCGCTGCCAAATCTGTAATTTGGTGTCGCCATTTGAAAAGCCGCTGAAAAGGCCGCGTCTTAGAATGGCGCATGCTGGCGACCATCCCGCTCGCCCAGATCATATTAAGGTTAGACCATGACCCACCCCCTCCGCACCGGCGGCCAGATTCTGGTCGACGCCCTGAAGATCCATGGCGTTGACACGGCTTTCGGCGTACCCGGCGAAAGCTATCTGGACGTGCTCGATGCCCTGCACGACTCCGACATCCGTTTCATCATCAACCGCCAGGAAGGCGGCGCCGCCTTCATGGCCGACGCCTACGGCAAGATGACCGGCAAGCCCGGCATCTGCTTCGTCACGCGCGGCCCGGGCGCGACCAATGCCTCGATCGGCGTGCACACGGCCTTCCAGGACTCGACCCCGATGATCCTGTTCATCGGCCAGGTCGGCAACGACTTCGTCGACCGCGAAGCCTTCCAGGAAATCGACTACCGCCGCATGTACGGCCAGATGGCCAAGTGGGTGGCCCAGATCGACCGCGCCGAGCGCATCCCCGAATACATGGCGCGCGCCTTCCAGGTCGCCACCAGCGGCCGTCCCGGCCCGGTGGTACTGGCGCTGCCGGAAGACATGCTGACCGCCATGGCGGCCGTGGCCGATACCGCGCGCTACCAGCCGGTGCAAGGCGCCCCGTCCGGCCCGCAGATGGAACAGGTCCGCGCCATGCTGGCCGGGGCCAAACGCCCGCTGGTATTGCTGGGCGGCGGCGGCTGGAACCGGCAAGCCTGCGCCGATGTGCAGCGCTTCGCCGAACTCAATGGCTTGCCGGTGGCCTGCGCCTTCCGCTTCCAGGACCTGTTGGACAACGCCCACCCGCACTATGTGGGCGATGTCGGCATCGGCATCAACCCGAAATTGGCGGCGCGCGTGCGCGAGGCCGACGTGATCCTGGCCATCGGCCCGCGCCTGGGCGAGATGACCACCGGCGGCTATGCGCTGATTTCCTCGCCGGTGCCGCAGCAGCGCCTGATCCACGTACATGCCGACGCCGAGGAACTGGGCAGCGTGTACCAGGCCGAACTGATGATCAACAGCGGCATGCCGCAGGTCGCGGCGATGCTGGCGGCGATGGCGCCGGTCGATTCGAGCGCCTGGCGCGCCAGCGTGGCCGAGGCCAAGGCCGAGCTGCTGGCCTATCAGGAGCAGCCGCCCATCTTCAAGGATGGCAAGGCGCCGCTGGACCTGTGGCAGGTGGTGCAGAAGATCCGCGCCACCGTCCCGGCCGACACCATCCTCACCAATGGCGCGGGCAACTACGCCACCTGGGCGCACCGCTTCTACCGCTACGGCGGCATGCGCACCCAGCTCGCGCCGACCAGCGGCGCGATGGGCTACAGCGTGCCGTCCGGCGTGGCCGCCAAGATCATCGCGCCGGGGCGTACCGTGATCACCTTCGCCGGCGACGGCGAATACATGATGAACGGCCAGGAGCTGGCCACCGCCGTGCAGTACCAGGCGGGCGTGGTCATCATCGTGTTCAATAACGGCATGTTCGGCACCATCCGCATGCACCAGGAACTGCACTATCCGGGCCGCGTGTCGGGCACCCGTCTGCAGAACCCGGACTTTGCGGCGCTGGCCGTGGCCTATGGCGCGCATGGCGAAGTGGTGACCACGACGGCCGAATTCGGCCCCGCGCTGGAACGCGCGCTGGAGCACGCCAACAGCAAATCGCTGCCGGCGCTGATCGAGCTGCGCTACGACGGCAACCTGATCACCCCCGGCGCCACGCTGGAGACGATCCGCAAGAATGCCGAAGCGGCCAAGGCCGCCAAGGCTGGCTGAGCCGCTTGAGAAAAACCCAGGGCCTGCCCCCGGGGTCTGACGGCTAAGTTCGCGGGCCGCAGCAGCAGCTTAAAACCCACGGCGTAACCCTGGGGTCTGACCCGCCGGGTCAGACCCCGGCTCTTTGCCGTGGGTTTTCGAGAGCGCCGCCGGCTCGCCAGCCGCGCATTTTCTAACGCTTACGCGCGCCGTGCGGTCTCAAATAAGATTGCCGGCCGGCGCAGGCTGCGCCGGCGCTTCCCCGCCCGGCCTACTCCCCTTGGGCACCGGACAAGCACGGCAGTTGCCCGCCTTGCGCCCGAAATCCTTCACCAGCGGCAGCCGCATCGGCACCGCCGCCTCTCCGCAGTAACTCCCGTCGAGCACCAGCGCCTGGCCATCGTCGCTCAGGCGGCCGTTGATGATGCGCTCCTCTTCGTCCGGCGCCTGCACGGTAAAGTACATCTGGCGTCCGCGCGGATCGATCGTCACCTCGCTGGCCACCAGCGGCCAGCTCAGCCCTCCGGCGGTAAATTCATAGATCACCGTATCGACCTCGGCAAAGCGCTGCAAGGTGATGCGCTGGCCGCCGTATTCGCCGCTCTCGGGGTGCGTACACAGGTCGGAAAACACCAGCATGCCAAAGCGCGGCAGCGTGGTGCTGGCGCCCTTGCGCGGGGCTTTCTGGGCGGCCTTGGGCGCGGCCAGCGCGGCGCAGGAGGCAAGCAGGATCAGCATGGCCAGCGCGGTGCGGCCGGTGGGTCGGATAACGGTCATGGCGGGCCTATGGTGAAGGGAGCATGCGCATTTTAACGCGGGCTTCAATAAGTGGTCTGTAAACGAGCATCGGCTGCGCAAGCGCAGCCGATGCCGTATCTAGTTCAACACTGGCCCGAGGGCCAGCGGGGAATTAGAAGGAGTGTTTCACACCAACGTTGAAGGCTTTGTCGCCCGTACCAACTTCGGAGTTGTTACCAACGGTGTACAGCGCGCCGTTTTTGTTCTTGATCTTAGCGTAAGCAACATAGGTGCTGGTACGCTTCGACAGGGCGTGCGAGTAGCCGATTGCCCACTGGTCAGCATCTTGGTTCGACGCCAGCTTGTCATTCTTGCGAATGAACGAAGCGATCAGGGTGCCAGCTGGGCCCACTGGTGCGGTTGCGCCAACCAGGATTTCGTTCGAATCAACATTTTTCGGTGCGGTCGACGAGAAGTTACCTTTGTCTTTACCGAAAGCGAAGAAGGCTTTAGCGACTTTGAAATCGTAGTTCACTGCGACCAGAGCGTTGTGGCCCATGGTGGTGTTGACCAGGGTAGGCGCGGTGGTGTCGTTGTTGCGGCTGTTGTAAGCGGCGCGTGCGGTCAGAGGACCGTTAGCGTAGCCAACCGACAGACCCAGTTGACGCGAAGCCGAATTGTCCGCGGACTGTTCGCCCAGAGCGTACGAAGCTTCGCCGGAGAAACCGTTCAGTGCCGGGGTTGCGTACACAACAGCATTGCTGGTGCGAACGTTGTTGCCAGCTGCTGGGAACAGGTTTTTAGCCGAACCAGCCAGGCCAGCTGCGAATGGATCCGCAACTTGCGCCAGGGTGTTGTAGTAAGGGGTGTACTGACGACCCAGCGACAGCGAACCGGCGGTTGCCGATTTCAGGCCGACGAAGGATTGACGGTTAGCGATCGAGCCAGCTACGTCGGATTCGCCGGTGTCGGCTTTGATGCCCGATTCCAGAACGAAGAATGCATTCACGCCGCCGCCCAGATCTTCAGTGCCTTTGAAACCCAGGCGCGAAGCCGAACCTACACCGCTCGTTACTTTGGTAACCGAACCAGCTTTGCCGCCACGCTCGCTGACGATACCGGCATCGACGATGCCGTAGATCGTTACGTTCGATTGTGCGAAAGCAACATTGCTCATTGCGCCCAAAATTGCGATGGAGATAAGAGATTTTTTCATTACGTGTTTCCTTCAGTTTGTGTTGCGGGTAAAAAGGTAAAGCTAGAGTTACGGCTTAATTCGGTGCTTATCGGCGCCCCACCGGACGCCGTCTATGCGTGAGGGCAAACTCCCCAGCTGCCACTGTGCAGTCCCAAGTGCAGGACGCGTTCACTGTTAATTGCGGCCGATTTAATCGATGCCGGCTTTATCGCGGCGCTTATGACGCCGGAGGCGGCACTATACTGAGGCTTTAGCATTCAATCAAGTATCAATGTTCGCATATAAGAGCCAAAGCCCCTCGTCCTGCTGAACATCACTTTCCTGCCGCAATCCCAGGGCGTCGCATTTTACCGCATCGCAATATTTCCTGTCGCCGTAAGCAACTAGCTATCAAAAAATCCGCACAGATGATCCAAGAGTGGCTGCCGGCAAACCGGAACGCCACGCTCACAATGCAATAACTGCATCGGTGCAGAACAAGGTGGAAATGGACTAATTGCTATTTCCGGGATCCATTTTATACCGAAGCGCCCGGGGAATCGTTTCTACCGAATCGCTATAAGCTCATCACTGATCGGCATGATGGGGTGCAAAGGCAGGAAAAAAAGGCATAAATTCAACATTTCTCATAGGGAGAGTGCTTTATTTATGTATTAATGCGGGGCAAACGCGGGAATGCTGCGTTGCAACATCGGAATTGTAAGCAATTGCTACTTGTTGCGCATCCGCGACATATTCAAACGCATATGGAGGTCGGCTAGCGCCTGGCGCGCCGCTTGAGCAGGCGCATCAGCGCGCCCAACAGCGGCACTTGCTCGTACAGTTCCTCGGCCGCGTCCCAGTAGTCGCGGTGCAGCAGCACCAGGCCGTCGGCGCCGAAACGCAAATGGGTGGCGCCGCGGATGATGCGCGGCTGTTCCGGCCAGCGCGGGAAGCGGAAGTGCAGCTCCCACACCAGGAAAGCCTGATGGCCCTGGGCGATCCGGGAGCTGACCACAAAGCGCGGCTCGCGCAGCTGCGCATACATATGGTCGAACAGCGCCAGGATGGCGGCCCGGCCGCCGATCTCGTTGAAAGGGTCTTTGAAGCGCGCCTCCGGCGCATAGACGGTGGCCAGCAGCGGCACCGTCTGCGGCGTCAGCGTTTCGAACAGTTGAATCAGCCTGGTCAGCGCTGCCTGGACTTCCTGCATGGCTCGCCTCCTTCAGTCTTTGATCAGCGTGAAATGCATCACGTCGGTATTGCCGGCGCGGAAAGCAGCCTCGCAATAGGCCAGATAGAACTCCCAGGTCAGCAGGAAGCGCTCATCGAAGCCCTGGGCGGCCACGTCGGCGCGCTGCCGCAGGAAGGCGTGGCGCCACTGCAGCAGCGTGTCGGCGTAATCGATGCCGAAGCAGAATTCATCGGCCACGCGCAAGCCCTGCAGGGCTGCCTGGTGGCGGAATTCGGATGGCGAGGGCAGCATTCCGCCGGGGAAGATGTACTGCTGGATGAAATCGCTGCCCTGGCGGTAGCGCGGGAACAGCGCATCGGCAATGGTGATGGTCTGGATGCAGGCGCGCCCGCCCGGCTTGAGGTTGCGCGCCACGCAGGCAAAATAATCGGGCCAGTAGCGCTCCCCCACCGCTTCGAACATCTCGATCGAGGCGATCGCATCGTACTGGCCGGCGCTGTCGCGGTAGTCGCACAGGCGCAGATCGCTCAACTGCGCCAGTCCGGCGGCGGCCAGCCTGGCCTGGGCATAGGCCAGCTGCTCGCCCGACAAGGTCAGGCCGGTCACATGCACTTGCTGTTCGCGCGCGGCCACCTCGGCGAATCCGCCCCAGCCGCAGCCGATTTCCAGCACCCGCGCGCCGGGCTCCAGCGCCAGCTGGCCGGCGATGCGGCGGTATTTGGCCAGCTGCGCCGCTGCCAGATCGCCGCCCGCGCCCGGGCGAAACAGCGCGCTCGAATACGTCATCGACGGGTCCAGCCACAGGCGATAGAAGGCATTGCCGATGTCGTAGTGGGCGTGGATGTTCTTGCGGCTGCCGCTGCGCGAGTTGCGGTTCAGCAGATGCTTGAGGCGGTACAGCAGGCTGCCCCACCAGCTGCCATAGACCAGCGACTCGATGGCCTCGCGGTTGCGGATCAGCAGTTCCACCAGGCCGGGCAGATCATCGGTGCTCCAGTCGCCGCGAATAAAGGATTCGGCGAAACCGATATCGCCCGAACGCAGCGCCGCCGCGCAGGGCGACCAGTTGCGCAATTCCAGCGTGATGGGGAAGGAGGTGTCGCCGAACAGCTGGCGGCCGCCATCCGGGCGCTTGAGCAGCAGCGCGCCGTGGCGCAGCGCGGCGAGCATGCGCAGCATCAGGCGCGCCGCGCGCGGAATGGCGTGGCCGGAAGGACAGTCGCTGTGCCCGGTCGGGCGTTCGGCATCGGCGGGGCGGACCAGCACCTGCAGGGAATCGCTACTCATCGTGTCACTTTCTGTTGCGGTGGAAGGGGTTTGGAAAACAACGGCACCCGGCCCAGCCACAGCCGCAAGGCTTGCCAGTGGATGCGCACGATCACGCCCAGCGTCATCAGCGGATAGCCGAAGAAGGCGCGCGCCACCGCGCCATCGCTGACCGGACCGGCCCGCCCCGACCAGCGCGTTCGCAGCAAGGGGCCGGCGAGGTCGTCGTAGTCGATGCAGACCAGCTTGCGCGCCTGCGCCGTACCCGCAGGCGGCGGCGCGAAGAAGCGGAAGCGGTAGCCCCCTTCGACCGCGCAGAACGGCGACACATGGAAGACCTTGCGCGCGCTCAGTTCCTGGCCAGCCGCGATGCCGGCTGCGCTGTCGAGCAGATAGAAGTGGCGTTCGCCGAAGGTATTGCGCACGTCGCACAGCACGGCGCGCAGCGCGCCATCGCGGCGGTGGCAGAACCACAGGGACACCGGGTTGAACACATAACCGAGCACGCGCGGCATGGTTTGCAGCCAGATCTCGCCATCGGCATCGGCGATGCCCTGTTCGCGCAGCAGGCCATCGATCCAGTCCGGCAGCGCCTGGCGGCCATCGCCATGGTCGCGGTCGTGGAAGGACAGCAGATTGAAGCGGTTGCGCGAGCACAGGCGGCTGGCGAAGCCCGCCCCGCCCAGCGTGCGCAAAGGCAGGCGCAGGAAATACACGCCGTAGTGAAAGGCGTTGTGCAGCGGCCGCAGGCGGGTGTGGCGCACCTGGCCGAAGCAAAGTTCGGGCGTGGCCGCGCTGTCCGCGCCGTGGGCCGCGTCAGGCCGCATGCGCCACCCGGCCCGCGGCGATCAGCGCGGCGGCCACGCGGAAGCCGGAACTGAGGCCGTCCTCGTGGAAACCGTAGCCGGTCCAGGCGCCGGCATACCAGGTGTGGCCCCGCCCCTGGATCGCCGGCAGCCCGTCCTGCGCGGCCACGGCCGCCGCATCGAACACCGGATGGGCATAGTCGAATTCGCCCAGCACGGTGGCGGGGTCCGGTTCGTGCAGGGGATTGAGCGACACGATCACCGGCTGCGCGAACGGCAGCGCTTGCAGGCGGTTGATCAGATAGTGCACGCAGACGCGCGGCTCCGCGCCGCCCGTGCCTTCGTAATTCCAGGCCGCCCAGGCCTTGGCGCGGCTGGGCAGGCAGCGCGTGTCGGTATGCAGCACGGCGCGGTTGGGCTGATAGGTGATGCTCGACAACAGCGCCGCCTCGTCGGCGCGCGCGTCGGCCAGCAGCGCCAGCGACTGATTGCTGTGGCAGGCCAGCACCAGTTCGTCGAACTGTTCCACGCCCTCGCGCGTTGCCAGCAGCACCGCGCGGCCGGCCGCGCCGGGCCGGCGCGTGACCGACAGCACCGGCGTGGACAGGCGCCGTTGCGCAATCCCGGCCAGCAGCTTGTCGACATACTGGCGCGCACCACCGCGCACGGAGCGCCACTGGGGCCGTCCATTGACCTGGAGCAGGCCATGGTTGTGGCAAAAGCGCACAAAACTGGCCAGGGGAAAGTCCAGCATCGCGGCGGCGGGGCAGGACCAGATGCAGGCCGCCATCGGCAGCAGATACCAGTGGCGGAATGGCTGGCTGTAGCCGTGCAGGTCCAGATAGCTGCCCAGCGACAGCGCCGGCGCCACGCCGTCCAGCGCCATGCCGGTGGCGGCGCGGTTGAAGCGCACAATATCCACTAGCATGCGCAAAAAAGCCGGGCTGGCCAGATTGCGGCGCTGGCTAAACACCTGGTCCAGATCGCCGCCGGCCCATTCCAGCGTGCGCCGCCGGCTCAGCGGCAGCTTGACGGAAAAGCCCATCTCGCTGGGGTCGCTTGCCACGCCCAGCTGGGCGAACAGCGCGCTCAGGCCCGGATAGGTGCGCTCGTTGAACACCAGGAAGCCGGTATCGACGCCATGGGTGTGGCCTTCCAGCGTCACATCGACCGTGTGGCTATGCCCGCCGAAATAATCATTGGCTTCGAACAGCGTCACGTCCCGCCCGGCCTGCGCCAGACTGTGCGCGCACGACAGCCCCGAAATCCCCCCACCCACCACCGCAATTTTCATAATTCCCACCAATAGCCGTTTTTTGTCCTGGACAAAACAGGTTTGTATTCGATAGTCCAATAATTAGTTCTTACTGTCAACTGTGAATTCCGGGACAACAGCCTTGCCTGATTGATATACGCAGGTGGATGGCGAGCGGATGCAAATACTTTCGGTGGCGAAAGGAATGTAGAATATGAAGGCGGCGAGGACACGATGTTTCCCGCAAACCGAGCCCAGCCGCCCAGGACAGACAGCCGCCTCACCATGAAAACACCACCCTCCCCCAGCACAGTATCGAGCACCATCAGCGACGTCGAACGCGATACCGGCGTGGCCAAGGAAACCCTGCGCGTGTGGGAAAGGCGCTATGAATTCCCCCAGCCGCTGCGCGATCCGAACGGCGAACGGGTCTATCCGGTGGAGCAGGTACAGAAGCTGCGCCTGGTCAAGCGCCTGATCGATCTGGGTTTCCGGCCGGGCAAAGTGATACGCCACAGCACCGATGAATTGCAGGCGCTGGCGGAACAGACGTCCGGGCGCTCCAGCGCCAGCGTGCCGGCGCCGGAGCTGCAACTGTATCTGGAGTTATGCAAAACCCATCAAATGGAAGCGCTGCGGCGCAAGCTGTCGCAGGCGCAGATGACGATGGGGCTGAAGCGCTTCGTCATCGATCTGGTGGCGCCGCTGACCACGCTGGTGGGCGAAGCCTGGGCCAGCGGGATGCTGGCCGTGTTTGAAGAGCATTTATATACCGAGTCGCTCGCCATCGTGCTGCGCAGCGCGATCTTCGCCATCCCCCAGGCCGACAGCAACACGGCCGCGCCGCGCATCCTGCTGACCACCTTGCCGCAGGAACGCCATGCGCTGGGGCTGCTGATGGCCGAAGCGCTGGCGGCGGCCGAGGGCGCCCATTGCATCTCGCTGGGCGTACAGACGCCGCTGCTCGACATCGTCGAAGCGGCGCGGGTGCAGCACGCCGACGTGGTGGCCTTGTCCTTTTCCGCCTCGATGAATTCGCGCCAGGCCCTCGATGGCCTGGCCGAGCTGCATACCCGGCTGGGCGAGGGCATCGAGTTGTGGGTGGGCGGCGCCTGCGCCGCGCTCAGCCGCCGCAAGCCCCCCTTCGCCCGCGTGCTCGGCCTCGACAGCATCGGCGGCGCCATCGAGGCATGGCGCCAGCGCCAGACCCAGGCCCAGGCCCAGGCTGTGGGCCAGCGTGCCTGAGCCGCGGGAACAACGTTATCATTCCTGCAGCAATCCACGGCCCCGCATCTGCCCTCTGGTAAAATACCGCATTTGTCCCGTGTCCGGCGCTGCCGGTCATCTGCTTGAAGCGCCTTCCTCTAAAGACCCATGTTTAGTTTCTTCAAGAAAAAACCCCTCCCGCCCGAGATCACCCCGCCCGCACCGGCCGCCGTTTCCGCTCCCGTTTCCGCTCCTGTCGTCGTTGCCGATAGCGCGCCTGCCGCCAGCGCGCCGGAACAGTTCGTGCCTGAGCTGCCGCCGATCGAGGAACCCGCGCCCAAGCAATCCTGGATGGCGCGCCTGAAGGCGGGCCTGTCCAAGACTTCGGCCAATCTGTCGGTGCTGTTCGTCGGCGCCCGCATCGATGAAGACCTGTACGAGGAACTCGAAGCGGCGCTCTTGATGGCCGACGCCGGCATCGACGCCACCCAATACCTGCTCGACGCGCTGCGCAAAAAGGTCAAGGACGAGAAGCTGCTCGACGCGGCCGCCGTCAAGGCCGCGCTCAAGACCCTGCTGATCGACCTGCTCACGCCGCTGCAACGCCCGTTCGAGCTGGGCCGCCACCAGCCCATGGTGATGATGATCGCCGGCGTCAACGGCGCCGGCAAGACCACCACCATCGGCAAGCTGGCCAAGCATCTGCAGGCCAACAAGCAATCGGTGCTGCTGGCCGCCGGCGACACCTTCCGCGCCGCCGCGCGCGAGCAGCTGATGGTCTGGGGCCAGCGCAACAACATCACCGTGATTTCGCAAGCCTCGGGCGATCCGGCCGCCGTGTCCTACGACGCGGTGCAGTCGGGCAAGGCCAAAAATATCGATGTGGTCATGATCGACACGGCCGGCCGCCTGCCGACCCAGTTGCATCTGATGGAAGAGCTGAAGAAGGTCAAGCGCGTGATCGGCAAGGGCCTCGACGGCGCGCCGCACGAGACGCTGCTCGTTATCGACGGCAACACGGGCCAGAATGCGCTGGCCCAGGTCAAGGCCTTCGACGATGCGCTGACCCTGACCGGCCTGGTGATCACCAAGCTCGACGGCACGGCCAAGGGCGGCGTGCTGGCCGCGATCGCGCGCGTGCGCCCGGTGCCGGTCTACTTCATCGGCATCGGTGAAAAAATCGAAGACCTGCAGCCTTTCGTGGCCGCCGAATTTGTCGAAGCCCTGCTCGGATAAGCCCTCCATGATTCAATTCCAGAACGTCAGCAAGCAATATTCCCCCGATGCGATGGCGCTGCGCGACATCTCCCTGACGGTAGAGAAAGGCGAGCTGGTGTTTCTGGCCGGCCCCTCCGGCGCCGGCAAGTCGACCCTGCTGAAAATGATCGCGGCGATGGAACGGCCCAGCAGCGGCCAGCTGATCGTCAACGGCCAGGACATCGGCCGCATCAAGCCGGCCGGCGTGCCCTTCCTGCGCCGCAACCTGGGCCTGATCTTCCAGCAGCAGCGCCTGCTGACCGACCGCTCCATCCTGGCCAATGTGATGATGCCCTTGCTGGTGACGGGCGCCTCGCGCGCCCAGGCCGAAACCCGCGCCCGCGCCGCCCTGGACAAGGTCGGCCTGCTCGACCGCGCCACGGCCCAGCCGCTGGCCCTGTCCGGCGGCGAACAGCAGCGCGTGTCGATCGCGCGCGCCATCGTCAACCGGCCGCAGATCATCCTGGCCGACGAGCCCACCGCCAATCTGGACCGCGCCAGCGCCAACCGCGTGCTCGATGCCTTGAAAGCTTTCCATTCGGTCGGCGTCACCTGCCTCATTTCCAGCCACGATGAACAGATGCTCGACGCCGCCGCGCGCGTGATCCATCTGGACCACGGCCAGCTGGTCGATGGTAGCGGCGTGGCCGCAGGCGCGCAGCAAGGAGAGGCGGCATGAGCTTCTGGCTGCGTCAACACGGTTTCGCGCTGGCCTCGGCGCTGGTGCATCTGCGCCGCTCGCCGGGCGGTTTCCTGTTCAATATCCTGGTCGTCGCGATCGCGCTGGCCCTGCCCTTCGCGGGCGTGACCCTGCTCGACAATGTGCGGCCGATGTCGGAACAGTTGTCGGTCGATCCCGAGGTAAGCGTGTTCCTCAAGCAGGACACGGCGCGCGCCGACGCCGAAGCGCTGGCCACCTCGCTGCGCCAGCTGGTGCGCGACAAGCAGGCCAAGATCATCTTCACCCCGCGCGAAAAAGCGCTCGATGAACTGAAGAACAAGAGCGGCCTGACCGACGTGCTGGTCACACTGGGCGAAAACCCGCTACCCGACAGCTATGTGCTCAAGCTGGACGCCTTCCGCAACGCCCAGGCCGGCGGCGACGTCGATGCGCTGGCCGAGCAGATCCGCGCCCTGCCCGGCGTCGACACCGTGCAGGTGGACTCGGCCTGGGTCAAGCGCCTGGCCGCGCTGCTCAATATCCTGCGCCTGGCGCTGCTGCTGCTGGCCGTGACGCTGGGCACCGTGGTCATCGCCGTGGTGTTCAACACCATCCGCCTGCAAGTGCTGACCCAGCGCGAGGAAATCATCGTCTCCAAGCTGATCGGCGCGACCGACACCTTTATCCACCGCCCCTTCTATTACACTGGCGCCCTGCTGGGCCTGTGCGCGGGCGGCGTGGCGCTGGGCGCGGTGGCGCTGGCCCTGCAGCCGCTGAACCAGGCGATCGCCGAGTTCGCCCGCCTGTACGCCTCCGAATTCCAGCTGGCGCCGCTGGCCCCCGCAGCGATGGCCGGCCTGCTGGCCCTGTCGGCCGCCCTGGGACTGGCCGGCGCCGTGCTGTCGGTCCAGCGCCACCTGGCGCGCCTGGACTAAACCTTGCTCGATACGGCAGGCGGCCGCGCGCCGCCTGCCCCCATCCATTCGCCCGCAGTAGGTGTGTTCCCGCACAGAGAACGCCACTTCCCCGCCTTACCCTTAAGACAATCCTAAGCCCGATAGCCCAAGCTGTGTTCATTGACGTAACGCAAACATCTGGCCGATTGCGGTCCCCATGCCGTCTTGCGACAAATGCCATTGACTACAATTGACCCATAGTATCTTTACTATCGCGACAATTAATTGAGGCGATTGGCACTCAACACTGGAGAGTGCTAATATATGTCAATCGCGGCCCAAACTAGTCTTTACAGCAACATTCCCTGTGAAGCTGGCCCAAGCCCCCGGCAAGATATTGCAGGTAACAAACCGTAAAAGTCCGTGCCCAGCGTATTGCTAGATGGCACATTGTGACTAAGAAATATCATCGAGCGAGGAAAATATAATGACTATGATGTCCGCACCGACCGCCTTGGTTCCAGCAACCAACCGCGCACTGGGACTCGGGTTCACCGGCAACCTGGGGAATCTGGACGCCTATATTTCGGCCGTCAACCGTCTGCCTATGCTCTCGCATGAGGACGAGGCTTCGCTGGCCCGCCGCCTCAAGGAAAAGAACGACCTCGCCGCCGCCCAGGAACTGGTGCTGTCGCACCTGCGCCTGGTGGTGTCGATCGCCCGCGGCTATCTGGGCTATGGCCTGCCGCACGCCGACCTGATCCAGGAAGGCAATATCGGCCTGATGAAAGCGGTCAAGCGCTTCGATCCGGACCAGGGCGTACGCCTGGTGTCGTATGCGATGCACTGGATCAAGGCCGAGATGCACGAATACATCCTGAAGAACTGGCGTCTGGTCAAGGTGGCCACCACCAAGGCCCAGCGCAAGCTGTTCTTCAACCTGCGCAGCCACAAGACCGGCCTGGACGCGATGACGCCGCCGCAAATCGATGCGCTGGCCAAGCTGCTCGACGTCAAGCGCGAAGAAGTGATCGAGATGGAAACCCGCCTGAGCGGCCGCGACATCGCGCTGGAATCGCCGACCGACGACGAAGACGACAAGTTCTCGCCGATCGCCTACCTGTCCTCGGAAGCCAGCGAGCCGACCAAGGTGCTGGAAGCCGAACAGGTCACGCGCCTGCAATCGGAAGGCCTGGAAACGGCACTGGGCAAGCTCGATGCGCGTTCGCGCCGCATCGTCGAGGCGCGCTGGCTGGCCAATGACGACGGCTCCGGCGCCACGCTGCACACGCTGGCCGAAGAGTTCGGCGTGTCGGCCGAGCGCATCCGCCAGATCGAAGCGGCGGCACTGAAGAAAATGAAAACCGCGCTGGCCGCTTTTGTCTAAGCTGCCACGCTGATCAACACGCCGCCCCGCACACGCCGGGCGGCGTTTTTTTCGCCTGGACCGCAGGCAAAAACGGAGCGTGCGCCGGATTTCTTGTATATTTGATACTCTCAGCCTTCCAATTCGTTTGAAAGGAACTGCATGAAGACCAGCATCTTGC
Organism: Oxalobacteraceae bacterium; assembly: GCA_013284265.1. Taxonomy (GTDB): domain Bacteria; phylum Pseudomonadota; class Gammaproteobacteria; order Burkholderiales; family Burkholderiaceae_D; genus Rugamonas. The sequence continues at coordinate 6,050 of JABTBR010000042.1, read as the reverse complement.
GCCAGTTGATTGCCTTCCCGGCCCTGCTCGCGCTACTGGCGGCCCTGCACGCCTATGGCCGCGCCAGCAGCGCCAGCGACGCGCCCGCCCCCGCGCCCATCGTCAATGCCGACCTGGTACTCGGCGTCGGTCAAAGCCTCAGTCTCGGCCCCGGCGCCAGCTTGCGGCTGGACCGGGTCAACGACAGCCGCTGCAAGACCGGCGCCGTCTGCGTCTGGGCCGGCTATATCAGCTTCAGCTTTACCCTGAGCGACGCCAAGGGCGACGTCAGCTTCGTGCTGGCCAGGGACATGCCCAACGGCAGCAGCACGGCGCTGCAGCACGGCCTGAACTTCACGCTCGGCGAGCTGGAACCGGCCGCCCCGCCCGCGCTGCACACCACGGTGCCGGATTACAAGGTCAGCCTGCACGTGGCGAACCAGGCCACGGCGCCGCAGCAAGCGAATTAACTGTGGCGCTGGCGGCTGTCGGCCGGCGCCTGCTCGCGCTCGTTCAAGCCATAGTCGCGCACCACGCCGGCGATGCGCAGCCGGTAATCCTGGAACACGCCGCCCCGCCCGGTCTCCTGCGCCGAGCGATGCGCTTCCAGCTGGCGCCAGGCCGCCACCGCCTCCTCATCGCGGAAGAACGACAGCGACAGCAGCTTGGCCGGATCGCTCAGGCTCTGGAAGCGTTCAATCGAAATGAAACCATCGACCTGATCGAGCAGGGGCCGCAGCGAGGCGGCCAGGTCCAGGTAGGTCTGCCTGGCCTCGGGGTGCGGCCAGACTTCAAAAATGACGGCGATCATGGCGCCTCTCCAAGGTGGGAAAAATCGGGAATGCGGGCGTTGACGGAAGCGCGGTAGCGCCACGCCAGCGGCGCAGGCAAGGGCCGCGCCAACAGCGGCGCCAGGGCGCCGACTGCGATCGCGCAGGCCAGCGCATGGCCGGGACAGGCATGTATGCCGTGACCGAAGCCAAATACCTCTCCCTGCGCGTCGGGATCGCGGCTGGCGGCGGCCAGCACGACCAGGATGGCCTGGCCTGCGCGCAGCGGCGTGCCGGCCACCGTGCAGTCCTGCGCGACAAAGCGGCGCGTATTCTGGATCGGCGGATCGTTGCGGCTGACGGCTGCGACCAGCGCGGCGGCGTTGGCCGCACTGGCGGCGGCGCCATCGGCCTGACGGTGCGCCGCGATCACACTGTTGCCGATCAGGCCAGCGCTGGCCTCGTAAGTCTGGGACAGCAGACCGACCAGATTGGCCAGCAGCCCATCTGCCTGCGCCCAACCCACCGCATGCGCTTCCTTGAGCAGCAGCGCCAGCAGCGAATCGGGCGCCGCCGCGGGCGCGCCGCGCAGCAGCGCACGGAAGCTGTCGAGCAGCACCCGCGCCGCCGCATGTGCGCCTTCCAGCTGCGCCGGCGTGCTCAGGGGCGACAGGCAGGCGACAAAATCGCCCATCCACTCGCACAGCGTGGACAGCGTCGCGGCCGGGAATCCCAGCAAGCTCGCCACCGTCGATACCGGCACCTGAAACATCGCCCGCGCCAGCAGCGCCGGGCCAGCGGACGGCGCCGCTGGTTCAGCCAGTGCGGCTGGCGCGTTCGCCTTCACGGCCTGCACCGCGTCCACCATGAAGCTGGCCGCCAGCGCACTGGCCTGCGCCAGATCCACGCCCGCCAGCGCGCGCTGCAAGGCCAGCTTGGGCTGGGTGTGGGCCGCGCCTTCGTTCATACGCAGCAGCGCGCCGAAGACCTGCCCGGCGGGCCCGCCGGCGATGGCCGCCGGTACCGGCTCGGCCAGCGGACGCACGCGGCAATCGGCATGGGCCAGCACCGCGCGCACGCTGGCCGGACTGGCCGCGATCCATAGTTTCAGGCCCTCGTCGAACACCAGGGCGCCGCGCGCGGCCAGGCTGGCATAGTAGGGATAGGGGTCGTCGTGCACGACGGCGGCAATCGGGTCGCTGGGCTGCATCCGGGCTTCCTTGAGTGGAATGGGTTCAGTATCAAGTATGCTGGAATGACAAGGCCGGCGCCAGCACTTCGCTATCGGATTCCCGGCGCAGTCCCGCCCAAGTTCCGCCTAAGTCCCGATTAAGAAAGAGATACGAAGATGGCAAGCATCATACTTTCACCACAAGGGACATATCATGCAAAGCTGGGTACGCGCCAACAAAGGTTTTCTCGTCTTCGTGATGCTGTTCGGGATCTTCCGCACCGCCGTCGCCGACTGGAATCCGATTCCCTCCGCCTCGATGCATCCTAACCTGCTCGAAGGCGATGTGGTCTTCGTCAACCGCCTGGCCTACAACGTCAAGGTGCCGCTGACCGACATCGTGCTGCGCCGCACCGGCGAGCCGCAGCGCGGCGACGTGGTGACCTTCTCCTCGCCGCAGGACGGCATGCGCCTGATCAAGCGCATCATCGCCCTGCCGGGCGACCGCGTGGAAATGCGCGACGAACGCCTGATCATCAACGGCCAGGCGGCCGCCTACGACGCGCTGCCCGATGGCACCGAACAGATCGACAAGGTCGGCCAGCTGGTGGCCGTGCAGCTGCGCGAAAAGGCCGGCAACGCCGAGCACCGCATCCAGCTGCTGCCGCAGGTGAATGCGCGGCGCGACTTCGCGCCCGTCACGGTGCCGCCCGATATGTTCATGATGCTGGGCGATAACCGCGACAACAGCCAGGACTCGCGCTATATCGGCATGGTGCCGCGCGCCCTGCTGATCGGCCGCGCCGAACGCATCCTCGCCTCGGCCGACATCAAGGGCAACTGGCTGCCGCGCACCGAACGCTTCGGCCAAAGCCTGTACGGCCAGCCTTGAGTTCCGCCGCGCCGTGGCAGGAATTGACGCTGCAATGTCATTCCGCCACGGCGCGCAGCGGCGATACTTCCTGTTTTGTTCTTCAAAACGATAGGGAGTTCCCCCAATGTCCAGATTGATCCCGCTGCGCCTGTATGTCTGCGGCGCCGCCTGCGCCCTGCTGTTCGGCGCGCTCTTGCCCGCGCAGGCCGGCAGCGCCGATAGCACCTTGCCCACGGCAGCAGCACTGGCGGACGCCATCGCGCCGGCCGGCCCGGCCAGCATGGCTGAGAAAATCGCCCCCTACCAGCCCCGCTTCGGCCGCGCCAAACCGGTGATCGCGGTCATCGGCGAGAACAGCGGCACCGAGCTGATCGACTTCTTCATCCCCTACGGCGTGCTGGCACGTGCCGGCGTGGCCGAGCTGCTGGCCGTGTCGACCCGGTCCGGCCCGATGCGCATGAGTCCCGCGCTGCGCATCGCCCCCGATGCCGACATCGCCCAGTTCGACCAGCGCTACCCCGACGGCGCCGATTACCTCATCGTTCCCGCCGTCGTCAAAGCCGACGATCCCGCGCTGCTGGCCTGGATCGCCGCCCAGGGCGCCAAGGGTGCCACGGTCGTCAGCATCTGCGACGGCGCCATGGTGGTGGCCGCCAGCGGCCTGCTGAAGGGCCACCGCGCCACCGCGCACTGGGCCACCGAAGCGCAGCGGCACGCGCAATTTCCCGATACCCGCTGGATCGCCAATGTGCGCTATGTGGCCGACGGCACGCGCATCTCCAGCGCCGGCATCAGCGCCGCCCTGCCCACCACGCTGGCCCTGGTCGAGGCGATCGCCGGCCAGCCGCGCGCCGCCGCCGTGGCCGCCGAATTGGGCGTGGCCGAGTGGAGCACCCGCCACAACAGCGACGCTTTCCAGCCGCGCCTGGGCCGCAACCTGATCGCCTATGCGACCACCTATACCGACCGCTGGTTCCACAGCCCGGCCGACTTCGGCCTGCCGCTGGCCGCCGGCATGGACGAGATCACGCTGGCCTATAGCGCCGACGCCTATGCCCGCACCCGCCGCGTGCGCGTGCGCACCCTGGCCGCCGCGCTGGCGCCCTTGCCGACGCTGCATGGCCTGGCACTGCTGCCCGACCAGCTGCAGGATGGCGCCGACGCTCCCGCCCAGCGTCTGGCGGCGCCCGACCTGGCCATGCCGGCGGCCACCGCCCTCGACCACACCTTGCGGGCGATCGCCGCCAGCTATGGCAAATCGACCGCCTACCGCATTGCGCTGGAGTTCGAGTATGCTGGCTACCAGCCCTGACTTGACTGATATGCCATGACACCCACCCAGACCCGCCGCGTCGTCCTGCTGGCCTACGACGACATGAACCTGCTGGACCTGAGCGGCCCCCTGCAAGCGCTGGCCACCGCCAGCCGGCGCAGCTCGGGCGATGGGCCGCCGCTGTACGAGACCGTGGTCGCCTCGGCCGACGGTGGCCTGATCAGCACCAGCGCCGGCCTGGCCGTGCAGACGGTGGCGTTGTCCGCCCTCGATGGCCTGGCCATCGACACCCTGATCGCGCCGGGCGGCTGCAAGGGCGAGCAATACTATGCGCCGCCGGCGCTGAGCCGCTGGATCGCGCGCCGGGCAGCGGAATTCCGCCGCCTGTGCTCCGTCTGCACCGGCGCCTTCATGCTGGCCGAAGCCGGACAACTGGATGGACGCCGGGTGGCCACCCATTGGGAATGGGCCGAACGCCTGGCACGCCGCTACCCTGCCATTCAGGTCGATCCCGACAAGATCTTCATCCGCGATGGCAGCATCTGGACCTCGGCCGGCGTCAGCGCCGGCATCGACCTGGCGCTGGCGCTGATCGAGCAAGACTACGGGCATCAGGTTGCCATCGGCGCGGCGCGCCAGATGGTGATGTTCATCAAGCGCAGCGGCGGCCAGTCGCAGTTCAGCGTGCCGCTCGCGGCGCAAACGCAGGAAGCGAGCCAGGGACAGGCCCGCTTCGCCAGCCTGCATGCCTGGGTGGCCGCCAATCTGCATGAGAACATCACCGTCGAGCGCCTGGCCGCTCAGGTCGGCATGAGTCCGCGCAACTTCGCGCGCAACTATGTCAGTCAATTGGGACGCACGCCGGCCAAGATGGTCGAGGCGATGCGGCTGGAGGCGGCTTGCCGCGCACTGGAACAGACGGCGCGCCCCTTGAAGAGCATCGCCGCCAGCAGTGGCTATGGAGATGAACAGAATTTACGGCGCATGTTCCAGCGCCAGCTGGGCGTCAGCCCCGGCCAGTACCGCGAACGTTTCTCGGGCCACGGCACGGCGCATTCGCCGCACTAGCTGCACTAGCTGCCTTAGCCGCCGCAGCCGCCTTACACCAGCAGCGCCGCGCTCATCGAGCGCGCTTCCTCGGCCGATTCGGCCAGGATGCGCTCGAGCTCTTCGTTATCCGTCACAAAATTGTCGAGCGCCAGCGACTGCGCCGGCTCGCCCGGATACTGGTACATCGGCGAGGCTTCCGGCGCGAGCCGCTTGGCGATCAGCAGCGTATCGCGCAGGCCCAGCGGCGGCGGCGTCAGGGTGGCGCCCGGCAGCGACACGATGGCCAGGCTGACCGGCTCCGGTATCGCCAGCTTGCGCATCATTTCGCGGGTAATAATTTCCTGGGCCGCGCCCATCCATGCCTCGGGATGGTCGAGCAGGCCGGGAATCTCGTCGGCGCGCGACAGCAGGTAGAAACCGCCCGCCTCGTGCACGATGCCAGCGAACAGCGCGGTATCGGCATCGACGGCGGTGATCTTGCGCGCCACCACATGGGCCAGCGCCGCCACATGGGCGGTGTGGCGCCACAGCTGCTCGGCCTGGGCACGCAGCTGCGGATCGCGGATGCGGTTGCCGAACTGGCGCACCACCATCGCGGCGGCCATCGTGTACAGATTGCGGTAGCCGACCCGCATCACGGCCGCGCGCACGCTGGTCACCGGCCCGCCGGCGCGGTTGAAAATGACCGAATTGGCCAGCGCCACCGTGCGCGCGGCCAGCACCGGCTCGGCCAGCACGCGCCGGATCACGTCCTCGTCATGGCTGTCCGGATCGCTCAGCGCCAGCTGCAGATTGAGCGCCGCGTTCACGCTGGTGGGAAAAACCAGCTCGCCGCGCGAGGCTTGGGATACGATCAGGGCGAAGTCTTTAAGTTTTTCCATGGCAACATTATACCGCCTTGGAAAAGTGGATGGCGCACGCTCGATGGCGCGC
>JABTBR010000041.1 GCA_013284265.1 Oxalobacteraceae bacterium | reverse complement strand
ATTTCATTACTTCTTGTGAACATTTGATATTTTTTAAGTTTCACGAAACCCGAAGGCCTCATGTGCACTTTCATCAAACGTCCACACTTATCGACTGTAAATTGTTAAAGAACTTTATTCGGTACTGCTTTCTGCTTATTTCGCGAATCGTTTTGTTCGCATGCCGCAGAGAGAGAAGAGTATGAAGCACTTCGCTTGTTTCGTCAACTACTTCACTAAATTTCTAGCGCCTCGTTTTACTTCGCAACAGCAATATTTTGCATGCGTTTCATCGGGGAGGCGAACTATAGCAAAGCCCCGCCCTCTTTGCAAGGCCATCCCGCGCAGCCCACCACCACCCCAGAAACAACATAAGTAGCAAAACTACGTAAACCTTTTGACTTTAAAAATTAACAAAGCTACAGTTTTCTCCGCAAAGTCTAAGCAATTCATACGCACCCGACAATCAAAAGGTAATCAAACTACACAAATGCAAGTGCTATTGCACATGCTGTGGCTCTGCACGCTCGTCAAAAAGAACATCACAACAAAATCAGGAGACAAAAAAGTGAAGATTTTCAGACTGATGCCGCTCAGCGCCAGCATTGCACTGGCACTGATGGGGCAAACCGCGGCCGCGGCTACCAGCACGGTGTATTACAAACCCGCCAGTGGCTGGGCCAATACCTATATTCATTACGGCATCAACGGCAGCTGGACCGCCGTGCCCGGTGTCGCGATGGACGCGGCCACCTGCTCCGGCTGGAAGGTCAAAACGGTGGAGTTGGGCACCGCCAGCAGTTTCGCCGTGACCTTCAATAATGGTTCTGGCAGCTGGGACAACAAGAACGGCGCCAATTACGCCCTCGCCAGCGGCATCGTTCAGGTCAATGCTGGCCTCGTCAGCGGCGGCAGCCCCTGCGCGGCGGATGTCACGCCACCCACCGTCCCCGCCGCCGTCACCAAGGGCACGGTCACCGACACCACCATCGCACTCAGCTGGACCGCTTCAGTCGATAACGTCGGCGTAGTGGCCTACGACATTTACCGCAATGGCGTGCTGGCCGGCACATCGGCCAGCACCACCTTCAGCGATACCGGCCTGACTGGCGCGACCGACTATATCTATACCGTCAAGGCAAGGGATGCCGCCGGCGCCAGCTCGGCGGCCAGCACCGCGCTGACCGTGCGCACCGCCACCACGGTGGCCAACAGCGCCGTCGTCTATTACTACACCAAGACCCGCGCCTGGCCGAGCGTCAACATCCATTACGGTCTGAACGGCACCTGGACCGCCAGCCCCGGCCTGGCAATGAATGAAACCGCCTGTACCGACTGGGTCAGTAAAACCGTCAACCTCGGCTCCCTGAGCAGCATGGCCGCCGTCTTCAACAACGGTTCCGGTGTGTGGGATAACAATAGCAACGCCAATTACGCGATCACCGCCGGCCTCACCACCGTCAAGAATGGCGTCGTCAGCAGCAACGCAGCCTCCCCTTGCGTGGTGGTCCCGCCGGATACGACGGCGCCCAGCGTGCCGCTGTCCCCGGCCGCGACGGCGACCAACACCACCATCGCGCTGAGCTGGAGCGCCTCCACCGATAACATTGCCGTCAGCGGCTATGAAGTGAGCCGTACCGACCCGAATCTGCTCAGCACCGTGTTCACCAGCGCCAGCAATCAATTCAGCGATACCGGCCTGAGTGCGCACAGTGTCTATACCTACAGCATCAAGGCCTTCGATGCCGCCGGCAATAAGTCGGCCGCCAGCAGCGCCGTCTCGGCCGAAACCGGCGATGCCCCCGTCGCCAGCAGCGGCACCCCGCTGGGCACCGATATGCGCGAAGAGTCGATCTACTTCGTGATGACGGCGCGCTTCTTCGACGGTGACAGCAGCAATAACCGCGGCGGCAGCCTGCACACCAGTTCCGGCAATATTGCCTACGACGACCCGATGTTCCGGGGCGACTTCAAGGGCTTGATCGAGCGCCTCGACTACATCAAGGCGCTTGGTTTCTCGGCGATCTGGATCACCCCGGTCACCCTGAACCGCTCCGACTACGACTTCCACGGCTACCACACCTACGATTTCAACCAGATCGATGGCCGCCTGGAGTCACCCGGCGCGACCTATCAGGATCTGATCAACAGCGCCCACAGCAAGGGCATCAAGATCATCCAGGACGTGGTGTTCAACCACAGTTCGCGCTGGGGCGCCAAGGGCCTGTTCACGCCCAAGGTGTTCGGCATCCGCGATACCAAATGGAGTTCCTACTACGATGTGCCGAACCCGGCCTTCACCTACGACGGCATCTCGATCGAACCGAACTCGGGCAGGAACTATTACAACGGCGATATATGGTCGACCGCCGAACCGGCCGGCAACACCTGCCGTAACTGGGGTGTCGCCACCGCCACCGGCTTCAACTGCCAGTGGCCAGGCGCGACCACCGGCATGTTCCCGGCCAAGTATTATCACAATTGCTGGATCGGCAACTGGGAGGGCGAAGATTCGCGCAGCTGCTGGCTGCACGAAGACCTGGCCGACTTCAACACCGAAAACGCCGAAGTCCAGCAATACCTGCTCAATGCCTACAATCGCTTCATCGACATGGGCGTCGACGGTTTCCGCATCGACACGGCAGTCCACGTGCCGCGCGTGACCTGGAACCGCCGCTTCCTGCCCCAGCTCAAGGCGCACTCGGCCGCCAAGCACGGCGCCAAGGGCCAGAACTTCTATATGGTCGGCGAGGTGGGCGCCTTCGTGAACGACAAGTGGAACCGCGGCTCGGTCAACCATTCGGCCCAGTTCTTCACCTGGAAGGAACGCAAGGAGTATGTGGCCGACGATGTCCAGGCGGCATTGGACCAGTTCAATTACGAGAACAACCTGGGCACCGGCGGCCAGCCGACCTCAACCAACGCTTTCCTGAACGGCAACAACTACCACACGCCCGACACCAGCCAGTTCTCCGGCATGAACATCATCGACATGCGCATGCATATGAACTTCGGCGATGCCAACAATGCCTTCTGGAACGGCAAGGACTCGGACGACAGCACCAACGACGCCAGCTACAACATGGTGTATGTGGACGCGCATGACTTCGGCCCGAACAAATCGCCCACCGCCTATGCCGGCGGCACCGCGGCCTGGGCCGAAAACATGAGCCTGATGTGGACCTTCCGCGGCATCCCCACCCTGTTCCAGGGCTCGGAAATCGAGTTCCAGGCAGGCAAGGCGATCGATTGCGGCCCGACTTGCGCCTTGGCCACCACCCGCCGCGCCTACTTCGGCGGCCATCTGGAAGGCAGCGTCACGGCCAGCGATTTCGGCGTGGTCGGCTCGGCCTCGGGCACGGTCGCCAGCACGCTGAGCAACAACCTGGTCAAGCATGTGCAACGCCTGAACATGATCCGCCGGAAGATTCCTGCCTTACAAAAAGGCCAGTATTCGACCGAGGGCGTGTCCGGCAACATGGCTTACAAGCGCCGCTACACCAGTGGCAGCGTGGACAGCTTCGCCCTGATCTCGCTGAGCAGCGGCGCGACCTTCAACGGCATTCCGAACGGTACTTACAAGGATGCCGTCACCGGCGACGTGAAAACCGTCACCGGCGGCACCCTGACGAGCAACGTGACGGGCCAGGGCAACGCCCGCATCTATGTTCTGGATTTGGCCGGCAACCCCGCGCCAGGCAAAATCGGCGCCGATGGACCTTTCCTGAAGCCCTGACCGCGCACCCTTGGCGTCCGGGCCGCCAGCCGCTCCGGACGTCTTGGCTTGCAAGCAAGACCACTAGCGATAGTGGGTAGGTGATGACTCTCTTTTGGCCCTGCAAGACTTCCCCGGCTTGCAGGGCTTTTTTTCGGCCCGGCGCAGCCCCGCTCCTTCCACTCCCCCTATTCTGCAGACTGTCGCAAGAGCATGGCATCCCCGGCGCCGAATGCTTAGAGTTGCAGCATTCCCCACTGTATTGCGCGGGATGCATCAAAGCGGCCAGTAAGACTTGCCATTCAGTTACACTTGCCGCTTGCCTGATTCCCCGAAGATTTGAAAGCCTGTCCATGTCAGCTCTGCCAAAAACTCAAGAGACACTGAAGACCAGCGCGGCGTGGCTGCACCGCTGCTTCGATACCACGGCCACCTGGGTCACCCAGCTGTCGTGGTGGAAGTTTTTCCTGTTCGCCGCGCTCACCTTGATCGCCGGCTCCATCCTGCAGGACGAACTGTTCTCCTCAGGACCCGATGAGGAGGTGGTGGTCAACACGAACAAGCGGCCCAAGAAGAATGGCGAAACCAATATCCTGATCGACGACAGCGGCATCCATTTCAATCCGCGCGGCAGCAAGGCGCGCAAGGAAAGGGAAGCCGGTGCGTCGGTCGAAGCACCGGAGGCACCGGAAGCGCCCGAGTCCCCCGAAGCGCCGGAGGCGCCGGAACACCCGGCCAAGCCGGCCAAACCCGCCAAAGCGGCCAAACCGGCACATCCGGTCTCGCCCGTCGGCCCCATCGTTCCCGGCGAGGAAGTCCACATCGACCTGCCGCCGCAAATCGGCGAAGAATTGTCGAACGCCATCGAAGAAGCGGTCGATGATGCCGCCGAACAGAAGGTCACGCGCTACCACAAGCAAGCCTCGACCTGGTTCAAGAGCTTTGTCACGCTGCTGGTGCTGGCCCTGTTTGGCACCAAGGCCCTGATGGGCGGCAAGAAGCGCGCCGAGGCCGAGACCCTGAACGCCAACGCCGCCGCCGAGCGCGAATCCATGCAGCGCCAGCTCAGCGAAGCGAAGATGCAGATGATGCAGGCCCAGGTGGAGCCGCATTTCCTGTTCAACACCCTGGCCTCGGTCGAGCACCTGATCGAAACCGACCCGCCGCGCGCCTCGGCCATGCAGCGCAGCCTGATCAAATACCTGCGCGCGGTGCTGCCGCAGATGCGCGACAACACCCTGATCACCAATCTGGGCCGCGAAGCCGACATGGTGCTGGCCTACCTGAACCTGCTCAAGATGCGCATGGAAGAACGGCTGACCGTCGATTTCGACATTCCCGACGGCCTGCGCACGGCCGCCTTCCCACCGATGATGCTGCAATCGATGGTGGAAAACGCCATCAAGCACGGCCTGGAGGGCAAGCCCGAAGGCGGCACCCTGACCGTGCGCGCCGATGTGGCCCACAGCAAGCTGCGCGTGATCGTCAGCGACGACGGCCTGGGCTTCGGCGCCCTGCCCTCGGACGGCACCGGCCTGGGCCTGATGACCATCCGCGAACGCCTGAAACTGCTGCATGGCGATGCCGGCCAGCTCAACATCACCGCCAATCTCCCCAGCGGCGTGATCGCCACGGTGGAAGTGCCCTATCAGTTGTCGAAGTAATCCTCGGCAACGATTCAACAGCGGGCATTGCGTAATGCCCGGATTCGTTGAATAATTGGCACTTACTTTCCACCTTCAAGCGACCATGCCTACAGCTATTCTTGCCGACGACGAACGATTGATGCGCGACCAGTTGCGCATGCGCCTGGGCCAGGTCTGGCCCGAACTGGAGATCATCGGCGAAGCCAAGAACGGCGACGAGGCGATCGAACTGGTCGATCAGCTCAAGCCGGACTTCACCTTCCTCGACATCCGCATGCCCGGCAAGACCGGCATGGAAGCGGCCGCCGTGATCGGCAACAAGAGCCATATCGTGTTCGTCACCGCCTACGACGCCTACGCGGTGGAAGCGTTCGAGCGCGGCGCGGTCGACTACGTGCTCAAACCGCCCGAGCAGGAGCGCCTGCAGATCACCGTCGAGCGCCTGAAAACCCGGCTGGCCAAGCCCGATTCCGACGTCAACGCCAGCGTCACGGCCATGCTGTCGCAGCTGGCCGAAAAAATCGCCACCCCCAAGCCAAGCTATCTGCAATGGATACAGGCCAGCATCGGCCAGGACCTGCGCATGATTCCCGTCGAGGAAATCCTGTTCTTCCGCTCCGACGAAAAATATACCTGCGTCCAGACCGAGCGCTACGAAGCCCTGATCCGCAAACCCGTGCGCGACCTGGCCGAGGAACTCGACCCGGCCCTGTTCTGGCAGATCCACCGCGCCACCCTGGTCAACGTCAATGCCATCGAAGGCGTCACGCGCGACATCCGTGGCCGTCATCTGGTGATGATCAAAGGCAAACCGGACAAGCTGGAAGTGAGCCGCAGCTTCCTGCACCTGTTCAAACAGATGTAATCGCCGATAGCAGGCAGGCCGCTGGCGGCGCATAGTCGCGCGCCTGCGGCACATCAATCCCCCCACGCTCTGCAGTATTAAGGTGGTGCTCAAGGCCGGCCTCCGCTCCGGCGACGGAGCCGCGCCATGCACAAAGCCACTTCCCTGTTGAAACCGCTCGCACTGGCCGCCTCGGCCGTGCTGGCCGGGCATTTGCTGCACCGGCTCAGCAGGAATGGACTGCCGGGCCTGCTCCGCCCGGCAAGCGCGCGTCATGGCAAGGGCCGCGCCGCCGCCGGCAACGGCAGCGCCAGCGGCCTGGCAGGTCCCAAGGGCAAGACCGGCACCGGCCGCGACAGCCCCGGTGCCAGCGACGCCATCATTTCCATCGACGCCAGCCAGCGCATCGTGCTGGCCAATCGTGCCGCCGCCGCCCTGTTCGGCAGCACCGTCAAGGCCATGGAAGGGGCGCCGCTGAACCGCTTCATCCCGTCCGAACAACGCAGCCCGCGCCAGCCCGAGGTATCCCCGCCCGCCGCCGCCGGCCTGCGGCTGGACCTGCGCGGGCGCCGCAGCGCCGACCATGCCTTAACCGGACGCAGGGCCAACGGCGAACTGTTTCCGCTGGAGGGCACCATGTCGCGCCCGGAGGACGCGCTCGACCAGTTCCGCACCCTGTTCCTGCGCGACATCACCGAACGCAGCCAGGTACAGCAAAAATTGCAGCAAACCTATACCGAATTGCGCGAACTATCGGCCGCCCTGCAAACCATCCGCGAAGAAGAACGCACCCATATCGCGCGCGAGCTGCACGACGACCTGGGCCAGCTGCTGGCCACCTTGCGCGTCAACCTGGCGCTGCTGCAGCAAGATCCGCCCCCGCTCCGGGAACAGGCTTCGGCACTGCTGCAGAGCACCGACAAGCTGCTGATGCAGGCCATCACCTCGCTGCGCCGCATCGCCAGCAATCTGCGGCCGCGTGCGCTCGACGAAGGCGGCCTGTACTTTGCGCTGGAAACACTGCGCCAGGAATTCGTCCAGCACCACGGCATCGCCTGCGAACTGCATACCAGCGAGGAAGAACTCACCCTCGATGACCGCTACAGCACCACCATTTTCCGCATCGTCCAGGAAGCGCTGACCAATATCGCCCGCCACGCGCGCGCCATGCGGGTGCTGCTGCACCTGCACCGGCTCGACTCCTCGCTGCTGATCACCATCGAAGACGATGGCCGCGGCATCCGTCCGGCCGATATGGACAAGACCCATTCCTACGGCCTGGTTGGCATGCGCGAGCGGGTCTACGCCATCCACGGCGACATCGCCATCGGCCCCGGCAGCGATGGCGGCACCCGCATCCATATCCGCCTGCCGATCACGCCGCGCATTGCGGCTGGCGAATAAAAAAAACGCGCTGCGGAACTCCGCAGCGCGTATCAAGGTAGAACATGCTTTTAACTCAGCTGGCGCACCCCGTCGATGCGCCAGCCAGCACCACATTAGAAGGAGTGACGCACGCCCAGGTTGAAGGCTTTGTCGCCCGAACCGGATTCGGTGTTGTTACCCACGGTGTAGCCCGCGCCGTTCTTGTTCTTGATCTTGGCGAAAGCGACATAGGCGCTGGTACGCTTGGACAGCGCGTGCGAGTAGCCCAGCGCCCACTGGTCGGCGTCCTGGTTGAACTGCTTGTCATCCTTGCGGATATAGGAAGCCATCACGGTGCCCGACGAAGCGACCGGCACTTGCACGCCGACCAGCAGGTCGGTGCTGTCGGTGGTTGCTTTCGGCGCGACTTTGTAGCCGTAAGCATTGGCCACTGGCAGTACGGCGCTGTTGAAGCCCTTGTCCGCGCCGTAAGCGAAGTAAGCTTTGACGACGGTGAAGTCGTAATTGATCGCGAACAGGGTGTTGCGGCCCGAACCTTTGATCACGGCCGGGGTGGCGCCCACGGCAGCGGTATCGCTGTTGCGGTTGTTGTAGACCAGACGGGCGTTCAGCGGGCCGTTGCTGAAGTTCAGGCCGAAGCCGAACTGGCGGCCGGCGGTGCTGCTGCCAGCCTGCTCGCCCAGGCTGTAGGCGACTTCAGCGTTGAAGCCGCCCGTCACTGGCGAAGCGTAGACGATCGCATTGCTGCTGCGGGTGTTCACGCCAGCGGTGGGGAACAGATTTTTGATGCTGCCTGCGTAACCGGCGCCAAACGGGTCGGCGACCTGGCTCATGGCGTTGTACAGCATGGTGTACTGGCGGCCCAGGGTCAGGCTGCCGGCTTCCTTGCTTTTCACGCCCACATACGATTGACGGTTGGCGATCGAGCCAGCCACGTCGGATTCGCCGGTATCGACCTTGATGCCCGATTCCAGCACGAACACGGCCGACAGGCCAGCGCCCAGATCTTCGGTGCCGCGGAAGCCCAGACGGGAAGCCGAACCGACGCCGCTGGTGACTTTGGTCACGCTACCGGCCGCGCCGCCGCGCTCGCTGACCAGGCCGGCATCGACGATACCGTAGATGGTGACGTTCGATTGCGCCTGCGCCAGGGAGGCGAAACCGCCGATGATCATTGCTGCCAGGGTAAGTTTTTTCACTTGATGTTCTCTACTTGAAGTTGACGAAAAATAAAGCCGCGTATTGAATCCACGGGGCAAATCATGCCTGTCAAATACTTCAACAATATGACATCAACATTTTTTGTTGGCGCTGTGCATTAAATGGCACAGCTCATTTTTAAAGCTGCAGCAAACCTTTATCTAGGTGCCGCCGCCCTCTTTAGAACCCAGGGCAAAGAGCTGGGGTACGACCCGCCGGGTCGTACCCCGGGGTTACGCCGTGGGTTTACAAAAAAAAGCGGCGCCAAGTTGCCCTGGCGCCGCCCGCTGCCTATCTGATCACCTGACTTATTTCAAACGGCCGCTGGCCAGATAGTAGTACTCCATGCGCTCCACGCGAATCTCCCGCGCCGCCGTCGCCAGCTTCTTGCGCAGCGCACTATCGGTCGGATAATTCTTCAGCACTTCATAACGCTGGCCATCGGCCGCCATGCGGATCTGGAAAGTGTTGCCTTCCAGATCGGTGCGGGCGATGACGGTGCTGCTGCCGTCGACATACGTGCTGTCGAGCAAAACCAGCAAGGTATCCTTGCCCAGGCGGGCGCGCAAATGCTTCAGATAGCGCTCCTGGTCTTCGCGCTTGACGTGCGACCACCAGCCGGCGGCGAACACGGCGGTATAGCTGCCGATGTCTTCCGGCAGCGCATGGGCGTCGAGCTGGCTGAAACGCACGATGTCCTCGTCCAGTCCGCGTTCGGCGGCCAGCGCCAGCATTTCCGGGCAAAAATCGGTCGCATGCACCGATTCGGCCACCTCGGCGATCGTTTCGGTCCAGTAGCCGCTGCCGCAAGCCAGTTCCAGCACGGTATGGCCTTCCAGCAAGTCGGCGACCAGCTCATGCAGTTCGTCCAGGTCGTCCTGGCGCTCTTCCTGCTCGTAGATGGCGTCGTAGGTGGCGGCGCTCAGGGCGTAATATTTGCCCATCTCGTTGGTAATCATGGTGATGTTCTTTCTTTGTTTCAGGTGATGCCAGGCATTGCCCTACAGTTCGTAATGGTCTTTTTCGCCACTCATGGCTTGCTCGATCAGCTTGCGGTTCAGCGTAGGCGCCAGCAATTCGATAAAGGTATAAATATAGCTGCGCAGATACGCGCCCTGCTTGACCGCCACGCGCGACACATTCATGCCAAACAGGTGGCCGGCGGAAATGGCGCGCAGATTCTTGTCGCGCTCGGAATCGAAAGCCATGCCCGCAATGATACCAATGCCCATGCCCAGTTCCACATAGGTCTTGATGACGTCGGCGTCGATCGCTTCGAGCAGCACATCGAGCTTCAGCCCTCTTAATGAAAAGGCATGATCGATCTTGCTGCGGCCGGCAAAGGCGCCATCATAGGTGATGATGGGGAAAGCGGCAATTTCTTCCAGCGTGATCGACTTGGCCTTGGCCAGCGGATGGTCGGGCGGCACCACCACCACATGCTCCCACTGGTAGCATGGCAGGGTAATCAGACCATTGATGCCGGCGATCGATTCGGTGGCGATGGCCAGGTCGGCCTGGTCCTTCTGCACCATTTCCGCGATCTGCTGGGGATTGCCTTGCAATAAAGACAATCTTACCTTGGGGAATTTCTGCATGAAGGCTTGCACCACCTTCGGCAAAGTATACCTTGCCTGGGTGTGCGTGGTTGCTATAGTGAAACTTCCACTATCCTGGGCCGCGTATTCCTTGCCGATGCGTTTCAGGCTGTCGATTTCCTGCATGATCAGCTCGACCGACTCCAGCACCAGGCGGCCGGGCTCGGTCAGGCCGCGGATGCGCTTGCCGTGGCGGGTAAAGATATCCACGCCGAGCTCTTCCTCGAGCTCGATGATCGCCTTGGACACGCCAGGCTGGGAAGTAAACAGAGCCTTGGCGGCATCGGTCAGGTTATAGTGCTGGCGCACAGCTTCGCGCACAAAACGCAGTTGATGAAGGTTCATTGCAGGGCCCGGAAATGCGTCGTCGTCATTTTACGCTGATGCTTATACCCAATACGTATATAAGCAAATAAAGACTAAGTCGTTTGGAATAAAGACGAAGTTTATTACTATTGCAGCTAGTTTGGGGATGCCTGTATGACTGTAACTGATAGATCGGCGGCCGGATGGGTCTGGCAGCTCGATTTTGTGGCATTTCCCACTACACTGTAATGTGCCGGCTCTTCAAGCAAGCGATCTTTTTAGGAACGATATGTATCATTACGACCAATACGACCATCTCATCGTGCGTGAACGCATCGCCCAGTACCGCGACCAGGTACGGCGCCGCCTGTCCGATGAGCTGACCGAAGCCGAATTCCTGCCGCTGCGCCTGCAGAACGGCTTATATATGCAGCGCCACGCCTACATGCTGCGCATCGCCGTCCCTTACGGCCTGCTGTCGTCCCAGCAGATGCGCATGTTCGCCCACATCGCGCGCAAGTACGACCGCGGTTACGGCCACTTCACCACCCGCCAGAACATCCAGTTCAACTGGATCAACCTGGAACAGACGCCGGACATCCTGAGCGACCTGGCCTCGGTCGAGATGCACGCGATCCAGACCTCGGGCAATTGCATCCGCAACGTCACCTCGGATGAATTTGCCGGCGTCGCCGCCGACGAGATCATCGACCCGCGTCCTTTCGCCGAAATCCTGCGCCAGTGGAGCACCTTCCACCCGGAATTCCTGGCGCTGCCGCGCAAGTTCAAGATCGCCGTCAACGGCGCGCTGGAAGACCGCGCGGCCATCGCCGTGCACGACATCGGCCTGACCGTGGTCTACAACGAAGCGGGCGAAATCGGCTTCAAGTTCATGGCCGGTGGCGGCATGGGTCGCACCCCTATCCTGGGCAGCGTGATCTGCGACTTCCTGCCTTGGCAACACCTGCTGACCTACACCGCCGCCGTGATGCGCGTGTATAACCAGTACGGCCGCCGCGACAACAAGTACAAGGCCCGCATCAAGATCCTGCTCAAGGCCATCGGCCTGGAAGAGTTCAAGCGCCAGGTCGAAGCCGAATGGGCCGACCTGAAAGACGGTCCGGAAACCCTGACCGAGGAAGAAGTGGCGCGCGTGTCGGCCTACTTCACCAAGCCTGCGTATAAAGCGCTGCCGGCGCTCGACGCGCTGGCCGGCCACGCCGAGAACAAGGCTTTCGCCAACTGGATCAAGCGCAACGTCAAGCCGCACAAGCAGCCAGGTTACGCTTCCGTGGTGCTGTCGCTGAAGAAAACCGGCGTGCCGCCGGGCGACGCCACCGCCGAGCAGATCGACTTCATGGCCGAACTGGCCGACCGCTACAGCTTCGGCGAACTGCGCGTGACCCACGAACAGAACATCGTGCTGGCCGACGTCGAGCAAAGCGTACTGTTCGCGCTGTGGCAGGAAGTCAAGGCCAAAGGCCTGGCAACGCCGAACATCGGCCTGCTGACCGACATGATCTGCTGCCCTGGCGGCGACTTCTGCTCGCTGGCCAATGCGAAATCGCTGCCGATCGCCGCCGCCATCGCGGAACGCTTCGACAATATCGACTTCCAGCACGACATCGGCGAGATCGAACTGAATATCTCGGGCTGCATCAACGCCTGCGGCCACCACCACGTCGGCAACATCGGCATCCTGGGTGTCGATAAAGACGGCAGCGAATGGTATCAGGTGTCGATCGGCGGAGCGCAAGGCAACAACTCGGCGATCGGCAAGATTATCGGCCCATCGTTCTCCTCGCTGCAAATGCCGGAAGTGATCGATCGCCTGCTGCAAGTGTATGTACGCGAGCGTAGCGAAGACGAACGCTTCGTCGATACCGCGCAACGCCTGGGCATCGCGCCGTTCAAGGAGCATGTGTACGCCACGCCGATCACGGCGGGCCGTTTGGTTGGAGAGGATGAATATGTCTGAAGCTGCAAAAAACCTGATCATCAAGCATCGCGAGATCGTTGAAGACGACTGGACCGTGCTGCGTCTGGACGTGGCCGAAGGCGAAGCCGCGCTGGACCCGGCCGCTGTCGCCGTCCCGGCCGGCAAGGTCATCGTGCCGCTGGCCGTCTGGCTGGCCCAGCGCGATGCGCTGGCCTCGCGCGCCGACCTGGGCGTGTGGATCGCCAGCGACGAGCGTCCGGAAACCCTGAAGGGCGAACTCGATCGTTTCAAAGTGGTGGCCGTCGATTTCCCGAAATTCACCGATGGCCGCGGCTTCTCGATCGCCTACAATCTGCGCACCCGCCTGGGCTGGACCGGCGAACTGCGCGCCATCGGCGACGTGCTGCGCGACCAGCTGTTCTCGATGCAGCGCGTGGGCTTCGACGCCTTCGCCACCCGTCCCGACCGCAGCATCCAGGATGCGCTGAAAGGCCTGTCCGACTTCTCGGAAACCTATCAGGCTTCGGTCGACCAGAAGCTGCCATTGTTCCGCCGCCAGGTCCGCGTTGCGACCCAGCCGGGCAGCGGCGACGTCGGCGCCGGCATTTAAGGACGGGCTTAAGGAAAATTATGGAAGATGATCTGAAGTCTCTCGTCACCGCCACCAGCGCTACGCTGGCGCGCATCGCCAGCGATTTTTCGCCGGCGGTGTTCGCCTCCAGCCTGGCAGCCGAAGATATGGTGCTGACCGACCTGATTTTGAAAGCCGGCCTGCCGATCCAGATCTTTTCGCTGGAAACCGGCCGTCTGCATCCGGAAACCCTGGCCATGCTCGAGCGCGTCAAGGAACACTACAACGGTTACGAGATCGCCCTGTACCGTCCCGTGACCGAAGCGGTCGACGCCTATGTGGCGCAAAATGGCCTGAATGCCTTCTACGACAGCGTGGAAATGCGCCGCGAGTGCTGCCGCATCCGCAAGGTCGAGCCCTTGGGCCGCGCCCTGTCCGGCAAAAAAGCCTGGGTCACCGGCCAGCGCCGTTCGCAGTCGACCACCCGCGCCGAACTCGATGTGCAGGAAGACGATCCGGCCCACAATATGATCAAGTTCAATCCGCTGGCCGACTGGTCGGAAACCGATGTGTGGAACTATCTGCGCGACAATCAGGTTCCGTACAATGCGCTGCACGACCAGGGCTTCCCTTCGATCGGCTGCGCACCCTGCACGCGCGCCATCGAACCGGGCGAAGACGTGCGCGCCGGCCGCTGGTGGTGGGAAAATCCCGACTCCAAGGAGTGCGGCCTGCACATGGTAGACGGCAAACTGATACGCATTAAATCCGTGAACGCCTGAGCCCAGCTCAGACCGACGCACCTTTAAGAACAAAGAAATAGGCACAGTCCAAATGAATGCTCCAGTAGATCAAGATAGCGCCCGCGGTCTCGGCGACGTCAATGCGCGCCACCTCGACGCGCTCGAATCCGAAGCCATCCACATCATGCGTGAAGTGGCCGCCGAATGCGCCAACCCTGCCCTGCTGTTCTCGGGCGGGAAAGACTCGGTGGTGCTGCTGCGCCTGGCCGAAAAGGCTTTCCGCCCGGGCAAATTCCCCTTCCCGCTGGTGCACATCGACACCGGCCATAACTTCGCCGAAGTGATCACCTTCCGCGACAAGCGCGCCGCCGAACTGGGCGAGCGCCTGATTGTCGGTTCGGTCGAGGATTCGATCAAGCGCGGCACCGTGCGCCTGCGTAACCCGGCCACCGATTCGCGCAATGCCGCCCAGGCCGTGACGCTGCTCGAAACCATCGCCGAATACAAATTCGACGCCTGCATCGGCGGCGCCCGCCGCGATGAGGAAAAGGCCCGCGCCAAGGAACGCATCTTCTCCTTCCGCGACGAATTCGGCCAGTGGGACCCGAAGGCCCAGCGTCCGGAACTGTGGGACCTGTATAACACCCGCGTCCATCCAGGCGAAAACATGCGCGTGTTCCCGATCTCGAACTGGACCGAGCTCGATGTGTGGCAATACATCGCCCGCGAAAAACTGGAACTGCCGCCGATCTACTTCGCGCACGAGCGCCAGGTCATTCCGCGCAACGGCCTCTTGGTGCCGCTGACCGACCTGACCCCGGCCCGTGATGGCGAGACCGTCGAAACCCAGGTCGTGCGCTTCCGCACCGTGGGCGACATCTCCTGCACCTGCCCGGTATCGTCGGACGCGGCCACGGTCGAGGCGATCATCGCCGAAACCGCGATCACGCAAATCACCGAACGCGGCGCTACCCGGATGGACGACCAGACCTCCGAAGCGTCGATGGAAAAACGCAAAAAAGCAGGATACTTCTGATGAACGCACTGAATACCAAACTGAACGAACGCGGTTTACTGCGCTTCATTACCGCCGGCTCCGTCGATGACGGCAAGAGCACCCTGATCGGCCGCCTGCTGTTCGACAGCAAGGGCATCTTCGCCGACCAGCTCGACGCCATGTCGCGCTCCAAGCACAAGCGCACCGTGGGCGATGCGGTCGACCTGTCGCTGC
This sequence comes from Oxalobacteraceae bacterium, assembly GCA_013284265.1. GTDB lineage: Bacteria > Pseudomonadota > Gammaproteobacteria > Burkholderiales > Burkholderiaceae_D > Rugamonas. The sequence continues at coordinate 51,956 of JABTBR010000041.1, read as the reverse complement.
TGACCGACGGCCTGGAAGCCGAACGCGAACAGGGCATCACCATCGACGTGGCCTACCGCTACTTCGCCACGCCCAAGCGCAAGTTCATCATCGCCGACACCCCGGGCCATGAGCAGTACACCCGCAATATGGTCACCGGCGCCTCGACCGCCGACGCCGTCATCATTCTGGTGGACGTATCCAAGGTCAAGCTGCGCGAAGACGGCGGCGTCGACCTGCTGATCCAGACCAAGCGCCATTCGACCATCGCCCACCTGCTGCAGATCGAGCACGTGATCGTGGCCGTCAACAAGATGGATCTGGTGAACTACGACGAGACCATCTACAACCGCATCGTCAAGGCATATCAAGAGTTCGCCCAGACCCTGGGCCTGAAGGACGTCACCGCCATTCCGCTGTCGGCCCTGACCGGCGACAACGTGGTCGACGCCAGCGAAAAACTGAGCTGGTACAAGGGTCCTACCCTGATCGAGCTGCTCGAATCGCTGTCGGTCTACGACGAATCGCACGACGTGGCCTTCCGCTTCCCGGTACAACTGGTGGCGCGCCACAACGGCCACGAAGCCAACGACTTCCGCGGCTACATGGGCCGTATCGAATCGGGCAAGGTCAGCGTCGGCGACAAGCTGGTGGTCCAACCTTCGGGCCAGAGCGCCACCGTCAAGGACATCGTCACCCTGGAAGGCTCGCACCAGTCGGCCGTCGTCGGCCAGTCGATCACCCTGCTGCTCAATGAATACCTGGATATCTCGCGCGGCGACCTGCTGGCCGGCGCCGACCAGCCAGCGACCCTGCTCAAGTCCCTCAACGCGGACGTGTGCTGGATGTCGGACGAGCCGCTGGACCTGCGCCGCAAGTACTGGATCAAGCATGGCACCAAGCAGACCTCGGCCAAGATCACCGGCATCGAGTCCCTGCTGGACATCAACACCCAGCAGCGCCACAGCGCCGATGGCCTGAAGCTCAACGACATCGCCCGCATCGGCCTGACCGTGCAGCAGCCGCTGGCGGCCGACGCCTATGCCGACATCCGCGCGACCGGCGCCTTCATCCTGATCGATGAAGTGACGCACCAGACCGTGGCCGCCGGCATGATCCGCCTGGACGCGTAAGATTGTTTGAAACGCCGGCGCAGGCCGGCAAGAGGAACACAGATGTCAGCAATCGGAAAAGTTTATCTGATCGGCGCCGGTCCCGGCGCCCAGGATCTCATCACCCTGCGTGGTGCGCGCCTGCTCGCCCAGGCCGACGTCGTGCTGCACGACGCCCTGGTCACGGACGAGATGCTGGAACTGTGTCCTCAAGCGGAAAAGATCCTGGTCGGCAAACGCTGCGGCCAGCTCTCCACCGCCCAGCAATTCATCAACAAGCAATTAGTCGACAACGCCCGCAAGTTTCCGCTGGTGGTACGCCTGAAGGGCGGCGATCCGATGCTGTTCGGCCGCGCCGACGAAGAACTGCGCGCGCTGGAAGAAGCCGGCATCGACGTCGAAGTCGTCCCCGGCATCACCACCGCGCTGGCCGCCGCCGCCACGTCCAAGCAGCCGCTGACCAAGCGCGGCGTGGCGCGCAGCGTGGCCTTCTTTACCTCCAGCACGGCGCCGGAACATACCGAGCACGCCGCCATTCCCGACACCGACACGCTGGTGCAATACATGGGCGGACGCGAAGCGGCCGCCACGGCCGAGCGCATGCTGGCCCAGGGCCGCCGCGCCGACACACCGGTGCTGGTCATCGAAAACGTCAGCCGGCCCGACCAGCGCATCCTGCGCCTGACCATCGCCACGCTGGCCCAAGGCCTGGGCAGCACCCATGGCCCGGTGCTGGTCATGCTGGGCGAAGCGATGAAGCGCCGCGCCCATCAGGCCGCCGACATCAAGGCCAGCACCGACATCGCGCCACAACGTCAAGCCTCATAAAAAAAGCCGGGAATCCCGGCTTTTTTAGGTACTGCAGACCAGCCGGGATTTCCCGGCTGTTGGTCGTTTACTTGGCTTTGCGGCGGCGGGCGACGAAGCCCACCAGACCCAGACCGGCCAGCAGCATGGCGTAGGTATCGGCTTCCGGCACGGCCGAAGTCAGATTACCGACGAAGACAGCGTGCGACAGGCCGTTGCCGCCGTTCCAGATGCCCGAGGAGCTGATGCCGATGCTGGAGATGCCGGTGCTGCCACCGTTGACCAGGTAGAAGCTATAGTAGGTCGATTGCTTCAGGCCGATCACGAACAGGCCTTTTTGTGCCACGGCGAAATTCAGCGACATGTCGGTACCGTTGTCGGTGAACAGCGGGCTCGCGCTAGCGTCCGACTTCAGATAGGACATGGTGTTGCTGAAAGTAAAACCGTTGTCCGAGAACGCCGAGTTGATCTGGCCGATCTGGCCCGCGGTCAGGGCGCCGCCCAGATTGCCGCCGAAGGAGCCGGTGCAATCGACGAAACCGGTGCTCAGTGGCGTGCCGGTGCCGCAGGAAGTTGCCGCCGGTTTGGCGTAAGCGCTGGCACTGAAGGCCAGGGAAGCGAGCAAGCTCAAAGCGATGGTGCTGATAGTTTTCATGCCTAGTCCTGAAAGTAAAAACGGATGGGTTTGAATTGGAAGTGGTCTAGTCTTGTTTAAACTACTAGACCTATTATTGTTTAACTAAGGCAATAGTAGCATAAAACTGCCGGCCAGCATCAAAAAAGCCGGGACAATCCCGGCTCGCTTGGCTCACCGCCGGGGTTTCCCGGCACTTGTCGCTTATCCGGCCTTACGGCGACGGACGGCCACGCCCACCAGTCCCAGCCCCGCCAGCAGCATGGCATAGGTATTGGCTTCCGGCACGGCTCCCACAAAAATGGCATGTGACAGGCCGTTGCCGCCGGTAAAAACGCCCGAAGAGCTGACATTGATCGTGGAAATACCGGTGCTGCCGCCATCGACCAGATAGAAGCTGTAATAAGTCGATTGCTTCAAGCCGATCACGAACAGACCCGTTTGTGCCGTCGCGAAATTGAGCGACAGATCGCTGCCGTCGTCGGTGAACAGGCCATTGCCCGACACGTCGGACTTCAGGTAGCTCATGCTGCTGTTGTAAGTGAAACCCTGGTCCGCGAAAGCGGCATTGATCTGGCCTATCTGCGCCGCGCTCAGCGTGCCGCCCAGATTGCCGCTGAAAGCGCCCGCACAGTCGAGATAGCCCGTGCTGAGCGGGGTGCCGGTGCCGCAGGGAGCCGCGCCGGGTTGCGCATACGCGGCGGCGCTGAAGGCCAGTGAAGTGAGCAAACTCAGCGCAATGGAGATGATGGTTTTCATGCCTAGTCCTCGGAAATGGAAGATGCGGATGGGGTGGATTGGAAATAGCCTGGCATTATTCAAATAACAGGTCTATTGCTTTTAAAGCAATATAAATATACCATGATCTCCCCCTCTGCCGAGCTGCGCGCTAGCGGCGCGGCTGCGCCAGCGCAAACTCGCCGAACATAGGATTGCCCGGAAAAACAACGGTGCTAGCCGTCAATCCGACCCGCCCGACGCGCCGTTTCTCTTGTTCGCGGGGCACCTTAGATTTCCTTTAGCCAAAATGCTGAGCACATAGGAATTATAAATATCAAAAAGAAACTTTAGTGATACCGTTGACAATGTCGGAGAAAAAATTCTTGGCTCGAGCAGGACCGAAGAGTCCGCCTCGAATCCGTCCACATCGCCTGGGGAAACGAATGAACACAACTTTACGACTGAGCTTGACATCGATTGCTTTTGCCGGCGCCTGCGTCGCCAGCACGCCCGCCATGGCGGTGGCCGCCAGCGCCTGTGGCGGCATTTCCGTCGGCACCTCGACGGTGGCCGACGTAACGCTAGGCGGCCTGTTCTCGGACGGCTGCGTCATTTCGCTGGTCAATCCGGAATCGGGACCGTTGGGCGACTCCAGCGGCTTTAGCGGCGTCTCTCCCTTCGGCAGCGGCTGGTCGCTGCTGAGCAAAGTAACCGGCTCCAGCGTACCATCGGCCAGCAGCACGGCCACGCTGGGCGGAGTTGACTACAACATCAGCTTTGCCGAAACCAATACCAAATCCGGCACCTGGACCATTAGCGCCAACAAGGCCGTCACCGTGGATCTGGCCTTTGCCGTCCATGCGTCGAACCGCAGTGGCGCCTTCCTGTTCGACGATCAGGTGCTCGCCAAGAACGTGGTCACCAATGGCAGTTGGGCGATCAAATGGCTCAACAACGGCGGAAGCGTGCCGGACTTCTCCAATCTGACGATCTTCGCGCGCAATCAGGTGGTCAATCAGGTACCGGAACCGGAAACCTATGCCATGATGCTGGCCGGACTGGCCATGGTCGGGGTGATGGCGCGGCGCCGCCGCAATCGCTGAACGCGGGTTTGCGCGTTTAAAACCCAGGGCGTAACCCTGGGGTCTGACCCCAGGGTCCGGGGAGGGGCTCCGCCCCGCCTGTCCCGATGGGACAGGCCCCCGGCTCTTTGCCGTAGGTTTTTGGCGACTGCCGGCGGCCCGCCAATTAAGCGTTTTTCCCTAGCTGAGCGACATTCGAGCCGCCCCATGGATATGCTGCAGGTTTTTGCCTGTCATTCAGACTCCCGCGCCGAGCGCGCTGACGCAGTAGTCCGACAGCGCGCCCAGCACGGCGGCATTCTCGCCCGCCGCCTCCACCACGTTCAGCCGCAGTTGCGGATAGTCGATGCGCAGCTGATCGATCATCAGCGGCAGATCGCGCAGCACGTGCCCGCCCTGCCCCAGGAACACCGGCACCACGGTGATGTCGGCGATGCCGGCCGCGGCCAGCTCGGCCACCAGGGACGGCAGCTGCGGCGTCATCAACTCCAGAAACGCCAGCTCGACGCGCACCGCCGGCAGGCGCACGCGGGTCAGTTCGCGCAGCCGTTCGAAGGGCGCGGCCCAGGAAGCGGCGCGGGCGCCGTGGGCGAACAGGATCAGGGCTTGCTGGGTCATCAATGTCGCTCCACCCACCACAAGGCGCCCAGCGCCAGCAGCAGGTATAGGGTACTCGGCGCGATCGCCGTTATGAAGGCCGGCCAGGTGCTCAGCAGGCCCAGATGGGAAAACAGGGTATTCACCAGCATGAAACTCACGCCTATCATAATGCCGACGAAAATTTTCAGGCTCACGCCACCGCTGCGCGTGTGCAGGTAGGCGAACGGCAGCGCCATCGCCATCATCACGAAGATCGCCAGCGGGTCGACCAGCTTCTTCCAGAAGGCGATCTTGAAGCGCTCGGTCTCCTGCTTGTTCTCCTGCAGGTGGCGGGTGTAGACGGCCAGCTCGGCGGCCGACATGCGCTCCGGATCGGACGAGGACACCGACAGGATCTTCGGCGTGATCTCCGACACCACATCCAGGCTGTCGGCGTGGCGGGTGGCCACGGCGCTGGTCTCCTGCGCGAAGTTGTTGGCCACGTTGGCCTCGCTGCCCGGTTTCAGCAGCGCCGAATTGCTGAACAGGTTTTCGCTGACATCGTACAGGCGCCAGGTGCTGTTGCCCTGGAAGGCGCCGGTCTTGGCCATGATCAGCGAGCGCAGGCGGAAGTACGTGTCGAACTCGTAGAGCTTGACGTCGCGCAGCTGGCCGTCCGGACGCACCTCGCGCACATTGAAGAAACGCGAGCCGGTGACGGGGCCGCTCAGACCACCGGCGTGGATGATGTCCTTGGTCCAGACGCCGGAGCGGAACTCGGCCGAGACGGCCGCGCCGCGCGCGCTGAGTTTGATCTTTTCGGCGATCGGCGCGGTGCGCGGCGCGATCAACTCACCGAAGATGAAGGTAAACGCCACCAGCCAGATACCCACCTTGAACAGCATCCAGCCGGCCATGCCGGTGGTCATGCTGGAGGCGCGCATGATGGTAAATTCCGAGGTCGAGGCGAATTGCGCCATCGTGTAGATGGTGCCGATCAGCGCGGCCAGCGGCATCACCTCGTAGACGTGGGCCGGCAGCTGGATCAGCACATATAAGAAGGCGTGCTGGATCGCGTAGCCGTTCTTGCCCACCGACGGCAGTTCGCCGGTGATGTCCATGAAGGCTTGCAGGGCCAGGAAGGCGGCCAGCACGAAGGCCACCGCCTTGATGATGGTGACCGCGAAATAGCGTTGCAGGATTTTCATGAGACAGCGGCTTCCTTGCGGTGACGTCCGCGCTTGAGCGCGGCGAACAGCACCAGCGGGTGATAACGGTGATTGAGATTGAGGCGCCAGGCGAACAGCAGGAACACGGCGAAGGCGGCAGCCAGGTGCAGCGGCCACCAGGACAGCGCGAACGACATGCGGCCCTGCTTGACGCTGGCCTCGACCACCTTGATCAGATTGCTGTAGGTGACGAAGATCAGCAGCGCGATGATCAGATTGGCCGAACTGCCGGCGCGCGGATTGACGAAACCGAGCGGGATGGCCAGCAGGATCAGCACCAGGCAGGACAAGGGCGAGGCGATGCGCCACAGCAGTTCGGCGCGGGTGAAGTTATTCGGCTCTTCGAACAGGTCCGGCGTGGTCATCGCATCGACATTCAGTTCCGAACCCAATTCCTGCGCCCGGCTGGCCACGCGCATGCTGTAGCTCTCGAATTCCATGGTCTGGAAGTCGGCCTTGCCGGGCATGCCCTGGTAGCGCCGGCCGTTCTTCAGGACCAGGAAGCGCTGGCCCTTGGCGTCGGTGGTGATCACGCCTTCGCGCGCGACGATGACGGCGGTGCCCTTTTCATCGACCGTGTTGACGAACACGTTCTGCACCACGGCGGTCTTGCCGCTGACGCCCTCGACGAAGAAGATGCGGTTGCTGCCTGCCGATTCCTTGAACTGGCCGGGCGAGACCTTCTGCAGGTCTTCACGTTTTTCGAAGCGCTCGATATACTCTGCGCTCTTGTGCTTGGCCCAGGGCGTGGCCACCAGGCTCAGGGCCGCCGTCAGCGCCACCATCGGCAGGCCGAAGGACAGCACCGGCGCGATCCAGCGGCTCAGGCTCAGGCCCGAGGCGAACCACACCACCATCTCCGACTCGCGGTAGCTGCGGGTGACGACCATCAGCACTGAAATAAAGCTGGTGAGGATCAGGATAGTTGGCAGATAATTCAAGGCTGCGAAGACGATCAACGCCAGCACGTCGCTAGAGGCGACTTTGCCGCCGGCGGCCTTGCCAAGGATGGTAATCAGGGTCCAGGTGACGGCAATGCTGAACAGCACGGTGAAGGTGGCCCCGGCGGCACTGAGCAGCTCACGGCGTAGGGCGCGTTGAAAGATCATTCGAAAGTTATAATTCGGCAGTTAAGTTAAGTAAAAAACGCCAGCTCACAAGGCTGGCCACAGCATATGACACGGAGAATCAAATGGACTTTAGCATAAAAGCATTCGACACAAAAAACACCATCGTGACGGCAAAGACGGGCTGCATCGCCGTCGCCGTCTACGAAAACAAAAAGCTTTCGGATGCGGCCAAGGCCCTCGACGGTGCTGGTGAAATCACGGCTGCGCTCAAGTCCGGCGACATTTCGGGCAAAGCCGGCACCACCCTGCTGCTGCGCGCCGTCAAGGGCGCGGCGGCCGAACGCGTGCTGCTAGTGGGCCTGGGCAGCGCCGATGCGCTCAGCGAGAAAAGCGCCGCTTCCGGCGTCGCCGCCGCGCTCAAGGTGTTCGCCACGCTGGGCGCGAGCGACGCCATTATCGCACTACCGCTGACCGAAGTGAAAGACCGCGATGTCAACTGGGCGATCCGTTGCGTGGTCCAGGGCGCGCACGAAGGCGCCTACCGCACCGATACCCAGAAGAGCAAGAAGGATCCGGCGCCTGCCGGCGTGAAGAAACTGGCGCTGGCCGTGCCCAACACCGCCGCCACCAAGCTGGCGCTGGCCCAGGCCATCGCCATCGCCAACGGCATGGACCTGACCAAGGACCTGGGCAACCTGTCGGCCAACATCTGCACCCCGACCTACCTGGCCAATACCGCCAAGAAGCTGGGCAAGGACTACGGCTTCGACGTCGAGATCCTGGACCGCAAACAGCTCGAAGCGCTGAAAATGAACAGCTTCCTGTCGGTCACCAACGGCAGCGAACAGCCGCCCAAGTTCATCATCATCAAGCACATGGGCGGCAAGGCCAAGGATGCGCCGGTGGTGCTGGTCGGTAAAGGCATCACCTTCGACACCGGCGGCATCTCGCTCAAGGCCGGTCCCGGCATGGACGAAATGAAGTACGACATGGGCGGCGCCGCCTCGGTACTGGGCACCTTCCGCGCCATCGGCGAGATGAACCTGAAGCTCAACGTGATCGGCGTGATCGCCGCGTGCGAAAACATGCCGTCCGGCCGCGCCACCAAGCCGGGCGACATCGTCAGCTCGATGAATGGCCTGACCATCGAAATCCTCAACACCGACGCCGAAGGCCGCCTGGTGCTGTGCGACGCCCTGACCTATGCGGAACGCTTCAAGCCGGCCGCCGTGGTCGATATCGCCACCCTGACCGGCGCCTGCATCGTCGCGCTGGGCCACCACCACAGCGGCCTGTTCACGCGCGACGACGCGGCCCACGAGAAGCTGGCGGCCGAACTGCAAAGCGCCGGCCAGCAGACCGGCGACACCACCTGGCGCCTGCCGATCGGCGAGCTGTATAACGAGCAGCTCAAGTCCAACTTCGCCGACCTGGCCAATATCGGCCCCCCGGGCGGCGCGTCGTGCACGGCCGCGGCCTTCCTGGAGAACTTCACCCGCGAATATACCTGGGCGCACCTGGACATCGCCGGCACCGCCTGGAAGTCCGGCGGCGCCAAGGGTTCGACCGGCCGTCCGGTACCGCTGTTGACCAGCTTCCTGATCAACCGCGTGTAGTCGATCAGCGGGGATAAGACAAAAAGGGCGGCGCCTCCCATCGAGGCGCCGCCCTTTTCTTTGTAAGCAACGGCAAAGAGCCGGAGCCCCTTTTAGAACCCACGGCAAAGAGCCGGGGGCCGGTCCCAACGGGACCGGCGGGGCGCAGCCCCTATCCGGGCCCTGGGGTCAGACCCCAGGGGTACGCCGTGGGTTTACAGGAGCGATACCAGCCCGCGCCCTAATACACCGTCACGCCTGCCGCAGGCGCCGGCCGGCCATCGGCCGCATCGCCCGGATGCATGATCACCGTCAGCGTGGACGGGTAGTCAAAACCGGCCCCGGTATTGCGGTCGACCAGATAGCCGGCACCGGCCGTGAGCACGACATTGCCCCACAGCGTGGCATTGACCTTCGATTCGATTTTTTCATAGGCCCAGCTGATGCCGGCATCGACGCCATTCCCGCTGGCCTTGTGGCAGTCCACCCGCAGCGGCTGTGCGCTCTTGCGTATCATCACGCGCGCCGGCGTGGTGACGAACCACTTGCCCACATCGTTGTACAGCACGCAGCCGACGCCGGCGATCTCGCGGTTGTCGGCGATGGTCTGCACCATCACTTGCTGCTGGGTCGATTCGGTCAGGGTGGCGCAGCCGGCCACGAACAGCGTGGCCGCGAGGGCTGCAAGGGCGGCGAGTCGATGCATGATCCGGCCTCCTGGTGATGCGGCGGCGCGGGCGCGCCGCCGGGGTATCAGCGCTTGACCGGCACCGGCTGATTGGCCGGCACGGGCACCGCGGTCACGCTGTTCTTGGGACTGCCGTCGATCAGGCGGTCCGAATAGACCAGATAAACCAGCGCATTGCGTTTGGTATCGACCATGCGCACCACGCTCACATGCTTGAAGAAGATCGAGGCGCGCTCGGAGAATACCTCTTCCTGCAGCGGCACGGGGCCGGGGAAGCTCAGCGCGCCTACCTGACGGCAAGCCACCGAGGACTCGGCCTTGTCTTCGGCCAGGCCGATGGCGCCCTTGATGCCGCCGGTCTTGGCGCGCGACAGATAGCAGCTGACGCCGGGCACGCGCGGATCGTCGAACACTTCGACCACCACTTTATGGTCGGGGCCGATCAGTTTGAAGGCGGTATCGACAGAACCGACCGTTTCGGCCATGCCTGAAGCGGCCACTACATACAAGGCGGCGGCCGCAGCCGCCCTAGCGATACGCATCGTCATCCTGGGTCTTAATTTATGGGCGCAAAACGCTGCACCATCACGCCGTCGACATCGATCAGCTGAAAGAACACGTCCTTGGGACGGGTCCAGACAGAACCGTCAGCGGCGCGATAGACGATCATCGGACTCAGGTCCGACTCCAGGGTGGCCTCGCAGACGAACTCGTAGACGCCACCCTTGTAGTGCCGGAACAACATCAGCTGCGGTGGAGCGGCGTGGAAGGACGCGCGGCCTTGGCCACGGCTTCTTCAACCTGTTCCATCTGCTGCTTTTTCTTCAGGCTTTGAATCACCTTGAGGATGTCTTCCATGCCGGTCTCGCCGTCGAGCGTCGAGAAGGCATCGAGCACCTCGTTGAGCACCTGGTTGCGCACGGCCGCCTGATCGGAATCGATCGCGGGAGCGCGCTGCAGGTCGCCGCGGGCTGGCGCTGCCTTGGCGGCGGCGGCTTCTTTTTGCGCAGCGGTCTTGCGACCGGCTGGCGCCTTGCCGTGCTCCAGAGCAGCCTGCCAGATTACCCAGCGGCGTTGGGTTTCAAATACCAGATATTCGTCCGGTTTATCTTCGCGCCGGCGTACGATGTGTCCATCGCGTTGCGCCCATGTCTCAAATGCAGATCGCATTTTAATCCTTTGCAAATGCTTCGCGCATATCTAACTGTTTAAACTGCAAGTATTTCCAAATAGTACCATTTATTGACACTCAACAACAGATTTTGCGTGTCTATTTTATCCTAGTATGGTTGCCCATTGGAAATATAAGTTTTGAACTTATTCATTGACCAGTATATTTCGAATTTCGTCCGGTGTTAATTGATTCTAGTACTAATTTGATAACAATGAAGCATAATCGGCAATTATTTTTACAATTGTCAGATTTTGCAACATTCTATGGCCTGTAAGCCCGTCAGTAACAGTCTTATTTAGTGTTTTTTTATAAAAGTCGTCAGAATTATAAACAATTGCGCTAGATCAAGACGCCCAATAGAAATTGCGTATTGAACACCATCTTGACTCAGTCAAAACCACAAGTCTTGCAACGATTTCAGAAAAACCAGTCCTGTTGCGACACTCCAACACTACCGTCTTGGAAGCCGCGCCGCGCGCCCCACACCGCCGCTACAACAGCCCCAGCGCGCTGGCCTTGACGGCGGCCTGCACCTTGTTCGACGCGCGCAGCTTGCTCACCACATTTTTGATGTGGAAAGCCACCGTGTTTTCGGAAATCAGCAAGATCCTGCCGATTTCGTAGGCGGTCTTGCCATCGGCGGTCCAGCGCAGGATTTCGCGTTCGCGCAGCGTGATGTGCTGGCGCACTTCCGGTGCGTGGCGCGCCAGCAGCAGCTCGCTCATGCGCTGATGCGCTTCCTCGATCAGCCAGCCCAGCGTGATGCCCGGGTGGCCGCGCGCGGCGCCGTCGGCCCGCCCGGGCCGCAGCAGCGTCAGCAGGCTGACCACACCGCGCGCATCGCGCGAGGGCTGGGCCCAGCCCTGGCACAGGCCATGGCTGCGCGCCGCCGCGCAGGCCGGGCCCAGCCCGGCGAACACCGGATCGTCCCACAGCGGCAAGGCGCGATTGGCGGTGCGCGCATGGGCGATGCCCGCCTGGGCCAGCGCCACGCCCTCGGCGCTGGCCTCCCAGTCGGCCCCGAAGGTGCTCAGACTGAGCAGCAGCGGCCGCGAGATCGGCACCGGAATGCGCATCGTGTAGCCGCAATAGGGATAGCCGACGGCGGCGGCCCTGGCGGCGATGTCCGCGAACAGCGCATGTTCGCAGGGGCCGCTGTACAGGCCGTCCGGCAGTTCCGGGGCGGCCACGGCAGTGCCGGCGGGCGGGCGCATCAGATCGCCACACCGCTGGCATCGGCCGCGGGCCGCGGCCGGCACAGCATCCACAGGCCGCCGAAGGCCAGGCTGGCCGACAGCGTGGTCCAGGCCATCGGCGCCACCGTGCCGTCCGACAGCGCCCCCACCAGCAGGCTGCAGGCGGCGGTAATGGCCATCTGCACAAAGAAGAAGAAGCCCGACACCGTGCCGGCGGCCGCACCGTAGGGTTGCAGCACGGCCAGCTGGCAGGCCGGAATGGCGATGCCGACGGCGAACATGATCAGCACCATCGGCCCGGCCAGCGCCAGCAGCGACAGCGGGAAGCGCGACGTCGCCAGCACCAGCAGACAGCTGCCGGCCAGGCTGACGCCGACCGCGCGGCCGATCAGGGTGTCGGCGCTGTGGCGCCGCGTCAGGCGGCGGAACACCTGGGAGCCGGCTAGATAACCGGTGACGGTGGCGCCGAAGGTCAGCGCATAGGCCATCGGGCTCAGGTGCATCAGGCGCTGCAGCAGCACCGACGATTCGGCGATATACGGGAAATAGGTGCAGTAGACAAAACTGATCGCCAGCGCATAGCGCAGGAAATAGCCATCCTGCAGCAGGCCGCCGTAGATGCGCAGCACGCCGGCCAGCGAAGGGCGCTGGGTCTGGCGCGTCGCCGTTTCCGGCACCAGCGCGGCCACCAGCGTCAGCGCGAGGCAAGCCAAGCCGGTCAGCACGATGAACACCCAGCGCCAGCCCAGCGCCGCGTCGATGAGGCTGCCCACCAGCGGCGCGATCACCGGCGACAGCGCCATGCCCATCGACAGGCGGCTCAGCATGCCGGCCTGGGCCTGGACGCTGAAACGGTCGCGCACCATCACGCGGCCGATCACGGTGCCACTGCAGCCGCCCAGCGCCTGCAGCATGCGCGCGGCGATGATCAGCGGCGCCGAGCTGGCCAGCGCACAGGCGACGCTGGCCAGCACATACAGCAGCAGGCCGCCGATCAGCACGGGGCGGCGGCCGTAGCGGTCGGCCAGCGGGCCGCACAGCAGCATCGACAGCGCATAGCCGGCCATGTACAGCGTCAAGGTCAGCTGCAACTGGGTGTCGGTCGCGCCCAGCGCGACGGCCATCGCCGGCAGCGAGGGCAGATAGGCGTCGATGGTGGCGCGCGGCAGGCACACCACCAGCAGCAGGATCAGGCTCCACAGCCAGGCCGGCAATTCGCGGCGCCCCTCGGGGGCGCGGTCCATTTCAGAAGTCATCGGTTTACTCCGCAACAGGGACAAGGGTAGGCTGGCCGATCACGCGCCGTCCTTCATAGGGTAGGGTCGCCAGCAAATCGTCGGCGATGCGGCGCGCATGGCGCGCGATCATCTCCAGCGAACTGACGAAGAAATAACTGCCGTTGGTGATCTGGCCGAGCGCGCGCAGATTCCAGTCCGGTTCATTGTGCTGGTCGATCACCGCGCCGGTGCCGAAGTCGACCCGGATGCCGCCGCGCGGATCGCGCACCGCCAGCCCGTCCTGCAGCATCTGCCAGACCAGCGCCGAATCCTGCGGCGTGTCGACCCACTGGGCCGAGCCGGTGGCATTGATCACATAGTCGTAGCGCACCGTGCCGGCCGCCGTGGTGGCGCTGATCGCGTCGGCGCTGGAGCGGTCGAAGGCGGGGGCGCCGCGCAGCAGCCGCAGCTGGCCGCGCTCTATCATCTGCAGCAGCTTGAGCGCGTTCTCGCGCGGCATCGGCGCGCGCCGGGCCCGCCACTGGCGCGCAAAGCGCTTGAGTACCACATCCTGGGAGGCGGCATCGAGCGCATGCCAGGCCGTGCTGACCACGGCGTTGGTGGCGGCCAGCACCAGCTGCCACTGGCACACCTCGCCGGCGGCGCCGGTATCGGCGCGCAGGCTGGCCAGCGGATCGGCGCTGTCGCGGAACAGGGCGCGCCAGTCGTAGCCGACCGTGCGCAGTTCGGCGCGCAGCAGGCGGCCCAGCGCGCGCAGGCCGATGCGCGTCGCGCCGTGGTTACTCAGGCGGATCAGCGCGGCCTGGGTCAGATAGCGCGGCTGGTGCGCCTGGGCCTGGCGCCCGCGCACAAACGGCAGGCTGCCGCCGCGCGAGACCAGGTCGATGCCGCCCTGGTAACCCATCTCGCGCAGGCTGACGGCCACGTCGACCGCGCTCAGGCCGGCGCCGATGACGCAGATGCGGCGCGCGCCCAGCAGCGGACGGATGCGCTGGCGCACCGGATAGGGGCTGTCGAGGAAGCGCGCATGGCCGCCCAGCTGATAGTGGTCGCGCGCGCCGGTGTTTCCGACGGCCAGCACCACCGAGTCGGCCTCGTAGCGCGCGCCGGGCGTCTCGATCAGGTAGCGGGTGCCGCGCCGTATGCCCTGCACGGCGGCCGGCACGACGTCGATCTCCAGCCCCTTCTGGCGCGCCGAGTCCAGCGTCTCGCGGAAGAAATCGGCCAGGAAGCGCCCGAACACGGGACGCGGCACATAGGCCGCCGACAGATTCGCCGCCGATACCGGACGCAGCTCCCTGGCGTGGTGCGACTTCCAGCGCAGCCAGGCCGAGAAGGTGGAATAGTCGCTGGCCGACACCGACATGGTTTCGGCCACCCGGTTCAGCAGCAGCGTTTCCTCGTCCTCCTGATAGGCCAGGCCGGGGCCGGCGCAGGGACGCGGTTCGAACACCTGTACCCGCAGCGCCGCGGCCTGCGATGGCGCCAGCGACACGACCAGGTGGTGGAGAAAGGCGACACAGGCGCCGCCGGCGCCGATCACCGCGATGGTGAATTTTTGTTGCTCCTGATTATCAAACATGATTTGCCCAGTAGAATGATTGCAGAAAGAGCAACCATGCTAGGGCTTTTATGGTGTAATGCTAAGTACCGTATTACGCTTTTTTGATTAGACCACTATGACACGAGGAAAATCCGCGGCCGGACTCGACCTGCCGCAGCCGCCCGGCCTGCTCGACCCGCGGCACAGCGCCAGCAAGCAGGAAATCGTCTACGAAGCCTTGCGCCACGCGATCCTGAAAAAGTGGCTGCCGGCCGCCAGCGCCCTGCCGTCCAGCCGCACGCTGGCCGCGCGCTGGGGCATTTCGCGCGGCACCGTGGAAGCGGCGCTGGACCGGCTCCAGGCCGAAGCCTATGTGGCGCGCCGCAGCGGCTCGGGCACGCGCGTCTGCGCGGTGGTGCCGGAACGCTATCTGATGGCCGGCGCCGCCGCCGGCATGCCGGCGCCGACGCCCGGCCCGGCCGGGCCGGAGCAGGCGCCGGCCGCCTCCGAAGTGCGGGTGCTGGCCGGCCAGCCCTTCGTGGGCCGGCTGGCCGACGTCAACCTGTTCCCGATGGCCACCTGGGCGCGCTATCTGGCGCGCGCCATCGGGCCGGCCACGCCCGAGCAGCTATGCTCCCCCGACGCCCAGGGTGCGCAGCAGTTGCGTGAACAGATTGCCGACTACCTCAGGAAACACCGCGGCATGCAGTGCGCGCCAGCCGATATCATCGTCACCACCGGCATCCGCCATTCGCTCGACCTGCTGGCGCGCGCGCTGCTGCGGCCGGACGACATCGCTTGCGTGGAAGATCCCGGCTACCCCAGCGCGCGCCGCCTGTTCGAGCTGGCCGGCGCGCGCGTGGCCCATATTCCGGTCGACGCCCAGGGCATCGACTGCGCGGCGCTGCGGCGCCAGGGCGCGGCGCGGCTGGCCTTCGTCACGCCGGCCCACCAGTCGCCGCTGGGCATGACGATGTCGGTCACGCGCCGCCTCGAACTGCTCGACTGGGCCGACCGCCACGCCAGCTGGATCATCGAGGACGATTACGACAGCGAATTCAACTACCATAGCGCGCCCCTGCCCGCCCTCAAGTCGCTGGACCAGCATGGCCGCGTGGTCTACTGCGGCAGCTTCAACAAGACCCTGTTCGCCGGCCTGCGGCTGGGCTTTATCGTGGCGCCGCCGGCGATCCGCCCGCTGCTGGCCGAGCTGCTGCAGGCGACGTGCCGTTCGGTCGCGATCGCGCCGCAGCTGGCGCTGGCCGAATTCATCCGCGACGGCGCCTATCTGCGCCATCTGCGCGTGGCCAGGCGCTGCTACCAGCAGCGCCGCGACACCCTGCTCGCGCTGCTCGGCGCCAGCGGGCGCGCGCCCGCCTCCGGCTACCATGCCGGCTTCCATTTTGTGCTGTGGCTGCCGCAGGGCTGCGACGAGCTGGTGTTCTGCGCGCGCGCGGCCGCCTGCGACATCGCACTGCAGCCGCTGCGCGCCTTCTCCAGCGCGGCGCGGCTGCCGCCGGCGGTGGTGATCGGATACACCGCGCTGACGCTGGCGCAGATCCGGTACGCCGGCCAGAAACTGGTGCTGCTGCTGGAGCGGGCCTGGGATGACATGCAGGCTCAGGCCGAAGCGGAAGCGGCGCCGCCGGCGGGAACGGCCAGATAGGGCGCCAGCCGCTCCAGCACGATCGCCGGGCAGATGCGCGCGCCGCGCGTGCTGGCGCTCCAGGCCACCACGTCGACGCTGAAGGAGGCCAGCAGGCTGCCCTCGCGCAGCACGTCGGTGACCCAGCGCGAACGGGCCGGGCTGCACACGGTCAGGCGGCTGTGCAGCTGCAGGCGGTCTTCCAGGAAGGCAGGCGCATGGTAGGCCGCCTGGGCGCGGTGGATCAGCAGCACGGTGTCGTGCTCGCGCAGCAGCGCGCCATACGACAGCCCGGCGCTGGCCACGGCGTGGTTGCGCGCGCGCTCGATCATTTCCAGGTAGCGGCCGTGATACACCACGCCGCCGGCGTCGGTATCGGCATACGCCACCACATGGTGGTAGACCAGGGCATCGGCATGGACGGGCAAGGACTGATTCATCGGCGGGTTCCAGGGACAGGGTGACAGGGCGCCGCGGCGGGCCGCGGGCGGACAATAGCTGACTCTAGCCCAAGGGCGGCGGATCCGGCTACCCGCCAGAGTTGGTAGTGGTATGACAAGGGCAATCAGGCTAACTTACGCTCGCGCAGCCGCCACGCGCGCCGCCGCGCCCTCCCCTTCAACCTACCCTGCCGACCATGTACACCACCTCTATCCATGACGCCCAGCTCGAGCGCAAAATCCTCGACAGCCTCGCCCTCAGCTGGGACCAGCGCGTCGCCGTGCGCAAGGAGCGCCTCGACCTGGGCCAGTATTACGATCCGACGATCCCCGACTTCCCGGCCGCGATGCTGCCCTTCCACGACAGCCCCGCCTACGCGGCGCTGGCGCGGCCGGCCCAGCTGCGCCTGCTGGCCACGGCCTGGGTCGCCTACAATGAAAAAGCCATCTTCATGGAAGATGAGATGGTGCAGCCGCTGTGCAGCCTGCTGCTCAAGGGACGCCTGCCCGGCGTCAGCGACGCCCGCGTCAAGCAGGTGATCGCCCAGCTGGCGGTGGACGAACAGTTCCACATCCTGATGTGCCTGGAAATTTGCAGCAATGCGCGCGCGCGCCACGATCTGCACGGCTATCGCATGCCCGAGCCGCTGATCGGCGTGGCCCTGCGCGCGGCGCTGGAGCAGGCGCGCGACGCCGACGACGCCGCGCTGGTGCGCATGGTCTACGCCACCGTCGCCGAGACCACGATCCACGCCTACCTGCAGCAGATCGCGGCCGACACCAGCATCCAGCCGCTGAACCGCCTCAACACCGATCTGCACCGGCGCGACGAACTGGCCCACGGCACCACCTTCGCGCAACTGGCGCGCAGCGTCTATCAGAGCCTGGACGCGGCGGCGCAGGCGCGCTTCCGCGCCCTGCTGTGCCAGGCGCTGGACGACTTCGTCCAGGTCGACGTGGCATTCTGGGTATCCATCCTCGACTATGCCGGCATCGCCGGGCGCGAACAGATAGGCGCACAGATGCGCGCCGCCGCGCAAGGCGTGCGCATGCGCCGCGACTACACGGCGCTGGCGCCGCTGCTGCGCGACCTGGGTATTCCGGAGCAGGGCATCTTCAGCCAGCAGGCCGGCTGAACGTGGCGCCTAACGCCAGCGCCGGAACGGCGTGCCAGCCGCGCTGGCTCTGCCAGCGCATCGACATGGCTGCCGGCCCCGACGCCGGGCCGGTGGACGGCTGCGTCCTGTCGGCGGCCGAGCTGGCTGCTGCGGCCCGGCTGCTGCGGCCCGGCCATGCGCAGGACTATCTGGCCAGCCACCGCGCCCTGCGCCACTGGCTGGCCGAGGGGACCGGCATCGCCCCCGCGCAACTGCGCTTCAGCTATAACGAGCACGGCAAGCCGCAAGCCGATCCGCCCCATTACAGTTTCAGCTTCAGCCACAGCGGCGGCTACTGGGCCGGCGCGCTAGCCAGCCCGGCACAGCAGGCCGGCATCGATATCGAACAGATAGTCCGCTTCGACCGGATCACGCCGGCCATGCTGGCCTATATGCTGAGCGCACAGGAGCGGGTGCGCTGGCATACCGCGCCGCCCCCCTGTCCGGCCAGCGCGCTGGCGCTGCTGTGGACCCGCAAGGAAGCCTTGCTCAAGGCGATAGGCTGCGGCCTGCGGCGGGCCATGCATCAGGTCTGTGTGGGATGGGAGTGCGGCCCGGCGCCGGTGCCGGTGCGCAGCGCCGACCTGGCCGGCCAGCCGGCGCTCTGGATGGTGCGCGAGCTGGACGGGCTGCCCGCTGGCCTGGCGGGCGCGCTGGCCTGGCGCCTGGCGCCCGGCCAGCGCGCCTGAACACTCAGGCCGGTGTGGCCGCGGCGCCGGCGCCGGCCAGGGGCCGCAGCGCCACCACCACGCGGCCGATGCGCAGCAGTTCGCGCCCGTCCACGCAGATCCGGCCGCTGGCCATGGCGCTGTCGGGGAACAGGCGATCCAGACTGAGCTGAAGTTCCAGCACATCGCCCGGCAGCGCGTCGCCGGCGAAGACGCAATCGGCCAGCGAACCGAACAGCATCAGCATGTCGTCGGCCACGCGCGGCAGCGCCAGCGCCTCGAGCAGCATCAGCCCGGCCGCCTGCAGGAAGGCTTCCACCAGCAAGGTTTGCGGATAGGCCAGCGCGCCGGCCTCCAGTTCATCGCCCAGTCCCGCGTAGCAGGGCTCATTGCCGGAGATGCATTTGCGCGCCGTCAGCGAGACGCCCGCCTCGCTGGCCGTGACCCGGTCCAGCAACAGGAAGGGATGGCGGTGCGGCAGCGCGCCGCGCAGTTGCGCGAAGTTCATCGTCGTCATCGCGCCTCCACCGTCAGACGGATCACGGCGGCCGGCTGGCCATCGACCGCGCAGCTGATCTGCCAGCGCGAGCGCGCCAGCGTCAGCGGCGCATCGAGCAGCTTGAGCTCGCAGCGCAGCTGCGCGCCCGGCCCCGCCGCCGCCAGCAGGCGCACACTAGCCAGTTCGGCCATGCGCACCGGCCCGCCGCCGGCCAGGCGCACGCCGCGCTCGACCGCCTGCAGGGCCGCCTCGACATAGCACACGCCGGGAAAAATCGGCCGGCCCGGATAGTGGCCGGCAAACAGCGGCAGCGCCGCCTCCAGCGTCTGCTCGGTGAGCATGCGGTCGAACGCCAGTTCCTGCAACTGCCCCGTGCAGGCCAGCGGCGCGGCGCGCCGTAGCGCCATGCCGCTCATGCGCCCATTCCTCCATCGATGCCCAGCACCTGGCCGGTGATATAGGCTGCATCATCCGACAGCAGGAAGGCCGCCAGATTGGCCACCTCGCGCGCGCTGCCGGCACGGCGCAGCGCGATCGAAGCCAGCATGCGGTTCTTCACCGCGCTGCTCAGGCCTTCGGTCATATCGGTGTCGATCAGGCCGGGAGCGATCGCGTTGACGCGGATGTTATAGCGTCCCACTTCCTTGGCCAGCGCCTTGCTAAAGCCGATCATGCCGGCCTTGCTGGCCGAGTAATTGACCTGGGTGGCATTGCCATGCACGCCCCACACCGAGGACAGATTGACGATACTGCCCTCGCCGCGCTTGATCATGCCCATGGCCGCGCTGCGGCAGACATTGAAGACGCCGCCCAGATTGGTATCGATCACGGCCTGCCAGTCGGCCGCCGCCATCATCGCCAGCGGAGCGTCGCGCGTGATGCCGGCCGAGTTGACCAGCGCGAACGGCGCGCCCAGGCGCTGTTCCAGCCCGGCCATCCAGCGCTCGACCTGGTCCAGCTCGGCCACGTCGCAGCGCGCCATGTCGGCGCGCACGCCGCAGGCGCGGATCGCGGCGGCCGTGTCGGCCGCCGCCGCCTCGTCGCGCTGGTAACAGAAAGCGATGTCCCAGCCCTGCTCGGCCAGTTTGAGCGCGATGGCGCGGCCGATGCCGCGCGAGGCGCCTGTGACCACTGCGATGCGGGCCATCTCAGCGCCCCTGCGCACGGCGTGCGGCGCCGGCGGCGATCATCAGCTGCTGCATCTCGGACGTGCCCTCGTAGATGCGCAGCGAGCGCACCTGGCGGTACAGCCGCTCCGGCACGCTGCCCGCGACCAGGCCGGCCGCGCCAAACAGCTGCACCGTGTCATCGACCACGCGCTGCGCCTGTTCGGTCGCATGCAGCTTGGTGATGCTCGCGTGCAGGGCCAGGTCCTGGGTGCAGCCCTGATCGAATTCCCAGGCCGTGCGCGCCACCAGCAAGGCCGTGCTGTCCTGGTACACCATCATATTGGCCAGCTTGGCGCTGGTCAGCTGGGTTTCGATCAGGCGGCCGTTGCCGGCCGGACGGCGGCGCGTCCACTGCACCGATTCCTGCAGCGCGCGCCGGCCATAGCCCAGCGCCGCGGCGCCGACCGAGACGCGGTAGTAGTCGAGCAGCTCCATCGCATACGCGAAACCCTGGCCGGCCTTGCCGATCAGGGCCTGCGGCGGCAGCGGGCTGTCGTGGAAATCGAGGCGCGCCAGCGGACGCGGCGCCAGCATATCGATAGCCGTCACAGTCAGGCCGGGCGTATCGCGCGGCACCAGCAGGAAACTCAGGCCCAGCGCGCCCGGCCCTTCGCCGGTGCGCGCCAGCACGCAATGAAAATCGGCGATGGTGGCGTTGGCGATCCAGGTCTTGCTGCCGTTGAGGGTATAGCCGCCGGCGCCGCGCTGCGCGCTCAGCGTCAGCGCGCCCAGGCCGGAGCCGCAGTCGGGCTCCGACATGGCCAGCGTGCCGAGCGCCTGGCCGGCGCCGCAGCGGTCCAGCCATTCGCCGCGCTGGTCGGCCGAACCGTACCAGGCCAGCGGCGACGCGCCCAGCCCCTGGATCGAAAAGGCGATATCGCACATCTCGTCGAGCCAGGAAAACGCTTCGCGCGCCAGGCAGACCGAGCGCAGATCGGGGCGGCCACGCGCGCCGCTGGCGTCGTGGATCACCAGCCGCAGCCAGCCGTCGCGGCCCAGCTGTTCCATGTAGTTGCGGCAGGCCTGGTCCGGCGCCAGCGTGGTCCACGCCTGTGCATTCGCCGCCATCTGCGCGGTCCAGGCTTCCAGCTCGCGCGCCAGCGTACGGTGCCGCTCTTCGTAGAGCGGCAGGTTCAGAATAGTCCAGTCAAAAATAGCCATGAGTTTCCTGTTGAGCGGTGGTTGGTCGCGGCTCAGCGCACCAGTTGCGCCAGCTTGCCGGGCACACCGGCCCAGCGCGCCGCATCGGGCAGCGAGGACTTGCGTTCGAAGATGGCGGGCCAGGACTGCGCCAGGTCGCGGTTCAGGGCGACGAACTGGCGGTCGGCCTCGCTCAGCTGGTCGTGCGGCTTGATCGCGCGCAGCGGGCACTCGGGCTCGCAGGCGCCGCAGTCGATGCATTCGTCGGGATCGATGGCGAGGAAGTTTTCGCCTTCATGGAAGCAGTCGACCGGGCAGACGCTGACGCAGTCGGTGTGTTTGCATTGGATGCAGTCTTCGGTCACGATGTAAGCCATAGGAATTCCGTCATAAAAGTGGTTGGAGGAGAGAACAGTGAACTTCAGTCAAACAGATGGCGCGTGACGGCGGCGGCGGGGTCGGCCCGGCGCACCAGCATCTCGCCTTCGGCGGGGC
This sequence comes from Oxalobacteraceae bacterium, assembly GCA_013284265.1. Taxonomy (GTDB): domain Bacteria; phylum Pseudomonadota; class Gammaproteobacteria; order Burkholderiales; family Burkholderiaceae_D; genus Rugamonas. Next base: position 30,097 of record JABTBR010000041.1, on the reverse strand, counting down.
GCATCAGCACCGCACCGACCGTGCATTCACGCTGCAACTGGCCGTTGTCGGCCACGTGCACGGGCGCCCGGTCGAGCAGCGCCATATAGTCGGCGCTGGCGCTGTGCCGCGGCAGCGCCGCCAGCGCGTCGGCGCAGGCTTGCTGGCGCCGCAGCGAACCGGTGCGGGCGAAGGGATTGAGCTGGTCCTGCGGCACCCAATCCGGATGCAGAAAATGATTCGCGTGGACCAGCGGCGCCTGCTCGATCAGGCGCGCGCTGTTGCGCACATATTCCACCGTCACCATGCGCCGGCTGTCGGCCAGGGTCAGCGCGCGCGAGCTGGCCAGCGGCAGCCGTTCGAGCAGCGCCAGCGCCTGTTCCACCGTATCGGCCTGGTCGAGCAGGTAGCGGATCGCCAGATAGCCGGGTATGCCCGGCCCCCAGTCGCCCGCCAGCACCAGGTTCAGGCACACCGCCAGGCCGCTGTCGTTCATGCCCAGATAGCCCAGCAGGCCGGTGAAACTGAGCATCATCGAACGCCGGCCGCTGACGCTGTCGTGCAGTTTCAGGCCGCACAATTCGCTGTGCATGGCGCCATTGAGGTCGATGGTCTGGCCCAGGATCACGCCCTGGGCGTCGCGCCGCGCAAAGCTGGTGCAGTCGCCGCCGGGGCGCATCTTGCGATAGCCCACCAGTTCGCGCCGCAGTTGCAGCCACAGCGCCTGCTGGTAATCGATCTGCGCGCCGGCGGCCAGTCCTTCGAGTTCGCGCCGGTACTGCGGCAGCGCCGCGCCGATCACTTCATCATAGGCACGCAGGGCCGGACGCACGCTGTCCCAGTCGAGCGGCTGCGCCAGCATCGGATTGACGCGGGTGAAGCGGTCTTCCAGGAAGGCGTGGATCGCGCCGGCCTGCTGCCGGCCCAGCTGCAGGCCGCGTTCCCAGGGATCGCCGGCCAGCGTATGCCAGTGCAGCGGCGCCAGTGCGGGCGCCGCCGCGGACGCCGCCGCAGACGCTGCCGAATCGTCAGCGATCATTGATGCGCAGGCGCTGTTCGCGCACGGCCGGCCATTCCTCCTTGAGGATGCTGTAGAACACCGCATTGCGGCGGCGTCCGCCCGGCATATAGTTAAAGCTGCGCAGCACGCCCTCTTCCTGGGCGCCGATCGCCTTCAGGCCGGCGCGCGCGCGCAGGTTCAGCACATCGGTCTTGAACTCGACCCGTTCGCACAGCAGGCATTCAAAGGCGTGGTCGAGCAGCAGGCGCTTGGTGGCGCGGTTCAGCGCCGAGCCGCGGTACTCGCGTCCCAGCCAGGACCAGCCGATTTCGAGCTTGCGTTCGCCCGCCACCAGATTGCCGAAGGCGGTGCTGCCGGCGATGCGGCCGCTGGCGCGGTCGATGATGGCAAACACGATACGGGTGCCGTTCAGGGTGTCGCGCACCGCCTCTTCCATGAAGCGGTCGAGCTCGGCGTCATTGCCGACCGAGGCCACGAAGTACTGCCAGGTCTCGTCGTCGAAGGCGATGCGGGCGAACTGTTCGCGGTCATTGAGGGTGATGCGGCGCAGCTTGACCGTGTCGTTTTCCAGCACGGTGTTGCGGATGGTGTCGAGATTCCATTGCATGGCGGCGGCCTTTCAGGCGGTTTGGGTGGACAGCAGTTGCACGATGGCGCGCGGGGTGCGCAGCGCGCCGATATCGTCCTCATCGAAAGCGGTCAGCGCCACCCCGGCCTGCTCGCAGATGGAGGTCATCAGCACGATGCGGTCGATCGAGGCGAAGCCGTATTCGTAGACCAGGTCGTCGTCCAGGTTCAGGCTGGCCGCGTGGCTGCTCTCGCGCTGCAGCAGGGTGCACAGATTCTGGCGGACGATGTTTTCGATGGTATCGATATTGCTCATGCATGCACTCCATAAAGGCGGTTGATGTCGGTCTCGTAGACCTGGTAGATTTCCTTGCGCTTGGGCTTGTACTGCGAGGTCAGCAGGCCGCCCTCGACCGAGAAGCCGCGCTCGGCCACGTGGATCTTGCCCACGCGCTGGTCCGGCTGCAGCCCGGCGTTGACCTGCTTCAGGTGCAGCTGGATCGCCGCATGGTCGGCCGGCTCGGCGGCCGGGGCCACCACCGCCACCAGGAAGGGCTTGCCGGCGCCGAAGATCACGCATTCCTGCACCGCCGCGTGGGCCTTGATCTTCTCCTCGATCGGACGGGTCGAAATATTCTTGCCATTGCCCAGCACCAGCACGTCGTCGGCGCGGCCCAGGATGTACAGATAGCCATCCTCGTCGATGCGCGCCAGGTCGCCGGTGCGCACCTCGCCGCCGTCCATGAACAGGGCCTCGCTGGCACCCGGCTCCGCATAGGCATAGCGGGTGTTGACCGGGTAGTCGCTGCCGATGTAGAGCACCCCGGCCGCATCGATGCGGGCGCGCTTGTTCGGCAGCAGCTTGCCGACGCTGCCGCGCTTGTGCGCACCCGGATAATTCTTCGACACGATGCAGGTCTCGTTCATGCCGTAGCCTTCGAACAGCGGCACGCCGCAATCGTTGAAGTAGTCCAGCGTGGCCGGGTTGGCCGGGGCCGAACCGGTCCACAGATAGCGCAGGCCGCTACCGAGCACGCTCTCGATCAGCGCGCGCCGCTGCGCCAGCGTGCCATCCGGCTGGGCCAGGCTCTCGACGCGGCGCTTGACGCCATCGAAGAAGCCCGGCACGCCCATGATCACCGTCGGCGTGGTTTGGCGCGCCGCTTCGAACGCCAGTTCGTAGGAGGCTACCGTGACGTCATGCCCGTGCACCAGCGCCGAATACACCCAGTAGCGCTGCTGCAGCAGCGACAGCGGCAGGAAGATCAGCAGATTGTCGCCGTCGCCGTGGGCGAACAGCTGTTGCACCGCTGCCAGCGAGGCGTCGATGCTGGCCACGGTCGCCCCCAGGCCCTTGGGCGCGCCGGTGCTGCCCGAGGTGAACTTGATGGTGGTGACGTCGCGCGGGCCGTAGTGCGCCGGCTGGCCCGCCAGCGCCGCCGTTTCCAGCGCCGCGTCGCCCGCCACTTCGGCCGCCGTGGCGCGTACCAGCTCGCCCAGATCGAGCACGCCGTCCACCGTGCAGGGTTTTTCGGCATACACGGCGCGCAGGCTGTAGGTGGCGGCCAGTGCGGCGTCGCACTCGAAGCGGCCGAACTCGAAACCGGCCGTCACCAGCCCGGCCTTGATCGCGGCCAGGTCCAGCAGTATCCATTCGAGGCTGTTGCGCGCGCTGATGCCGACGTGCTCGCCGCGCCGCAAACCGGCCTGCCACAGGCGCGCGGCCAGCAGCGCCGCGCCCTGGTCGAGCCGCTCCAGGCTCACGCTGAGCAGCTGGCCTTTCTGGAAAAATCTGGCGCGGTGGCCGGCGCTGGCCTGTCCCCCCGCCGCGATCCGGTTGATGACGCCGGGGCCGATGTGCCGCATCGTGGCTTGATCTGGCATGTCCACTCCGTTCACAGGCTGGCGTGGCCAGCGGCGGCGCGCGCGCCGGCCAGCGCGGCGGCCAGCAGCGCCTCGTCCGCAGCGTCGCTTTGGCCGGCAGGCAAGTCCAGGTAGTCGCCCACCTGGAAGCCCTGGATCGCGCGGTTCTGCGCCGCATCGCTCATCAGATAGGAACTGAGGATGCTGTACACCACCTCCAGCCACAGGGTGCGGCGGCGCGTGCGCAGGATGTCGTCGGTGTTGAACGGGGTGCCGTCCATGCGCACCACGCGCACATCGTAGAAGCCGCGGAAGTGGTGGCCGGCGATCTGCAGCGGCGGACGCGACATGTCCGGACCGGGCGAGCGGATCGAAAACTTGACCATGGCGCGCGCGTGGGCGGCACGGTGCACATCGGCGTGTTCGGCGATGTCGGGCACCAGCGGCGGGTAGTACCAGTGGCGGTTCGAACGGATCGTGGTACGTTCCAGATTGCCGGGGATGAAGTGCCAGCGGTTGAACATCATGCGCTTCTGCACCGAGGCGGCGATGGTGCGGCCCTCGTCGGCGCCGAAGCGCGGCAGGAAGTCGCTCGCCACGAAGCAGGTGAAGAAATGCGCCGGGGTCAGGCCATGGATGGTTTCCACCAGCCGCTGCTCGTCGTACTCCACCATCTGCGCCAGGTCGCGCAGGGAGCTCGACATGCCATAGTCGGAGCGGGTGGCCAGCACGGCCGAGGCGACGATCTTCTCCATCAGGTACTCGATCCAGCTGGTGACGGCCGCGCTGCCGCGGTCGCAGGCAATGCCGGCCACGTCGCGCGCCAGGCATTCGCTGGCCAGTTGCGCCATGAAGATGAATTCCGAGGCGTCGTAGCCCGGTTCGGCCGACACCAGTTCGCGGTAGTCGGCGCCGAATTCGGCCAGGTAGCTGCGCGGATCTTCGGTCGAGGTGTTGGACGCGAGGATCTGCTCGTGCTTCATGAAGTTCAGGCCGTAGATGGTGCGGTAGCGCAGCCACGATTTGCCGGTCGCGCGGATGCTCTGCTGGCGGATGTGGCGCGCCAGTTCGAACAGCGCCAGCGTATCGGCGGCCGGCGCCTCCGCATCGACCTCGGCGCCAGTGTCGAGCTCCGCCTTGCTATAGCTGAGCGTGAGCGCGTTCAGGCGCTCCAGCAGGGCCGAGGCCGACAGCAGCGCGCCGTTGAACTCTTCAAACCGCACCGAGCGTCCCGACAGGAACAGCGCGTGCAGCGCCGCCACCATCAGGACCGCGCCCTCGCTCCACTCGCCATAGGGCTGCCCGCGCAGGCTGTTCAGGTAACCCTGGCCGCGCTTGTCGTCGATCAGATTGACGAAGCGGTCGATACGGGCAAACATGCGGTCGTCCAGGTAGAAGCAGACCGATTCGACGTGGTCGACGTGGTCGATCACCTGCTCGAGCACCTCGCTCAGTTCACCGCTGCGGCTCAGTTCATCCATCGCCGCGCGCACCACGCCGAAGGCTTGCCGCTCTTGCTGCAGCAGCGCCTGATGGTGGCCGTTGATCGCCGCGGCCAGGGCGGCGTCGACCGGCACCAGGCCCAGATCGATCCAGCTATCCTTGTCGCTGTATTCGGGACGGGGCTGGGAGCGCGGACGGATGTGCAGGCGGCCCAGCGAATTGATGTACAGCGCCAGCGCGCTGTCGTCGTCGGCCGGCGCGCTGGCGCTGAGCGCCAGTTCGCGGCGCTGAGCCAGCGCCGCGAACGCGGCGCGGTCGTACAGCGCCAGCGCATCGATGGCCTGGTCCAGCGGCTGCTGGCCGTCATGGGTCAGCGCATACACCGCTGCCGCATGGGCGGAATGGGCATGCGCAGCGTGCGCACCCAAATAATTGAGCATGTCGAAGCCGTAAAGGCTGCCCGACTTCTGCTTGTCTTTCTCTGCTTGTGCTGCTGGCTCCAAAGCGATCTCCTGTGCGTGCAACTGTCCGAATGCCCCTGTTGGTGGCTGACCTGGATGGCATCCGACTGGCCGCCATCCACATACTCGGCGCAGACTGTAAGTTTTCTGATAATCTTTTCCTACTACCAGATTTGGCAGGCATGGCCGCCGACGCCCCTGTGGGGCCGCGCCGCCGGGCAAGCTGCCAATTCTGGTAGGTGTGGCCGGCATGCCCCCGCCCTATACTCGGCGCTGACATGGGACCGGTCACGCTCCGCCATGCGCGGCGAGCGCCGCCCGCCTTACCTGACATCCTGAGATTGGAACCCAAGCATGACTATCAATGAATCGAGCGCCAGCCTGCGGGTGGCGCCAGCAATGGCCGCCGCACCGGCAGCTGCGGCTGCTGCGCCGGCCGTGTCGCGCCGGATGCTGCCGCTGCTGCTGGCCGGCCAGGCCATGGCGGCCATGGATACGGCCATCGTCAACGTCGCCGCGCCGGCCCTGCATGAAGACCTGGGCATCTCCGGTGCCTTGCTGCAGATGGTGGTGGCCGGCTACATCCTGGCCTATGCCGTGTTTCTGATCACCGGTGCGCGGCTGGGCGACGACCATGGCTACCGGCGCCTGTTCATCATCGGCACGGCCTTGTTTACCGCCGCCTCGCTGGCCTGCGGACTGGCGCCCGACACCATGTTCCTGGTGGTGGCGCGCGTGATCCAGGGCCTGGGCGCGGCGCTGATGGTGCCGCAGGTGCTGTCGCTGATCCAGCGCCAGTACGAGGGCCAGGCCAAGGTGCGCGCGATCGGCTTCTATTCGATGATCCTCGGCCTGGGCGCGGCCTGCGGCCAGCTGCTGGGCGGGATCATCATCACGGTCGACCTGTTCGGCCTGAGCTGGCGCCCCGCCTTCCTGCTGAATGTACCGATCGGCTTGCTGCTGCTGGCCTATGCGCCGCGCCACCTGCCCGCCGTGCGCGGACTGGCGCCGCGCCAGCTCGACCTGGTGGGCGTGCTGCTGCTGTCGGTGTCGATGCTGCTGATGATAGTGCCGCTGACCTTCGGCAATGAACTCGGCTGGGGCAGCTGGGTCGCGCTCTGCCTGGGCGCCGGCGCCCTTGGCCTGTTTGGCTTCGTGCGCTACGAACAGCAACTGGTGCGCCGCGGCGGCGCGCCGCTGCTCGACTTCAAGGCGATCTTCGCGCCGGGCATCCGCGCCGGCCTGAGCGGCGTGGCGATCGGCTTCATCGGCTACGGCGGCTGGCTGTTCGCGCTGGCCCTGTATCTGCAGGATGGCCTGCAGCTGTCGGCCATGACCTCGGGCATGGTGTTTACCGCCTATGCCGGCGGCTTCGGTTCGGCCAATCTGACCTGGTCGCGCCTGCCGGCCCCGCTGCTGCGCTGGGCGCCCACCACCGCCCTGCTGACCCTGGCCGCGTCCAGCCTGGGCTTCGGCGCCTGCGCCTATACCGCGGGCTGGCTGCCGTTCGCCATGGTGCCGCTGCTGCTGGTGACGGGCGCCTGCCACGGCCTCAGTTTCGGCACCCTGGTCAACCAGATGTCGCTGCGCGTGGTGCCGGCCCAGGCACCGGCCCTCAGTGGCCTGGTCAGCACCTCGGTGCAGCTGTCGATCGTGATCGGCATCGCCACCCTGGGCACCCTGTATCTGGGCCTGGAGCGGGTAGTCGGCGCGCGCAACGCGATCAGCGCGGTGGCGCTGGCGATCTCCTGCGCCGCGCTGCTCGCGGCCCACTGCGCCGTGCGCCTGGCGCGCGCGCCGCTGCCGCCGCGTCCCTGACGCCGCTCCGCCGTCCACCGTCTTTTCACCCCATGTTTTTCAACCGCACCCGGAGCCTGTAATGAGCCAAGCCGTATTGACCTATCTGACTGACACCGTCGCCGAGATGCTCGGCATGCCCGCCGCCGAAATCGACGCGGCCACCCTGCTGACCGCCTACGGCCTGAATTCGGTCGACTTCATCGATATCGTGGTGCAGCTCGAAACCCGCTACTCGGTGCAGTTCGACCCCGCCGCGCTGAAGGATCTCAGCGTCGCCACGCTGGCGGCACTGGTGGCGGAACAGTCGGCGGTCTGCTGAGATGCTGGCGCAGCCCATGGCGATCACCGGGATCGGCCTGGCCGCTCCCTCGGGACTCGACTGCGATACCTTCTGGGCCGCGCTGAACGGCCCGGCGGCGGCCAGCGGCGCGTGGCGGCGCGGCGATCTGTCGGCCTACCCGGTCGACAATGTGCTGGCGCTGCCGGCACGGCTGTGGGACAAGCTGTGCGCTCCGGACAGCGCCGCCGACGATTATGCCGGCATGCTGGCGCGCCACTGCCTGCGCCAGGCACTGGCGCAGGCCAAGCCGCCGGCCGCCGCGCCGCAGCCGCTGCGCATCGGCTGCACGCTGGCCAGCAGCACCGCCGGCAATGAAGCGCTGGAACAGCAGCAGCGCGGCGCGCCGGCGCCCGTGTCAAGCGCGGCCCGGATCGACCCCGCCTATCTGCTCGACGCCGCCGGCCTGGCCTGGAGCGCGCCGGCCAGCCTGCTCTCGACCGCCTGTTCCTCGGGCCTGATGGCGCCGGCGCTGGCGATGGACCTGCTGCAGGCCGGCGAGGCCGACATGATGCTCGCCGGCGGCCTCGATACCCTGCTCGAATATACCGTCTGCGGCTTCAACGGGCTGCGGCTGGCCAGTCCCGGCGCCTGCCAGCCCTTCGCGCCCGAGCGTCCCGGCGTGCTGTTGTCCGAAGGCGCGGTCTGCTTTGCGATCGAACCACTGGCGGCGGCGCGCGCGCGCGGCGCCGAGGTGCTGGCGCTGGTGCTGGGCTACGGCATCAGCTGCGACGCCGGCCATCCGACCGCCCCGACGCCGGATGGTCCCTGCCGCGCGATGCGCCAGGCCCTCGCCGCCAGCGGACTGGAAGCCGGCCAGCTGGGCGGCATCATCACCCACGGCACCGGCAGCGTCACCAATGACCAGGTCGAGCTGGCCGCGCTGCGCGAGCTGTTCGGCGCCCAGCCGCTGCCGCCGCTGACCTCGATCAAGGGCGCGCTCGGCCATCCGCAGGCCGCGGCCGGCGCCTTCGCGCTGCTGGCGGCGGTGCTGGCGCTGCGCCATGGCGCCCTGCCACCGATCGCCGGCGTCGCCGGCGCCGATCCGGCGCTGGGCCAGTTCGATCCCGTGCTGGGCGCCGCCCGTCCGCTCGCCGCGCCCTATCTGATGGTCGACGCCTTCGGCTTTGGCGGCAACAACTGCGCGATGATCGTCGCCAGCGCGGCGCTGGCAGCCACCTCACAGGAGCATTCCCATGCATGAGCCCATTTACATCGGCGCCGCCTGCGCGCTGACGCCGGCCGCCGGCGCCGCGCCGGATGCGGCCATGCTGGCGCCCGAAACCCGCGCCCGCAAGAGCGGTGCCTTGACGCTCAAGGCGCGCATGGTACTGGCGGCGGCGCGCCGCTGCCTGCCGTCCGCATATAGCGCCGACTCGGCGCCCGACCATCTGACCGGCGTCAGCCTGGGCACCCAGTGCGGGACCCTGGACGTGGCCGAACAATCGCTACAGACCGTGGTGGAGCAGGGCTTCCGCCATGTACTGCCCTCGTGGTATTCCAACGGCCTGCCCAACGCCACCAGCGCGGCGCTGGCCTCCTTCTACAATCTGGGCGGCCCGAACCTGACCTTCATGGGGTATCAGGGCGGACTGGAAGCGATCGTGCAGGCTTGCCGCCAGCTGCGCAGCGGCCGCGCCAGCGCCATGCTGGCCGGCGGCTTCGACCTGCCGCCGGCCTCGCTGGCACAGCGCCGCGGCGATGCGCCCGACGGCGCCGTCCCGCAGGCCGGCGTGGCGCTGCTGTGGCTGACCCGGGCCCGTCCGGCTGGCGCGCCGCTGGCACAGGTGCTGGGCTGGTCGCAGGATGGCCTGGCCGAACCCGGCCTGGCGCCGGCGCGCGTGGCCGCATTGGTGGCGGCGGCCCAGGCCGGCCTGCCCGCGGCCGCGGCGCCGCTCTGCCATCTGGCCGATGCGGCCAGCGCCGCGCCGCACGACCATCTGGCCGCCAGTGCGCCGCTGCTGCTGGTGCGCCAGGCGCTCGAAGGCGCGCAGCCGGGACGGCACGCCATCGTCGTCAGAAACAGCAATGCCGGCGCGCTCTGCCTGTTGATCGAACGCCTGCCCGCTTGAACCTATCCAGGACCTACCACCATGAATTTGCAGCACAGCCTCGGGGATGGCCCCCGCTTTCCCTACCTGAGTCCCCAGCAGCAGGACTTCCACATCTGCGCCGAAGCGGCGCTGTTGCGCCAGCACGGCATGCGCATGGACGACGGCGCCGAAGTAATGGTCTATGAGGCCGGCCGGCCGGACCAGCCGCTGCTGGTGCTGATCAACCCGGTGGGCATCAGCTGCCTGTTCATGGCGCGCATCGCGCGTGCCTTCAGCGCCCACTACCATGTGCTGACCTGGGAAAGCCGGGGCCTGCCCGACTACACCGGCGGCGGCGCGGACAGCTGGCCGCTGGAGCGCCACGCGCGCGACCTGGCCGCGATCCTGGACCTGCGCCAGCGCACGCCCGAAGCCATCATCAGCTACTGTTCCGGCGCGAATATCGCGGTGCTGGGCCTGGCCAGCGGCATCCTGCGGGCGCGCCGCCTGTGCATGGTCAGCCCCTCCTTGCAACTGCCTGGCGCCGGCCGCAAGACCACCTATCAGCGCGCCGTGCTGCCGCTGTGGCTGAAGATCGCCCAGGATGGCATGCGCATGGCGGCGCTGGTGCGCACGCTGCTGGTCCAGTCGGAAAAGGAGTATGCCAATGCCGAAGACCGCGAACTGGCGGCCATCAACAACCTTCCTTTCCAGAGCAACGAGACCACCTTCCGCTACGCCTGCATGCACGCGCCCTGCCTGCAGCTCGACAGTGCCGCGCTGCTGGCCCGCATCGCCATTCCGGTGCTGGTGGCGCACGACCCGGTCGACGACATGGTCCATGCCGATTCGGCCGAGGCCGTGGCCGCGGCACTGCCCAATGCGCGGCTGGCCTGGCTGGACGACGGCGGCCACTTCGCGATCTATAAAAGCGCCACGCTGCGCGCCGGGATCCAGGCGTTTTTGCAGGAGGTGCCCGCTGCCGACACGGGGACCTAGGCGGGAGCGCGCCGGATCGATTCGCCGCGCTGCTGTAGAATCGCGCCATGGCCATTCCCGCTCCGGCAATGGCTGAGCCGACTCACACCTCATCACAAGCAAAGCCTATGAAAATCACGACCTGGAATGTCAACTCCCTCAATGTGCGCCTGCCCCATGTGCTCAAATGGCTGGAGGAAAATCCGGTCGACGTGCTGTGCATTCAAGAGACCAAGATGACCGACGACAAGTTCCCGGTCGCGGCGATCGAAGCGGCCGGCTACCAGGTCGCCTTCAGCGGCCAGAAGACCTACAACGGCGTGGCCATCCTGTCGAAACTGCCGATCGCCGACGTGGTCAAGAACAATCCCCTGTTCGACGATCCCCAGCAGCGCATCCTGGCCGCCACCATAGCCGGCGTGCGCATCGTCTGCGCCTATGTGCCCAACGGCCAGGCCGTGGGCACCGACAAATACGACTACAAGCTGGCCTGGCTGGCCGCCTTCCACGACTGGCTCAAGGAGCAGGCCGCGCTGCACCCGCAGTTGGCGGTGCTGGGCGACTACAACATCGCGCCGGAAGACCGCGACGTGCACGATCCGGCCGCCTGGGCAGACCAGGTGCTGGTCTCGGTGCCCGAGCGCGCGGCCCTGACCCGCCTGCTCGAGCTCGGTCTGAGCGACTCCTTCCGCCTGTTCGAACAGGCCGACAAATCGTTCAGCTGGTGGGATTACCGCGCGCTCGGCTTCCGCCTCAACAAGGGCCTGCGCATCGACCACATCCTGCTGTCGGCCGCGCTGGTGGCGCGCTGCAGCGCCTGCGCCATCGACCGCGCGCCGCGCAAATGGGAACAGCCGTCCGACCACGCGCCGGTCACCGCCACGCTCGACTAAGCAGTACCGTCAGCGGTAGGAGCAGCGGCAAAGTAAGCTGCACAGTATGCGGCAGCCCAAGGGCCTGAATTCAACACTGGATTCAGGCCTTATTTTTTATCAAAATGCAAACATAACGCCTATACCGAACGGCCCCTGTCAGCGCGGCGGCAAACCCGTCAGGATACACCCCATCTTTTGGCAAACAGTGCAAGATTGAGTTTTACGCAATTTTGTGAAACTATCCCGCATGCAATCAGCCGTACCCATCCTCTCCATCGCAAGACAGTCTGAAAGGTATATCGACGTGAAAAGCATTCCCCTCATGCTGGCGGCCAGCGCCCTGCTGGCCAGCGCCGGCGCTACGGCGCACGGCTACATCACCAAACCCGAAGCGCGCGGCTATCTGTGCAAGCAGGGCGGCAACAGCAATTGCGGCGCCGTCCAGTTCGAACCGCAAAGCCTGGAAGCGCCATCCGGCTTCCCGGCCGGCGGCCCGGCCGATGGCGTGATCGCCGCCGCCGCGCTGACACAGTTCGGCGAACTCAATGAACAGACCAGTAGCCGCTGGACCAAGCGCGCCATCAGCGCCGGCGCCAACAGCTTCGAGTGGAATTTCACGGCCAATCACGCCACCCGCAACTGGCGCTATTACATCACCAAAAACGACTGGAACCCGAACCAGAAACTGAGCCGCGCCTCCTTCGACCTGACCCCGTTCTGCGTGGTCGATGGCGGCCTGAAACAGCCGCCCATGGTGGTCACCCACAATTGCACGGTCCCTGCCCGCACCGGCTACCAGGTGATCCTGGGCGTATGGGAAATCGGCGACACCAGCAATAGCTTCTACAACGTGATCGATGTGCTGTTCAAGGACGGCAGCACCCCGCCGACGCCGACCTGGAAGCAGGCCGGCACGATCTACCCTTCGGTCGACCTGAATCCGGGCGACAGCGTGGCCAGCCGCGTGTTCGACGCCAGCGGCGAACTGCCGCAGCTGGCCACCAAGGTCACGATAGGCAGCGCCACCGAAGGCCAGCGCAACAACTGGTCCTACCAGCTGGCCACCCGCATCAACGCCGAACAGCCGCAGCTGCGCGCGGGCCAGCTGGGCGCCAACGGCAAGATCGAACCGGCCTATGGCCAGAACACCATTTACGCGGCCAGCAGCAGCGCGCTGACGCGGGTGGAAGTGCAGATCAATAAAGACCAGACCCCGGCGCCCGATTTCAGCGTCAGCGACCTGAAAACCGCCTACACGATCCAGAACGGCCAGCTCAGCATCGACTTCCATGTCGCCGCCACCGGCGAGATGGATTTGACGGCCTATGTCTATGACGCGGCCGGCGTGTCGAAAGGCTATGCCAGCGCCACGCTGAACAGCAGCAGCGCACCGCTGGCTATCAGCCTGAACCAGCCCAAGGCCGGTGCCCATCAGTTGGTGCTCAAGGCAGTGGTCAAGGGAAGCGGCGCGGCGCTGCAGAAAACCTACGGCCTGACGCTGAGCGACGGCGGCACCGCCGCCTACGACTATGTATTCCCGCAGTCGCTGGGCAGCTACAAGGCCGGCAGCCGCGTGCTGCAGACCAAGAACGGCAAGGTCTACACCTGCAAGCCCTTCCCGTACAGCGGCTACTGCCAGCAATGGAGCGTGAACGCGACCCAGTTCGAACCTGGCGTGGGCAGCAACTGGCAGGACGCCTGGCTGGCGCAGTAACCATGGAGATGGGCAGCCGGCGCGCCGCCGGCTGCCCTTAAAACCCACGGCAAAGAGCCGGGGGCCTGTCCCGCAGGGACAGGCGGGGCGCAGCCCCTGCCCGGACCCAGGGTCAGACCCCAGGGTTATGCCGTGGGTTTTTCAAGGTAGGCCCTGGGTTTTTGCGCGCCTTAAACCGACGTCTTTCTCAGCGGCGCGCCAGCAGCAGGCGCGCCTGCGCTTCCGGCACCGGACGCGAAAACAGATAGCCCTGCGCATACTGGCAGCCCTGTCCTTGCAGCAGCGCATACTGCCCTTCCGTCTCCACCCCTTCCGCCACCACCGACAGCTGCAGGCTGTCCGACAGCGCGATAATCGCACCGACAATGGCGCGGTCTTCGGCGCTCTGCTCGAGCTCCTTGATGAAGGCGCGGTCGATCTTGATCTTCTTGACCGGGAAGCGCTTCAGGTAAGCCAGGCTGGAATAGCCGGTGCCGAAATCGTCGATCGACAGGCGTATCCCCATGCTGTTGATCTGCCCCAGAATATCGAGCGTCTGCTCACCGTGCTGCATCAGCGCCGTCTCGGTGATCTCGAACTCGATCAGGGCCGGATCGATCCCGGTTTCGTCCAGGATGCGGCGGATCGATTCGATCAGGCCGCGGTGCATGAACTGGCGCGGCGACAGATTCACCGCCAGCGGCACCGGCGCCAGTCCCTGGCGCAGCCACTCCATGCTCTGTTCGCAGGCGCGCCGTATCACCAGCTCGCCGATCGGCACGATCTGGCCATTCTCTTCGATGATGGGAATGAAACTGTCCGGCATCACCAGCACGTTTTCGGAACGGCGCCAGCGCAGCAGCACCTCCAGCGTATGCAGGCGGCGCGTGCCGATGTCCATGATGGGCTGGAAATGCAGCTCGAACTGGTCTTGCGCCAGCGCGCCGCGCAAGCTGTTTTCCAGCTCGAAGTGCTGGGCCGCGGCCTGGTTCATGGTCTGGTGGAAGAACTGGTAATTGTTCCGGCCGCTGGCCTTGGCATGGTACATGGCCGCGTCGGCATGGCGCATCAGGGTGTCGACATCGGCGCCGTCGTCGGGATAGATGCAGATGCCGATCGACGGCGTGATGTGCAGCGTGCGCCCGTCCAGCGTGAACGAGGCGGCCAGCGCGTCGATGATCTTCTCGGCCACCTGGTTCGATTCCTCGATGGTGCGGATGCCCGGCACCAGCACCACGAATTCGTCGCCGCCCAGGCGCGCCACGGTGTCGCTGGCGCGCACCGAATGGCACAGGCGGTTGGCCACTTCCTTGAGCAGCAGGTCGCCGGTCAGGTGGCCGAGCGAATCGTTGATGGTCTTGAAGCGGTCCAGGTCGATGAACATCACCGCCAGCCGCCGTTCGGAGCGCTGCGCCGCCAGCATGGCGCGGTCGAGCCGGTCCGACAGCAGCGCGCGGTTCGGCAGACCGGTCAGGCTGTCGTGATAGGCCATGTGGTGCACGCGCGCTTCGGCCTGGCGCCGTTCGACGATCTCGCCCTGCAGCAGCGCGTTGGCGCCGGCCAGTTCGGCGGTGCGTTCGAGCACCCGCACTTCCAGTTCGTCGCGCGCGCGGCTGACCGCTTCGGCCGCCTCGCGCCGCGCCGTCACATCGTCCACCAGCCACACCGTGCGCCCGCCCGGCAGGTTCAGATCGAACGGCCGGCCCGACAGGCGCGCCCAGAAGGTGCTGCCATCCTTGCGCACCAGCTGGTACTCGCTCATGTTGACGCGCCCGGCACGGAAGTCGCGCGCGGTCTGGCTGCGTGCGTAATCGAAGGCTTCCTTGCCGGAATAGAAGGCCTGCACGCTGAGCATATTCATCTCGCCGGGCGCATAGCCGAACAGCTCTTCCATCTTGGTGTTGCAGCGCAGATTAAAGCCGTTCTCCACCACCGAAATGCCCAGCACCGCGCTGTCGAGAATCGCCTGATTTTCCAGCAGCGCGTTGCGCAGCGTTTCTTCCGCCTGCTTTTGCTCGCTGCGGTCTTCGATGATCCAGATCGTGCCCTGGGTCGTGTCCTGCGGATTGACCACGTAGCCGATCAGCTGGGCCCACAGCATGCTGCCGTCGCTGCGCCGCATCTCCACCTCGGTCTGGAACGGTTTGCCCACCGACAGGAAGGGATATGCCGCCTTGCCCAGCGCATCGTAGGATTCCTGCGAAGGATACAGCGCCAGTCCCGGCAGGCCGAGACCGGCGTCACCCTCATAGCGGAACATGTCGCCAAAGCCGCGGTTGTAGCGGGTGATCACGCGGTTCTTGGTAAACAGGATGCTGACCGAGGCATTGGTCATGATGGCCTCGACCTCCATCTGGGTCTCGCGGGTGCGACTGATATCCTCCATGATCCAGATGGTGCCGCCGTCGCTATGCTCATCGTCGACCGCCTTGGCACGTACCCGGCACCACAGCATATGGCCATCCCTGTGCCGGAACTGGAACTCATTTTTCTCGAAAGGCTGGCCGGTTCCCAGAAGCGGCGCCGCTTCCTTGCCGAACAGCTCATACGATTCGCTGGAGGTGAACAGCATGGCGGCGGGCTGTCCGATCAGTTCCTCGCGGCTGCAGCCGAACATTTCGGCGATACGCGGATTGCAGCTGATGATCAGCTGGGACTTGCTGAACAGGATGCCGACCGAGGCATTGTCCAGAATCGCCTTCTGCTCCAGCAGCAGCTGCTTGGTCGCTTCCTCGTTCTGCTTCTGGGCGCTGCGGTCGTCGAAGATCCAGATGGTATCTTGCGCGGTGCGGCCCGGATTGATCACGTAGCCGAAGGCGTGGGCCCAGAAGGTGGAATCGTCCTGGCGCCGCATCTCCATCTCGGCCTGGTAGGGTTTGCCGCGCGCCAGCAGCGGACGCGCCTTGCGCACCACGTTCTCGAACGCTTCTTCCGACGGATACAGCGTCGCGGTCAGCTCGCCGATGCCGCTGTCGCCGTCGAAGCCGAAGAACTCGCCGAAGCGGCTGTTGTAGCGCAGGATGCGGTTGTCGCGCTGGAAGCCGATCGCCAGCGGCGCGTTGTCCATGATGGCCTGCATTTCCAGCAGGGTGCGGCGCAGCTTTTCCTCATCGAGCCGGTGCTCGTTGATGTCCTCGATGATCCAGACCGTGCCCTCGGCGGTGTCGGCCGGATCGCTGGCGCGGCCGTACAGGCGCGCCCAGAACAGGCTGCCGTCCTTGCGCTTGAGCTGGCGCTCGGCGACAAAGGAATGGCCTTGCGACAGCAGCGGCCGCGCCGCGCGGCCCAGCTCCACATACTCCGCTTCCGAGGGGTAGACCGAGACGGCTTCGGCGCCTTCCAGTTCATGGCGCGCCGCGCCGAACATTTCGGCGCAGCGGATATTGCACTCCTGGATGCGCCCTTCCTTGCTGAACAAGATGCCGACGGCGGCGTTTTCCAGGATGGCCTGCTGCTCCAGCAGCGTCTTGCGCAGCGCGCGCTGGTCGCGCTGGACACTGGTGATATCGTTGAAGACCACGGTGGCGCCGCCCGCGGCGATGGCTTCCGGCAGCGGCTTGGCCCAGATCTGCACCGCCACGTACTGGCCGCCGGCGCAGGTCAGGCAGCTGTTCCAGCGCTGCTCGGCGGCGCCCACGCCCAGCGCCGCGGCCAGGCGCGCCTTGCTGTCGGTCTGCACATGGCGCGCGAACAGGTCCGCCAGCGTGCTGCCGCAGGGGTCGCGCTCGAGCAGCGCCACCAGTTCGGCATTGGCCGCGACCACCACGCCGGCGCCGTCGCAGGCGCAGGCCGGCAATCCGATCAGCTGCAAGGCCTCGGCTACCAGATCGGGGGTGGGCAGAACACGATTCATGTACACCGGGGCACCATGTGAAAAACGCCGCCTTCACAGCGGCAGCGTCGTTGGCAGATCATAAACCACAATCTTGCCCTACGCCACCAAACCGGCGTGAACGAACTTTAATCCAGCGCTAATATCCCCCAAATACGACAAAGCCCGCCGAAGCGGGCTTTGTCGTCACTTGCAAACGGCTATTTACCTCAGTGGGCGGCCGCTCCGGCGGCGCCGATGCCGGTTTCGGAACGCATTTCCTGCGCCTCGTAGCCGGCCCGGTCGATGCGCGCGCGCGGGCTCTTGTCGAGGATGGAGAACAGCCAGATCCCGGCGAAACCGGCCGTCATCGAGAACAGCGCCGGCGAAGCGTAAGGGAACAGCGCGTCGTGGTGGCCCAGCACGTCGACCCAGACCGACTTGGACAGCACCGTCAGCACGACGGCCGTGCTCAGGCCCATGAAACCGCCAACGGTGGCGCCGCGGGTGGTGCAGTCCTTCCATAGCACCGACATGAACAGCACCGGGAAGTTGGCCGAGGCGGCGATGGCGAAGGCCAGCGAGACCATGAAGGCGATATTCTGCTTCTCGAAGGCGATGCCCAGCGCCACGGCGATGATGCCCAGGGCGATGGTGGTCCAGCGCGAGACGCGCAGTTCGCTCGCGCCGCTGGCCTTGCCTTTCATGATCACGGTGGCGTACAGATCGTGCGACACGGCCGAAGCACCGGACAAGGTCAGGCCGGCGACCACCGCCAGGATGGTGGCGAAGGCGACCGCCGAGATGAAGCCGAGGAAGACGTTGCCGCCGACGGCCTTGGCCAGGTGGATCGCCGCCATATTGTTACCGCCCAGGAGTTTGCCGGCCGCATCCTTGAACTCGGGGTTGGTGCTGACCAAAACGATGGCGCCAAAACCGATGATGAAGGTCAGGATGTAAAAGTAGGCGATCCAGGTGGTGGCCCAGAACACCGACTTGCGCGCTTCCTTGGCGCTAGGGACGGTGAAGAAGCGCATCAGGATGTGCGGCAGGCCGGCGGTGCCGAACATCAGCGCCATGCCGAAGGAGATCGCCGAAATCGGGTCCTTGATGAAGGTGCCGGGACCCATGATGGCGTCTTTTTTGGCGTGGATCTCGACCGATTTGGCGAACAGTGCCTCGGGACTGAAATTGAACTGGGCCAGCACGACAAAGGCCATGAAGGACGCGCCGCCGAGCAGCATGACGGCCTTGATGATCTGCACCCAGGTGGTGGCGGTCATGCCGCCGAACAGCACGTAGATCATCATCAGCGAACCGACCAGCACGACGGCGATCCAGTATTCCAGGCCGAACAGCAGCTTGATCAGCTGGCCGGCGCCGACCATCTGCGCGATCAGGTAGAAGGCCACCACCACCAGCGTGCCGGAGGCCGAGAAGATGCGGATCGGCTTTTGCTTGAAACGGTAGGCGGCGACATCGGCGAAGGTGAAGCGGCCCAGATTGCGCAGGCGTTCAGCCATCAGGAAGGTGATGATGGGCCAGCCGACCAGGAAGCCGATGGCGTAGATCAGGCCATCGTAACCGTTCAGGAAGACCGCGGCGGAGATGCCGAGGAAGGAGGCGGCCGACATGTAGTCGCCGGCGATGGCCAGGCCGTTCTGGAAGCCGGTGATGCCGCCGCCGGCGGTGTAGAAGTCGGACGCCGATTTGGTTTTCTTGGCGGCCCACTTGGTGACGAACAGCGTGAAGATGACGAAGGCGCCGAACATGATGATGGCGGTCCAGTTGGTCGGCTGTTTCTCGGCCTGGCCCAGGTCGGCGCCGGCGGCCAGCGCCGCACCGGAGATGAGCAGCAGCGCCAGCGACGCGAGCAGGCGTTGGGCGGCGTTCATGCTTGCGCCTTTTGCTGGATGGCGTGGGTCAGCTCGTCGTACAGGCCGTTGGCGCGGCGCACGTAGAAACCGGTGACGAGCACCGTGAAGATGATGACGAACAGGCCGATCGGCATCCCCCAGGTCATCACGCCGGCGCCGGTCTTGGCGCTCAGCAGCTCCTTGTCGAAGGCGATCAGCAGGATATAGCCGTAGTACACGGCCATCATGCACCAGGTCAGCGTCCAGCCGAATTTCGAGCGGGCGTTCACCAGCTTGCGGTAGTTAGGGTCGCCCTTGATTCTTTGTACCATATCGTCATGCATCATCTGTCTCCATGTCTGTTATTCCGCTCTTTTTCCGAGCATGAAGCCAGCGTAAGGCGCCAGACTTACCGTCGCCTTACGCGCATAGCGGCGACACAAAAACGACATAAAAAAGCTCCCCGGGTTCGCACACGGGGAGCTGGAGCACAACGTTATCAAGCTGGCACGCGTACCCAGCCTTCCATCAACACGCGCGCGCTGCGGCTCATGATGGCCTTGGTCACGCTCCAGTCGCCATTGATCTGCTCCGCTTCGGCGCCGACCATCAAAGTGCCCGAAGGATGGCCGAAGCGCACCGCGTTGCGCGCGCCGCCGCCAGCGGCCAGGTTCACCAGCGTGCCCGGAATGGCCGCCGCGGTACCGATCGCCACGGCCGCCGTGCCCATCATCGCGTGATGCAGCTTGCCCATCGACAGGGCGCGCACCAGCAGGTCGATCTCCTGCGCCGCCACCTGCTTGCCACTGGAGGACACATAGGCCGCTGGCGCGGCGACAAAGGCCACCTTGGGGGTGTGCTGGCGCGTGGCCGCCTCGTCCAGATGCTTGATCAGGCCCATGCGCAACGCGCCGTGGGCGCGGATGGTTTCAAAGCGCGCCAGCGCCTGCGGGTCGCCGTTGATGGCGTCCTGCAGCTCGGTGCCGGTATAGCCGATGTCCGCGGCGTTGACGAAAATGGTCGGAATGCCGGCGTTGATCATGGTGACCTTCAGCGTGCCGATGCCGGGCACGTCGAGATCGTCGACCACCTGGCCGGTCGGGAACATCGAGCCGCCTGCGCCCTCCTCGTCCGCCGCCGGGTCCAGGAACTCGAGCTTGACTTCAGCGGCCGGGAAGGTCACGCCGTCGAGTTCGAAGTCGCCGGTTTCCTGCACCGCGCCGTTGGTGACCGGCACGTGGGCGATGATGGTCTTGCCGATATTGGCCTGCCAGACCCGCACCACGGCCACGCCGTTGTGGGGAATCCGTTCCGGGTCGACCAGGCCGGCGCTGATGGCGAAGGAGCCAACGGCCGCCGACAGATTGCCGCAGTTGCCGCTCCAGTCGACGAAGGGCTTGTCGATAGCGACCTGGCCGAACAGGTAGTCGACATCGTGACCGGGCTGGCTGCTCTTGGCCAGGATGACGGTCTTGCTGGTGCTGGAAGTGGCCGCGCCCATGCCGTCGATCTGCTTGCCGTAGGGGTCGGGGCTGCCGATCACGCGCAGCAGCAGCGCATCGCGCGCGGCGCCGGGAACCTGGGCCGCCGCCGGAAGATCCTGCAGGCGGAAGAACACGCCCTTGCTGGTGCCGCCACGCATGTAGGTGGCGGGGATTTTGATCTGTGCTGGATGGGTCATGGTTTAAGCTTTCAAAAAATTATGCGTGCCGGAGGCGCGTGAAAAAAACCCACGGCAAAGAGCCGGGGGCCGGTCCCATCGGGACCGGCGGGGCGTAGCCCCTCACCGGACCCTGGGGTCTGACCCCAGGGTTACGCCGTGGGTTCTAATGGCTGCCGCGGCACCTACGCGGCTTTGGACGACTCCAGGAAGTCCTGGGCAAAGCGCTGCAGCACGCCACCCGCCTCGTAAATCGACACCTCCTCGGCCGTATCCAGCCGGCAGGTCACCGGCACATCCAGGCGCTCGCCGTTTTTACGGTGTATCACCAGATTCAAGGTGGCACGCGGCGTGCGCTCGCCGGTGACGTCATAGGTCTCGCTGCCATCGAGCGCCAGCGTCAAACGATTCACGCCAGGCTTGAACTCCAGCGGCAGCACGCCCATGCCAACCAGATTGGTACGGTGAATGCGCTCGAAGCCTTCGGCCGCAATCGCCTCCACACCCGCCAGGCGCACGCCCTTGGCGGCCCAGTCGCGCGAGGAACCCTGGCCATAGTCGGCGCCGGCCACGATGATCAGCGGCTGCTTGCGCTCCATATAGGTCTCGATCGCTTCCCACATGCGCGTGACCTTGCCTTCCGGTTCGACACGGGCCAGCGAACCGGCCTTGACCTTGCCGTTTTCCAGCACCATCTCGTTCTTCAGCGTCGGATTGGCGAAGGTGGCGCGCTGCGCGGTCAGGTGATCGCCGCGGTGGGTGGCGTAGGAATTGAAATCCTCTTCCGGCAAACCCATCTTGGCCAGGTACTCGCCGGCCGCGCTATCGAGCATGATGGCGTTCGATGGCGACAGGTGGTCGGTGGTGATGTTATCGCCCAGCAGCGCCAGCGGACGCATGCCCTTCAGCTCGCGGGCGCCGGCCAGCGCGCCTTCCCAGTACGGCGGACGGCGGATGTAGGTGGTCTGCGGACGCCAGTCATACAGCGGACTAACCTTGATGCCGTCGTCGGCCTGCTTGGCGAACATCGGAATGTAGACCTTGCGGAACTGCTCCGGCTTGACGCTGGACGCGACGATGGCGTCGATCTCTTCATCGCTGGGCCAGATGTCCTTGAGCGTGACCGGCTTGCCGTCCGCGTCCAGGCCCAGCACATCCTTCTCGATATCGAAACGGATGGTGCCGGCGATGGCGTAGGCCACCACCAGCGGCGGCGAGGCCAGGAAAGCCTGATTCGCGTATGGGTGGATGCGGCCGTCGAAGTTGCGGTTACCGGACAGCACGGCGGTGGCGTACAGTTTGCGATCGATAATCTCTTGCTGGATCACCGGATCGAGCGCGCCGGACATGCCGTTGCAGGAGGTGCAGGCGTAGGCGACCACGCCAAAGCCCAGCTGTTCCAGTTCCGGCATCAGACCCGCTTCTTCCAGATACAGGGTGACGGTCTTGGAGCCGGGAGCCAGCGAGCTTTTCACCCACGGCTTGCGGCTCAGGCCCAGGCGGTTGGCGTTGCGCGCCAGCAGACCGGCGGCCACCATATTGCGCGGATTGTTGGTGTTGGTGCAGCTGGTGATGGCGGCGATGATGACGGCGCCGTCAGGCATCAGGCCCGGCTCGTTCTCCACCACGCCGCTGATGCCGCGCGCGGCCAGGTCGGAAGTGGCCACACGGTTGTGCGGATTCGACGGGCCGGCGATATTGCGCACCACCGACGACAAATCGAAGCTGATGACGCGCTCGTAGACGGCGGTTTTCAGGCTGTCGGCCCACAGGCCGGTCTGTTTCGCATACAGCTCCACCAGCTTGACGGTGTCGTCTTCACGGCCGGTCAGCTTGAGGTACTTGATGGTCTGCTCGTCGATGAAGAACATGGCGGCGGTGGAACCGTATTCCGGTGCCATGTTCGAGATCGTGGCGCGGTCGCCCAAGGTCAGGTGGGAAGCACCTTCGCCGAAGAATTCCAGATAGGACGACACCACTTTCTGCTTGCGCAGGAATTCGGTCAGCGCCAGCACCGTGTCGGTGGCGGTGATGCCGGGCTGCGGCTTGCCGGTCAGCTCCACGCCGATGATGTCGGGCAGGCGCATCCACGAGGCGCGGCCCAGCATGACGCTTTCCGCTTCCAGGCCGCCGACGCCGATGGCGATCACGCCCAGCGCGTCGACCATCGGCGTATGCGAGTCGGTGCCGACCAGCGTGTCCGGGAAGGCCACGCCGTCCTGCGACTGGATCACCGGCGACATGCGTTCCAGATTGATCTGGTGCAGGATGCCGTTACCCGGAGGGATCACGTCGACGTTCTTGAACGCCTTCTTGGTCCAGTTGATGAAGTCGAAACGGTCTTCGTTACGGCGGTCTTCGATGGCGCGGTTCTTTTCGAACGCGTTCTCGTCAAAGCCGCCGCATTCGACGGCCAGCGAGTGGTCCACCACCAGCTGGGTCGGGACCACCGGGTTGACCAGCGCGGGGTCGCCGCCCTGGGCCGCAATGGCGTCGCGCAGGCCGGCAAGGTCGACCAGCGCGGTCTGGCCCAGGATGTCGTGGCAGACCACGCGCGCCGGGAACCAGGGGAAGTCCAGGTCGCGGCGGCGTTCGATCAGCTGGGTCAGCGAAGCGTCCAGGGTGGCCGGGTCGCAGCGGCGCACCAGGTTTTCGGCCAGTACGCGCGAAGTGTACGGCAGGGTGTCATAGGCGCCGGGCTTGATCGCGTCGACAGCGGCGCGCGCGTCGAAGTAGTCCAGTGTGCTGCCGGGCAGCGATTTACGGTGTGCGATATTCATGGCTTGGTCAGTCTCTGTATGGGCTTACTGGGCTTACTTGCAAGGATTACTTACAGGCTTACTTACGTTCGGCCAGCGGCACGAAGTGCAGGTCGTCCGGACCGACGTAGTTGGCGCTCGGGCGGATGATCTTGTTGTCGATGCGCTGCTCGATGATATGAGCGGCCCAGCCGGAAGTGCGCGAGATCACGAACAGCGGCGTGAACATCGCGGTCGGCACACCCATCATGTGATAGGACACGGCCGAGAACCAGTCCAGGTTCGGGAACATCTTCTTGATGTCCCACATGACCGTTTCCAGGCGCTCGGCGATGTCGAACATCTTGGTCGAACCGGCTTCCTGGGACAGCGAACGCGCCACATCCTTGATCACCACATTGCGCGGGTCGGAGATGGTGTAGACCGGGTGGCCGAAACCGATCACCACTTCCTTGTTTTCCACGCGCTTGCGGATGTCGGCTTCGGCTTCGTCGGCGTTTTCGTAGCGTTTCTGGATCTCGAAGGCAAATTCATTGGCGCCGCCGTGTTTCGGGCCGCGCAGCGCGCCGATCGCGCCGGTGATGGCCGAGTAGATATCCGAACCCGTGCCGGCGATGACGCGGCCGGTGAAGGTGGAGGCGTTGAACTCGTGTTCCGCGTACAGGATCAGCGAGATGTGCATCGCCTTGACCCAGGAGTCGCAAGGCTTCTCGCCGTGCAGCAGGTGCAGGATGTGGCCGCCGATGGAGTCGTCGTCGGTTTCGACTTCGATGCGCTTGCCGTTATGGCTGTAGTGGTACCAGTACATCAGCATCGAGCCGAAGGACGCCATCAGGCGGTCGGCGATGTCGCGCGCGCCCGGCACATTGTGGTCGTCTTTTTCCGGCAGCGTGCAGCCGAGTACCGATACGCCGGTGCGCATCACGTCCATCGGGTGGGCCGACGCCGGCAGCGCTTCGAGCGTCGCCTTGACCGATGCGGGCAGGCCGCGCAGGGATTTCAGCTTGCCCTTGTAGGATTTCAGTTCGGCCGCATTGGGCAGCTTGCCGTGTACCAGCAGGAAGGCGATTTCTTCGAATTCGCAGGTGGTGGCCACGTCCAGGATGTCGTAGCCGCGGTAGTGCAGATCGTTGCCGGTCTTGCCGACCGAGCACAGGGCCGTGTTACCGGCGGTGACGCCGGACAGGGCGACGGATTTTTTTGGCTTGAAGGTTGCGGTTGCTTCGGTCATGTCAGTCTCCAGGGATGCAATTATTTTTTCTGTGCGGCGAACAGCGCGTCGAGCTTTTGCTCGAAGCTGTGATAGTTGATGCGTTCATACAGCTCCATGCGGGTCTGCATGGTGTCGATCACGTTTTTCTGGGTGCCGTCGCGGCGGATCGCCTCATACACGTTTTCGGCGGCCTTGTTCATGGCGCGGAAAGCCGACAGCGGATACAGCACCAGACCGACTTCGGCGGCCTTCAGCTCTTCCACCGTAAACAGCGGGGTGGCGCCGAATTCGGTGATGTTGGCCAGGATGGGCACCTTCACCGCGCGGGCGAACTGGGTGTACATTTCCAGCGTAATGATCGCTTCCGGGAAGATCATGTCGGCGCCGGCTTCGACGCAGGCGACCGCGCGCTCGATGGCGGCGTCCAGGCCTTCCACGGCCAGCGCATCGGTGCGCGCCATGATGACGAAGTTCGGATCGGTGCGGGCATCGACGGCGGCTTTGACGCGGTCGACCATTTCGGTCTTGCTGACGATTTCCTTGCCGGGACGGTGGCCGCAGCGCTTGGCACCGACCTGGTCTTCGATGTGGATGGCGGCGGCGCCGGCCTTGATCATCGACTTGACGGTGCGCGCCACGTTGAAGGCGGAGGAGCCGAAGCCGGTGTCCACGTCCACCAGCAGCGGCAGGTCGCACACGTCGGTGATGCGGCGCACGTCGGTCAGCACGTCGTCCAGGCTGGAGATGCCCAGGTCGGGCAGGCCCAGCGAACCGGCGGCCACGCCGCCGCCGGACAGGTAGATCGCCTTGAAACCGGCGCGCTTGGCCAGCAGGGCGTGGTTGGCGTTGATGGCGCCGATCACTTGCAGCGGGGATTCTTCTTGCACGGCCTTGCGGAACGCGGCGCCGGGGGAATATTGGCTCATGGGTGACCTTTCTGGTGAACGGAGTGTTGCGTGGATAAGTTTGAGGGACATTAATGCAAGCACTGTGCCAGCGTTCAAGCATCGACCTGCCCGCGCAATTTATCCCATCAGATCAAGTACTTGGTCTCGTCGGACGAGTTGACACGAATCCAAGGCCTCGCCCTTGAAACGCTATTGAAACATCATTGAAACATCGCTCGCGGCCGCAAAATGAAACATTGAAACATAAATGCCTTACAATTGAAACATGCGCCATCCTTCCCCTCCTCCGCTCGACAGCGGCGACAAGCCGGTGATCTGGACCGTCTCGGTCTCGCGCCTGTTCGACCTGTTCCGCGACATCACGCTGGAATACGACGACCTGGCCACGATCGAACCGATCAACCTCGGCTTCGACGACGCCGCCCGCCACATCCGCGAACGCCTGGCCACCGAGCGCTGCGACGCGGTGATCGCGGCCGGCTCGAATGCCGCCTATCTGAAGGGGCGCCTGTCGGTGCCGGTGGTGATCGCCAAGGCCAGCGGCTACGACATGATGCTGGCCCTGGCGCGCGCGCGCCGCGTCTCCGAGCGCATCGGCGTGATCACCTATCAGGACCAGATGCCGGAGCTGAGCGAGTTCGCCGCCACCTTCGGCGTCAAGATCGCCCAGCGCACCTACGCCACCGAGGAAGATGCGCGCGCCCAGATCAACGACCTGAAGGCGGCCGGCATCCAGGCCATCGTCGGCGCAGGCCTGATCACCGACCTGGCCGAGGAAGCCGGACTGACCGGCGTGTTCATCTACTCTGCCGCCTCGATCCGCCATGCCTTCGACGATGCGCTGGAAATGGCGCGCCTGTCCCAGCTCGAATCGAACCGCGGCCGGCGCGTGGTGGTGGCCGACACCCTGCGCGCCAAGCATGGCCTGAACGATCTGCGCGGCGACTCCGCCATGATGGAAGCGCTGCGCCAGTCGGTGGTGCTGTACGCGAAGTCGCCCGCCACCGTGCTGCTGCAAGGCGAAACGGGCTGCGGCAAGGAGCTGGTGGCGCAGGCTATCCACCGCGAGAGCCTGCATGCGCTGGGACAGAACCGGCCCTTCGTGGCGGTCAATTGCGGCGCCATCGCCGAGTCGCTGCTGGAGTCGGAACTGTTCGGCCACGAGGAAGGCGCCTTCACCGGCGCGCGCCGCGGCGGCCACGCGGGCCTGTTCGAGGCGGCCAACCGCGGCACCCTGTTCCTCGACGAGATCGGCGAAATGCCGCTGACGCTGCAAACGCGCCTGCTGCGGGTACTGGAAGAACGTGAAGTGGTGCGGGTGGGCGGCACGCGGCCGGTGGCGGTACAGGTGCGCATCATCAGCGCCACCCACTGCGACCTGGAGCAGCGCGTGCGCGAAGGACGCTTCCGCGCCGACCTGTTCTACCGGCTGGCGGTATTGCGCCTGACGCTGCCGCCGCTGCGCGCGCGTATCGACGATATTCCCGCACTGGCTGAATGGTCGCTGAAGAACGCGCTGGCGGCGCTGGGCGCGCGTCCGCATCCGAACCTGCATGCGGAGCTGATGGCCTGCGCGCCGCTGCTGCAGCGCCATGACTGGCCGGGCAATGTGCGTGAGCTGCGCAATCTGTGCGAACGGCTGGCGCTGTTCCTGGCGGCCGAGCCCTTGCAGGCGCTGACGCCCAGCTTCGTGCTGGGCGTAGCGCCGGAGCTTGCCGGCCTTGGCGCCGCGTCGGCCGGCGGTCCAGCGCTGCGCATCGGCGGCACGATACCGGGCTTGCCATTCAATACAGCTGGCGCAACGCGCAGCGCTTCGGCAACTGCGACGGCTGCGGCGCAGCCGTGGCCGACCGCAGGTACCGATCCGGCCCAGCCGCCCGCCCCCACCCGCGCGCCGGCCGAAAGTGTCGGCGAGACACTGGCCCGCTTTGGCGGCCGGCGCGATGCGGCAGCCGAGTATCTGGGCATCAGCCGTACCACGCTTTGGCGCAAGCTGCGCGCCGAACAGGATCGAAAAAACTAAGCTCCCACTCATCCTCAATTCCGACCAGTCATCCTGTACTGATGGAAGTGCGGCGGCATCGCCCTTAGCATGGCTCTATTCACTATCAGGAGCCACCATGATCGAACGCGCCGTCATCCGCAGTCTGCTGGTCTTCGCCGCCTGCACCGCCCTGTCCTCCGCCCAGGCCGCCCACCCGGCTTTTCAGGTCGAAGTCACCGGCAAGGGCCAGCCCATCATCTTCATCCCCGGCCTGGCCTCGTCCGGCGCGGTGTGGGACGACACCGTCACCCGCTACTGCGGCAAGCACCAATGCCATGTACTGACGCTGGCCGGCTTTGCCGGCGTGCCGCCGCAGGGCGAAGCGCTGCTGCCGGCGGTGCAGGAGCAGCTGAGCGGCTATATCCAGAGCAAGGGACTGCAACGGCCGGTGATCGTCGGCCATAGCCTGGGCGGCTATGTCGCGCTGAAACTGGCCATCAGCCATCCCGAACAGGTGGGACAGCTGGTGATTGTCGACGCGCTGCCGGCGCTGGGCGCGGTACAGATGCCCGACATTAGCGCCAGCCAGTTGCAGAGTATGGCCGCGGGCATGCGCGACGGCCTGCGCAATCAGGACGCGGCCAGCTACGCCGCCAGCCAGCGCCAGGCGGTCGCCAGCATGGCCAGCCATCCCGCCGATGTCGAACGCATCGCCGACTGGGGCCAGCGCTCCCATCGTGCCAGCGTGGCCGATGCCGTGTATCAGATGATGGCCGACGATCTGCGTGCCGACCTGGCGCGCATCAAGGCGCCCACGCTGGTGCTGGGCAGCTGGATCGCTTACCGCGACTACGTGTCGCGCGCCGATGTCGAACGCAGCTACCGGAGCCAGTATGGCAAGCTGGCCGGCGCGCGCATCGAATTGGCCGACAATGCGCGCCACTTCATCATGTACGACGACCCCGCTTGGATGTATGCTCGCATGGACGCATTTTTAAAATGATTCTGCCCGTGAGTCTAGCCAAGCCGCGCCCCCTGCTCGTCCGTCTGAACTGGTACTGGATCTTCCAGCTGGCTGGCTGGAGCTTCGTCGCCCTGGTCAGCATCTACTTCAACGCCGGCCATCGCACCTGGCGCATCATCGCGATTGCCTGGTGGAGTGCGGGCGCCGGGGTGCTCCTCTCGCATGGCTGGCATCATTTGCTCAGGCAGCATGCCTGGCTGGAGCGGCCGCTGCGCTGGCGCCGCCTGGTGCCGGGCGTAATGCTGAGCGCAGGGGCGCAAACGACCGTGGTGCTGGCGGGGTACTACCTGTTCAATCCCTTCGGCACGGTCGACCTGACTTATCTGCCGTCCGCCTGGATCTACTGGATCGTCATCTACTGCATGTGGACCTTCGTGTACGCATCGGTGCTGGGACTGCGGCGCGCCAACCGCTTTGAAGCCGAAGCCCTGCGCCTGGAAATCCACGCCAAGGACGCCGAGCTGCGCGCCCTGCAGGCGCAGGTCAATCCGCATTTTTTCTTCAACAGCATGAACAGCGTGCGTGCCCTGATTTATGAAGATCCACAGTCGGCCGCGCGCATGATCGACCAGCTGGCCGCCGTGATGCGCTATGCCCTGCAGTCGGGCCAGACCGAAACGGTGGCGCTGGCGGCCGAACTGGAAGCGGTGCAAGCCTATCTGGCGATCGAGAAAATCCGCTTCGAGGAAAGGATGCAGGTGAGCGTGGACGTCGACGCGGGACTGGAACAGATCCGCATTCCGCCGATGGCGCTGCAAACGCTGGTGGAGAACGCCGTCAAATACGGCGTCGAGGCCAGCGCCAGCGGCAGCGAAATCCGCATCCGGGCGCGCCGCCTCGACGACACCGTCCATATTGAAATCGCCAATCTCGGCGCCATCCCGCCCTTCGCCAATTCCACCAAGGTGGGGCTGGTGAACACGCGCAAGCGGCTGGCGCTGGCCCTGGGCGCGCGCGCCCAGCTGGACTTGAGCGAGCACAGTGGCTGGGTGCGCGCCACCTTGACGCTGCCGGGAGGCGTTTGATGCGCGCGCTGCTGGTCGACGACGAACGCCTGGCCCGCGCCGAACTGCGGCGCCTGCTGGCTGCCCATCCCGAGGTGGAGATCGTCGGCGAGGCGGTGAACGCGGCCGACGCCGTGCAGCAGATCGCCGCGCTGCGGCCCGAGCTGATCTTCCTCGACGTGCAGATGCCCGGCGGCAGCGGCTTTGACGTGCTGGCCGCGCTCGACACCACGCCCGAAGTGATCTTCACCACCGCCTTCGACCAGTATGCCCTGCAGGCCTTCGAGGTGAATGCGCTGGACTATCTGCAAAAACCGATTCAAGCGGCGCGCATGGCGGCCGCCCTGCAACGCAGCGGCGCCCGCATCGCCCGCTCGCAGGCCGCGCTGGCGGCCCCGCCCAAGCTGTTTATCAAGGATGGGGAGCGCTGCTGGTTCGTGGCGCTGCACGAGGTGCGCCTGTTCGAGTCCGAAGGCAATTACACGCGCGTGTATTTCGAGGGCCAGCGGCCGCTGATGCTGCGCTCCCTGACTCAGCTGGAAGAGCGGCTGGACCCGCAGCGTTTCTTCCGCGCCAGCCGGCGCCATATCGTCAACCTCGACTGCGTGCGCCGGATGACGGTCACCGGCAATGGCGGGCTGGAACTGCTGCTGCCCGATGATGTGCGGGTCGATGTGTCGCGCCGCCGCGCGGCGCAGCTGAAGACGCTGGCCAGCCTGTAGCGCACTCCCGGCTGGCGGGCCGTGGGCGGCAATTCCAAACCCACGGCTTACCCCTGGGGTCTGGCCCGGCGGGGCAGACCCCGGCGCTTTGCCGGGGGTTTTCATT
>JABTBR010000040.1 GCA_013284265.1 Oxalobacteraceae bacterium | reverse complement strand
CGCCGGGCAAGACCCCAGGGGTACGCCGTGGGTTTTAACTTGGCCGCCGGCCCGCTTACCGCTCCTACCGCTCCTGCCGCATCAACCCCGCTCGCTATCGAGCGCCGCTGCCGCATGGGCGTTGTAGCGCGCGCCGGCCGCCGCATCGGCGGGCACGGCTTCGGCCAGGCGCGCCAGGTCGGCCGGCGACAAGCTGAAGCGGGTGGCGCCCAGCGCCTCTTCCAGACGGACGCGGGTGCGCGCTCCCACCAGCGGCACGATGTCGGCACCCTGAGCGATGCCCTGGGCCAGCACCCAGGCGATCGCCACCTGGGCCACCGACACGCCCAGTCCGGCGGCGACGGCGCGCAATTGCTCGACCAGCGCCAGGTTGTGCCGCAGATTGTCGCCCTGGAAACGCGGGCTGTACTGGCCGCGGAAATCGGCCTCGCCGGCGCGCCGGGTATTCCAGTGTCCACTGATCAGGCCGCGCGACAGCACGCCATAAGCGGTGATGCCGATGCCCAGCTCGCGGCAGGTTTGCAGCACGCCGTTTTCAATGCCGCGTGAAATCATCGAATATTCAATCTGCAGATCGCTGATCGGGTGCACCGCATGGGCACGGCGCAAGGTGTCGGAGCCGACTTCGGACAGGCCGATGTGGGCGATATGGCCGGACTTGACCAGGTCGGCCAGCGCGCCGACGGTGTCTTCGATCGGCACCTGGGGGTCCAGCCGGGCCGGACGGTAAATGTCGATCTGCTCCACGCCGAGGCGGGCCAGCGAATAGGCGGCGAAATTCTTCAGCGCCTGAGGACGGTTGTCGACGCCGGTCCAGCCGCCCTGCGGGTCGCGCAGCGCGCCGAATTTGACGCTGATCCGCACCTGCTCGCGGCGGCGCCCGTTCAAGGCTTCGCGCAGCAGCAGCTCGTTGTGGCCCATGCCGTAAAAGTCGCCGGTGTCGAGCAGGGTCATGCCGGCGTCCAGTGCGGCATGGATGGTGGAAATACTTTCGCTGCGATCGGCCGGACCATAGAGGTCGGACATGCCCATCAGGCCCAGACCCAGTTGCGCCACTTGCGGGCCGGTACGGCCAAGTTTGCGGGTATCCATATGATTTCCTTTGCGTGACGCGTCGCCTGCACACTGCCGCCGATCCGCGTTGAAATCATTATGCTATTATCGATTCCGGCAATAAATACCGCATTTCCTATCAGTTTATTCGAAAAAATATAATAATGGACCAGTTCAAGGCCATGCAGATCTTCAAGGCCGTGGCCGACTGCAAAAGTTTTACCCAGGCCGCGATCCTGCTCGACCTGCCCAAGCCCAGCGTCAGCAACGCTGTCCAGGCGATCGAACAGCAGCTGGGAGTGCGTCTGCTGCAGCGCACCACGCGCAAGGTCAGCCTGACGGAAGAAGGCAGTATTTATCTGGAGCGCTGCACCGCCCTGCTCAATGAGCTGGACGACGTCAACGCCCTGTTCCTGCGCGACGGCCGCCAGCCCGGCGGCACGCTGCGGGTCGAGCTGCCGGAACGGCTGGCCCAGCGCGTGGTCATTCCCGCCCTGCCCGCCTTCCTGTCCGCCTATCCCGACATCCAGCTGCGCCTGACCTCCAGCGACCGCTATGCCGACCTGGTGGGCGAAGGCATCGATTGCGCGGTGCGCGCCGGCACCCTGCGCGATTCCAGCCTGATCGCGCGCCGGCTCGGCCATATGACGCAGATCAATACCGGCTCGCGCGCCTATCTGGATCGCTACGGCCGGCCCCGCACCCTTGATGATTTAAAACAACACTTCGCGGTGAATTTTTTTTCCAGCCAGACCGGACGCGATCTGGACTGGGAATACCTGGCGCCGGACGGCAGCGTCCGCACCCTGGGCATGCGCAGCATGGTCTCGGTCAGCGGCAGCAGCGCCTATGTAGAGAGTTGCCTCGCAGGCATGGGCCTGATTCAGTCGCCGGCGCTGGACCTGGCGCCGCAACTGGCCTCGGGCGAACTGGAGGAAGTGCTGCCCGACTGGCGTCCCGCGCCGCTGCCCCTGTCCATCGTGTATTCGCATAATCGGCACCTGTCGGCGCGGGTGCGGGTCTTCGTCGACTGGTTAAGCGATGTGCTGTCGCAGCAAACTGTGTCAAAATAAAGCATTCTTTCCTACTTTCAATTAACAAATGAATTGCATGACCAAACCGGCATGGTGGATGTCGCTGGCCCTGTGCGCCCCTGCCATGGCCGCCCACGCGCCGGTAGTGCCCGCGCCTGGCCTGCCCGGCGCGCCGTACAAAGCCCAGCCCGACAACCTGCTGGCCCATATCACGGCGCTGGCCTCGGATGAATTCGAAGGCCGCGCCCCCGGCACCCACGGCGAAGTCATGACCGTGGGCTATCTGCAGGAACAGTTCAAGAAGCTGGGCGTGGAGCCGGGCAATCCGGACGGCAGTTATCTGCAAAAAGTGCCGCTGGTGGGCATTTCCAGCCATCCGAGCATGCTCTACACGGTGGGCGGCAAGGCCAACCTGCTGCAGTTCCCCAAGGATTTCGTGGCCTGGACCGCCCGCACCGACAAGCTGATCACCGTCACCGATTCCGACCTGGTGTTTGTCGGCTATGGCGTGACCGCGCCGGAATTCCAGTGGGACGATTACAAGGGCGTCAATCTGAAAGGCAAGACCCTGGTCATGCTGATCAACGATCCGCCGGTCACGCTGGCCAAGCAGCGCGGCCAGCTCGACCCGGCCATGTTCGGCGGCAACGCGATGACCTATTACGGGCGCTGGACCTACAAGTTCGAGATGGCGGCCAAGCTGGGCGCGGCGGCCGCGCTGATCGTGCACGAGACCAAGCCGGCCGGCTATCCCTACGAGGTGGTGCGCAACAGCTGGGGCCGCGAGAATTTCACCATCAAGGGCAAGACCGTCAATCCCTACTTCCCGGCCCTGCCGGGCTGGCTGGAGCTGGAGCGCGCCCACGAAATCTTCAAGGCCGGCGGCCATGATTTCGACGCGCTGAAGAAGGCGGCCCTGTCGCGCGACTTCAAGCCCGTGCCGCTGGGCGTGAAAATCAGCATGAGCAGCCAGAACGCGCTGCGCGAACTGGCCTCGAACAACGTGGTGGCGAAAATCACCGGCTCCGATCCGGCGCTCAAGGACGAGTACGTCGTCTATTCGGCGCACTGGGACCATTTCGGCATCGACGACAGCCTGCCCGGTCCGCGCAGCGCACAGATCTTCCATGGCGCGCGCGACAATGCCTCCGGCGTCGCGGCCCTGCTGGAAGTGGCGCGCGCCTACAAGGCCCTGCCCACGCCGCCCAAGCGCAGCATCCTGTTCGTGCTGACCACCGGCGAAGAGCGCGGCCTGCTGGGCGCGCAATACTATGCGCGCTATCCCCTGTATCCGCTGGCCAAGACGGTGGTCAATATCAATGTGGACGGCATGAACGTCTGGGGCCGCACCCGCGACGTGGAACTGTCGGGCATGGGCAAGTCGACCGTCGACGATGTGGTAGTGCGCGTGGCCAAGAGCCAGGGCCGGCTCGCGCGCGGCGACAGCAACATCGCCTTCGGCAGTTTTTACCGCAGCGACCAGTTTGAATTCGCCAAGGTCGGCGTGCCGGTGCTGTATCTGCGCAGCGGTTCCGACTTTATCGGCAAGGCGCCGGGCTATGCCCAGCAAAAGGTGCTGTACTACACCGCCAACGAATATCACACGGTCAATGACGTGGTCCAGCCGAGCTGGGACCTGGGCGGCGCGATGCAGGATGTCGCGCTGATCTTTGAGGTGGGCTATCAGATCGCCCAGGCCAAGGAGATTCCGCAGTGGAAGGCGGGGTCGGAATTCAAGGCGATTCGGGATGCGGCGCTGGCGGTGCCTAAATAGATCTATAAAAACCCAAGTCAAAGGGCCGGGGACAAACGTCAAAACCCAGGGCAAAGAGCCGGGGGCCTGTCCCGCAGGGACAGGCGGGGCGCAGCCCCTCCCCGGACCCTGGGTCAGACCCCGGGGGTACGCCGTGGGTTCTAAATAAAAAAGCCCGCTCCGATATCTTCGGAGCGGGCTTTTTCCATTCTGCTGCCAGACAGCTTTACTGTTCCCGCGCCAGCGCCAGGAACTCGGTGCGCAGCGCCAGATTCGGCTGCAACTCGCCCAGCATGGCCGAGGTAATGGTTTCCTCGCCCGGCGTGCGGATGCCGCGGCTTTCCATGCACATATGGCGGCAACGCACGACCACGCCCACCGCTTTCGGCTCCAGCGCTTCCATCAGCGCATTGGCGATCTGGATCGTCATGCGTTCCTGCACCTGCAGCCGCTTGGCGAAGCAGTCGACCAGCCGCGTCAGCTTGGACAGGCCAACGATCTTACCGTTAGGAACATACCCAATCGTGGCCTTGCCAAAGAAGGGCGCCAGATGGTGTTCGCAATGGCTGTAGACGGGAATGCCGCGCACCACGATCAACTCGTTATATTGCTCTGCGCCATCTTCGAAGGCCTTCAGCAATTCGACCGGGTCCTGGCCATAACCGGAGGTCCAGTGCTTCCACGCTTTGGCCACGCGGGCCGGGGTTTCGGCCAGACCGGGACGATCCGGGTCCTCGCCCAGGCTGCCGAGCAGGCGACGCCAGTCGCTTTCCGAGAATTCTTTAGACATGATGAAAGACCATAAAAAATACGATTGCCGTCAGTATATAGAAAATGTCGGCTTTCTATCGGAAAGCCAGCCCTTTAGCGGCCCGGCGGGCGGTGGGCATTGACCAGCGAGGCGGCGATCGAGACGCCGATCGGCGTCTCCGGCCATTCGTCGTCCGGACCGAACCAGCGCGCCTCGGCGATCTCGCTCTCGTCGACCTTGATCTCGCCGTCCAGATAGTCGGCGGTGAAGGCGATCATCAGCGAATGGGGGAAGGGCCAGGGCTGGCTATTGAAGTACTGCAAGTTATGCACGCGCAGGCCCACTTCCTCGAACACTTCGCGGTGCACCGCTTCCTCGATCGACTCGCCCGCCTCCAGGAAACCGGCCAGCGCCGTATAGCGCTTGTAGGGAGAATTGGTATGCATGGCCAGCAAGACCGAGTCGCCCTTGCGGATCAGCACCATCATCGCCGGCGAAATGCGCGGATAGGCGACCATGCCGCAACTGGGGCAGGTATAGCAGCGCTCGCCGGCCTTGAGCTCGGTCGGGGTGGCGCAGGCGCCGCAGTACTGGTGGGTGCGCGACCATTCGGCCAGCTGGCAGGCGCGCCCGGCCAGGCCCAGGAAATCATCGCCGACCACGCCGAACAGGGCGCGCATGCTCAGGAAGACGTAACCGGGCGGCGCTTCCATATCGTGCTCGACCCAGGCCGTCTGATAGTAGTCTTGTTGCCACAGACCAACAGGATGCAAGCGCTGTGAACTGATACCCAAGCTTGCCAGCAAACTAGCATCCGGCAAGCTTTGATCGGACTCGCGCAGTAATACGCGATCGCGCTGGAATATAAAGGTATGGGGCTGGGGATGGGCTTGTGGCGCGATGGTGGGAATAAAGGAATTCGGTGTATGCAACATGGTGATCATTATATTAAGCAATCGATAGACATAATCTTACCCTGTTTCCATTTTGATTATCTAAAGCGAGGTAAGTCATTGTTTTCAGTACATGATTTGCCGTACTTTTAACGCTCTGTTCTCAATATTGCCGCGTTTGGAGTTACTATATATTTCCGTGAGGAGATATTTATATGACACAGAGCATTCCCGGTCTAGGCACCAACGACATCCTGGCATTGACCACCTTCGAGATCTCGAGAATGACGACCGCGGAGATCGCCACGCTGTCGACCTTGCAGGTCTCTGTGTTAAGAACGGACCTGCTCAGCGTGCTGTCCAGCAGCCAGTTGCGCGCCATCGGGACCGAGGATATTCAGGCGCTAAGCACGGAACAGCTTCAGCTCGGCTTTAGCGGCACCCAGTTCGCGGTACTGACCTCGGACCAGATCGGCGCGCTCAGAACCGTCCAGGTCGCCGCGCTGTCGACCGAGGAAGTCGCTGCCATGCGCAGCACCCAGCTCGCTGTCCTGTCCCTCAATCAATTCCGCGCGCTGACGACGGACCAGATCGCCGCCCTCACCAGCGCCCAGGCGCCGACGCTGCAAACCCGGCTGATCGCCGCGCTGACGACGAACCAGGTCGCCGCCCTCAGCACCGGCGATATCGCCGTGCTGGGCAGCCTGCAATTGAACGCCATGAACAGCGGCCAGATCCGCGCGCTCGGCAGCGACCAGATCGTCGCGCTGCAATCGAAGCAGACCGCCAACCTGGGCACGGCCCAGATCACCATGCTCAGCAGCGATCAGCTGGCCGCGCTCGACACGGCCGACCTGGCCACGCTCAAAACCCATCAGATCGCCGCCCTGAGCACCAGCCAGCTGGCCAGCCTGGGCAGCGACCAGATCATCGCCCTGAGCACGCTGCAGTTTACCGGCCTCACCGCCGACCAGCTGGCCGCCCTCACCACGGCCCAGGTCGCCGTGATCCAGACCCAGGACCTGGCCGCGCTGAAAACCTGGCAGATCGCCGCCATTGAAACGGCCGATATCGCCGCGCTCGGCACAACCCAGCTGGCCGCCATGACGACCTTGCAAGTGAGCGTGCTCGACTCCGATCAGCTGGCCGCGCTCAGCACCGATCACATCGCCGCGCTGACCACCCAGCAGGCCGCCGCCCTGGGCACGGCCCAGCTGGGCTTCCTGTCGACCCAGCAAGTGGCAGCCCTGTCCACGCTGGACCTGGCCGCGCTGAAAACCGCCCAGATCGCCGCCCTCGCCACCGAACAGGTCGCCGCGCTGAGCACCGATCAGATCGTCGCACTGAAATCGACCCAGGCCGCCGCGCTGGGCAGTCAGCAACTGGCCGCGCTGAGCAGCACGCAATTGCAGGCGCTGGAAACGTCCGACCTGCTGGCCATCAAGACGGCGCAGCTGACGGGCCTCGATTCGGCCGCGCTCGCTACCTTGGGCACCTGGCAGATCGCCGCCCTGAACACACTGCAGCTGAGCAATCTGAGCAACGCCCAATTGAGCGGCCTGGGCACCGACCAGATCGTCGCGCTGACGAGCTTGCAGGCGGCCGCGCTGAGCACCAGCCAGATCGCCTCGCTGTCGAGCAATCAACTGAATGCCTTCGAAAGCCAGGACCTGGGCGCGCTGAAAACCACCCAGATCGCCGCGCTGGGCACAGCCCAGATCGCCTCACTGAACACCAGCCAGATCGCCGCGCTGAAGACCGCGCAAACGGCGGCCCTGACCAGCCTGCAACTGCCGGCGCTGGGCACCGACCAGATCCAGGCGCTGGCCAGCGCCAATGTGGCGACGCTGAAATCGGCGCAGATCAGTGCGCTGGGCACGACGAATGCGGCCGCGCTGACGACCCTGCAAATGGCGGCGCTGAACACCTTGCAGATCAGCGCCCTGTCCAGCCAGCAAGTGCTGGCCCTGGGCACGGACCAGATCGTTGCCTTGAGCACGCTCCAGGCCGGCGCGCTGACCAGCCTGCAGATGGCCGCGCTGAGCACCGTGCAACTGGGCGCCATGGAAACGATCGACTGGGCCGCGCTGAAGACCGCCCAGATCCTGTCGCTGAGCACCACGCAGTTCGGCGCGCTGCCGACCGCCCTGATCGCCGCGCTGACCACCCTGCAGGCTTCCTCGTTGACCTCACGCCAGTTGAACGCCCTGAGCACCGAGCAGTTGGCCGCCTTCGAGACGGCCGACTTCGCCGTACTGAAGACCAGCCAGCTGGGCGGCCTGTCGACCGCCTTCCTGGCCGCCATGAGCACCGCCCAGATCGCCGCGCTCAAAACGGCCCAGCTGGTGCAACTGAACTCGGCCCAACTGGCCGTGCTCAATTCCGACCAGATCGCCGCGCTAACCACGGCCCAGGCCTTTGCCCTGGCCACGCGCCAGATCGGCTGGCTCAGCACCGACCAGATCGCCGCACTGGAAACGGCCGACTGGGCCGCCCTGAGCAGCCTGCAATTGAACGCCCTGTCGAGCGACCAGATCGGCGCCGTCAGCACCGACCAGATCGTCGCCCTGAGCAGCCTGCAGGCATCCACGCTGGGCACGCGCCAGATCGCCGCCATCGCCAGCCATCAGATCGCCGCCATGCAGACGGCCGACCTGGCCGCGCTGCGCAGCTGGCAGATCGCCAGCCTGAGCACGGATACGCTGGCCGCCATCGGCACCAGCCAGTTGCAGGCCATGAACACCCTGCAGATCGCCTCCATCGGCACGGCCCAGTTGCCGGCGCTGGGCAGCGACCAGATCGTCGCCCTGACCACCTTGCAAGCGGCCAACCTGAGCACCGCGCAACTGGTGTCGCTGAGCAGCGACCAGCTGGCCGCCCTGCAGACCCAGGATCTGGCGGCCCTGAAAACCAGCCAGATCGCCGCCCTCGGCACCGAGCAGCTGGCCTTGCTGGGCACGGCCCAGGTAGCGGCCCTGACCACCCAGCAGGCAGCCGCGCTGAGCTCGCGCCAGCTGGGTGCTTTCGATACCACCCAGTTGCAGGCCCTGAGCAGCGCCGACCTGGCCGCACTGAAGACCAGCCAGATGGGCGGCTTCAGCACGGACGGCATCGCCGCCCTGAGCACTATCCAGATCCAGGCCCTGACCACGGCCCAGCTCAATGTCTTGAACAGCGCCCAGGTACAGGCACTGGGCACGGCGCAAATCGTCGCACTGAGTTCGGCCCAGCTCAGCAACCTGGCCAGCAGCCAGCTGACCGCGCTGGCCAGCGCCCAGTTGCAGGCCATGGAAACGCTGGACCTGGCCAGCCTCAAGACGGCCCAGGTCGCCGCCTTCAAGACCGATCAGATCGCCGCGCTGACGACGGCCCAGATCGCCGCGCTGACGGCCCTGCAGGCAGCCGCGCTGAGCACCCGCCAGCTCGCCGCCCTGAGCAGCGACCAGTTGCGCGCACTCAATACGCTCGACCTGGCCGCGCTGGGTACGCTGCAACTACCCGGCTTGACCACCGACCAGGTGGCGGCGCTGAGCACGGCCCAGTTGCAGGCGCTGACGACGGCGCAGATTTCCTCGCTGAGCACCAAACAGGTCGCCGCGCTGACGACCGACCAGATCGTCGCACTGAACACCCTGCAGGCGGGCAGCCTGGTCAGCATGCAATTGCTGGCGCTCAGCAGCGATCAATTGGCCGCGCTGGAAACCATCGACATCGCCAGCCTGAAAACCAACCAGCTGAACGCGCTGGCCACCGCCCAGATCGCCCTGCTGAGCAGTGATCAACTGGCGGCGCTGACCACCCTCCAGCTGGCCAATCTGAGCGCGCGGCAACTGGGCGCGCTCAGCACCGACCAGATCCAGTCGCTGCAGACGGCCGACCTGGCCGCGCTGCGCACCAACCAGGTCCAGGCACTGAGCAGCGACCAGGTCGCCGCGCTGCTGACCACGCAATTGCAAGCGATGGGCACCGAACAGGTGGCCGCGTTCAAAACGGCCCAGTTGCAGGCACTCAATAGCGACCAGATCGCCGCGCTGAGCACGGCGCAGGTCAGCAATCTGACCACCCAGCAACTGGTCAACCTGAGCAGCGACCAGCTGGCCGCGCTGGAAACGGCCGACCTGGCCGCCCTCAAGACCTTGCAACTGGTGGGCCTGAGCACCGAACAGATCAGCCTGCTCAGCAGCAACCAGATCGTGGCCCTGACGACCTTGCAGGCCAACAGCCTGAGCACGCGCCAGCTGGCCGCGCTGGGCACGGCCCAGATCCAGGCGCTGGAAACGGCCGACCTGGCCGCCCTGCGCAGCAATCAGGTCAATGTGCTGAGCAGCGATCAGATCGGCGCCATCCTGACGGCGCAGTTGCAAGCCATGGGCACGGCCCAGATCGCCGCGCTTAAAACCAATCAGTTGCAGGGACTCGATACCAAGCAGATCGTGGCCCTGAGCAGCACCCAGTGGAACAGCCTGGGCAGCCAGCAGATCGCCGCGCTCAACAGTATGCAGCTGGGCGCGCTGGAAACGGCCGACCTGGCCACGCTCAAAACCAACCAGATCAATGCCTTCACGACCGAGCAGATCGGCCTGCTGAGCACCGACCAGATCGTTGCCTTGAGCACCGGCCAATTCGCGGCCATGAGCACGCGCCTGCTGGCCGCGCTCAATTCCGACCAGATCGGCGCGATCGAGACGGCCGACCTGGCCGCGCTCAAATCGAACCAGCTGGCCGTACTGGGCACGTCCCTGATGGCCTCGCTGAGCACCGACCAGCTGCAGGCGATGACCACGGCCCAGATCGCCAATCTGGCGACGGCCCAGGTGGCCGCGCTGAGCACCAACCAGATCGTCGCGCTGAGCAGCCTGCAAGTGGCCGCGCTGGGCAGCCATCAAGTGCTGGCCCTGGGCAGCAATCAGCTGGGCGCGCTCGAGACCCAGGACTTCGCCGCCATCGGCAGCGCCCAGGTCGCCGCGCTGAGCACCGCGCAGATCGCCGCGCTGGACACGGCCCATATCGCCGCGCTGAGCACCCTGCAAGCCGCCAGCCTGGCCACGCGCCAGCTCGCCGCGCTGAACTCGGACCAGGTGCAGGCGCTGGAAACGGCCGACCTGGCCGCGCTCAAGACCAGCCAGATCCAGGCGCTGGGCAGCGCGCAGATCGCCGCGCTGAGCACCGCACAATTACAGACCATGGCCACGGCGCAGATCGCCGCGCTGAGCACGGCCCAGCTCAAGGGCTGGTCCACCGACCAGATCGTCGCGCTGAAC
Organism: Oxalobacteraceae bacterium; assembly: GCA_013284265.1. Lineage (GTDB taxonomy): Bacteria > Pseudomonadota > Gammaproteobacteria > Burkholderiales > Burkholderiaceae_D > Rugamonas. Next base: position 56,639 of record JABTBR010000040.1, on the reverse strand, counting down.
TCGCTGCAAGCGGGCGCCCTCGGCTCGGCCCAGCTTGCGTCGCTGTCCAGCGATCAGTTGCTGGCCCTGGAAACGGCCGACTTCGGCGCGCTGAAAACCGGCCAGCTGGCCGGCCTCGCGACCGCCCAGATCGCCATCCTCAGCACCGACCAGATCGTTGCGCTGTCGACCCTGCAGGCGGCCAATCTGAGCAGCCAGCAAGTGGCCGCCCTGAGCACCAGCCAGATCGCCGCACTGGAAAGCGATGACCTCGATGCACTCAAAACCAGCCAGATCCAGGCCCTGACGAGCAAGCAGATCGCCGCCCTCGACAGCGTCCAGCTGCAATCGATGGGCACGGCGCAGATCGCCGCGCTGGGCAGCGCCCAGCTGGCCGGCCTGTCCACCGACCAGATCGTGGCGCTGAGCGCCAACCAGGCTGCCAGCCTGGGCAGCAGCCAGTTTGCCGCCCTGTCCTCCGACCAGTTGCAAGCGATCGAGACGGCCGACTTCGCCGCGCTCAAGACCCAGCAGCTGGCCGCCCTGGGCACCGCCCAGATCGCCCTGCTGAGCACGGCCCAGATCGTGGCGCTGAGCACCTTGCAGGCCGCCAATCTGGGCACCGCCCAGCTGGCCGCGCTGACGAGCAACCAGATCCAGGCGATGCAAAGCGCCGACCTCGACGCGCTCAAGAGCAATCAGGTGCAAGCCTTGGCCACCAGCCAGATCGCCGCGCTGAGCACGCTCCAGGTGAAGAACCTGGGCACGCTGCAAGTCGCCGCACTGAGCAGCAACCAGATCAAAGCCCTGTCGACCGACCAGATCGTCGCCCTGAGCGCGAACCAGGCCGCCAATCTGGGCACCGCCCAGATCGCTGCGCTGAGCAGCGATCAATTGCGCGCCCTCGATACGGCCGACTTCGCCGCCCTCAAAACCCAGCAGATCGCGGCCCTGGGCACGGCCCAGATCGCCGCGCTGACCAGCGCCCAAATCGTTGCCCTGAGCACCCTGCAGGCCAGCAACCTGGGTACCGCCCAGATCGCCGCGCTGGGCACCGCCCAGCTGGTGGCGCTGGACGACGCCGACCTCGCCGCCCTCAAGAGCAATCAGGTGCAGGCACTGTCGAGCAACCAGATCGCCGCGCTGGAAACGGCCCAGATCCAGGCCATGGGCACGCTGCAGATCAGCGCCCTGGGCAGCGCCCAGCTCAAAGGCTTATCGACCGACCAGATCGTGGCCCTGAGCAGCAACCAGGCCAGCAATCTGACCACGGCCCAGGTCGCCGCACTGTCGACCGACCAGTTGCGCGCGCTCGAGACGGTGGACTTCAACGCCCTCAAGACCCAGCAGCTGGCGGCCCTGTCCACCTCCGACATCGCGTCCCTGCTCACCGACCAGATCGCGGCCCTGAGCACCTTGCAGGCCGCCAATCTGAGCACCGCCCAGGTGGCGGCGCTGAGCACGGCGCAGATCAGCGCGCTGGAAAACAGCGATCTGGCCGCCTTCAAGAGCAGCCAGATCCAGGCGCTCGGCACCACCCAGCTGGCCGCCCTCGACAGCACCCAGATTCAGGCCATGGGCACGGCCCAGACCAGCGCGCTGACCACGGCGCAGCTGAAAGGCTTGTCCACCGACCAGATCGTCGCGCTCACATCGGCCCAGGCCGCCACGCTGGCCACGGCCCAGATGGCCGCGCTGTCGACCGACCAGTTGCGCGCGCTTGAGACGCTGGACTTCGCCGCCCTCAAAACCCAGCAGCTGGCAGCCTTGAGCACGGCTCAGTTCGCTGCACTGACGACCGACCAGATCGTCGCACTGTCGACGCTGCAGGCGGCCAACCTGCCGACGCTGCAACTGGCCGCGCTGGGCACGACCCAGTTGCAGGCGCTGGAAACGGCCGACCTGGCCGCGCTCAAAACGGCCCAGCTGCAAGCCTTCAACAGCGTGCAGATAGGCGCGCTGAGCACCGAACAGATCCAGTTGATGGGCACGGCCCAGATCGCCTCCTTGAACTCGGCCCAGATCAAGGGCTTGAGCAGCAATCAGATCGTGGCCCTGAGCTCGCAGCAGGTCGCCAATCTGGCAACGGCCCAGCTCGTCGCGATGTCGTCCGACCAGTTGCGCGCGCTCGAAACGCTGGACTTCGCCGCCCTCAAAACCCAGCAGCTCGCCGCGCTGGCGACGGCCCAGGTGGCCGAGCTGAGCACGGCCCAGATCGTCGCGCTGACCACCTTGCAGGCGGCCAATCTGGCCACCGCCCAGGTCGCCGCGCTGACGACCGAACAGATCGACGCGCTCGAGACGGCCGACCTGGCCGCCCTCAAGACCCAGCAGATCCAGGCACTGTCCACGCTGCAACTGGGCGCCATCGGCACCGATCAGCTTCCCTTCATGGGCACGGCCCAGCTGGCGGCCCTGGGCACCGCCCAGCTGGCCGGCCTGAGCACCAAACAGATGGCGGCGCTGACGTCGGCGCAACTGGCCAATCTGGGCACGCTCCAGATCCAGGCACTGTCGAGCAATCAGTTGCTGGCCATCGACACGGCCGATCTGGGCTTGATGAAAACCAGCCAGATCGCCGCGCTGAGCACCACCCAGCTGGCGGCCTTCGGCAGCGCCCAGATCGTCGCGCTGTCCACCCTGCAGGCGGCCAATCTGAGCACGCTGCAAGTAGCTTCGCTGAGCACGGCGCAATTGCACGCGCTGGAATTGCCCGATCTGGCGGCCTTCAAAACGGTCCAGATCGCCGCGCTGGGCAGCAACCAGATCGCCGCCTTCGGCACCGAGCAGATCCAGGCCATGGGTACGGCCCAGATCGCCGCACTGGCCACGGCCCAGCTGAAGGGCTTATCGACCACGCAGATGGTCGCGCTGACGTCCGCGCAACTGGCCAATATGGCCACCGCGCAAGTGGCAGCCCTGTCCAGCGATCAATTGCTGGCCATCGAAACCGACGATCTGGGCTGGATGAAAACCAGCCAGATCGCGGCCCTGAGCACCAGCCAGCTGGCGGCCCTGGGCAGCGCCCAGATCGCTGCCCTCAGTTCGCTGCAAATGGCCAATCTGAGCACCCTGCAGGTCGCCGCCCTGAGCACGGCGCAAATCCGCGCCATCGAAGAGAGCGACCTGGCTGCACTGAAAACGGCCCAGATCGCCACCCTCAATAGCGACCAGGTCGGCGCGCTGAGCACCGACCAGATCGTCGCGCTGACCACGGCCCAGGTGGCCGCGATCGGCTCGGCCCAGATCCTGGCCCTGTCGACCGACCAGATCGTCGCGCTGGCCAGCGAAGACCTGGCCAATATGACGCTGGCCCAGATCGCCGCGCTCAGCACCCAGCAGGTAGGGGCGCTGGAAGTGGACGATTTCGCCGCCATCAAGACCCTGCCGCTGACGGCCCTGTCGAGCGACCAGATCGGCGCGCTGAGCACCGACCAGATCACCGCGCTCACCACGGCCCAGGCCGGCGCGCTGACCACCACCCAGGTCGGCTATCTGTCGACCAAACAGATCCAGGCGCTGGAAACGGCCGACCTGGCCGCCATCAAGGCGCCCCAGATCGCCGCCCTGAGCACCCAGCAGATCGCCGCCATCTATAGCGACCAGCTGCCGGCCATGGGCACGGTCCAGATCGCCGCGCTGACGAGCAACCAGATGCTGTCGCTGAGCACCGACCAGATCGTCGCGCTGAGCACGCTGCAGGTGGCCAATCTGAGCACCGCCCAGGTCGCCGGACTGAGCACCAAACAGCTGGCCGCGCTGGAGATGGAAGACCTGGCCGCCTTCAAGACCAGCCAGATCGTGGCCCTGACGACCGACCAGATCGTCGCGCTGAACACCGACCAGATCATGGCCCTGAGCACCCTGCAGGCCGGGGCGCTGACCACGGCCCAGATCGTATCGCTGAGCACGACGCAGATCGCCGTAATGGAAACCGAGGATGTGTTCGCCCTCAAACCGGCCCAGCTGGCCGCGCTGGCCACCCGCCAGATCGCCGCGCTGACCGTCGACCAGTTGCAAAACCTGGGCAACAGCCAGTTGCAAGCCTTGAGCAGCGAGCAGTTGCGCGCCCTCACGACCGACCAGTTCGTCGCCCTGGGCACCGCCCAGTTCGGCGCGCTAACGACCAGCCAGATCAGCACCCTGGGCACCACCCAGTTGTCGGTGATGGAACTGGAAGACCTGGCCGCGCTGAGCACCAACCAGATCCTGGCCTTGAGCACCTCCCAGCTGGCCGCGCTCAATAGCGACCAGATCGCCGCGCTGACCACGGCCCAGGTCTCCTCGCTGGCCACGGCCCAGCTGGTGGCGCTGAGCACGGCGCAGATCGCCGCCATGGAAACGGAAGACTTGCTGGCCCTCAAAACGGCCCAGTTCGCCGCGCTGGGCACCCAGCAGATCGCCGCCTTCACCATCGACCAGTTGCAGAACCTCGGTTCGCTGCAGATCGGCGCCCTCACCAGCGACCAGCTGCGCTCGCTGACGACCGACCAGATCGTGGCGCTGACCTCGACCCAGGTCAGCACCCTGCCCACGGCCCAGCTGGTCTACCTGGGCACCGCCCAGCTGGCCGCGCTGGAACTGTTGGACCTGGCCGCCATGCAGACGGGCCAGATCAATGCCCTGGGCAGCAGCCAGCTGAATGCCTTCAATAGCGACCAGATCGCCGCGCTGACGACGCTGCAATTCAGTACCCTGTCCACGGCCCTGCTGGCCGCGCTGGCCACGGCCCAGATCACGGCGATGGAAACCGTGGATGTGGCCGCCCTGAGCACCACCCAGGTCGGCGTACTGACCACCGAGCAGATCCAGGCCCTGAACAGCGACCAGATGGCCAATCTGGGTTCGGCCCAGATCGGCGCGCTCACGACCGACCAGTTCGCCGCGCTGTCGACCACCCAGATCGCCGCCCTGTCCACCGCCCAGGTGGCCGGCCTGGCCACGCGCCAGCTGGCCGCGCTGACCGACGATCAGCTGGCCGCGCTGGAAACCCAGGACTTCGCCATCCTGTCGAGCAATCAATTGGCCGCCCTGACGACGGACCAGATGGGCGCCGTCAGCACCGACCAGATCGCCGCACTGACGACGCTGCAAGTGGCCACGCTGGGCAGCGCCCAGTTGCTGGCCCTGAACAGCGACCAGTTGAACGCCTTCGAAACGGTGGACTTCGCCACACTGAAGAGCAGCCAGATCGCCGTGCTCGACCCGGCCAGCGTCGGCGTGCTGGCCACCAGCCTGTTCGCCGCCCTGACCACGGCCCAGCTGACCGGCCTGGGCACCGACCAGATCGCCGCCCTGGGCACCGACCAGATTGTTGCGCTGCGCACCCAGCAGATCGCCAGCCTGAGCAGTAACCAGCTCGCGGCCCTGAACAGCGATCAGTTGCAAGCCATCGAAACGGCCGACCTGAACGCCTTGCAGGCCGCCCAGCTGGCGGCCCTGAACAGCGATCAGTTGAACGGCCTCACCAGCGTCCAGTTCGGCTCGCTGAAGACCAGCACCATCGCCGGCCTGAGCACCAGCCAGCTGAGCACCCTGGCCACCGACCAGATCGTCGCACTGACGACAGCCCAGAGCCGCGCCCTGGGCACCTTGCAGCTGCAAGCATTGGACAGCGACCAGATCGCCGCCTTCGAGACGACCGACCTGGCCGCCTTCAGCATCGTGCAGATCGCCTCGCTCAATAGCGACCAGGTCCATGCGCTGCTGACCGACCAGCTGATTTCGCTGACCACGGCCGAACTGGTGGCGCTGACGACCAACCAGATCGCCAATGGCCTCGATACCGACCAGATCGCCAGCCTGCGCAGCGCCCAGATCGCCGTCATGCTGAGCAGCCAGATTGCCAGCCTGAGCACCGACCAGATCGTCGCTCTGAGCACCAGCCAGACCGCGGCCCTGAGCACGGCCGCCGTGGCCGCGCTGACGAGCGACCAGATCGGCGCCGGACTCTCGCCCGATCAGCTCGCCGCGATCAGCACGGCCGGCATCGCCGCGCTGAAAACGGCCCAGATCACGGCCCTGACCACCGACCAGATCGGCGCGCTGACCACCGCCCAGACCTTCGCCCTCAAGACCAGCCAGGTGGTGGCCCTGAACAGCGACCAGCTGGGCGCCATCGGCACTACCCAGTTGAGCACGATGGGCACGGCGGCGCTGGCCGCCCTGGGCACCGAGCTGCTGAGCACCGGCCTGACCACCGACCAGATCGTGGCGCTGACCACGGCCCAGGCCGCGTCGCTGACGACCCAGCAGATCAATGCCCTCAGCAGCGACCAGATCGTGGCGCTGGAAACGGTGGACCTGTCCTCGCTGACGACGCGCCAGATCGCGGCCATGAGCACCGACCAGATCGGCATCCTGAGCACCATCCAGCTCAACTCCCTGAGCAGTGCCGAACTGGCCGCGCTGACCACCAATCAGCTGCAGTACGGCCTGTCGACCGAGCAGTTCGGCGCCCTGTCGACCGATAGCCTGAACGCGCTTACGACCAGCCAGATCGCCAACGGCGTGACGCTGGACGAACTGGCGGCGCTGAGCACCGACCAGCTCAACTCGCTCAAGACCAGCCAGATGGCGGCCCTGACCACGGTGCAACTGGGCAGCCTGGCGACCAGCCAGATCGCCGGCCTGTCCACCTACCAGATCGCCGGCCTGGCCAGCAAGCAGATGCAGGGCTTGACGGCCGACCAGATCGCCGCCCTCAACACCGACCAGATCGAAAGCCTGGAAACCCAGGACCTGGCGGCCCTGTCGCTGATCCAGTACACCGGCCTGTCGACCTTGCAGACGGCCGCGCTGCTGACGGCCCAGGTGCGGGCATTGACCACGGCCCAGGTGGCCGCGATGGCGCCGTCCCAGACGCTGGCCTTCAACTCCGACCAGCTCGGCGCACTGAGCACCCAGCAGATCGTCGCGCTCAGCCTGACCGCGCTGGATGCCCTCAATAGCGATCAGCTGCCCGGCCTGAACAGCCAGCAGATGGCGGCCCTGAGCACCCAGCAGATCGCCAGCCTGACCGTGACCCAGATTCCGCTGCTGGGCACCGACCAGATCGCCGCACTGGGCAGCGCCCAGGTGGCGGCCCTGATCGCCGACCAGATGTATGTGCTGAGCACCGACCAGGTGGCCGCCCTCACGACGGCCCAGATCGGCTATCTGACGGCGACCCAGTTGCAGGCGCTGTCGGCCAGCCAGGTCCAGGCCCTGGGCACCCACCAGATCGCCGCGATCAAGCTGAGCCAGATCACCGCGCTCGGCGCCGACCAGCTCAACGCCATCACCACCGAGCAGCTGGTGGCGCTGACCAGTTCGCAGATCCTGACCCTGAGCAATACCCAGATCGCACTGCTGACGGCCGCCCAGGTGGGCGCGCTGACCACCAGCCAGATCCAGGCGCTGAAAACGAGCCAGTTGCCGATCTTCGACGTCGACCAGGTCAATGCCCTGAACACCCTGCAACTCGGTGCGATGAGCACGGCCCAGATCAACGCCCTGAGCACCGACCAGATCAGTTATCTGTCCGGCGCCCAGGTGGCCGGCCTGACCACGGTGCAGATTTCCACGCTGAAAACCAGCCAGCTCGTCAGCATGAGCGCCGGCCAGGTGGCGGCGCTGACCACCGACCAGATGCCGGCCCTGACCACGGCCCAGGTGGCCGCGCTGACGACGCTGCAGATTCCGGCCATCGGCATCGCCGCCCTGGACGCGCTGACCACCTTGCAGTTCGCCGCGCTGAAGACCTCGCAACTGGTGGTCTTGACCACCGACCAGATCGTCGGCATGACCACCGACCAGGCGATGGCGCTGGCCTCGGCCAGCCTGGCGACGCTGACCACCAACCAGATCGTGGCCTTCGAAACGGCCGACCTGGCCGTACTCAGCATCGCCCAGATCAATGGCTTCACCAATGCCCAGGTGGCGGCGATGAGCATCGACCAGACCATGGCGCTCGATCCGGGTTCCAGCCGCTACGCCACCCCGCTGATCCTCGATCTCGATGGCAATGGCATCACCACCCTGAGCGTGACGGCCGGCGTACAGTTCGATATCTATGGCAATGGCATGGCGGTGGAAACCGGCTGGGTCGGCGCCGGCGATGGCTTGCTCGCACTCGACCTGAACCACGACGGTTCCATCAACAGCGGCGCCGAGCTGTTCGGCAGCGCCACCAGCCTGGCCGATGGCGGCAAGGCCCGCGACGGCTATGCCGCGCTGGCCGCCCTCGACAGCAATGGCGACGGCGTGATCAGCAGCGACGACGCGATCTTCAGCGAACTGCGGGTCTGGGTCGACAGCAATGCCGACGGCGTCAGCGCCAGCGGCGAGCTGCGCACGCTCGCCTCCCTGTCCATCACCAGCATCAGCGTGGTGTCGGAAGCGGCGCGCGCCCAGGACCACGGCAATCTGATCGGGCTCAGTTCGCACTACACCAGCGCCGACGGCAGCGAACACGCCTCGGCCGACGTCTGGTTCGTGGCCAAGGCGGCTACCCAGCAGTCGGCCCTGAGCAGCAAGGTCGGCGGCCTGGCCCAGGCGATGACCAGCTTTGCCACCACGGCGGCCAACGCGCCGGCCACGGCCACGCAGCCGCTGCCGGCCGTGGGCGGCGGGGTGACCCAGCAGGTGGCCGCGATGGCCGCCGCGCTGAGCCAGTTCGACGTCAACGGCAAGCCGCTGATTGGCGGGCTGATCTCGGCCCCGGCCCCGCTCGGCGGCGCCGATGGCTTGATCAAACATCCTCAGGGCTGGCTGGCCCTGCCACCGAAATAAGGAGGGTGTTACGGAGAAAAATATCGCCCCCGGTACAAACGGACGAGCCCGCGCGCCACGCCTACGCTTAAACCCACGGCAAAGAGCCGGGGGCCGGTCCTCAGGACCGGCGGGGCGAAGCCCCTCCCCGGACCCTTGGTCAGCCCCCAGGGTTACGCCGTGGGTTTCTATGGATGCTGCGGCGCGCCATTTTTCAACGGCCACAACATCCTGTTTCCAAGCTGCCAAGTCCCTTGTAATTTCGACTCCGTTCCTCTGGCGCGGCGCTGCAACACGCCCGTGACAATCGAGATAAAGCCCCCCCACACCCCTTTGCTTCTGGTTTAGAATAGTCTTGCCTTGGCTCACAATAGAGCCGTCAGATGGTCGCCTTCGGGCGCACACCGCTGCCATAACGACAAGACAACTAATCGGGGACGCAGCATGAAAGCAGTCATTCTCGCCGGTGGACTGGGCACTCGGCTCAGCGAAGAAACCACGATCCGTCCTAAGCCGATGGTGGAGATCGGCGGCAAGCCTATCCTGTGGCACATCATGAAGTCCTACTCCTCCCACGGCATCAACGATTTCGTCATCTGCTGCGGCTACAAGGGCTATGTGATCAAGGAGTTCTTCGCGAACTACTTCCTGCACACCTCCGACGTCACTTTCGACATGCAGTACAACACCATGGAAGTGCACTCGCGCCACGCCGAACCGTGGAAGGTGACCCTGGTCGACACCGGTGAAGACACCCTGACCGGCGGCCGCCTCAAGCGCGTGCGCAAGTACATCGAAGCCGACGAGGCCTTCTGCTTCACCTACGGCGACGGCGTGGCCGATGTCGACATCGGCGCCGCCGTCAAGTTCCACAAGGAACACGGCAAGCTGGGCACGATGACGGCGGTACAACCACCGGGCCGCTTCGGCGCCATCGACCTCGACGGCAACCGCATCCTCAATTTCAAAGAGAAGCCCCAGGGCGACGGCAACTGGATCAACGGCGGCTACTTCGTGCTCTCGCCCAAGGTGATCGACTACATCAGCGACGACAGCACCACCTGGGAAAAAGAGCCGATGGAACACCTGGCGCGCGACAACCAGATGGACGCCTATTTCCACAACGGCTTCTGGCAGCCGATGGACACGCTGCGCGACCGCGTGCTGCTGGAAGACCTGTGGCAAAGCGGCAAGGCGCCGTGGAAAAAATGGCCATGACGCCTGGCTTCTGGCACGGCAAACGCGTCTTTCTGACCGGACATACCGGCTTCAAGGGCAGCTGGCTCAGCTTGTGGCTGCAGCAGCTCGGCGCCCACGTCACCGGCTATGCGCTGGCGGCACCGAGCCATCCCAGCCTGTTCGAGGTGGCCGGCGTGGCTTCCGAGATGCAATCGCATCTGGGCGACATCCGCGACGGCGCCGCGCTGACGCGCGCCATGCAGCAGGCCCAGCCCGAGATCGTCATCCACATGGCGGCCCAGGCGCTGGTGCGCTATTCCTACGCCCATCCGGTCGAGACCTATTCGACCAACGTCATGGGCCTGGTGAACTTCTTCGAAGCGGTGCGCGCCACCCCCGGCGTCAAGGCCGTGGTCAACGTCACCAGCGACAAATGCTATGAAAACAAGGAATGGCACTGGGGCTATCGCGAGAACGAAGCCTTCGGCGGCTACGACCCTTACAGCAACAGCAAGGCCTGCGCCGAACTGGTGACGGCCGGCTACCGCTCCTCCTTCTTCAATCCCGAAAAATATGCCGAGCATGGCGTGGCGCTGGCCTCTGGCCGCGCCGGCAATGTGATCGGCGGCGGCGACTGGGCCGAGGACCGCCTGATTCCCGACATGGTGCGCGCGATCGCCCGCAGGGAGCCGGTGCAGATCCGCAGCCCGCACGCGATCCGCCCCTGGCAGCACGTGCTCGAACCGCTGTCGGGCTATCTGACCCTGGCCGAACACCTGTACCAGCACGGCGCCGGCTTCGCCGAAGGCTTCAACTTCGGCCCGCACGACACCGACGCGCGCCCGGTCGAATGGATCATCGAACGCCTGTGCCAGAGCTGGGGCGCAGGCGCCAGCTGGCAGCTCGATAGCGAGCCGCAGCCGCACGAAGCCCATTACCTGAAACTCGATTGCTCCAAGGCGCGCAGCCGCCTGCACTGGCAGCCGCGCTGGAATCTGGGCCAGACCATCGACCAGATCGTCGCCTGGCATCAGGCCCACGCCGCCGGCGCCGACATGCGTGCGCTCACCTTGGCGCAAATCGCGCACTATCAGGACAGCGCGTGCATTTAACCCCCGAATTCAGCAAACCCAACACCGCTATTTAAGTAAGGTCGGAACCCATCATGAGTGAACAGCAAAGCAAGGAACAACTGCGCGAACAGATCATCAAACTGGTCGGCGAATACGGCGCCCTGGCCAGCGCGCCGCGCGCGTTCGAACCCGGTGTCACCGTGATCCCGCCGGCCGGCAAGGTGGTCGGCGCGCCCGAGATGGAACTGATGGTCGAAGCCTCGCTCGACGCCTGGCTCACCACCGGCCGTTTCAACGACCAGTTCGAGGCCAGGCTGGCCAAGTTCATCGGCGTGCAGCATCTGATCACCGTCAACTCGGGTTCCTCGGCCAACCTGGTCGCCTTCAATACCCTGACCTCGCCCAAGCTGGGCGCGCGCGCCATCAAGCCGGGCGATGAAGTGATCGGCGTGGCGGCGGGCTTTCCCACCACCGTCAATCCCATCCTGCAGTTCGGCGCGGTGCCGGTGTTCGTGGATGTGGAACTGGGTACCTACAATATCGACGTCAGCAAGCTCGAAGCGGCCATCTCGGACAAGACCAAGGCCATCATGCTGGCCCACACCCTGGGCAATCCGTACAACCTGGAAGTGATCGTCGCGCTCTGCAAAAAATACAATCTGTGGCTGATCGAGGATTGCTGCGACGCGCTCGGCTCGACCTACCAGGGCAAGATGGTCGGCACCTTCGGCGACATCGGCACCATGAGCTTCTACCCGGCCCACCACATCACCATGGGCGAGGGCGGCGCCGTCTTCACCAACAACTACGAGCTGAAACAGATCGCCGAATCGTTCCGCGACTGGGGCCGCGACTGCTACTGCGCGCCGGGCAAGGACAATACCTGCGGCAAGCGCTTCTGCTGGAAACTGGGCACCCTGCCGGAAGGCTATGACCACAAGTACACCTACACCCATCTGGGCTACAACCTGAAGATCACCGACATGCAGGCCGCCTGCGGCCTGGCCCAGATCGACCGCGCGCCCGGCTTCATCCAGGCCCGCAAGGACAACTTCGCCTACCTGACCGAGCGCCTGCAATCGTGCGCCGAATTCCTGATCCTGCCGCAGGCCACCGAGCATTCCGACCCATCGTGGTTCGGTTTCCCGATGACGCTCAAGCCGGAAGCGAACGCCTCGCGCGTCGACCTGCTGACCTACCTGGACGAGCACAAGATCGGCACCCGCCTGCTGTTCGCCGGTAACCTGACGCGCCAGCCCTACATGATAGGCCGTAACTACCGCGTCTCGGGCGACCTGAGCAACACCGACCGCGTCATGCACGACACCTTCTGGATCGGCGTGTTCCCCGGCCTGACGCGCGAGATGCTGGACTTCGCGGTCGAAAAAATCGAAGCCTTCTTCGGCGTCAATTTCTGATATGGACATCCAGAACCCGATCAAGGCCAAGCTGGCCGCCGGCCAGCCGGTGATGGGCATCTGGTCCATCATTTCCTCGCCGGTGGTGGTGGAGATCTTCGCGCTGGCCGGACTCGATTTCGTGATCCTCGACATGGAGCACGGCATCTACGACGTCGAAGCGCTGGATCGCTGCGTGCGCGCCTGCGAGGCGGCCGGCGCCGCGCCGCTGGTGCGGGTGCCGGGCATGAACGCCTCGGCGGTGCAGTGGGCGCTCGACCTGGGCGCGCATGGCGTGGTGGTGCCGCAGGTGGCCGGCCTGGCCGAAGCCGAAACGGCGGTGCGCATGGGCAAATACGCCCCGCGCGGCACGCGCGGCTACAACCCCTTCACGCGCGCCGGCGGCTACGCCAACCCGGCCAACAACAGCGGCGGCAAGCTGAATAACGATTTCGGCCTGAGCTGCGTGATCATCGAGAGCGCCGGTGCGCTGGCCGACCTGGAGCGCATCTGCGCCCTGCCCGACCTGGACCTGGTCTACATCGGCGTCTACGACCTGTCGGTCGCGCTGGACTGCGGCGGCAACACCGCCGATCCGCGCATCAGCCAGATCCTGGCCGACTCGGTACGCACCATCCGCGCCGCCGGCAAGGCCGCCGGCATGATGGTGCGCAGCCCCGAAGAAATTCCCAAGGCATTGGCGCTGGGCGCCAATGTGCTGGTCTACGGCGTCGACACCTTCGTGCTGCGCCAGGCCGCGGCCGGCGCCGTGGCCGCCTTCCGCCAGCACGCCGGCAGCTGACGCCGGACGCATGTCCCCTGACCCAACCGCACAAACAGCACAACACCTCGCCACAGATCGGAACCACCATGAAAATTCGCGTCGCTGACTACATCGTTCAACGCCTGCGCGAGGCCGGGGTCGACACCGTCTTCATGCTCAACGGCGGCGGCATGATGCACCTGGTCGACGCGGTCGGCCGCTGCGAAGGCATGCGCTACGTCTGCAGCCACCATGAACAGGCTTCGGCCATGCAGGCCGACGGCTATGCGCGCCTGTCCGGCCAGATCGGCGTGTGCTGCGCCACCGCCGGCCCGGGCGCGACCAACATCCTCACCGGCATCGTCGGCGCCTGGCAGGACAGCGCCCCGCTGCTGTTCCTCACCGGCCAGAGCAAGAGCACCCAGACCATCGCCAACTCCGGCATCGAAGGCCTGCGCCAGTTCGGCACCTTCGAAGTGAACATCGTGCCCATCGTCGAGAGCGTGACCAAGTACGCCTTCATGCTCAAGGACGCGCAGGACGTGCGCTATCAGCTGGAGAAGGCGCTGTACCTGGCCACCACTGGCCGTCCCGGCCCGGTGCTGCTGGACCTGCCGCTGGACCTGCAGGGCGCGCTGGTCGAACCGTCCGAACTGAAAGGCTTTACGCCGCCGCCGGCCGCCGCCGCCGTCGATCCGGCGCAGCTCAAGCAGCTGAGCGAGCTGCTGGCCAGGGCCAAGCGCCCGCTGCTGCTGGCCGGCGTCGGCGTGCGCGCCGCCCATGCGGCCGGCGCGCTGCGCCAGCTGGCCGAGACGCTGGCGATCCCGGTCATCACCACCCAGCTGGGCCGCGACGTGCTGCATTACGACCATCCGCTGTTCGTCGGCCACTCCGGCCCCAAGGGCGACCGCGCCGGCAATTTCGCGGTGCAGACCGCCGACCTGGTGATCAGCCTGGGCGCCAGCCTGCACGGCCAGACCACCGGCTGGGAAAACAAGCTGTTCGCGCCGGAGGCGATGAAGGTGCAGATCGACCTCGATCCGGCCGTGCTGGCGCGTGAGCAGGTCAATGTGGGCCTGAAGATCCAGGCCGGCGTGGCCGAATTCATCGCCGCGCTGCTGCCGCTGGCCCAGGCCCACGGCAACGCCGCCTGGCGCGCCTGCTGCCAGGACTGGAAGCAGCGCTACGCGGTGCGCCTGGAAGCCCACCAGCGCGGCGACGACGGCATGAACTTCTATCACTTCGCCGAAGCCCTGTCCCAGCAGCTGCCGCCCGAGGCCTGCGTGGTCAGCGACGCCGGCTCGGCCTTCTACGTCACCGGCCAGGCCCTGCGCATGCAGGAAGGCCAGCGCTTCATCTCCTCCGGCTCGCTCGGCGCGATGGGCTATGCGCTGCCCGCCGCCAGCGGCGCGGCCTGCGTCAATCCGGAACTGCCGGTGGTGTGCGTGACCGGCGACGGTTCGCTGATGACCAATGTGCACGACCTGGCCACCATGCGCCACTACAATCTGAACCTGAAGCTGTTCGTGGTGAACAACGACGGCTATGTCTCGATGCGCAATACCCAGCGCGAATTCTTCGGCGGCCTGCTGATCGGCGCCGACAGCAGCAGCGGCGTGTTCATCCCCTCGATGCAGTCGCTGGCCGAGAGCTACCAGCTGCCCTACTTCCGCTGCGACAGCGAAGAGCAGGTGGCCGCCATGATCGCCAAGGTCCTGGCCATGCAGGGACCGGTGATGTGCGAAATCGTCGGCATGCGCAACCAGCGCATCATGCCGTCGGTGGCATCCAAGCGCCTGCCGGACGGGCGCATGGTCTCCACGCCTATCCACGACATGGTGCCCAACCTGCCCGACGAGGTGCTGGCGCAGGAACTCAAGAACGCTCTCGCTTAAGGCTTACGTATGAACCGCCTCGCCATCCTCGGTGCCAGCAGCCAGATCGCCAAAGATCTGATCCGCTCGATCGCGGCCGCGTCCAGCTACGAGCTGCTGCTGTATGTGCGCGACAGCGCCGCCGAGGGCCTGCGCGGCTGGCTGGCCCAGGCCGGCCTGGCCGGACGTTTTCCGGTGCTGGCCTACGAGGCCTACGGCGCGGCCGAACACGACGCCGTGCTCAATTTCGTCGGCGTGGGCGATCCTTCGCGCGCGGCGGCGATGGGCGGCGACATCTTCGACATCACGCTGCAGTACGACCAGCTGGCGCTGGACTATGTGAAGCGCCATCCGCGCACGCGCTACCTCTTCCTGTCGAGCGGCGCGGCCTATGGCAACACCTTCCTGGAGCCGGCCGGACCGGATACCCGCTCCAGCATCGGCTTCAACGCCCTCACCCCGCAGGAATACTATTCGGTGGCCAAGCTGCACGCCGAGTGCCGCCACCGCGCCTTGCCGGCGCTGGCCATCGTCGACCTGCGCGTGTTCAATTACTTCAGCCGCAGCCAGGACATGGGGGCGCGCTTTTTCATCACCGACATCGTGCGCGCGATCCAGGCCGGCACGGTGCTGCAAACCTCGCCCGACCATATGGTGCGCGACTTCCTGCATCCGAACGATTTTTACCAGCTGGTGCACAGCGTGCTGCAGGCGCCGGCGCAGAACGCGGTGTTCGACTGCTACAGCCGCGCACCGGTCGAAAAACCGGCATTGCTGGCGGCCATGGCCGAACGTTTCGGCCTGCGCTACGAGATCGTGGCCGGGCTGGCCGCGCCCGTCAACGCTACCGGTACCAAACCGCATTACTACTCGCTGAACCGCCAGGCCGGCGCCACCGGCTACGCGCCGGCCTACTCCTCGCTCGACACCGTGCTGACCGAGGCGGCCGCCATCCTGGACGGCGCAGCGAAATGACCGTTCCGCACAGCGGAACACAAACAAGGGGATATGTATGAGTCAGGCCAATAAAATCCGGATCGCCATCATCGGATCGGGCAACATCGGAACCGACTTGATGGTCAAGGTCATGCGCTCCCAGCACCTGATCTGCACCCTGTTCGCCGGCCGTAATTTCAACTCGGCCGGCATGAAGCGCGCCAGCCAGCTGGGCGTGCCGATCTCGGACCGCGGCATCGAGGCCATCATCGCCGATCCCTCGATCTGCGACGTGGTGTTCGACGCCACCTCGGCCCAGGCCCACGTGGGGCACTGGGCCGTGCTGGAAAAACTGGGCAAGACCGTGATCGACATGACCCCGGCCAAGCTGGGCGAATTCTGCATCCCCGCCATCAATGCCCAGGCCTGCCTCGACACCGGCACCCGCAACATCAATATGATCACCTGCGGCGGCCAGTCCTCGATCCCGATCGCCAACGCGATCTCCCAGGTGCACGCCAACATCGAATACATCGAGGTCGCTTCCAGCATCGCCTCGCGCAGCGCCGGCCCGGCCACCCGCGCCAACCTGGATGAGTACATCGAGACCACCGAGGACGCGCTGCAGCGCTTCTCGGGCGCCCAGCGCACCAAGGCGATCCTGATCCTGAATCCGGCCAATCCGCCGATCGACATGCAGACCACCATCTACGCCAAGATCGCCAATCCCGATCTGCCGGCGATCCAGGCCGCCGTCGGCGCGATGGTCGAGCAATTGAAGACCTATGTGCCCGGCTACCAGCTGATCGTGCCGCCCACCATCGAGGGCGGCAAGGTCGTCACCACCATCAAGGTACTGGGCGCGGGCGACTACCTGCCGCAGTACGCGGGTAATCTGGACATCATCAACTGCGCCGCGATCGCGATGGCCGAAATGATCGCCGTCGCCAAATTCGGCAAGCACACCAAGGAGCGCAAGCATGGCTAAGAAAATCCTGATCAGCGATCCTACCCTGCGCGACGGCAACCACGCGGTACGCCACCAGCTCAGCCGCGAAAGCTTCATCGCCTACTGCAAGGCCGCCGAGGCGGCCAATGTGCCCATCATCGAAGTGGGCCACGGCAATGGCCTGGGCGCGTCCTCGCTGCTGGTGGGCGAGTGCCGCCTGTCCGACGAGGAAATCCTGACCGTCGCGCGCGAGAACCTGAAGACTTCGCGCCTGGGCATCCACGTCATTCCCGGCTTCTGCACCATCAAGAAGGACCTGGTCAAGGCCATCGACCTGGGCGTGGACGTGTTCCGCATCGCGGCCCACTGCACCGAGGCCGACATCACCGACCGCCACATCGGCTACGTGCGCAAGGCCGGCAAGGAAGCCTGGGGCGTGCTGATGATGAGCCATATGGCCAGCGCCGCCGTGCTGCTGGAGGAAGCCAAGAAAATGGAATCGTATGGCGCCGAAGCGATCGTCATCATGGACTCGGCCGGGGCCTACTTCCCGGACGACGTCAAGGAACGCATCTCCACCCTGGTCAACGGCCTGGCCATTCCGGTCGGCTTCCACGGCCACAATAACCTGGGCATGGCCGTGATCAATTCGGTCACCGCCGTCAACGAAGGCGCCACCATCATCGACGGCACCATCCGCGGCTTCGGCGCCGGCGCCGGCAACACCCAGCTCGAAGTGCTGGTGGCGGTGTTCGAGCGGCTCGGCTTCGAGACCGGCATCGACCTGTACAAGATTCTGGATGCGGCCGACATCGCCGAGAAGGAATTCAATCCGGTGGCGCCGTCGATCTCGCCGCTGTCCATCGTCTCCGGCCTGGCCGGGGTGTTCTCCGGCTTCGCCAAGCCGGTGGCGCGCGCCGCCGAGGACTACAAGGTCGACCCGCGCGACATCTTCTTCGGACTGGGCAAACGCAATGCCGTGGCCGGTCAGGAAAGCCTGATCATGGAAGTCGCACGCGACCTGGCGCAACAAAACGCCGCACTGAAAGGATGATCATGGCCGATAAACACGCCAACGAAATGCGCCAGGACTGCCTGGCAGCCTGCGCCGACCAGCCGGAGCTGCGCGCCGCGCTGGCACGCCAGCATATCGCCGTCACCGGCGGCACCGGTTTCCTGGGCAGCTGGATCGCCGAAATGGTGGCCGCGCTCAACGATGAATACAATCTGGGCATCACGCTCGATCTGTTCGCACGCAACATCAGCGAATTCCCGCTGCAGTCGCCCCACCTGGCCCAGCGCCTCGACATCCGCCTGCGCTCCCAGGACGTGCGCTCGCCCTTCGAATTCGCCAAGAACACCAGTTACATCGTCCACGCGGCCGGCATCCCGAACAACCGCGTGCACTCGTCCGATCCGCTGCGGGTGCACCAGACCACGGTGGCCGGCATCAACAACACGCTGGACGCGGCCTGCCAGCTCGATGGCCTGCGCCGCGTGCTCAACGTCAGCTCCTGCCTGGTGGCCGGCACCCCGACCCAGGCCGGCGCGCTGACCGAGAACGACGTCTTCCCGATCCCGGCCGGCCAGCTGCACAAGGTCTATGTGGACGCCAAGCGTTCGGCCGAGATGCTCGCCTCGATCTACCGCAGCCAGTACCGCCTGCCGGTGTCGACCCTGCGCCCCTTCACGCTGACCGGCGCCTACCAGCAGCTGGACCGTCCCTGGGCCATCAACAACTTCCTGCGCGATGTGCTGACCGGCGGCGAGATCCGCATCCACGGCGACGGCAGCGCGCGCCGCAGCTATCTGTACGGCAGCGACGCGGCCTGGTGGACCCTGGCCGCGCTGGTCAAGGGCGTCGATGGCGAGGTGTATAACCTCGGCAGCGCCGAAGCGGTCAGCCACCTGGACCTGGTGCGCCTGATTTCCGAGCGCGTGTCGCCGCGTCCGCGCGTGTCGCTCAACACCGCGCCGGCGCGCCAGCAGCGCCAGCTCGACGACCTGTTCCCGGACGTGAGCGCGACGGTGCGCCGCCTCGGCGTGCGCCAGACCTGCTCGCTGGAACAGACCATCGACAAGACTTACCGCTGGTTCGCGCAGCCGCGCTGAGGGCGGTCCGCCCCCCGCGCCCTTCGCCGCCTTGACCACCGCCCGAAAGAATCCTTCATGACGACTACGACGTTTACCGCTCCACCGACGATGCCGGCCGAACTGGCGCAGGCCACCGAGGCCGCCTTCATCCAGGCCGCCCAGGGCGTGCTGCAGATTATCGACCTGTTCCAGGCCGCCGGCCGGCTCAGCGATGCGCGCCATAGCGACATCGCGGTGCAGCTGTACCGCCTGTGGCTGAGCAAGACCAATTCGCCGCTGGCCTATGCGTCCCAGTTCAACCTGGCCGTGCTGCTGTCCGACTCGGGCGACACCGCCGGCGCGGAAGCGTGCTACCGCAGCGCGCTGGCCGTCAACCCGCGCTTCTCGGAAGCCCACCTGAACCTGGGCACCCTGCTGGAACGGCTGCAGCGGCCCGACGAGGCACTCGACAGCTGGCGCAAGATCCTCGACTACGCCAATCCCAACGTCAGCGCCGACAAGCCCTTCACCCTGCAGGCGCTGAACAATCTGGGCCGGCTGATGGAAATCCGCAAGGACTTCCCCGGCGCCGAGACCATGCTCACGCGCAGCCTGGAACTGGAGCCGGACCAGCGCAACGTCATCACCCACTGGGTCCACCTGCGCCAGAAGCAGTGCAAATGGCCGGTCTACAGCAGCAGCGCCTGCGGCATCTCCGAAGACAAGCTGATGGACGCCACCTCGGCGCTGGCCATGCTCAGCGCCTCGGGCGATCCGGCCCAGCAGCTGGCCGCCTCGCGCCGCTTCGTCGAAGAAAAAGTCATGCAGGACGCGCCGCGCCTGTCCGGCCCGCAGGGCTATAACCACGAGCGCCTGCGCATCGGCTACCTGTCCTCGGACTTCTGCTCGCACGCGGTATCCATCCTCACGGCCGAGCTGTACGGCCTGCACGACCGCAGCAAGGTCGAAGTCTACGGCTTCTGCTGGAGCAATGAGGACGGCTCGCCCATCCGCGCCCGCGTGATCGCCGGCATGGACCAGCACATCCGCATCGGCACCCTCAGCGACGAGGAGGCGGCTCGCCTGATCCGCTCGCACGAAATCGATATCCTGGTCGACCTGCACGGCCTGACGCTGGGCGCACGCCCGAACATCCTGGCCTACCGCCCTGCGCCGGTGCAGATGACCTGGCTCGGCCTGCCGGGACCGACCGGCATGCCCTCGATCGATTATGTGATCGCCGACCCCTTCGTGCTGCCGCCCGAACTGGAGCCGTATTTCACCGAGAAGCCGCTGCACATGCCGCGCACCTTCCAGATCAACGACCGCCAGCGCCTGATCGGCCCGCGCCCGACCCGCGCCAGCTGCGATCTGCCGGAAGACGCCTTCGTGTTCTGCGCCTTCAACAACAACTTCAAGTTCAATCCGGAGGTGTTCGACAGCTGGATGAACATCCTCAAGCGCGTACCCGGCAGCCTGCTGTGGATGGTGTCGGACAATGAACAGGTGCGCACCAACCTGGGCCGTCAGGCCGAGCTGGCCGGCGTAACCAGGGACAGGCTGGTGTTCGCCGGGCGCGTGGTGCCGGCCGATTATCTGGCGCGCTACCAGGTGGCCGACCTGTTCCTCGACACCGCCCCCTTCAACGGCGGCACCACCGCCAGCGACGCGCTGTGGGCCGGCCTGCCGGTGCTGACCTGCGCCGGCCGCACCTTCTCCTCGCGCATGGCCGGCAGCCTGCTGCGCGCGGTCGACCTGCCCGAGCTGATCACCTACACCCAGAAGGATTACGAAGACAAGGCGGTGGAACTGGCGCTGAACCGCGGCCGGGTCGAAGCGATGAAGTCGCAGCTGCACGAGCAGCGCCTGAGCTGCGCCCTGTTCGACAGCGCCCAGTTCGTGCGCGACCTGGAAGAGCGCTACGCCAGCGTGGCGCTCAAGGGCGCCGTGGTGCGCCCGGCCGCCGATGCCGCGCGCAACAATGTGCGCAACAGCACGCTGCCGATGGTGTCCATCCTGATCCCGACCCACAACCGGCCCGACTATGCCGAACTGGCGCTGCAAAGCGCGCTGGCCCAGACCTGGGACCACATCGAGATCGTCATCAGCGACAACAGCGACGACGACCTGACGCGCCAGCGCTTCGCCCCCTATCTGGAAAAACACCCCAACATCCACTACCTGCGCGCACCGGGGCTGGACGCGCTGGCTAACTTCCTGAACTGCTACGACAACTCGACCGGCGAATACATCAACTACCTGATGGACGACGACCTGTTCCATCCTTCCAAGCTGGAGCGCATGATGGGCTGCATGCTGGCCCTGCCCAATGTGGGCCTGGTCACCTCCTTCCGCCAGCTGATCGACGCCGAGGGCAAAGAGATGGCGCCGATCTCCGGCACCGAGCGCCTGTTCACCACCGACACCATGGTCGGCGGCAGCTCGCTGGGCGACCTGATCCTGACCAATGGCCAGAACATGATAGGCGAGCCGACCACGGTGCTGTTCCGCCGCGGCGCCATCGGCACCCGCTTCGGCACCTTCCTCGACAAGCAGTACGGGGTGCTGTCCGACGTGGCGACCTGGCTGTCCATCCTGTCGCATTCGGACTGCGCCTACCTGCCCGACCCGCTTAGCTACTTCCGCCTGCACGGCGGCCAGGACCAGGCGCGCGGCAACACGATCAAGATCCAGGCCAATGTGGAATGGCTGCAGCTGCTGTGCGACGCACACCAGAACAACAGATTCCTGCGCAACCGCGCGGCAATCCGTGACATGCTGACCAACAAGCTGGTAACTTGCATGTGGTTCCTGTCCTCGATGCATGAAGAGGTCAAGGCCGGCGCCTATCCGCTCGAGAAGATCCAGGCGGTGATCGCGCAGGCCACCCAGATCCTGCTGTCCAAATAAACGCGACCGATATTCACCCACTCAACGCCCATCATACGGAGACCACATGGAACAGCACAACGGCAGCGTCCTGATCGACTTTTTCGAAAACCACGAGCACCGCATGATCCACAAGTGGATGCACTATTTCGAAATCTACGAGCGCCACTTCAACCAGTTCCGCGGCAAGCGCATGTCGCTGGCCGAATTCGGCGTGCTGCACGGCGGCTCGCTGCAGATGTGGAAGCACTACTTCGGCGCCGAAGCGTCGATCACCGGAATCGACATCAATCCGCGCTGCGCCGAGCTGGCCGAGGAGCGCATCAACATCGTGCTGGGCAACCAGGAAGACCGCGAATCGCTGCGCAACCTGTGCCGCACGCATGACAAGTTCGACATCATCATCGATGACGGCGGCCACACCATGCTGCAGCAGAAAACCACCTTCGAAGAGATGTGGGGCCAGCTCAAGGATGGCGGCATCTACCTGTGCGAGGACGTGCTCACCAGCTACTGGCCGGCCTTCGGCGGCGGCTACCGCCAGCCGGGCAACTTCATCGAATACACCAAGCACATGATCGACCAGCTGCACGCCTGGCATTCGCCCGATCCGGCGCTGCAGGTGAACGACTTCACCCGCTCGGCCTTCGCGGTGCACTACTACGACAGTATCGTGGTGATCGAAAAACGCGCGATGACGCCGCCCCAGGTACGCATGAAGGGCACGCCATCGTTCCCGCTGGAAGCGGCCGAGCAGGCCGTGTACGACAAGGGTTAACATCCCTCCCGCAACCAACGATGATGATTAAGTAAGGCTCATGGACATCAATACCATCCCCGTCATTTCCGTTTCCTACAATTCGGCTGAATTGATCGAGGACCTGCTGAGTACCTTCCGGGCGCACTATCCCAACCCGGTGACCATCATCGACGGTTCGGGCGAGCAGCATTACCGCGCCATCGAAGCGGTGTGCGCGCGCTACGCCGACGTGCGCTTCATCCATTTCGACTACAACATCCACCACGGCCCCGGCATGGCCTGGGCCTTCCAGAACCTGGAGTTGCAAGGTCCGGTGCTGGTGCTCGACTCGGACGTGACGATCCTCAAGCGCGGCTTCCTCGAGTCCATGCTCGACGAGCTGCGCCCCGGCATGTACGGCGTGGGCTATGTGAACCACGTCAACGAGGGCGGCTTCGACGTCGACTACGAGGCCGGCGCGATCCGCTACCTGCATCCGGCCTGCATGCTGGTCAACATCGAGGTGCTGCGCCAATGGCCGATGCCGACCCGGCACGGCGCGCCGATGACCGAGCCGATGGTGGCGATCCACCGCGCCGGCCAGGACGATCTGATCAAGGGCATCGCCTGGATCAAGGAAGATTTTTCGCGCGAAGACGTCAACCACTACCTGCGCCACGACTGGCAGGGCACCGTCAAGCGCACCGGCGGCTACCACCTGGAAGAGTGGGAACGCGCCGCGCGCGAGGCGGCTTATGTGCGCATGGTGGCCCAGAGCCTGATGCCGCCGGCCCCGCTGCGGGTGGTGGAGATCGGCGCCAACGACGGCGCGCTGGCGCGCGGCGTCAAGGAAGCCCATCCCGGCTGCCATTACAGCGCTATCGAGATCAACCCCGAGCGCAAGAACCTGGCCAAGGGCGCCTGCGATGTGGTGCTCAACCACGACATCGACGCGCTGGGCGACGACTTCTTCCGCGACTACGCCGGCGTCAGCTGCTGGGTGCTGGACCAGGCGCTGGAGCGGCTGCGCCATCCAGAGCAGCTGCTGGCGCGCATCCGCAAGACCATCGCGGCCGATGCCAGCATCGTCGCGGTGATCCCCAACGCCCAGCACTGGAGCATCCAGGCGCGCCTGTGCATGGGCGACTTCCGCTACGGCGACAATGGCCTGATGCGCAGCGAGCATCTGCGCTGGTTCACCCGCGCCACCATTTTCGAGCTGTTCCAGAAGGCTGGTTTCCAGGTCGTGCAGGGTGCGCCGGTGGTGCATCATCCGATGGAAAACCCGGTGCTGGCCGACGCCCTCAAGCAACTGGCCGGCGCAGTGGGCGCCGATCCGGAACTGGCGCTGGAGGATGCGCAGGCCGCCGCCTATGTCGTGAAGGCGGTGCCGGTTTAAGCATGCGTCATGCTTAGTTAAAAAAATTCTAGGCAAGCGGGCCGCCGGCTGCAGCCCAAAACCCACGGCAAAGAGCCGGGGGCCGGTCCCGCAGGGAACGGCGGGGCGCAGCCCCTCTCCGGACCCCGGGTCAGACCCCAGGGTTACGCCGTGGGTTCTAACAAGGCCAGCGGCTCCTTGACGTGCGTTCCAAGCAAAGGGCAGCACATGAGCGAGGCAACGCCCCTGCAGCAACTCACCCAGGCCATGGCCGAGCGCGCCCTGTCGCGCGCGGCCACGCTGGCGTTCGCGCTGGCGGCCCAGGGCGCCCTGCCCATCGTCGAGCTGTTCGGCCTGGCCCAGGAGCTGGCCGCCAGCGGCGCGCCGGCCCAGGCCATCGCCCTCTATCGCCTCTGGCTCAAGCACACCGACACCCCGCTGGCCTACGCCGGCCACTTCAACCTGGCCGTCGCGCTGATGCAGGAGGGCGAGCTGGGTGCGGCCGAACAGGCCTTCCGCAAGGCCATCAGCCTGCAGCCCGAATTCATCGAGGCCCATCTGCAGCTCGGCATCCTGTACCAGCGCCGCGCCGAGGACGAGCAGGCGCTGGCCGCCTGGCGCCGCGCGCTCGAACTGATCCATCCCGCCATCCCCAACAGCGCCACGCTGCATGTGCAGATCCTGAACCATCTGGGCCGGCTGCTGGAACAGCGCAAGCGCTACGGCGAAGCGGGCCGGATGTATACCCGCAGCCTGCTGCTCGATCCGCAGCAGCCCGCCATCCTGCCGCACTGGATCAATCTGCGCCTGCGCCAGTGCGAATGGCCAGTCTACGCGCCGCTGCCGGAGCTGGACGACGCCGCGCTGGAACAGGGCAGCTCGGCGCTGGCCACGCTGAGCCTGTCGGACGATCCCGACGTGCAGCTGGCCGCCGCGCAGCGCTTCTGCAAGGGCCGGGTGCTCGATCCGGCCAGCGTGACGCCGCTGGCGCCGCGCCACGGCTATGTGCACCCGCGCCTGCGCATCGGCTACCTGTCGGCCGACTTCTGCTCGCATGCGGTGGCGATCCTGATCGCCGAACTGTTCGAGCTGCACGACCGCGCCACCGTGGAAGTATTCGGCTTCTGCTGGAGCGCCGAAGACGGCTCGCCGCTGCGCGCCCGCCTGGTCGGATCGATGGACCAGCTGGTGCGCATCGACCAGATGAACGACCAGCAGGCCGCCCAGTGCATCCGCTCCCACGAGATCGACATCCTGATCGACCTGCACGGCCTGACCCTGGGCACCCGGCCCGACATCCTGTCCTGGCGCCCGGCGCCGGTGCAACTGACCTGGCTGGGCTTTCCCGGCACCACCGGCCATCCCGCCATCGACTATGTGCTGGCCGACGAATTCGTGCTGCCGCCTTCACTGGCGCCCTTCTTCAGCGAGCAGCCGCTGTACCTGCCCGACACCTTCCAGATCAACGACCGCCAGCGCCGCATCGGCGCGCGTCCCAGCCGCGCGTCCTGCGGGCTGCCGCAGGACGCCTTCGTGTTCTGCTGCTTCAACGCCAACCACAAGATCACGCCGGACACCTTCGCCAGCTGGATGTGCATCCTGCAGCGCGTGCCGGGCAGCGTGCTGTGGCTCATCGCCGGCAACGAGGAAGTCCGCAACAACCTGCTCGGGGCGGCGGCGGCCTACGGCGTGCCGGCCAGCCGCCTGTACTTCGCCGAACGCGCGCTGCCGGCCGACTACCTGGCGCGCTACCAGGTGGCCGACCTGTTCCTCGACACCCTGCCCTTCAATGCCGGCACCACCGCCAGCGACGCGCTGTGGGCCGGGCTGCCGCTGCTCACGCGCGCCGGCCACTGCTTCGCCGGACGCATGGCCGGCAGCGTGCTGCGCGCGGCCGGCCTGCCCGAGCTGATCACCCACAGCCGGCGCGAGTACGAGGACATGGCGGTGTCGCTGGCGCAGACGCCGGCACGGCTGGCCGAGTTGCGCCAGCGCCTGCTGGAAAACCGCGACCAGTGCGCCCTGTTCGACACCCCGCGCTTCGTGCGCAACCTGGAGCAGGCCTGCCGCCGCGTGGCCAAGGGCGAGCTGCGCCCCGAGCTGAAGCGGCGCAAGGCGCAGAAGCGCAACAAGGCGCTGCCGCTGGTGTGCCTGCTGCTGCCGGTGTGCGGCACGCGCCAGCTGGAGGCCACGCTGCGCAGCGCGCTGGCCCAGACCTATGCGCACTGCGACATCATCATCAGCGACCGCGGCGCCGGCAATACCGTCGCGCCCAAGATCGCCACCCTGCTCAAGCGCCACCACCACGTGCGCTACCTGCGCGCGCCGGGACTCGACGCGCGCGAGAACATCGCCCACTGCCTGGCGCTGGCCAACGGGCCGTATCTAAACTATGTGATGGAGGGCGAAGTACTGCATCCCGAAAAAATCGAGCGGATGATGCAGCCCTATCTGCTCTATCCCGGCGTGGGCCTGGTCACCTCCTTCCGCCAGCGCGAGGACGACACCACCGGCGTCGGCCTGTTCCCGGTCGATACGGTGATCACCGGGCAGTCGATGGGCGACTCGATTTTAAGCGGCGGCTGCAATCTGGCCGGGGAACTGAGCGCGATGCTGCTGCGCCGCGCCGACGTCGGCCCCGCGCTGGGCCAGTACGGCGCGCGGCGCTACCATGCGCTGGGCGAGGTGGCCACCGCGCTGGCCATGCTGAGCGGGCGCGACTGCGTCTACCTGAGTTCCCCGCTGACGCGCTATCCGGCCCCGGCGACCGCTCAATTGCAGCAGCAACAGCAGGACGACCCCTTCGGGGTGCGGGCCTCGATGGAATGGCTGAGGTTGATGTACGAGGCGCAGCGCCAGCAGCATTTCCTGCTTGAGCGCACCCTGTTCCGCCAGTTGCTGGCGGGCCGCCTGCAAGCCTTCGCCGGCACCCTGGCGCTGAACCATGCGGCCCTGCGCGCGGCCGGCTGCAAGCTCGAAGACATCCATGAAGTGCTGCGCCAGGGCTACCAGCTGCTGCTGGGCGAGTGAGTGAAAAAGCGCACAGCGCACAGCGGGGGCAATGATATTTACATTTGTTCAAAGCTGTATTTATAATATCAAGACTCCCTTCCGGCGCCCACTCCATGCACCAGCGGCACGACACCCCCAGCGCATTCAGGTTTATGTTCAAGCGGCCCATGTACGGCGCGCCGGCACAATTACCGCCACGTCGCCTGGCGCCTTGCTGGCCGTACTCGCCCGCCCATCAATGATTCCCGACGATATCCGACGCTTTATCGTGCAGTGCATTCCTTCCGTTCCCTACCTGGAAGCCCTGCTGCTGCTGCGCGAGGGCGGGCCGCGCAGCTGGGATGGCGAGCAGCTCGCTCAACGCCTGTACCTCGACTCGTCCAGCGCTGCGGCACTGCTGGAACAGCTCGAGCGCGCCGGACTGCTGAACCAGGACGCCAGCGCCGCCACGCGCTACCACTATGCGCCGCGCACGCCGCAGTTGAGCGCGCTGGTGGAGCAATTGGCCAAGGTGTATGGAAACCATCTGATCGAAATAAGCACCCTGATTCATCTGAGGACCAACCGCAAGGCGCTGGTGTTTGCCGACGCCTTCATCTGGCGCAAGAAGGAACCCTGAATGGCCACCATTATTTACCTGCTGTGCGCGGCAACGGCTCTGGCCTGCGCCTGTCTCTTGCTGCGCAGCTACCGCACGACCCGCCACCGCCTGCTGCTGTGGAGCGGACTATGTTTCGCGGGTATGTTCGTCAATAATTTGCTGCTGGTGCTCGACAGGGTGATCCTGCCCGAGCAGGATTTGTCGACCTGGCGTCTGGGTGCGGCACTGCTGGCGCTGATGCCCTTGCTGTATGGCCTGGTGTGGGAGGACGACTGATGGTGAACTCCCTGCTCAGCGGCGCCATCGTGATGGCAGCGCTGGTCGCCGCGCTGTTCTTCCTGCGCTTCTGGCACCAGACGCGCGACCGCTTCTTCCTGTGCTTCGCAGTGGCTTTCGTCCTTGAGGCACTGCACCGTCTGCTGTGGGCGCTGGCCCCCCAGCAAGACGCCGACGCGCCCGAGTACTACCTGATCCGGCTGACGTCCTATGTGCTGATCCTGGTGGCCATCATCAACAAGAACCGCACACCGCCCCGCTAACGGCCGGCCTGAGCAATCAAACCGGCACGATACGCGGGTCGACGGCAGCGCGTCTTACGCTGCAGGATCGGCGGCGACCGCTGGCGCGGCTTCCTTCGGCGGCGGCACCGGCACCTTCTGCAGGGTCACGGCTGGGGTCAAGTCTGACATTCGGACACAAACTCGTCCCTACGGCGGGGAAATTATGGTTCAGTTCATGTCTGAATGTCAGACCTGACCCTAACGCTTCTACTGACCCTAACGCTTGACCCTAACGCCAGAGTACAACCTGAACAGAGTAAAAAGCTGTCCCACTACTTCGCAAATTGCTTGTCGAACGCCTTATCCCGCTCGGCAGAAGTCTCGTTTCCGAGGTAACCATTGGCGAAATACCCGACAATAACCGCCAGCAAAACGACCGCTATCACGATAGAAATTTTTCGCATCATTATTCCAATTCCGAGTTAACAGATCGAACCGACGTCGCTCTTGCCTGTCCGCAGATCGAGACCAAGATAACAGGAGTAGCCATTGTTCTTCGTAAAAGCGCAATGGAGATGGCCCCTGCTCCTTTCTCGATAATCCGGATCGCCGCTGCAAGCATTTTCCTTCTTTACGTCTGGCCCGATAGAGTTGAATAAATCCTTCGCAGTTTGCCCCTTAAACCTGAACGACACGTTCCGGTCATTTGGAGTTGGTGGAAGCATCTCCGCCAAACTGCCGCCGTAGACTTGGTAAGTGCCGCTCAAGGTCCTGGGCTCCGCCGACTCCTCTTTCTTCTCGGCGGCGTTGGCCAGCGCGATAAATGCGACCGCGCCAAGCATGCATACGATGTTCGCATTCATGGAGATCTCCAAATCTCGACGTGAAAATGATCGTCGTGCCGCGCTGCCGACCTCACACGAGCGCCGCCGATTGCCCGCTGCACATGGTCATCGTTGAAATAGATGATCCTGACCATCGGTTGCTCCGCAAATAGACGAATCAGATTGGTAGTAGCCTCACGATCATAGGCTGCATCGAAACGCGTCAATCGTGCGGCCGGCCCCACCAAAGTGTCTTTACGCACAGGCCGAATATCCATCTCGACTCCATTTTGATGAGTCGCGTGGCCGTCGTATTCTGCCCCGCCGGCGATGCTGATATTCCCGATGCCAAATTTCCGATCATCGATGGCTTGCCACTCCCGCTCAATGTAGAAGATCAGGGCCAGCAGCCTGGGGTGGGCGTACTGCGCCAAGCGGCCCGTATTCGGCCGTCCGCCCACATTGCCGTACACGTAGTAGCCCGCATCTTCGGGCGCTTGAGGCAGCATGAAGTAGCCGCGTGAATCCTTCGGTTGGACTTCCAACATGGCAGGCCCCTCAGGCTATTCTGTTGGTCGATAAATCCCAACCGCCGGCCGTGTTGCCGCCTGCGCCGCCGCCGATTTTTTGCTGGGTATATTTCCATTTCACTTTCCCGAATTTCAGGCCAATGGAATCATTCAGCACGCTACCCTCGTCAACCAACTGATCCATATTGCCGATCAGAACATTCTCAAGCTCGACCTCATAATATCTGACGGGAATGCCTTCTCCATCGGCCCGCATAAACTCGAGTTTGGCCCTAGGAATTGTGCGGCCCATTGAACAGGTTTGCATCAGGAGCGGAGAGGCCAGGTCCGCGAGTTTAGTAATTGAGAGTGTGCGGTGTTCGCATCTTTCTGCGGTGTGGCCACCCGCAGTCGATGCCGTGGCGCTTTTGGGCTGCGTCACCCCCCAATGCGCCGAGGTGATCTCAATCCAGCCTTGGTGCGCGGCGTCTGCCGACTCGCCCTTGATGCCGTCGATATGCAGATAAACGTCGATTGCCATGATGCCTCCAACAATTTGGGTTGAGGGAATGCCAAAAAGCATTGTTGCTCAGCCTCACTCAGGAGAAATTGGGGCGCATCAAACGCGACGCAGCAAATAACGGTTTCCAAGTGCGAGCACATGACGATGAACAACTCCCGAGATAGGCACGACGAGGCCGAATCGAACTTGAGGACCTGCTGCCGAATACGGGCGAAAGCTGGTGAGAGGACTGAAGCCGTCCACATACATGATCGCTCTCAATTTCACCTCTAGAAATGACAAAGCCGCCTTTCGGCGGCCTGTCGCCCCAAGAGCATCACAGCTAAACTGGACGGTCAAGGGGTGAGTCGTGAACCCATTTTGAGCAACTACGATCAAGGTGTCAATAGCACTGCCTTGGAAACGAGCATGATCGGAAGCCACTTCCTCGCCATATACTCTTGCAGGAAATTCTTGAACTTCTGCCCAGCGAACACTTCCATCGCGGCGTTTTCGAAGTGCGCCAGCAGGGCCTTGTCGGTCTTAAGCGAATACGCCATTCTGAACGATACCGGCCGCAGCGGCGGCAGCCACTTAGCTGTTTCAGGAAAAAGCTACACCATGAACAGCACCGCCGCGACCGCCGTTGGCAGCAGCGCGCCAAGCAGCAAGCCCAACGCGCCGATGGGCGAGGACGTCAAAGAACTTAGCGCAGAATGTATGGAGTAGCTGGAGCGCGCCGGACTGCTGAACCAGGACGCCAGCGTCGGAACGCGATACCACTATGCGCCGCGCACGGCGCAGTTGAGGGCCGGAGGGACCTGACCCCGTCGGTGCGTCGGTGGGAACGGCCCCCAACTGCGGGAGCTTTGTTGCTTTAAAACCCACCGCAAAATGCCAGGGTACGACCCGCAGGGTCGTACCCCGGATTTACGTCGTAGGGTTAAAAAATGGATCAACCAGCAGGCAGGACGGCAGATTCACTAAACCAAGGGCTGGCAGTGCTTACGCGGCGGGGGCGACCGGGTCGGCGGCGACCGCAGGCGCGGCTTCCTTCGGCGGCGGCACCGGTACCTTCTGCATGATGACGAACAGGTGCGAGCCGCGCATCTCGTGCTGCAGGATGGCGAAGGAGCCGGTGAAACCATACATCGCGGCCCAGCGGTTCACATTGTCGAAATAGGCCAGGAAGGTCTTGTCGGTAATGATGTTCACGTGGGTCGGGTCCATGAAGGCTTCCGGGTGCGGATAGGCCGGGGTGGACGAAAGGAAGTAGCCGCCCATCTTCAGCACGCGCCACACCTCGTTCATGAACTCGACGAAGGAATTGCGCCGGTGCGGGGCGTACACCACGCGCGGAATGTGCTCGATGAAGTCGAAGGCGGTGACGAACTCGAAGCTGTCGCTGTCATAAGGAATCGGCTCGATCGCCAGGTCGGCCTTGCGCACATTCGGCCCCAGGCCGTCGGCCACGTCCACGCCGTACATCTCGTCCGCATTGAAGGGATTGCGCGGCAGCGCGCCGCAGCCCATGTCCAGTGTCTTTGTCATCCCTGTCTCCGTATAGTTGTGCTGCGTTGATTCAGAATTATGGTTCGCGGATCGATTCGTCCATCGCCTTGGTCAGTGGCCACAGCAGATAGGACATCACCGAGCGCTTGCCGACCACCACCTCGGCCGTGACGGTCATGCCCGGCAGCAGGCGCGCGTCCGGCTTCATTTTTTTCAAACCGGTCTTGCCCAGGCTGACCCGGCTCACGTAGAAGGCGTCCAGTCCCTGGCCCTGGTTGGCGGTGTCGCGCTTGAAGGAATCGGAGCTGATGGTGCGCACCGAGCCGTCGAGGGCGCCGTGCTGCTGGAAGGGGAAGGCGTCGACCTTGATATGCGATACGTCGCCGCTCTTGATGTAGCCGATGTCGAGCGAGTCGACCTGCACCTCGGCCTCCAGCGGGGAATTGAGCGGCACCAGGGTCATCATCGGTTCGGCTTCGCGCACCACCGAACCTTGCGACAGCTTGCCCATCTCCAGCACGATCGCGTCCACCGGCGCCGTCAGCTGCACCAGCTGGTGACGCTTGTCGGCCTTGGCCAGCTGCTCGTTGACGCCGTCGCGGTCGCGCGTGGCGGCCAGCAGGTCTTCCATCATCTTCTGGCGCCAGCCCTTGTCGAAGGCGGAGCGCTCGGCCTGGGCCGAGGCCAGCTCGCGCGCCATTTCCTGGGCGCGGTTGCCCTGCAAGATCATCTCGCGTTCCACTTCCAGACGGCGGTCGCGCGCTTCGAGCAGGTGCATCTTGGCGCCGAACTGCTCGGCCATCAGCTGCTCCTGCATCGCCTCGACTTCACGCAGCGACTTGACGCGCTGGGCCAGGATCACCTGGTCGCGCTTATTGGTTTCCAGCCCGGCCTGCAGGCGCGCGATATTCTGGTCCATCTTGGTTTTCTGGGCTTCGAAATTGCCCTGGCGTTCGCTCGACAGCTGCGCCTGCAGCAGCGCGTCGGCGCCGGCGCCGGCCGGGCCCCTGCCCGGCTTGCCGGACAGTTCGGCGCGCAAGCCTTCGGTCTGGGTATCGAGGCTGCGCAGGCGGGTGCGCAACTGCGCCTCGTCGGCCTGGGTAAAGGTCGGATCCAGCGTGGCCAGGATCTGGCCTTTACGGACGATCTGGCCGACCTGCACATCGATGCGCTGGACGATCGAGGTTTCCAGCGGCTGCACCACGATATTGCCCTGGGTGCTGACCAGCTTGCCCCTGGCCAGCACGATCTTCTCGACCTGCGAGAAGCTGGCCCACAGGATGAAGGTCAGCAGCGCGCCGGCCAGCACGTGCAGGGTGATGCGCACGAAGCCCGGCAGCGGGCTGCGTTCGATCGCGTCGGCGTCCGGCAGGAAGTCGACCTCGGTCTGGTCCGCGCCGCGGCGGCGATTTACAGGTGGCTTGTTTGCTGGTTCCATAGGTGCTGATAAGTCTCGCTACGAGTAAGCAATTCGGCATGGCGGCCGCTGTCCATCAGGCGGCCCTGCTGCATCACCAGGATGGTGTTGGCGTTGACCAGGGTGGACAGGCGGTGCGAAATCATCACCACGGTGCGGCCCACCGCGATGCGCGACAGATTCTTGATGAAGATCGCTTCGCTTTCCGGATCGAGCGCGCTGGCCGCTTCGTCGAGGATCAGGATGCGCGGCTTGGCCACCAGGGTACGGGCGATCGACAGGCGCTGCTTCTGGCCGCCCGACAGATTGGCCGCGTTCTCTTCGAGCAGGGTGTCGTAGCCCATCGGCAGGCGCTCGATGAATTCGTCGGCGCCGGCCGCGGCGGCCGCTTCGACGATCTCCTCGAAGGAGGCGTCCGGCTTGGTCACCGACAGGTTCTCGCGCACGGTGCCGCGGAACAGGAAGTTCTCCTGCAGGACCACGCCGATCTGGCGGCGCAAATGCGACAGCTCGATCTCGCGCGCATCGATGCCGTCGAAGCGCACGATGCCTTCCTGGACCGCGTACAGGCCCTGGATCAATTTGGTCAGGGTGGTCTTGCCCGAGCCGCTGCGGCCGACGATGCCGACCACGGTGCCGGGCTGGATGGTGAAGCTGGCCTTGTCGAGCGCCATCGCCTGAGCGCCCGGATAGCGGAAGGTGACGTCCTCGAAGCGGATCTCGCCGTTCAGGATGGGACGCAGGCCGCCGGCGCCGGCGCGCCCTTCCGGCGCGCGGTTCATCACCTCGCCCAGCATGCGCACCGACAGCGCGGTCTCCTGGTATTCATTGACCAGGCCGACGATGGAAATGAGCGGCTGGGTGACGCGCTGCGACAGCATCTGGAAGGCGATCAGCGCGCCCACCGACAGGGTCTGGTCGAACACGTCCTGGGCGCCGATGACGATCAGGGCCACCGGCAGCAGCTTGCCGAGGAAATCGGTGATCGCGTTGCCGGTGATGGAGATCTGGCCGACCCGGAAGTGCATGGTGATAGCCTCGGCCGAGCGCTGGTCCCAGATGCGGCGCTGGCTCGGTTCGATCGCCAGCGCCTTGACCGTGCGCATGCCGTGGATGGTTTCAACCAGCATGGCCTGGCGCTGGCCCTCGGCCGCGTACAGGGCGTTGAGGCGGCGCTGGAAGGTCGGCACCATGGCCATCACCACGGCGGCGATCATGGCCGCGAACAGCAGCACGATGCAGGCGAGCTTGAAGGAATAGGCGAACAGGATGGGCAGGAAGACGAACAGCGCGATCAGGTCCAGCCCCGTCATGAACAGGCGTCCGGTCAGGAAGTTGCGGATCTTTTCGAGCTGCTGCATGTGGCGCGTGATCACGCCGGCGGTGGTGGTCTCGAAATAGTCGATCGGCAGCGACAGCAGGTGGCCAAAGGTGCGCCGGGTCAGGCGCATGTCGATCTTGTTACTGGCGGCCAGCGTCAGGGTCTGGCGCAGGAAGCCGAAGGTCGCATCGAACAGCAGCGCCAGCACGATGCCCACGGCCAGCACCCACAGGGTGGTAATGCTCTGGTGCGTCAGCACCTTGTCGATCACCAGCTGGAAGAAGATAGGCGAGGTCAGGGCCAGCAGATGCATGGCCACGGCGGCGATGAAGATGTCGCGGAAGGCGGCCTTCTGCTTGAGAATTTCGGGGATGAACCAGCGCAGTCCGAAAGGCTGGTTGGGGTCGCTGAACTTGTGCTGGCGTTTGACGAACAGCACCATGCCGTCCCAGCGCCGTTCGAACTCGCCGCGCTCGACCATGGCCACGGTGGCATTGGCGGCGGCCGGATTGAGCAGGGCCACCTGGTCGGCGGCGCCGTCGGTGCCGGGACGCACGCCCACCACGATCACCATATTGCCGTCGATCAGGCGTGCCATCAGGGGGAAGACGCCGCCCTGGGCCTGCAGCCGGGTCCAGTCGAGCTGGTCCACCTTGGCCTTCAGGCCGATGTCCGAGGCGATCCGCAACAGCACCCCATTGCCCGGTTCCTCGGCGCCCAGCGCGTAGTCGTCGATCAGGCGTTCCGGATTGATTTGCAGGCCGTGATGCTGGGCGATCGCAGTCAGGCACTGGATGGCGGTATGGGGGAATTTATCGTGCATCGTATAGTGACAAATGCAGGGGCGCACATGACGGCATCAATGTTCACCTGGTTATGGTTGAGGTAAAGAAAAACTTGCATCAGCGCACTGTAAGACCGGCCTGTGGATTCTAACCCAGCCCCGCGCGTCCCGGCGCTTTTTATAGTGCTTGTGTGCACATAAACAGCGGGGCTTTCCCCGCCCTGTTCGGCGCATGAAAAAAAAACGGCAGGACCACCGGTCCTGCCGCCTGTGCCGCGCCGGCGCTGGCCCTACTTCGGCAGCGCCAGATAGCCCGGCGTGGCGCCCGCCTGCAGCGCCTGCAGGCGCAGCGCCGTATCCGCGCCGGCCTGGCCGGCACCGGCCAGCAGCTTGCCGTCGGCGTCGAAACGTCCCAGCTCGCCGGCCATCGCGGCCGCCATGCCGGCCATGCCGGCCAGCGGCGCCAGCGCGGACGCCGGCGCCGCCGGCACCGCGGCCGCGGCGCTGCCGAAGGCGGCGATCGCCTGGGCCAGCGCGCCGGCCGGGGCGGCCTGGTCCGCGATGCGGAACCACACATCGGCCGCCGTATGGCTGGCGCCGTCGCCAGTCTCGTACGTCGAGCGCAGGCCGACGATATTGCCGTGGTCGACAGTGCCGTCGCGCAGTGCGTCCAGGCCCAGGCGGGTGATGTCGAGCTGGGCCAGCGTGCGCAATTCCCCGGCCGCGCTGATACCGTCGGCGTTGCCATCGATCCACACGCGCAGCGCGCCGAAGGCGCTATCGGCAGCGCTGAGCGCGCCGTCGCCATTGCTGTCGAGTTCAGCCATGGCCTGATAGCCATTGCCGGCCTTGGCACCGCCGGCCAAGGTGGTGCCGGAACCGAACAGTTCGGAACCATCGTTGATCAAGCCGTCGCCATTGCGGTCCAGCGCCAGCAAGCCGTCGCCGCCGCCGACCCAGCCGGTGGAAATCCTGGCGCCGCCGGCCAGCAAGTCAAATTGCACGCCCGCTTCGCGCGCCAGCGTGGCGATGCCGCCGCCGTCGAGGTCCAGCACGATCGGCGTGCCCAGCCACGGCAGCGCCGCCAGTTGCTCACTGCTCATGGCGGCGGCCTGGCTGGTCGTGATCGCGTTCAGCTGGAGGCTGTTCAGTGCATAGATCTGGGCCGTCGCCAGGCTGGCGATCTGGGCCGTGCTCAGGTTGGCGATGACGGACACCTTGAGTGCGCGCACGTCGGCCGTTTCAAACGCGACCAGCTGGTCGGTACTGACGGCCAGCATCTGGGCGCTCGACAGCGCGGCGCACTGGGCGGTGGTGAGCGCGGCGATCTGGTCGCTATTGAAGGCGCGCAACTGGGCCGTGCGCAGCGCGCCCAGGGCGGCGACCTTGAGCGCGCCAACCTGGTCGGTGCCCAGCGCGGCGATCGCGCCGGTCGACAGGGCCAATACCTGGGCCGTATTCAGCGCGGCCGCCTGCAGCGAAGTCAGCGCCGCGGCCTGGTCGCTGCTGAAGGCGGCCGCCAGCTGGGCCGTGCCCAGCGCCGCGACCTGGGCGGTCGACAGCGCGGCGATCTGGTCGGTCGTCAGTGCGGCGACCTGGGCCGTGCGCAAGGCGGCGAACACGGTGTTCTTCAAGCCGGCCAGATCGGCCGTCTCGATGGCCGCGATGGCGGCCGTGCCCAGCGCGAAAGCCTGGGCCGTGCCGAGGGCGGCCAGCTGGCTGGACGACAGCGCCACCACCTGGTCGGTGGACAGGCCGGCGGCCAGGCTGGCCGTGGCCAGCGCGGCGACCTGGGCGCTTGTCAGGCTGGCGAACTGGTCGGTCGTCAGCGCGGCCAGCTGGGCCGTACTGAGGGCGGCGATGGCATGGGTCTTGACCGCCATCAGGTCGCCCGTTTCGATGGACGCGATATTCGCGGTCGACAGGACCTGCAGCTGGCTACTGCCCAGCGCAGCGGCCTGGGCCGATGTCAGGGCGATGATCTGGTCGCTGCCCAGCGCCTTGAGCTGGACCGACGAGAGCACGGCGATGGCGGCCGTCTTCAGCGCGGCCAGCTGCTCGGTGCCCAGCGCCACGATGGCCTGGCTGCTCAGCGCGGCCACCTGCGCCGTGTTCAGGGCTGCGGCCTGGGGCGCCAGCAGCGCCAGCACCTGGTCGGTGGACAGGGCCGCGATACTGGCGCTGCTCAGGGCGGCGATCTGCTGGGTGCCCAGATTGGCCAGTTGGTCGCTGCCCAGGGCCGCCAGCTGGGCGGTCCTGAGGGTCGCGATGAAACTGGTTTTCAGGGCGGCGATGTCGGCCGTCTCGATGGCCGCGATGGCCCGCGTGGCCAGCGCGTTGAACTGGGCCGTGCTGAAGGCGTTGAACTGGGCCGCGCCCAGCGCCACCACCTGGTCGGTCGTCAGGCCGGCGGCCAGGCTGGCCGTGGCCAGCGCGGCGATCTGGCCGGTGCGCAAGGCGGCCAACTGCTCGGTGCCCAGCGCGGCCAGTTGCTGGCTGGCCAGCGCGCCGATGGCGGCGCTCTTGAGTTCGGCGATGTCCAGCGTTTCCAGCGCGGCCAGCGCGGCGCTGCCCAGCACGGCCAGCTGGGCCGTCGTCAGCGCCGCCGCCTGGGCCGTCGTCAGCGCGATGATCTGGTCGGTGCTCAGTGCCTTGAACTGGAGCGTAGACAGGGCCGCGATGGTGGCCGTCCTCAGCGCCGCGAAGTCCTCCGTCTCCAGCGCCACGATGGCATTGGTGGACAGCGCTGCCGCCTGGGCCGTGCTCAGCACCCCGGCCTGGGCCGCCGTCAGCGCCACGATCTGGTTGGTCGACAGGGCGGCCATGCTGGCCGTGCTCAGCGCACCGATCTGCGCGCTGGACAACAAGGCAATCTGGTCGCTCGTCAGCGCGGCCAGCTGGCTCAGCTTGAGGGCGGCGATGGCATTGCTCTTCAGCCCGGCGATATCGGCCGTCTCGATGGCGGCGATGGCGTCGCTGCGCAGCGCAGCGAACTGCGCCGTGCTGAAGGCCCCGAGCTGGTTCGACGTCAAGGCCAGCACCTGGTCGGTGGACAGGCCGGCGGCGATCTGGGTCGTGCTGAGGGCGGCGATCTGGCGCGTGGCCATCGTCGCGATCTGGTCCGTGCTCAGGGCCGCGACCTGGGCCGTGCCCAGCGCCGCGATCACATGGGTCTTGAGCGCGGCCAGGTCGTCCAGTTCCAGTGCGGCGATGGCGTCGGTACGCAGCGCCGCGCCCTGGGCCGTCGTCAGCGCCCCGGCCTGGGCCGTACCGAGCGCAATGATCTGGTCGCTATTGAGCACCTTGATCTGGGCCGCCGTCAGCGCCGCGATGGCGGCCGTCCTCAAGGCGGCGAAGTCTTCCGTTTCCAGCGCCACGATGGCATTGGTCGACAGCGCGGCCGCCTGGGCCGTGCCCAGTGCGCCGGCCTGGGCCGCCGTCAGCGCCAGCACCTGGTTGGTCGACAGGGCGGCGATGCTGGCCGTCGTCAGCGCGGCGATCTGCGCGCTCGTCAGCGCGGCGAGCTGGTCGCTGGTGAGCGCGGCAAGCTGGCTCGGCTTGAGCGCGGCGATGGCATTGGTCTTCAGGCCGCCGATGTCGGCCGTCTCGATGGCGGCGATGGCGTCGGTACGCAAGGCCGCGAACTGTTCGGTGCCGAGCGCGCCCAGCTGGGCCGAGGACAGCGCCACCACCTGGTCGGTGGACAGGCCGTTGGCGATCTGGGCCGCCGTCAGCGCGGCGATCTGGCGCGTGGCCATGTTGCCGATCTGATCAGTGTTGAGGGCCGCGACTTGGGCCGTGCCCAGCGTTGCGATCACGGCCGTCTTCAGCGCGGCCAGGTCGTCCTGCTCCAGCGCGGCAATGGCGTCGCTGCGCAAGGCCGCGGCCTGGGCCGTCGTCAGCGCGGCCGCCTGGGCCGTACCGAGCGCGATGATCTGGTCGCTATTGAGCACCTTGAGCTGGGCCGCCGTCAGGGCCGCGATAGCGGCCGTCCTCAAGGCGGCGAAGTCCTCCGTCTCCAGCGCCACGATGGCATTGGTCGACAGCGCGGCCGCCTGGGCCGTGCCGAGCGCGCCGGCCTGGGCCGTCGTCAACGCCAGCACCTGAGCGGTGGACAGGGCCGTGATGCTGGCCGCCGTCAGCGCGGCGATCTGCGCACTGCTCATGGCGGCGATCTGGTCGCTGCTCAGCGCGGCGAGCTGGCCCGGCTTGAGCGCGGCGATCGCATTGGTCTTCAGGCCGGCGATGTCGGCCGTCTCGATGGCGGCGACGGCATCGCTACGCAAGGCCGCGAACTGTTCCGTGCTGAGCGCGCCCAGCTGGGACGAGGACAAGGCCAGCACCTGGTCGGTGGACAGGCCGTTGGCGATCTGGGCCACGGTCAGGGCGGCGATCTGGCGGGTGGCCATGGCGGCGATGTGGTCGGTGGTCAGGGCCGCCACCTGGGCCGAGCCCAGCGTGGCGATCACGGCGGTCTTGAGGGCGGCAAAGTCGTCCAGTTCCAGCGCGGCGATGGCGTCGCTGCGCAGGGCCGCGGCCTGGGTGGCCGTCAGCGCGCCGGCCTGGGCCGTGCCAAGCGCGATGATCTGGTCGGTAGTGAGCACCTTGAGCTGGGCCGCCGTCAGCGCGGCGATGGCGGCCGTGCGCAAGGCGGCGAAGTCTGCCGTCTCCAGCGCCACGATGGCGTTCGTGCTCAGTGCGGCAGCCTGGGCCGTACCGAGCGCGCCGGCCTGGGCCGCCGTCAGCGCCACTACCTGGTCGGTGGACAGCGCGGTGATGCTGGCCGCCGTCAGCGCGGCGATCTGCAGGCTGCTCATGGCGGCGATCTGGTCGCTGCTCAGCGCGGCGAGCTGGCTCGGCTTGAGCGCGGCGATCGCATTGGTCTTCAGGCCGGCGATATCGGCCGTCTCGATGGCGGCGATGGCGTCGCTGCGCAGCGCGGCGAACTGTTCGGTGCTGAGCGCGCCCAGCTGGGACGGCGTCAGCGCCAGCACCTGGTCGGTGGACAGGCCGTTGGCGATCTGGGCCGCGGTCAGCGCGGCGATCTGGCGCGTGGCCATCGAGCCGATCTGGTCCGAGGTCAGCGCCGCCACCTGGGCCGTGCCCAGCAGTGCGATCACGCCGGTCTTCAGGGCCGCCAGGTCGTCCAGCTCCAGCGCGGCGATGGCGTCGCTGCGCAGGGCCGGCGCCTGCAGCGTCGTCAGCGCGGCGGCCTGGGCCGTGCTCAGCGCGACGATCTGGTCGGTGCTCAAGACCTTGACCTGGGCCACCGTCAGGGCCGCGATGGCGGCCGTCTTCATGGCGGCGAAGGCGTCGGTCGTCAGCGCCAGGATGGCATTGCTGCCCAGTGCGTTCAGCTGGGCCGTGCCAAACGCGCCCAGCTGGCTCGACGACAGCGCCTGCAACTGGTCGGTGGACAGGGCGGCCACGCTGGCCACGCTCAGCGCGGCCGTCTGGGCCGTCGTCAGCGCGCCGATCTGGTCCGTCGTCAGCGCCGCCAGCTGGCTCAGGCGGATGGCCGCGATCGCAGCGCTTTTCAGGGCGCCGATATCGGCCGTCTCGATGGCGGCCACGGCCGCCGTGCTCAGGGCGCTGAACTGCGCCGTACTGAAGATGCCCAGCTGGCGCGAGCTCAGCGCCGCCACCTGGTCGGAATTGAGGCCATTGGCGATCTGGGCCGCCGTCAGGGCGGCGATCTGGCGGGTCGCCAGCGCGCCGATCTGGTCGGTGGTGAGGGCCGCCAGCTGGGCCGTGCCCAGCAGCGCGACGGCGCTCGAGCGCAGCGCGGCCAGGTCGGCCGTCTCCAGCGCGGCGATCGCGTCGGTGCGCAGCGCGACGGCCTGGGCGTCGGTCAAGGCGGCCGCCTGGGCCGTGCTCAGCGCGATGATCTGGTCGGTGCTCAAGACCTTGGCCTGGGCCGCGCTCAGGGCCGCGATGGCGGCCGTCTTCAGCGCCGCGAAATCGGCCGTCTCCAGCGCCAGCAGCGCATTGCTGCCCAGCGCGGCGACCTGGGCCGTACTGAGCGCGCCGGCCTGGGCCGCCGTCAGCGCCACGATCTGGTCGGTCGACAGGGCGGCCATGCTGGCCGCGCTCAAGCCGGCGATCTGGGCGCTCGACAGCACGGCGATCTGGTCGCTGCTCAGGGCGGCGAGCTGGCTCGGCCTGATGGCCGCCAGCACGGCCGGCTTCAGGCCGGCCATATCGGCCGTCTCGATGGCCGCGATGGCGGCCGTCGACAGCGCGGCGAACTGCGCCGTGCTCAGCGCCCCCAGCTGGACCGACGACAGCGCCATCACCTGGTCGCTATTCAAGCCCGAGGCGATCTGCTGCACGGTCAGGGCCACGATCTGGCGCGTGCCCATCGAGGCCAGTTGTTCGCTCGTCAGCGCGCCTATCTGGGCCGTACTGAAGGCCGCGATCACGGCGGTCTTGAGGGCGGCCAGGTCGGCGAGCTCCAGCGCGGCGATGGCGTCGGTGCTCAGCGACGGCGCCTGCAGCGCCGTCAGCGCCGCGGCCTGGGCCGTGCTCAGGGCCGCGACCTGGGCCGCGCTGAGCACCTTGACCTGGGCCGCCGACAGGCCCGCGATGGCGGCCGTCTTCAGGGCCGCGACATCGTCGGTCTCGAGCGCGACGATGGCATTGCTGCCGAACGCGGCCACCTGGGCCGAACTCAGCGCGCCGGCCTGCGCCACGGTCAGCGCCACGATCTGGTCGGTCGACAGCGCGGCCGCGCTGGCCACGGTCAGCGCGGCGATCTGGGCGCTCGACAGGGCCGCCAATTGCTCGGCCGTCAGGGCCGCCAGCTGGCTGAGCTTGATGGCGGCGATCTGGGGCGCTTTCAGGCCGGCCAGATCGGCCACTTCGATGGCGGCGATGGCCGCCGTACCGAGCGCGCCGAACTGGCCGGTGCCGAAGGCGCCGAGCTGGCTGGACGACAATGCCGCCACCTGGGCCGCCCCCATGCCATTGGCCGCCTGGCTCAAGGTCATGGCCGCGATCTGGCGCGTGCCCAGCGCGGCCACCTGGTCCAGCGTCAGGTTCGCGATCTGGGCCGTGCTCATGGCCGTGATCACCACCGATTTCAGCGCCGCCAGATCGGCCGTTTCCAGCGCGGCGAGCTTGTCCGTGCTCAGCGCCGCCACCTGGGTCTCGGTCAGCACGGCAGCCTGCTGGCTGTTGAGGCCAACCAACTGGTCGATGCTGAAGGCCTTGAACTGGTTGACCGACATGCCCGCGACCGCGGCCACCTTCAGCGAGGCGATATCGGCGGCGTCGAGCGCGGCGATGGAGGCGGTGGGCAGGGCCGCCACCTGCAGCACGCTCAGCGCGCCGACCTGGCTGGCGCTCAGGGCCGTCACCTGGTCGCTGCTCAAGCCGGTGCTGATCTGGGTCAGGGTCAGCGCGGCGATGTGCGCGGTACCGAAGGCGCCGATCTGCTCGGCGCTGAAGGCGCGCACCTGCGCACTGTTCAGGGCCACCAGATCGGCGATCGACATCGAGGCGATCGAGCTGAGCTCAAGCGCGGCGATCTGGTCGGTATCCATCGTGGTGATGATGCTCATCGCCATTCTCCTTGGGGTATTGCAGGCTGCAATTGAACTGGGAGGCGGCGGCGACAAGACGGGGCCGGCGCGCGGGAAACGCATTCCATTTTACGCTAATTATTTCCACAGGGCACTTTTTAAAGCCACCCGCGAGGGGGGGCTGTGGGCAAAACGCCCTGGGGAAATAGCTTTTCAGAAAGAAAAAAGCGGCGCCACCTTTCGGGGGCGCCGCCTTGTTCAAGCCGTCTGGGCGACAGCCTGGACTAGCTTACTTCGGCGCGGCCAGCAAGCCGTGACCGCCGTTCGCATGCAGCGCGTTCAGGCGCAGCGTGCTGTCGGTAGCGGCCAGTTCTTCGCCACCGCCGAGCAGCTTGCCGTCGGCGCCGAACTGACTGAGCACGCCGGCCATCTGCGCCACGCTGGCATTGACGCCGCCCGTCTGCAGGCTGAGCGACTGGGCCGGGGTGGTGGCCGCCGCGGCGTCGCCGCCGAAGGAGGCCATCGCCTGCACCATGCCGGTGACATTGCCGCGCATATCGGCCGTGGCCGCCGGTGCCGTCAGGAACCAGACGTCACCCGCCGTATGGCTCTGGCCGTCGGTAGTCTCGTAGGTCGAGTTCAGACCGACGATGTTGCCGTTGTCCACAGCGCCACCCTTCGTCACATCCAGGTTCAGCTTGCTGATGTTCAGATCGGCGAGCGATTTCAGTTCGCCGGTCTGGCTGACGCCGTCCGCGTTGCCGTCCACCCAGACCTGCAGCTCGCCGAAGCGGGCGTCAGCGCTGGAGAGCACGCCATCGTGGTTGCTGTCGAGTTCAGCCATGGCCTGGTAGCCGGTGTCGGCTTTCTGACCATTCGCCAGCGTGGTACCCGAACCGAACAGTTCCGAACCGTCGTTGATGCTGCCATCGCCGTTGCGGTCCAGTACCAGCAAGCCGTCGCCGCCCGCC
This sequence comes from Oxalobacteraceae bacterium, assembly GCA_013284265.1. GTDB lineage: Bacteria > Pseudomonadota > Gammaproteobacteria > Burkholderiales > Burkholderiaceae_D > Rugamonas. The sequence continues at coordinate 13,183 of JABTBR010000040.1, read as the reverse complement.
ACCCAGCCCGTGCTGACCTTCTGGCCAGCGGCCGCCAGGTCGAACTGCACGCCCTCGGTGATGCTCAGGGTCTGGATGCCGTTGTTGTTCAGGTCCAGCACCACCGGCGTCAGGCTGATCAGCGCTTTCACCTGGGCCGTGCTCAGTACCTGAACCTGGTCACTGGTCAGGGCATGGATCTGGACCGTGCTCAAGGCATGGATCTGCGTCGTGCTCATCGACTTGATCTGGTCGGTCGTCAGCGCCTTGATCTGGCCGGTGCTCAGCGCATTGACCGCCGCCGTTTTCAGACCCACCAGGTCGCGTGTTTCCAGCGCGGCCAGGGAGTTGGTGCTCAAGCCCTTGATCTGGCGGGTATCGAAGGCGGCGACCTGGTTGGAGGTCAGCGCCACCACCTGATCGGTGCCCAGGGCGCCGATCTGGGCCGAGGACATGGCCCCGAAGGCCGCCGTTGCCAGCACCGCCACATCGGCCGTGCTGATCGCGGCGATGTTGGCCGTCGACATGGCCGCGGCCTGGGCCGTGGTCAGCGATGCCGCCTGTGCGGTGGTCAGCACGCCGATCTGGTCGCTGTACAGGCCGACCGAGAAGGCCGCCGTTCCCAGCGCGGCCAGCTGGTTGGTCGACAGTACACCGATCTGATCGGTGCTCAGCGAACGCAGCTGGTTGGTGCGCAGCGCCGCCATGCCGCTGGTGGTCAGGCCGACGATGTCAGCCGTTTCCAGCGCATCGAGACCGGCGGTCGACAGCGAGGCCACCTGGGCGGTGGTCAGGCTGGCGACCTGGCTCGAGGTCAGCGCCACGATCTGGTCGCTCGACAGGCGTCCCACGTTACCGGTGCTCAAGGCAGCCAGCGAAGCGGTGGCCAGCTTGTTGATCTGCAGCGTGCTCAGACCTTGCAGCTGGGCCGAGGTCAGCGCACTGATGGACGCGGTGCTCAGCGCATTCAGGTCGCCCGTTTCCAGCGCACCGATCGAATCCGAACTGAGCGCGGTCACCTGCACCGAGTTCAGCGCGGCCGCTTCGGCCGTGGACAGGGCCACGATCTGGTCGGTCGTCAGGGCCTTCATCTGGCCAGCCGACAGGGCCGCCACCGCCGCCGTTTTCAGCGCGGCGAAGTCGACCGTTTCGAGCGCCGCGATATTGCGCGTCGCCAGCGCCAGCACCTGGGACGAGGTCAGCGCCGCGGCCTGGTTCGAGCTCAGCGCCACGATCTGGTCGGTCGTCAGGCCGGCGGCCATATCGGCCGTGGTCAGCGCGACGATCTGGTTGGTCGACAGCACGCCGATCTGGTCGGTCGTCAAGGCACCGATCTGGCTCGTTTTCAGCGCCGCCATACCGGCCGTGCTCAAGCCCACCAGGTCGGCCGTTTCCAGCGCCGCGATGCTGGCGGTGCTCAGTGCGGCGACCTGGGCGGTGGTCATATTGGCCACCTGGGTCGAGGTCAGCGCCACGATCTGGTCGGAGCTCAGCTTGCCGATCACGCCGGTGCTCAGCGCGGCCAGTGCCGCCGTTGCCAGCTTGTTGATCTGCAGGGTGCTCAGACCATTGGCCTGGGCCGTGCTCATGGCGCCGATGGCGGCCACGGTCAAGGCGTTCAGGTCACCCGTTTCCAGCGCGCCGACGGAGTCCGAGTTCAGCGCCGCGAACTGCGCGCTGCTCATGGCGGCCGCTTCGGCCGTGGACAGGGCCACGATCTGGTCGGTCGTCAGGGCCTTCATCTGGTTGGCCGTCAGGGCCGCCACCGTCGCCGTTTTCAGCGCGGCGAAGTCCACCGTTTCGAGGGCCGCGATATTGCGGGTCGACATGGCCAGCACCTGGGCCGAGGTCAGCGCCCCTGCCTGGTTCGAGCTCAGCGCCACGATCTGGTCGGTGGTCAGGCCAGCCGCCATCGCCGCCGTGGACAGCGCGACGATCTGGTTGGTCGACAGCACGCCGATCTGGTCGGTGCCCAGGGCGCCGATCTGCGCGGTTTTCAGCGCGGCCACACCGGCCGTGCTGAGACCCACCAGGTCCGCCGTTTCCAGCGCCCCGATCGCATCGCTGGACAGCGAGGCAATCTGTGCGGTGGTCATATTGGCCACCTGGGTCGAGGTCAGCGCCACGATCTGGTCGGTGCTCAGCTTGCTGATCACGCCGCTGCTCAGGGCGGCCAGCGAGGCCGTCGCCAGCTTGTTGATCTGCAGGGTGCTCAGACCGGCGGCCTGGGCCGTGGTCAGGGCGCCCAGCGCGGCCACCGTCACCGCGTTCAGGTCCGACGTTTCCAGCGCGCCGATCGAATCGGTGCTCAGGGCGGTCAGCTGCACGCTGCTCAGGGCGGCCGCCTCGGCCGTGGACAGGGCCACGATCTGGTCGGTCGTCAGGGCCTTCATCTGGCCTGCCGTCAGGGCCGCCACCGCCGCCGTTTTCAGCGCGGCGAAGTCGACCGTTTCGAGGGCCGCGATATTGCGGGTCGACAGGGCCACCACTTGCGCCGTGCTCAGGGCCGCAGCCTGGTTCGAGCTCAGCGCGACGATCTGGTCGGTCGTCAGGCCGGCCGCCATGGCCGCCGTGTTCAGCGCGGCGACCTGGTTGGTCGACAGCGCGCCGATCTGGTCGGTCGACAGCGCGGCGACCTGGTGGGTTTTCAGCGCATTGATGGCGCTGGTGCTCAGGCCGGCCAGGTCGGCCGTTTCCATGCCGACGATGCTGGCCGTCGACAGGGCCGCCACCTGGGCGCTGCTCATCGCAGCGATGTGGCTGGACGTCAGCGCCGCCATCTGGTCGCTGCTCAGGCGGTTCAGATTGGCCGTGCTCAGGGCGGCAAACGAGGCGGTGGCCAGTTTGTTGATCTGCAGGGTGCTCAGACCGGCAACCTGGGCCGTCGTCATGGCGCCGAAGGCGTTGGTGCTCACCGCATTCAGGTCAGACGTTTCCAGCGCGCCGATGGAATCCGAGCTCAGCGCGGAGAACTGCGCCGAATTCAGTGCCGCCGCGACCGAGGTCGACAGGGCCACGATCTGGTCGGTCGTCAGCGCCTTCATCTGGTTGGCCGACAGGCCGGCGACGGCCGCCGTTTTCAGCGCGGCGAAGTCCACCGTTTCGAGGGCCGCGATATTGCGGGTCGACATGGCCAGGATCTGGGCCGAGGTCAGCGCCCCGGCCTGGTTCGAGCTCAGCGCCACGATCTGGTCGGTCGTCAGGCCGGCGGCCATATCGGCCGTGGTCAGCGCGACGATCTGGTTGGTCGACAGCACGCCGATCTGGTCGGTCGTCAGCGCGGCGACCTGGGCCGTTTTGAGCGCGGCCACGCCGGCCGTGCTCAAGCCGACCAGGTCGGCCGTTTCCATCCCGGCGATGGCGTCGGTGGCCAGCCCGGCGATCTGGGCCGTGGTCATGTTCGCGACCTGGGTCGAGGTCAGCGCCGCGATCTGGTCGCTATTGAGCTTGCTGATCACGCCGGTGCTCAGCGCGGCCAGCGAAGCCGTTGCCAGCTTGTTGATCTGCAAGGTGCTCAGACCGGCGGCCTGGGCCGTGCTCATGGCGCCGATGGCGGCCACGGTCAAGGCATTCAGGTCGCTCGTTTCGAGCGCGCCGATGGCGTCCGACAGCAGCGCCAGCACTTGCGCGCTGCTCAGGGCGGCCGCCTCGGTGGTCGACAGCGCCACGATCTGGTCGGTCGTCAGCGAGCGCATTTGCGCGCTGCTCAGGGCGGCGACGGCGGCCGTTTTCAGGGCCGCGAAGTCCACCGTTTCCATGGCCGCGAGGTTGCGGGTGGACAGGGCCAGCACCTGGGCCGCGGTCAGCGCCCCGGCCTGGTTCGAGCTCAGCGCCACGATCTGGTCGGTCGTCAGACCGGCCGCCATGGCCGCCGTGCCCAGCGCGGCGATCTGGTTGGTCGACATCGCACCGATCTGGTCGGTCGTCAGCGCGGCGATCTGGGCGGTTTTGAGTGCCACCACGCCATTCGTCGTCAAGCCCACCAGGTCAGCCGTTTCCAGGCCGCTGATGGCGGCCGTGGCCAGGGCGCCGATCTGGTTGGTCGTCAGATTGGCGACCTGGGTCGAGGTCAGCGCCACGATCTGGTCGCTGCTCAGCTTGCTGATCACGCCGGTACCCAGCGCGGCCAGCGAAGCGGTGGCCAGCTTGTTGATCTGCAGGGTGCTCAGACCATTGGCCTGGGCCGTGCTCAGCGCGCCGATGGCGGCCACCGTGAGCGCGTTCAGGTCGCCCGTTTCCAGCGCGCCGATGGCGTCCGAACCGAGCGCCGCCACTTGCACGGAGGTCAGCGCGGCCGCTTCGGCGGTCGACAGGGCCACGACCTGGTCGGTCGTCAGGGCCTTCATCTGGCCGGCCGTCAGGGCCGCGACAGCGGCCGTTTTCAGCGCGGCGAAGTCCACCGTTTCCAGGGCCGCGATATTGCGGGTCGACAGGGCCACCACTTGCGCGGTGCTCAGGGCGCCAGCCTGGTTCGAGCTCAGCGCCACGATCTGGTCGGTCGTCAGGCCGGCGGCCATATCGGCCGTGGTCAGCGCCACGATCTGATTGGTCGACAGCACGCCGATCTGGTCGGTCGTCAGCGCGGCAACCTGGGCCGTTTTGAGGGCGGCCACGCCGGCCGTGCTCAGGCCGACCAGGTCGGCCGTTTCCAGCGCGGCGATGGCGTCGGTCGCCAGCGAGGCGATCTGGGCCGTGGTCATGTTGGCGACCTGGGTCGACGTCAGCGCCACGATCTGGTCGCTGCTCAACTTGCTGACATTGGCCGTGCTCATGGCGGCCAGCGAGGCGGTGGCCAGTTTATTGATCTGCAAGGTGCTCAGACCGACCACCTGGGCCGTGGTCATGGCGCCGAAGGCGGCCACGGTCAGGGCGTTCAGGTCGCTCGTTTCCAGCGCGCCGATGGCGTCCGAACCGAGGGCGGCCACTTGCACCGAGGTCAGCGCGGCAGCTTCGGCGGTCGACAGCGCCACCACCTGGTCGGTGGTCAGCGCTTTCATCTGGCCGGCCGTCAGGGCCGCGACGGCGGCCGTTTTCAGCGCGGCGAAGTCCACCGTTTCCATGGCCGCGATATTGCGCGTGGCCAGGGCCACCACTTGCGCGGTGCTCAGGGCGCCGGCCTGGTTCGAGCTCAGCGCGACGATCTGGTCGGTGGTCAGGCCCACGGCCATGTCGGCCGTGGTCAGCGCCACGATCTGGTTGGTCGACAGCACGCCGATCTGGTCGGTCGTCAGCGCGCCGATCTGCGAGGTTTTCAGCGCGGCCACGCCGGCCGTGCTCAGGCCGACCAGGTCGGCCGTTTCCAGCGCCGCGATGCTGGCGGTGGACAAGGAGGCGATCTGGGCCGTGGTCATATTGGCGACCTGGGTCGAGGTCAAGGCGACCACCTGATCACTGCTCAGGCGGCTCACATTGTTCGTGCTCAGGGCGGCCAGCGAGGCGGTGGCCAGCTTGTTGATCTGCAAGGTGCTCAGACCGCCCAGCTGGGCCGTGGTGAGGGCCGCGATGGCATTGGTGCTCACCGCGTTCAAGTCGCCCGTTTCCAGCGCGCCGATGGCGTCGGTGCTCAGCGAGGCGAACTGCGCGGTGCTCAGCGCGGCCGCTTCGGCGGTCGACAGGGCCACGATCTGGTCGCTGGTCAGCGCCCGCATCTGGGCCGTGCTCATGGCGGCGACGGCGGCCGTTTTCAGCGCCGCGAAGTCCACCGTTTCCAGGGCCGCGATATTACGCGTGGCCAGGGCCACCACTTGCGCGGTGGTCAGGGCGCCGGCCTGGTTCGAGCTCAGCGCGACGATCTGGTCGGTGGTCAGGCCAGCGGCCATGGCGGCCGTGGACAGCGCCACGACCTGGTTGGTCGACAGCGCGCCGATCTGGTCGGTCGTCAGGGCGGCGATCTGATTGGTTTTCAGCGCGGCCACACCGTTCGTGCTCAGGCCGACCAGGTCGGCCGTTTCCAGCGCCGCGATGGCGTCGGTGGCCAGCGAGGCGATCTGGGCGGTGGTCATGTTGGCGACCTGGGTCGAGGTCAGCGCCACGATCTGGTCGCTGCTCAGTTTGCTGATCACGCCGGTGCTCAGGGCGGCCAGCGAAGCCGTTGCCAGCTTGTTGATCTGCAAGGTGCTCAGACCGGCGGCGTGGGCCGTGGTCAGGGAACCGATGGCGGCCACGGTCAGCGCATTCAAGTCGCCCGTTTCCAGCGCGCCGATGGCGTCCGAACCGAGGGCGGTCACTTGCACCGAGCTCAGCGCGGCCGCTTCGGCGGTCGACAGCGCCACGATCTGATCGGTCGTCAGCGCTTTCATCTGGCCGGCCGTCAGGGCCGCGACAGCGGCCGTTTTCAGCGCGGCGAAGTCCACCGTTTCCATGGCCGCGATATTGCGCGTGGCCAGGGCCACCACTTGCGCGGTCGTCAGGGCGCCGGCCTGATTCGAGCTCAGCGCGACGATCTGGTCGGTGGTCAGGCCCACGGCCATGTCGGCCGTGGTCAGCGCCACGATCTGGTTGGTCGACAGCACGCCGATCTGGTCGGTCGTCAGCGCGCCGATCTGACTGGTTTTCAGCGCGGCCACACCGGCCGTGCTCAGGCCGACCAGGTCGGCCGTTTCCAGCGCGGCGATGGCGTCGGTGGCCAGTGCGGCGATCTGGGCCGTGGTCATGTTGGCGACCTGGGTCGAGGTCAGCGCCACGATCTGGTCGCTGCTCAGTTTGCTGATCACGCCGGTGCTCAGCGCGGCCAGCGAAGCCGTTGCCAGCTTGTTGATCTGCAGGGTGCTCAGACCGGCGGCGTGGGCCGTGGTCAGCGAGCCGATGGCAGCGACGGTCAGCGCATTCAAGTCGCCCGTTTCCAGCGCGCCGATGGCGTCCGAACCGAGGGCGGTCACTTGCACCGAGCTCAGCGCGGCCGCTTCAGCGGTCGACAGCGCCACGATCTGATCGGTCGTCAGCGCTTTCATCTGGCCGGCCGTCAGGGCCGCGACGGCGGCCGTTTTCAGCGCGGCGAAGTCCACCGTTTCCATGGCCGCGATATTGCGCGTGGCCAGGGCCACCACTTGCGCGGTGCTCAGTGCGCCGGCCTGGTTCGAGCTCAGGGCGACGATCTGGTCGGTGGTCAGGCCGACGGACATGTCGGCCGTGGTCAGCGCCACGACCTGGTTGGTCGACAGGGCACCGATCTGGTCGGTCGTCAGCGCACCGATCTGCGAGGTTTTCAGCGCGGCCACGCCAGCCGTGCTCAGGCCGACCAGGTCGGCCGTTTCCAGCGCGGCGATGCTGGCGGTGGCCAGTGCGGCGATCTGGTTGGTGGTCATATTGGCGACCTGGGTCGAGGTCAGCGCCACGATCTGGTCGCTGCTCAGCTTGCCGATCACGCCGGTGCTCAGCGCAGCCAGCGAAGCCGTTGCCAGCTTGTTGATCTGCAGCGTGCTCAGGCCGCTTGCCTGGGCCGTGGTCATGGCGCCGATGGTGGCCACCGTGAGGGCGTTCAAGTCACCCGTTTCGAGTGCGCCGACGGCATCGGAGTTGAGCGCGACAAACTGTGCGCTGCTCATCGCCGCCGCTTCGGCGGTCGACAGGGCCACGATCTGGTCGGTGCTCAGGGCCTTCATCTGGCCGGTGGTCAGCACGGCGACGGCGGCCGTTTTCAGGGCCGCGAAGTCCACCGTTTCCAGGGCTGCGATATTACGCGTGGCCAGGGCCACGACCTGGGCGGTGCTCAGCGCGCCGGCCTGGTTCGAGCTCAGCGCGACGATCTGGTCGGTGGTCAGGCCGGCGGCCATCGCGGCCGTCGAGAGCGCAACGATCTGGTTGGTCGACAGCGCGCCGATCTGGTCGGTCGTCAGCGCGGCGATCTGGTTGGTTTTCAGCGCGGCCACGCCATTGGTGCTCAGGCCGACCAGGTCGGCCGTTTCCAGCGCGGCGATGCTGTCGGTCGACAGCGCGGCGATCTGGTTGGTGGTCATATTGGCGACCTGGGTCGAGGTCAGGGCCACGATCTGGTCGGTGCTCAGCTTGCTGATGACGGCGGTGCTCAGTGCGGCCAGCGAGGCTGTTGCCAGCTTGTTGATCTGCAAGGTGCTCAGACCGGCGACCTGGGCTGTTGCCAGCGCGCCGATGGTGGCCACGGTGACGGCGTTCAAGTCCGAGGTTTCCAGCGCGCCGATGGCGTCCGAACCCAGCGAGTTCAGTTGCGCGCTGCTCAGCGCGGCTGCTTCGGCGGTCGACAGCGCGACGATCTGGTCGGTCGTCAGCGCCTTCATCTGGCCGGTGCTCAGGGCCGCGACGGCGGCCGTTTTCATGGCAGCGAAGTCGACCGTTTCCAGCGCGGCGATATTGCGCGTGGCCAGGGCCACCACTTGCGCGGTGCTCAGCGCGCCGGCCTGGTTCGAGCTCAGTGCGACGATCTGGTCGGTGGTCAGGCCAGCGGCCATGGCGGCCGTGGACAGCGCGACGATCTGGTTGGTCGACAGCGCGCCGATCTGGTCGGTCGTCAGGGCGGCGATCTGGTTGGTTTTCAGCGCGGCCACACCGTTCGTGCTCAGGCCGACCAGGTCGGCCGTTTCCAGCGCGGCGATGGCTTCGGTCGCCAGCGAGGCGATCTGGGCCGTGGTCATATTCGCGACCTGGGTCGAGGTCAGCGCCACGATCTGGTCGGAGCTCAGCTTGCTGATGACGGCGGTGCCCAGCGCGGCCAGCGAGGCCGTGGCCAGCTTGTTGATCTGCAGGGTGCTCAGACCGGCGGCGTGGGCCGTGGTCAGGGCGCCGATGGCGGCCACGGTCAGGGCGTTCAGGTCACCCGTTTCCAGCGCGCCAATGGAGTCCGAACCGAGGGCGGTCACTTGCACCGAGCTCAGCGCGGCCGCTTCGGCGGTCGACAGCGCGACCACCTGGTCGGTCGTCAGGGCCTTCATCTGGCCGGCCGTCAGGGCCGCGACAGCGGCTGTTTTCAGGGCGGCGAAGTCCACCGTTTCGAGGGCGGCGATATTGCGCGTGGCCATGGCCACGACCTGGGCGGTGCTCAGGGCGCCGGCCTGGTTCGAGCTCAGCGCGACGATCTGGTCGGTGGTCAGGCCGACGGCCATCGCGGCCGTGGAGAACGCGGCGACCTGGTTGGTCGACAGCACGCCGATCTGGTCGGTCGTCAGGGCCGCGATCTGGTTGGTTTTCAGGGCCACCACGCCGTTGGTGCTCAGGCCGACGAGGTCGGCCGTTTCCAGCGCGGCGATGCTGTCGGTCGACAGCGCAGCGATCTGGGCGGTGGTCATGTTGGCGAGCTGGGTGGAGGTCAGTGCCACGACCTGGTCGCTGCTCAGCTTGGCGATATTGGCCGTGTTCAGCACGGCCAGCGAGGCGGTCGCCAGTTTATTGATCTGCAGGGTGCTCAGGCCAACGGCCTGGGCCGAGGTCATGGCGCCGATGGTGGCGGTGGCCAGCGCGTTCAGGTCGCCCGTTTCCAGCGCGCCGATGGCGTCCGAATTGAGGGCCACCAGTTGCACCGAAGTCATCGCGGCCGCTTCGGCGGTCGACAGGGCCACGATGTGGTCGGTCGTCAGGGCCTTCATCTGGCCGGCCGTCAGGGCCGCGACAGCGGCCGTTTTCAGCGCGGCGAAGTCGGCCGTTTCGAGGGCGGCGATATTGCGCGTGGCCAGGGCCACCACTTGCGCGGTGCTCAGCGCGGCGGCCTGGGTCGAGCTCAAGGCGACGATCTGGTCGGTGGTCAGGCCGGTGGCCATCGCGGCCGAGCTCAGCGCGACGATCTGGTCGGTGCTCAGGCGGCTGACCTGGTCGGTCGTCAGCGCGCCGATCTGGCTGGTTTTCAATGCGGCGATGGCGGCGGTGGCGATCGCGGCGACGTCACGCGTTGGCAGCGCGGCGATGGCGGCGGTCGACAGCGCGAACACCTGGGCCGAGGACATCGCTTGCACCTGGTTGGACGTCAGCACGCCGGCCTGGTCCGAATTGAGACCGCCGGCAATGGCGGCGGTCGACAGTGCGGCAACCTGGGCCGTGACCATGTTGGCGGCCTGGTCGGTGGTCAGCGCGCTGACCTGGGCCGAGGTCAGGACGGCGACGGCGGCCGTTTTCAGGGCCGCCACATCCTGGGTATCCATGGCGGCGATATTGGCGCTGCTCAGGCCGACGATTTGCTGGCTGCTCAGGGTATTGGCCTGGGCGGTGGTGATGGCGATGATCTGGTCGGTGTTCAGGGCTTTCACCTGGGCCGAGGTCAGGCCCACGACCGCGAGGGTCTGCAGTGCGGCCACATCGGAGGTGCCCATGTTCGACAGGCCGGCGGTGGTCAGCGCGGCGAGCTGGCTCGAGGTCAGCACACTCGCTTGCAGGGTGGTCAGAGAGGTAATCTGGACGCTGTTGAAGGCGCCCGCGATCTGGCTCGATGTCAGCACCGGAATCTGGATGCTGGTGAACGCGCCAAATTGGTCTGAGTTAAGCGCGGCAAGATCCGCAGTCGACAAACTGATGATTTCATCGGTGCTGAGAGCAGCAATTTGGTCTGTGGAAAAGCTGGTGACGAAGCTCATTCTTTTTCTCCCTAAAGGATCCTGCAAAGTTCCGCGCAGATATGGACTAAGGCGGATCTAGTCCGACGCTCCAATTCTTGCAACGATGGCAAATCGCCTATGTATATACCTACTGCTGAAACGGCAAGAAGACCGAAGAGGCTCTTATTGCCGTTATTGCATTACTTATTTAATAATTTTTCGCTGACCCAAATTGCTGCACGCTTTTTTCGAGCCTAGGTTCGTATATAACGACATATTTCCTAGATTCATTAAATAAATAATTTGTGCGCTGCGACACCACCCGGCTCATGCCCCGAAAACCGCGGTTTTCCGTGGTCGTAGGGATCGAGTATATCGCAATAAATTGCCCATAAGAACGTTTTTAAGACCGCTGTCTCGGCCTTGCAACCTGACGAAATGACATGTTTTCAGTTTACATACGGGCAATACAATGAGGGACCATGGCGCATTCTATTGACATTGCATCTAGGCATTACCCCGGAACAAAGGGGTGAAAGCCCTTCAAAGCCGGGGCTGCCCCGGCGGACGCTACGCTGCACCGCCGCATTGCCCAGGTGAAATACCCTTCGATGCTAAGTCCGTTTGATGACCGTTTGATGTCATCGCAAAAAAAAAGACGGCGGGGCCAGGCTGGCCGCGCCGTCTTGCATATTTAACATCACCCGTCTCTGGCGGCACCCGGGGGTGCCGTCGCCGCCAGATGACTTATTAGCTATTTTTTTGTGCAACTACCCAGTTCTTGATACGCGTTTCCAGCACATCCAGCGGCAAGGAACCGGCGCCCAGCACTTCATCGTGGAAAGCGCGAATGTTAAATTTGTCACCAAGTTGCGCTTTTGCAAAGTCGCGCAAGGCGAGAATTTTCAGCTGGCCGATCTTGTAGCCCAGCGCCTGGCCCGGCCAGACGATGTAGCGGTCGGTCTCGCTCTGGACATCGACTTCGTCGATGCCGGAATGGGCGTGGAAGTAATCGACCACCTGCTGGCGGCTCCATTTTTTATAGTGCAGGCCGGTATCGACGACCAGCCGGATCGCGCGCAGCATCTCATCCTGCAGGTGGCCGTAATAGCTGTAGGGGTCGGCATAGAAGCCCAGTTCCTCGCCCAGCCGCTCCGCGTACAGCGCCCAGCCTTCGGCATAGGCGGTGTAATTGCCTTGCTGGCGGAAGGCGGGCAGTTCTTCGAGTTCCTGGGCGATCGCGATCTGCATATGGTGGCCCGGTACGCCTTCGTGCAGGGCCGTCGTTTCCACCCCCAGCGTGGTGCGTTTGGCGAAGTCGCCGGTATTGACCATCACCCGGCCCGGACGGCTGCCATCGCGCGCGCCGGGATTGTAGAAGGCGCCGGCCGCTTCCTTCTCCTGGAAGGCTTCCACCTGCAGGATCTCCACCTTGGCCTTCGGCAGCAGGCCGAACTGCTCCGGCAGTTTCTGGTACATCTGCTCGGTGTACTTGCTGTACAGGTCGATGATCTGCTGGCGCGAGCTCGGATGCAGCGCGGCATTGGCCGCCAGCGAGGCATTGAAGCTCTTCAGGTCGGCGAAGCCGAGCTTGTTGGCCACGGCCAGCATCTGCGCCTCGATGCGCGCCACTTCGGCCAGGCCGAGCTGGTGGATCTGCTCGGGACTCTGTTCCGTGGTGGTGGCGGTCTTGGCGCGGAAGGCATAGCGCGCAGCGCCGTCCGGCAGCGACCACAGGCCCACGTCCTTGCGGCCGTGCGCCTGGTAGCTGGTCTTGACAAAGGCGCCGAATTTTTTATACGCCGGCACCACTTCCTTCTCAATCGCGCCGACGATGGCCGCGCGCAAGCGGGCCTGGTCGGCCGCCGAGAAGCTGGCCGGGAATTTTTTCAGCGGCTGGGCGAACGGCGAATCGGCTGTCTTGAACGCGGCGATGTCGGCGCACTGGCGCGCGATCTTGGGGATCAGGAATTGCGGCGGCATCAGGCCATCCTGGATACCCTTGCGCATCTGGATCGTCGTTTCGTTGAACAGCCGGGGCAGCTGGTGCAGGCGGGCGATGTAATCCTCATAGTCCTTCACCGTCTCGAAGGACAGCATCGCCACCATTTGCGGCGTATCGATATGGATGCCGGAATTCTGCAGCACCGGCATCTCCCAGTCCTTGAAGCGGGCGCCTTCCACCTGCTCGCGCAGCGAACGCAGCATCAATTGGTGGTTCAGCTGTTCCTGCACCGGGAAGCCGCTGCTGTCGATCGCGTCGAAGCGCGCCAGGAAGGCCTTGGTGGCGGCCAGGTCGGCCTCGATGGCGGCCTGGGAAAAATCGCTGAGACGGTCGTTATAGCGCTTGTCGCCTATCATCGACGCCCATTCCGGCGCATTGCGCATCGTGTATTCCCATTGTTCCTTGATCAGGCTGTCGAGCGCGGCGCGGCGCTGCTCCAGCGCCGGCGCCACCGTGCCGGCACCGCCACCGGCATCGCCGGCATGGGCCAGGCCCATGATCAGGGAAAACAGCAGCGCGCTCGCGCCCAGACGGGTAGTGGCTTTCATGAGGTGGTCTTTTGGTCGAAGTGGAAGAGATCGCACTGTATGCCAGCGCGCGCCCCGCCCGCGCCGAAATGCGACAGACTGCGATTTTCGCGTCCTGAACTGCAAGCGCCCAGGATGCTCGCCGGGCGGCGGCCGCTGCTTGCCAGCCAGCCGCCGCG
>JABTBR010000004.1 GCA_013284265.1 Oxalobacteraceae bacterium | reverse complement strand
CCCCGGCTCTTTGCCGTGGGTTTTAACAAGAGCGGTGGCATGTTTATCAAGGGCATTACGGCCTGAACCAAAGCCAAAGCGATAGACGTCAAAAAGCCCACCAGCCCGAACGCTTGCGCGCTCGGTGCTGGTGGGCCTTTTTTACGTCAGACGGGGAATTAACCCAGTTTGGCGTTGGTTTTGCGACGTGCGGTGAAAGCCAGCATGCCCAGACCGGCGATCAGCATGCCATAGGTTTCTGGTTCTGGTACGGCGGTGACGTCAACGCTCAGGTTACCCGAGTAGCTACCGGTTTTGCTAGCCAGCAGGGTGTGGCCGGTCACTTCGAAACCGTAGTTGCCAGCAACCAGGGTGTTGTCAGGACCGAAATCGCCGCCGCCGAAGCTCGAAGCGATGCTGGTGTGGCTCAGGTCGTCGTTAATTTTGTAGAACGAGATGCCGTCGATTGCCACGTTGGCGAATTTGGTTTTGTTGATCAGGGTTTTGCCGACAACGTAGGTACCGGTTGCATCAGCGATGGTTTCGCCTTCGATGGTGAACAGGAAGGTGTCGTTGAACGATGCGGTTGCAACGCCGGTGTTACCGAAGAAGGACACGCCGTTGGTCAGGTCCAGGGTGAAGGTAGCTGCCGAAGCGGAAGCGGCTGCGAAGGCCAGAACGGTGGTGGCGGCGATTTTTGCGATGAACGATTTTTGCATGTTATTCCTAGATAATGATAAGTAAATGTCACACATGCGTATCGCCGCGTGACCAACCAAACTGACTCGATTACTTTTTTGCAATGACTATTGTTTTCCAGCCAATGGACGAGATTGTACATGAATATAGAGTTATGACAATTCATTTATGCAATCTATTATGATTTTATAGCAATTATACGTTTTTCGATATCGTTATACTTTCCGCATGGAAATTTTTGCGTATTTCCACCCCGGTTCGAGGCCGGTGCGGCCGGTATAATGCCTGCGATGAACGACACCACCAACGCTCCCCGCTTCACTCCCCGCGGCCTGATTCCCACCGAGGAACAGCGCGCCATCCAGCTAGCCCAGAACAAGATCGTGCTGATCGACGCCAACGCCGGCGCCGCCAAGACCACCACGCTGGCCATCCGGATCGGCGAAGCGCTGGCGCGCAATCTGGCGCCCGAGCAGATCCTGGCGCTGACCTTCACGCCGGAGGCGCGCGACGTCATGCGCCAGCGCTTGCTCGATGTCGGCGTCCCCTACGCCAGCGTCGGCAAGATCGATGTGCTGACCTTTGAAGACTTCGCCGCGCGCGAACTGGGCCGGCGCGACCACGACCAGGTGCCGAGCTGTCCCCAAGCCCGCCAGCTTAAACAGTACGCGCTGGCCGCGATCGAGCAGGCGGGCGAACGCTATGCCGGCCGGGTCGACGGCATGGACCTGCGCACCCACCACATCGCCATCAGCCAGTTCCTCGACGTGCAACTCACCCTCAAGGCCACCATGGCGCTGGACGCCGACGTCGAATACATGGGCCTGGACGAGATCGCCGAACTGCTGAACGTGCCCGTGACCGACTACATCGTCACCGACGAATACGAGCGCCTGCGCCTGGGCAGCGGCGAAGGCACGCTGTTCCGCGGCCCCTACGACGCCAGCTACGACCTGGCGCGTGCGCTGGGCGCCAGTCCCGACCTGGCCGGCGAATTCCCCGACTACCGCATCGTCGTCTGCGACGAGTTGCACGATCTGAACGAAGCGGCCTTCCGCATATTGAATGCGCTGATCGCCAAGCCGCGCTGCTTCTTCATCGGCGCCGGCGACAAGGACCAGGTGATCCATGCCAAGGTCGGCGCCAGCGAGGAGTTCCTGCGCAGCCGCTTCGGCCTGGCCTATCCACGGCTGCAGCGCTATCCGCTCAGCTACAGCTACCGCCACGGCCCCCATCTGGCGCACGCCATGGCCCAGTTCAAGTCCAAGCCGGTGGAATCGAACCTGCCGCTGCATACCGTCATCAGCGAACGCTATTACGAGGCCGGCGCCGGCGCCGCGCAAGTGGTCGCCGCCGTCCAGCAATGGAAGCGCGACGGTAACGCCCTCGATGGCTGCGCCGTCCTGCTGCGCGAGCGCCATCAATCGGTCTCCATCGAAAACGCGCTGATCCAGGCCGGCATCGGCTACAAGACACCGGAAATGGCCAGCTATCTGCAAAGAGAAGAAATCCTGTTCCTGCGCGGGATGATCGCCATCGCCCTGCGCGACCTGGGCGCCGTCAAATCCTACGAGGTGCGCACCGCCATCGTCGAGGCGCTGGCCATCTTCGCCGAACTCGATCTGCCGCCGGCCCGCCTGGAACAGGCCAAGTTCGCCATCGCCAAGGACCCGCAGTTGCTCAGCGATTTTTTCAGCGTGTATATAGAGGGCGCCCAGCAGCGCGACGCCGCGCAAGCCGTGGTGGAAACGGTGGGGTATTTAAAGGAGCTCGATCCCGAGACCCCGGCGCTGACGGTGCTGACGGAAATCTGCCAGCGCCTGAACCTGGAAAAGGCGGCGCGCCGCATCTTCGTGCGGCCTTACGAGGCCAGCGTGGTCGGCAAATCGATCGCCGGCTTCCTCGACGCCGCTGGCAGCGGAGAACAGAGTCTGCGCGCCTTCTGGGCCGCCATCAATGCCGGCGAAGCCTTCGCCAGCCGCAAGCGCGAGAAAGACTTCGTGCTGATCGAATGCGTGGCCAACGCCAAGGGCAAGGAATTCGCCCACGTCATCCTGCCGTTCCTGGAAGCGGACGAATTCCCCAGCCCGCTGTGCAGCCGCATCGAGGAAGAAAACCTGTTCTACGTCGGCGCAACCCGCACCAGGCAGCGCCTCACGCTGATTTCGCCGCAGGACAGCACACGGCGCAGCCCCTTCATCGCCCAGATGAAGCTGGCCCGCACGGCGGCCGGCGCCGATGCGGCGGTTACCCGCAACGGCAACGCCCCGGCCAGCGCCGCGCCGATGCGCCACTACCTGAATGCCACCTTCCATGAAAAGGACCAGGTCAAGGCGCTCGGCGCCGTGTACGACCTGGCGCGGCGCGCCTGGTTCGTGCCGCCTGGGATGGACCTGAAGCCGTTCACGCGCTGGCTGCGCAGCTAAGACGGAATCCGCGCTAATTCGCAGGTGCGCGCTGCATATCGGCCAAGGCAGCCTGGGCCTCGGCATCGCCCTGCTTCGCCGCCTTGCGGTAAAAGTCCAGGCCTGCTTCCTTCGACACGGGCGCGCCGACGCCTTGCGTCAGCCGATGTCCCATCTGCGTCTGTGCCGCCGCCAAGCCTTGCGCCGCTGCCTTACGTATCCACTGCAGCGCCAATACCTGATCCTGATCGACGCCCTGCCCCTGGCTATACATTCGCCCCAGCGACAACTCGGCCTTGGGCAGTCCGCTGTCGGCGGCCAGACGCATCCAGCGGATAGCTTCCGCAAACGATTTCGTAACGCCATTGCCCTCGGCGTACATCAGTCCTAGGGTAAACCGGGCAGTCGCGTCGCCGTTATCGGCCGCTTTGCGATACCACTGCGCCGCTTCCGACAGATCATGCGGGATATCCTTCCCATGTTCGAGCAAATATCCCACCGCCAATTGGGCACTCGGCAAGTTCCTCAGCGCTGCCTTGCGATACCAGAAGAGCGCCAGCGCATCATCGGGCTTGACGCCGTCTCCGAACAAATATGCGCGACCGACTTTCGCCTGCGCCAGCAAGCTGCCTGACTCCGCAGCATGCACAAACCAGCTCAGTGCCAGTGCCGGATCGACTGCGACTCCGCGACCAATTTCATAGTTTTTTCCTAGCACGTTCGCCGCCTCGGCAACGCCAGCCTCCGCCGCTTTGCTCAACCAGATATTCGCTTCGGCAGCGGAATCGCCCCCCTTCTTCAGCAGGAGCACGCCCAAGTCGAACTGTCCAATTCTTGAACCCTGTTCAGCCGATTTGCGAAACCATTTCTCCGCCTCGGAAAGCGACTGTTCAACCAGCAAACCCTCTAAAAAGACGTGCCCAAACAAACGTTGCTCATCCGCATCACCGGCTTCCGCACGAGTACGTTGAATTCCAAATTGATCCCCTCTTTGTTTGAACGAGGACATCCCATCCAGTTCCCATACGTAAGCCACTGGCGCCCAGCTTTCCACTGGCGCTCCATCCTTCAAAGCTGGACTGAACTGACATGTCAACAACGCAGCTTGGGCCGCCTGATCCAATAAAACATGGCCACTTGAATTGATGACTTTGCTTTCGACGACCCGGCCATCTATACCTATCAGAAATGTTAGCCGGACCTCCCCGACATCACCTCGCGAAAGAGATTCTGGGGGATATGAGGGCTTGCGGCAGGTATTGAGCCCATCCGCAACGCGTTGCATCAGCCCGGACAACCCTTTATCGGCCTTGCCCGCATCCGCGACATTCGCCGTGCTCTGCGCGTGAACGGCACTCACCGTTGTCAGCACCGACAGACCAATGAAAATAGCTTTTGCAATGAAATTGGAAATCAAGTCAGTTCAGCCTCAAGGGAAGACAAAGGATTTCACCAGCGTCAGCTCGCCGCTGGCCCGCATCGGCACACGGAAGGTCTGGTGCTTCTCGGCTGGCGTGTTCTCGTTGCTGATCACATCCACCTGCGCGGTGGTCAGCGCCTGGCCGCTGCCACCGCTGCCGTAGTAGTTGACGTAGACATGGTAATTGCCGTTCTGCGGCGCGGCGCTGGAGAAGATCTCCGGGCCATAGCCGGTGGTCACGTCCACATCGAGCGCGCCGCCGTTGGGCAGCACGCGGTTGCCGTACCAGCTATGGCCGCCTTCCGGCGTGACCACGTGCAGGTCAAGATCGGTGCCGTCGCTGTCCCAGGACAGCACCACCCGCAGGCGCGCCTGGGTCTTGCCGGTGTAGCCATCGACGAACTGCACGCGCGCCTTGTTCTTGCCCTCGCGCACCTCCACGCTGTTGGAGCCGCATCCGAAAGCATAGGGCCGGCCAAAGCTGCCGTCTTCATTGACCGACAGCGGCATCGCCACGCCGTTGACGATCAGGGTGGCCGGCTTGCCCTTGCCGGAGCGGGCGATACGCCCCCGTATCTGGGCCGTTTCGCTTTGGCCCGGCTGCAGGTTGACCGAGGAGGCGGGATAGTTCACGCCCTGGCTATAGGTCTCCTGCGCGCCGGCGGAATTGCGCCAGCCGCCACGCGGAGAGTCGATGGTCACCTGGGCCGCCAGCGGGGCGGCCACGGCGGCGGCGATCAGCGCGGTGCAGACGCGCAGGAATGGCTTGTTCATCATTACTCCATGGGCGCGTCGATCAGACGGCGCGCGATTTGTTCGACCAGGACCTCGTCCTGGCCGCGTGGATGGTTGCGCAGGCCCAGATGCACGAATTCGTGCGCCAGCGTGATGCGGTCTTCGCGCGTGGCCAGGCCGCGCACATAAATGCGGTTGCGCGACTGCTCGGAATACGGACTGCCGCCGGCCAGCGCACACACCGACGGCGCGGGCGGCGCTTCATACCCGGCCTCCTTGCGCAAGCGCCGTTCCCAGTGCGGACGCGCATGCGCCAGCCAGGCCTCGGCCGGCGCCAGCCGGGTGCAGGCCATGCCGCCGCCTTCGGCCAGCGTATTCAGTTCGGCGCGGGGATAGGCGGACCGCAGAATCTGGTCAAAGCTCATGCGTTTTTGCGCCTGCTCACGCGCCAGGCTCCAGCTCATGGTGTCGACACCGGCCTTGCTGCTGTGATAGCGCACCGGGCTACCGGCCAGCACCAGCTGATCGGTCCACGCCGCGATAGCCTTCGCGCCCAGACTGGCCGGACGCGGACTGACACGCTGCGTCGCGCTGCTGTCGGCGATGCGCTGGCAGCCCTGCGCGCTGACGGCGTTCTGCTGCAGATAGCTGCGCGCCGCGATCGCGAAAGCCTTGGCCGCTTCCGGCTCGGCCGTTCCGGCTTCGCGGTCGATCACGCGCGCCACATATTCATTGATGCCGATGCGCCCGCGCAGATGGGCGCGATGGCGATCGTCGAATTCCAGCATCATCTCGCCCCGGCTTTCAATGGCGACGCTATTGCCGTTCTCGAAGGTGACCTTGTAGCGGCCATTCAGGCTGCCCGGCAAAGCGGAACCCGTCTCGCTCATCACACGCTGAATGGGATAGCGCTGGAAATAGTCGACCACCACGCAACCCGCATCGGCGCGCGGCGGCACCGCCGGCAAGGCCAAAGCCAGTGCCGGCGCCCAATGCTGCAGCACGGCCGCGCTGGTGCCGACGCCGCCAAACCAGACCGGCGTGCCATCGGCCAGCCAGCCGGCAGCGCCACCAAGGCGCTGCCGTGGCGCCTGCGCCGGATCGCCGCCATGACGCCGATGCGCGCCGCGGCGCATCCGCGCCGAGTCGCCGGACCAGGCTTCGGCACCCGCCAGCCGCTGCTCATCCCTCAAGGGCTGGGCGAGAGCGGCACTGCCCGACTGGCTGAGCGTGTCGATGGCGGATTGAATATTCGCCTGAATGTTCGCCTGATTACCCTGCGGACCATTCAGCTGGCCAGTTAGCCGCTCATTCAACTGAATGGGCGGCTGATGCCAGCTATAGGTCTTGACGCGCAACTGGCCGCCAAAGTAGCGCACCGTATCGGCACCGCGTCCGTTCAGCACCACCCGCAGCAGCGCCGATTCGGCGGCGGCACGCCCGTTGGGCGGCACGACGGCCAGTGCCGCGAGCAGCTCGTTCAAGCTCACCATCTGCTGCGGACGCATATGGCCGAGATCCTGCAGCCACGCCATCCGCTCGGCCCGGTCCGTGCCGCGTGCCGTCTCGCGGCTGGCGTCCCGGTCCCGGTTGACGTCCCTATCCAATTGCTGGCGCCACCAAGCCGACCACGCGCGCCCGTCCAGACGCAGGCGTTCCGGCCCGAAGAACAGGCCGCAGGATTTGGCCAGCGCCGCGTCGCGGGCCACGCTCTGTCCCGGCTCGCAGCAGTAGACTTCTTCCTCCGGCTGGCGTCCGTCGCAGCGGTAGTCCGGCAGCGGCAGCTTGTTCTCCACCGCGTACACGTACACGAACAGTTTCCACAAGCTCCCCAGCGGCACCATGCGTTCGCCGTCGAAACGCCCTTCCAGGCTTTGTCCGCTCTCCGTCAGCTCACGGGTTTCCAATTGGCCGCCACGGGCCCAGGCCAGATCGAGCGAGCCGGCACTGCCCGCGCCCGCGAGCATGGACAGCAGCAATCCTGTTGCAAGACGGCGCATCATTCCACCTTCAGCGCGCGCGCCGTTTTGCCATCGCCTTCAAAGGCCTTCTGCTCCGGCTGATAAATGCGCGAGAAGCGCGCCGGCGGCAATACGTAACTGCCCTTCTGCGCGAAACGCAGCAGATGGCGCACGGTCACCGTACCGCTCAAAGGTTCGATCGGCACGATATAGCCATCGCGCCGGCTTTCATGCCGCGCCCGCTCCAGCGGCGCCGTCTTGGCGCCCACGATGTTTACGCCCCAGGTTCCCGATTCGACCGCCGCGCCGGGCGGCAGCGCCACTTCCAGCAATCCATAGCGGTGGATCGCGCCGGGCGCCGCCGTCAAGGTGATTTCGTCCATATACAGCTGGTCGGTGCGCAGCGCTTCGCCCGCGCCCAGCGCCACCGGCGTAAAGCCATCCTTGCCCATGTTCAGGCGCACGATGCGGCGCTGCAGCTGCACCGGCAGGCTCGACGCCTCCGCCACGCGGCTGTCGTATTGCAGCACCGCCACCATGCCGGCCGGCGCCTGCGCCAGATCCAGCTGGGCCGGTACGCCCTTGCCTTCCGGCCAGCGCCACTGCGGCTGGCCCAGCAAACCATCCGACTTCTGCCACGGTTCGCCCACCGCCGGCAGGCTTTCCTTCGCGTTCGGCACCACGCCCAGCGCGCGCTGCACCCACACCAGCGTCAGCGCGCGGTCCAGCGTCGGCATGTCGGCGCGGGTGGCGGCCAGCACCTTGTCCGTCTCGGCCGGCGACAATTTACCGTCCAGCAGGCGCAATGCCTGCACCAGCGGCGCCTGCTGGGTGCGCAGGCTTTCCCAGGCTTTCACGCTCTCGGCCTGCAGCTCGGGAGCCAGCGCCACCTTGGCCTGCTTGGCCACCACCGACAACAGCGCCACTGTCAGGGGCCGCGCATTGTCGTCCTGGCTCAGCACCATGCTGTTGCGTAGCGATTGCGCACCCACTGGGGCCGCCGGATTCAGCGTCGCCAGCTCATCGGCCAGACCGGAAGCCAAGGTGGCCACCGGCAGCCCCATTTCCTGGGCCATCCACAGGATCAGCGCGCGCGACAGCGGCGCCTCCTTCGGTCCCAGCTTCTGATAAGTATCGAGCAAACGCTGCCAATGCTCGGGCGGCAGCGCGATTTTCAGCGCCCTCGCGGCGTACCAGTCGGCGTAATAGGCATACGCCGTCATCAGCGCACTGCCTTCGGTGGCGTTGCCCCACCAGCCGAACAGCGCATCCGGTCCAGCCATGGCGACCAGGCGCAGACGCTCGGCCTGCAGGGTCGCCAGCACCGCCTCGCGGCTACGTCCCGCTTCCGGCCCCATGCTTTGCAGCGCCAGTGCCAGCGGAATCAGGCGGCTGGAAGTCTGCTCCACGCAGCCGTAGGGATACACGATCAGGTCATCGGCGATGCGGCTGAAATGGCTGGCCGCTCCCTGCGCGAAGGACAGGCGGATATTGCGCGCGTCGGCCGGCAGTTTCAACGGCGTGCTGGCGCCGCCCAGCGCCACCTGCTGCACCCGGCTGCTCAGCCACGCGGCGGGCATGGTCTGCATGCGCGTATCGAGCGAATCGACCAGCTTGCCGCCCTGGTGTACTTCCAGGTGCAGCGCGCCGCTACCGGCGGCCAGCGGGAAGTGCACATAGTTGATGCCGCGTTTCGCCGTGATCTTTTCGGTCTGCACAGTCTTGCCGCCGGCTGGAGTGACGTTGCTGAGCGTGACTTCCAGCGCCTGATCGCTGGCGCCCTGATTGAACAGGGCCACCGGCGCGACCGGCGCGTCGCCGCTGCGCATCCAGTCCGGCGCCGCCCACTTGGCGTAGAAGGTTTTGTCGGAGCGCAGGAAGCCGGTGCGCTGGCCCACCCTGCCCTCGCTGTCCATGGCGCGGCCGGTGATGCGCCAGCGCGTCAGCGCGTCCGGCATCGTGAACGTCACCCGCACGCGCCCGCTGGCGTCGGTCTGCAGCGTCGGCGCCCAGAAGGCGGTATCCACATCGTCGCGGCGCGGCCGCTCCAGCACTTTGACGCCACGCTCGTTGTAGTTGTGGCGCGCCGGGGCGCCAGCCGAACGGCCCTGCGCCAGATCGTAGCTGATGAAGGACATGCTGGCCGTGGTGCGCACGTTGTTGCGGCGCGGGTGGTAGAAGAAGTCGCCCATGTCCGGCGCGATTTCGGGCTGCAGCACGTAGATCATCTCGTCCACCACGCCCAGCGCCACCATCGTCGAAACGGGTTTGCCTTCGAGCGTCGCGGTGACGTCCAGCGTGACCTGTTCGCCCGGCTGATAGACTTCCTTGTCGGTCTTGAATTGCAGCGCGATGCGCGGCTCAATAATCTGCAGGCCCTGGTTCTGGAACACGAAGTCGCCGCGGCGCGTGTAGGCAACCGAGAAGGTGATGTTCGGTCCATAATCATCCTTGACCGGAATCGCGGCGCGCCACTGGTTCGGCGCAATCCGTACCGGCTTGACCCAGCCCGCGCCGCCAGCCAGCAGGCCGACCTGCTCCACCTTGTCGCGTTCCAGCGTCAGCAAGGCTTGCTCGACCGGTTCGGCGAAGGTGATCAGCGCCTGCGCCGTGTCGCCGGCGCGATAGCGCTCGCGGTCGAACACGATCTCGATACTGCCCGGCGTGGCGGCCACGCCATCGCCGCTGACCCAGTGGCTGCGCGCGGCCAGCAGATTGTCGTTCTTGTCGCGCAGGCGCAGCTGGTAGGAGCCGGACACGTCGAACTTCACGTCCCAGCTTTTCGCGGCCGGGTCGAACGGACCTGTGGTCTTGGTCTGCTTTTCCAGCTGGATCATCTCCCAGCGCACCGGACGGCTGTCGCCCGTGCCTTCGGCCAGCAGTTCAAAGTGCACCGTGTCGCCCGGCTTGGAATACAGCTGCTCGGACTTCAGGCGGTAGACGGTGGCGCTGCGCTCGATCATCAGCTCGCGCGTGGCCTTGACGCGGTAGGCCGCGCCGTCGGTGGCCAGCACCGTCAGGATGTAGCGCGAGGGATCGGCCGCAGCCGGCAGGCTGTAGGCCACGCCGCCATCGCCGTCGGTTTCCAGCTGTTCGGTCTTGAGCTGCACGGGGAACAGGCCGCTATAGCGCAACTCGCCCTCGACCATGGTGTTTTTCTGGGAACGCAGCGCCAGCGACAGCGTCGCATGCTTGACCGGCTTGCCATCCGGGTAGCGCAGCTCGATGCGTCCGCTGACCGCGTCGCCGGTCTTGAATTCCGGCTTGGACGGCACGATCGCGATCTCGAAGTGCGGCTTGACATATTCCGCCACGCGGAAGGCCGCGCCATACTGGTCGCCCTGATAGCTGAAGCGCAGCTCGTAGCCGCCCGCGCTGGCCTGTGGCGGCAGCTTGAAGCGCGTGTCCGCGCCGGTGGCGCCGCTCAGTTGCAGCGCCTGCGTCAGCAGCGGCGTGCCGTTCGGGTCGAACACCGTCAGCGCCACCGGCCCGGGCGCGGCCTGGGTGGAGGTGCGCGCCGAAGTGAAATTGCGGCCGATGAATTTGACATTGACCTCATCGCCCGGACGGTACAGCGGCCGGTCGGTGACGGCGTAGATCTTGGTGTTGTAGATCTCGCTGTCGTAATAGAAGTTCTCGGACACGAACACGCCGCCCTGGCTATCCTCGCCCATCAGATAAGTATGTTCCGGGCTGCCGCGCTCCAGCATGGCCACGCCATCGCCGCCGCTGCGGCCCGATTGCAGCACGCCGGTGCCGTCGGTCCAGGCCACGTTCACGTCCGGCACCACGGCGCCGTTGTCGCGCCGCGCGGTCCACACCACCATCTGGTTAGACGATACCTTGGTCACCGCCATCGTGTCGGACACGAACACCAGCGTGGTGGCGCGGTGCTCGCCGATGATCGCCTCCACCAGATACAGGCCGGGTTTGCGTTTGCCCAGCGGGATCATCACATTGCCTGCCGTGACGGGCGTGAATTCGCTGCTCGAGCCATCGAGCTTGACGTCTTTCGGCGGCTCGATCGGTTTGGCTTCCCACAGCGGGTAGCGGAAGCGGTCCACCAGATCGAAGCCCTTGAGCGGCTTGTATTGCGGATGGTTGCGGAATTCGGTCGGGCGCGTCAGCGCTTCGTTATTCGTGGCCAGTGCGGGCTGGGTTGTGGTCACGGCCTGGCGCGCGGCCGAGGAGAACAGCTTGCGCCAGGCCTGGCGCGACTGCTTCCACCAGGTGTCCCACAGATAGCTGAGGGTATTGGCCAGCCCTTCGCCGCGGAAGTTCCCTTCCAGCTGGATGCGGTGCAGGTTCGGCTGCTTCTTCAGGAACTCCAGCGGCGCCGGCACCCGGTACAACAGGATGTCCACGCCCGAATAGGCTTGCAGGTTGGCGCGCGCCATATCCCGGCCCGGCACTTCCAGCCGCACCAGCGCTTCTTCCGCGCTGCCGTAGGCAGTATCGGACAGCAGGAAGAAGGGCTCGCCCTTGAAGGGCTGGTAGTAGCTGGGCTGCTGTTCCTGGGCCAGCGCCGGCCCGCTCATGCCGGCCAGAGTCAGCAGCGCCGCCGCCATGGCGAGCAGCGCCATCAGCGCGGCGCGGATACGATTGAAGGTGGCGGGCCGCATCATGCCAGAAAGCCGAGCCGGAACATGCCGATGAAATTGGGGTTGTTGACCGCTGGTTGCCACCGCGTGTCCTTCCAGTTTTGTAATTGTTGAACGTCGACGGTACGCAAACCGTCATCGCCGGGCGCCACTGTGCCCGTGTGATATGCAATGCGCGCGCCCATCCACACCATCAGGTGCTGGGCATCGCCTTGATCGAAAAACAGCAGGTCGCCCGGCTGGGCCTGATTCAGCTCGCGTGTGACGAAACGGCTGTTGTTCTGTATTAGCGCCAGTGCGGACACATAGCCGCCCACCTTGCCGTCGCTCTGGGTCCAGCGGTTGCGCAGCGCCGCCTGTTCCGGCGTCAGTCCGAGTTCCGGCGGCAGCCGGCGGTCGCTGGCAATGCCGTTGGCGCGCAGCCAGCGCGCATCGTGCACGGCCAGCGCCTCGTTGACGGCAAAGCGCACCAGTCCCGCGCAGTCGCGGTGGTGCCAGCGCGGCGTGGGGCCGCGCTCGACCTGCAGGCTGACGATGCGCAGCATCCAGGACTGGAAGGCGCGCGACTGCGCCTGGCTCAGGCGCACGCCGGGATTCTCGCCCGCCGCCCCGGTTAGCGCAAAGCTGCGCGGGGCCACGCCCGCGGCCAGCAGGGCGCCCAGCAGCATACGGCGCAGCGGCGCGCGCGCCGGCGCGCCCTGCTTCGCTGGCGACGGCATGGGCGACATCGCCGTGGTAGTGGCAGCGTCGGGCATACGTCTAGCGCCCAAGCGACTGCCATTCCACCGGCTGCCAGGCCGTCGCCGCGCCTGGCGAACCGCCCAGCACCAGCCGGTAAGCCGGATAGGTCTTGAGCGCCTTCAGGCGCGGCAGCAGGTGCGCATCGGCCGCACCGCGCAGCACAGGTTCGGTGGCGGCGGGCAGGCTGGCAAAGGCTTCACGCTCGATCAGCGTGGCCAGCGAAGCCGGCGCGATCAGGCCGATGGTGCGGGCCGGATCGGGCAGGCCGTCCGACGCCGCCGGCGCCTGCTTGGCCAGCACGGCCAGCACCTTGGCCGCCAGCGCGCCGTCCGGCGAGAACACCACCGTGCGGCCGGACAATGCCAGCGTCGCCTGCTGCTCGCCTTGCGGCCTCTTGACGCTACGCTGCAGGATAGTCTCGCCCTTCTTGCCCGCCTTTTTCTGCACCGCTCCGCTATCGGCGCGGCCGACGATTTTTTCGAACAGCGCCTCGTACAGGGCCTTGCCGTCGGCATTGGCATTCTTCCTCGTCGCCACGAACACCGGCGTGTACAGGCTCGATTGCCCATACCAGCACACCGCGCCGGGACCGGAAAGTTCGTTCGCCAGTACCGTCCCGGCAGGTACGCCCACCTGGTCGGCCACCGGCTGCAGCGCCGCCCAGTCCACCGGCACGCTGAAGCAGGCCGCCGGGTTGTAAGGCAATGCGGGCCACAGGGCGCGGTTGTCGTATGCGCCCGCCTTGATGGCCGGGCCGTTGATCAGGGCACGGGTTTTCCAGCCCTGGCGGTCGAAGTCGAAGCGCAGCGCTTCGAGCGCGCCAAAGAAAGGCTGGTAGCTGAACGACAGGAAGTCGGCCTTGATCGCCACGCTGTGGCCATCGCTGGCCGCATTCTCCAGATGGAAGCGCTGGCGCATCAGCTGCTGGCGCTTGGGATCGGCCGTCAGCATGTCGGCCAGCACGGTTTCGGCGCTCTTTTCGCTGCGCTGGGCATTCTCGCCGCCGCCATACAGCATGCCGGGATTGGACAGGATCACGATGCGGTTGCCGCGCGCGGCAAACAGCAGGCGCCGGTTCCAGGCATACGACAGTGCGTAGACCGGCACCTTGTCGCCGTCCACATTCAGCTCGCCGGCCACGGTCATCTGCTTGTCCTTGAGCGCGACCTTGGCCGCCTCTTCCAGCACACGACCCAGTTTGCTGCGCGTGGCGGCGATGGCGAAGTGCTTGAGCGAGCCGTCGGCGTCGCGCCACAGCGCCACTTCGGCCGGTTCGTCCAGCACCATGCGGATCAGTTCATCGCCCCAGCCCAGCTCGTGCTCGTAGGCGATGCGGCGCAGGCTGCCTTGCAGGCCAAGGCGGTCTTCGGACTGCTCGTAATAGAACAGGAAGTCTTCGCGCAGCACGTCGCGCGCCAGCGGTATGGTCAGCAGGTCGCGTGGAAGGCTGGACAGGCTTTTGCTGACGATCAGCGCGTCGGGCGCGGCCAGATCGAGCCTGAGCGCATTCACCGGTCCCATCGCACCCCAGCCAAAGGCGCGGTAGGCGATCAGGCCGGCCGCAACTACCGCAACGCCGATCAGCGTTCTGCGCAGCGCTATTTTGTTCATAAAGGTGGTCGCGTTCTAGTTAATATATGCAAAACAGTAGTGAATTTACCACATATCGGTAGTGCACTGAGACAAGATTAGTGGAGTATGCGCTCCAGCAACTCGTGTAAAATTTGCCAACATGATGTTTTCCTACCAATTCCCGACCATCTTCCGCTATTCCGGCCCACCCTGGGCTGCAGCTCATGCCCGGCTCAGTGGCCACCTTGATGCCCGCCTTCGCACCGGACTCCGCGTGATGCTTTGCCTCTTGCTATGCGCCATGGCGGGCTGGCCTCGGCCGGCCGGGGCCGCCATGCCCGCCGTGCAGATCCCCTGGCTGTGGGACGAAGCCGAGCTGCCGTCATGGTCGGCGCAGGACGCGGCCATTTTGCACCAGCACATATTGTTAAGCGGCGCCACGGCGCGCATCCGTCCGCGCATGCGCCAACCCTTGCTGCCCGCCGGCATGCGCGTCACGCCGGTGCTGCATGTGGAGCTGAGCACCGTGCATCCACCGCAGAAGCTGGAATCGCGCCGCGCCCTGCTGATCGGCGCCATGCAGCGCGCGGCGGCGGCCAGCAATTCCGGCTGGGTGCAACTGGACATGGAAGCCAAACCCTCGCAACGCCTGTTTTATCTGTCGCTGGTACGCGATCTGCGCGCCGCCCTGCCGTCGCAGATCAAGCTGAGCGTGACCGCCCTCACCTGGTGGTGCCGCGCGCCCGGCTGGCTCGACGAACTGGACGCCGACGAAGTGGTGCCGATGTTCTTCCGCATGGGCCGCGACAGCGCCGCGCTGCGCACCATCATCGAACACTCGCCCGCCCTGCTGCATGCCCGCTGCCGCAGCGGCAGCGCCGGCTTTTCGCCGCAGGAAGCCTTCGCGCCCCAGGTCGCGGCACGCTACACCAGGCGCTACTGGTTTGATCAACACGCCTGGAAACAGGCTGCCACTGTTCCCGATTAAAGGATTTTCCATGCCTTGCTTTCCTGTTTTCCGTAGCATCGCCGCCGCCTGCGCAGTACTGGTCTGCGCCAGCGCCGGCGCCAGCTACGACGGCCCCTACGACCGTTTCGTCAACCGCAGCGCCCCCGACCTGAAGCTGGAACGCTATCAGGGCGG
Organism: Oxalobacteraceae bacterium; assembly: GCA_013284265.1. GTDB lineage: Bacteria > Pseudomonadota > Gammaproteobacteria > Burkholderiales > Burkholderiaceae_D > Rugamonas. The sequence continues at coordinate 173,040 of JABTBR010000004.1, read as the reverse complement.
CACGCTCGGCGTGGTATTGCCGGGCTGGGAACGCATGTATTTATATGCCGCCTGGCGCGCCATAGCACTGGGCGCCGACGGGCTCAAGACCGCGCCCAATCCGCAGGGCGGGCTGTCGGCGTCGGTGGGCGGCCAGACCGGCTGGCTGAATACCGACGATGGCAGTGCCAGCTACGGCAACTGGGAAAAAGCCATGGCCGCCGCACAAAAACGCGCGCCCAAGGCCCCCAAGGAAGGCGAACTGCTCGCTTCCGGCTACCTGAATTGCCCGCTGTCGAGCTACAGCTTCGCCGCCAAGACACTGAATGCGCTGGGCAAGCGTGCCGACGCCACCCCGGCGCGCCTGAATGCCTGGATCGCCAGCCAGCGCCAGGTGTTCAAATTCTGCGGTGACGATGCCGACAATCCCCAGCCGCGCTACGGCGAGCCGCAAAAAGTGCCGGCCATGCCGGCCGAGCTGCCCACCGGCGAAACGCTGTACTGGCGCCAGATGCAGCAATACCAGCTAGGCGCCGCCGCCTTCTACAACAAGGACTATGCAGGCAGCGCCAAACGCTTTGCCCAGATCGGCGCCGAGGCCGGCCATCCGCTGCGCCACTGGGGCGCTTACCTGAGCCTGCGCTCGGACGCCCGCGCCGCCTTTGCCAGCCGCGAAGCCGAAACGAATCCAGCGCAGGAGCAAAGCCCCGCGCCGCTGCCGGCCAAGAGCCAGGCACGCGCCGCCGCAACGCCCGCCGCTGCGGCCAGCGGCCCGCAAGTCCAGCTGGCCGCCCTGCGCGCCTCGGCTGAACGGATTCTGGGCGATCCGGCGCTGGCCGACTTGCACGAGGCCACCCGCGCCATCGTACGCTCCGCGCAGGCACGCCTGACGCCATCGGCCCGCTTCACTGAACTGAGCAAGCTGCTCGACGACCCGCACGCCGATCCCTATCTGGAAGACCACCTGGGCGACTGGCGCGTGCTGGCCAATGTGCTGATGTCCGACTTCGCGAGCGAATCGAACCGCGCGATGGCCAAACAGCTGCGCGCCAACACCGGCTTTATCGACTGGGTGCAAACCATGCAGGACTGCGAACGCGCCGCCACCGAAAAACAGCGCTGCGTGCCCGAACGCGCGCACGCACTGGCCCTGTGGCGCGCCAGCGCCGAACACAAGGACGCGAATGCCAGGGTCCAGGCGCGCCTGTGGCTGACCGCCAGCGCCGCCATGGCCGACACCTTGCCGGCGGACCTGGAGAAGGCCGCGCTGCAAGTACCGGAAAAAGCGCCGGAATACCTGACCTTGCGCTATGCGCTGGCGCGCCACTACCGGATCGAGCATCAGCCGGCCAAGACCCGCGAGATCTGTGACGCCGTCTTGAAAAGCAAATTGCTGAGCGGTGCCGCCTCGATCAGCAGCCGCAACCTGTTCCTGCAGGAGCGCTTCGGCGCGTCCACCTCGGTGGCCGATGCGGCGGGCTATCTGATGCGCAGCCCTTCGCGCGAGTCCGATCCGGATACGGGAGAGACGGCGCCGGCGCCCGACACCCGCGAAGCGGCCGCCGACGGCCTGCGCTGGCTGAACGCCCTATCCGTCGCCGAGCTGAGCGCCCTGGCCGGCGACACCCGCTTCCCGCCCGGCCTGCGCAGCAGCATCGCCGTGGCGGCGTGGATGCGGGCCGAGCTGCTGGCACAGGACAAGGCGGCGCTGGCCGCCGCGCAGCTGGTCCAGCGCGGCACCGGCGCGCTGGCCGAACCGATGCAGCGCTACCAGCGATACAAGACGGCGGCGGAAAGGCGCCACTGGATGCTGCTGGTGGCCTTGCGCCTGGGTTTGACGCCGGTCGTCAACAACGTCAGCGAGATGGATGGCGCAGCGCGTGCGGACGATGCGGTGACCGCCGACCTGTGGTGCAAGATCCCCAGCGGCTACGGCAGCAATGGCGAGCCGGAGACCGGCGTCGAACGGGTGCCGCCCATGCCGACGACCGGCCAGGACGCCGCGCGCCAGCGCGAGATCGCCGCACTCGCTGCGCTGAAGACCGCGACGGGATATGTCGGCGACCATGTGATGGCGCGCGCCGTCAAGGTTCCCGGCGACGCCGACCTGCCATGGCTGCTGCATGTGGTGGTGGAGTCCACCCGCGGCGGCTGCCTGGATGCGGACTCCAAGGTGCTGTCCAAAAAAGCCTTCAGCTTGCTGCACAAACGCTTTGGGCGCAGCGAGTGGGCTGCGCAAACGCCCTACTTCTATTGACGCCAGCATTCAAGGCCAGATCTTTTTCAGCAACTGCGCCAGCCTTGCACCGGCCCGTGCCAGTTGCTCGCTCTTGATCGCGTCGGCCTTCTTGCGATACGCCTCATCGACGCCCAGCACATCCCAGCGCTGCCCCACATCCGGCCCCATGCCGCGGCTATTGGGCCGCACATCGAACTCCAGCCCGCTGAATGCCGCCCGTCCGCCAAACATCGTCTCCGACGCCCAGCGCGCGGCCCAGCTTTCCGCCTCGCCCTTGGTGACCGGCGTATTCCTGGCCTGCGCCAGCAGGCTGCGCGCATCCTTGCCGTTGACCATCAGGTTCTCGGGAATCGCATCCCACAGCGCATGCAGCGTCTTCTGGTCGCCGGTCGGCATGCCCGCGTCGATCAGCAGATTGCCGCCGCCGGTATCGTTGCCGTTGCGGTAGCCCTGGATATCCGGATTGACCAGCTCACCGCCAATATCCAGATAAACCGAGGTCACATGCAGCGGCTGATGCAGGTCGCCCACGTAATGGCTGAGCAACATCAGCGCCTCTTTCTCATCGGCGAAAGAAAAGGGACTGGTCGCTGTCTTACCGCTCAAATACGCCGCAGCCGCCGCCAGCGCATGCACCACATCGCTGCCGCGCGTGCCCACATAGCCGTCCTGATAGCTGTAGTGGAAATTCGACACATCGGTATAGTGATACTGCTTGTGGCATTGCTCGCCGCCATGCGCCGTGCCGCACTGCTTCCAGTTGCGCTGCACATAGCTTTCGAAACGACGCGCTTCGTCGGCGCCCTGGAAGGGCTTGCACTCCGGGAAGTCGGCCGACTTGTCGACATAGCGGAACACGATATCGTCAGCTGTGCCCACGCCCTTGGCGCAATCGGCCCATACCGACACCGTCTGCAAACTGAGGCCGCCCAGGATGCGCTGCACCTGTTTCTGCGCCTCGCTGCCCTGGATCAGCTGGTCCGCCAGCGCACCGACCTGTTGATGGCCTTGCGGCCCCCAGGCCAGTGCCGCGACCGGTGCCGCCAGGGCGATACCGCACAGCACGGCGGAGGAAAGAATTTTCATGGCTGGCTCTCCTTGCTAGATGTGGTTAACGCACGCTGGGCAGCAGGAAACTGCCCTGGCCGCAAGAGCTGTGCGAACGTTTGATTTCATTGGCGCCGCACACTTGCGGCGCGCCCAGCTTATCGTAGCAGGCATGCAGCTCCTGCAATATGCGCCCGCCACTGGTGCAGAAGGGAAGCAGGGAATTGTCCGCCATGCCGGGATTGGCCGCCTTGAAGGCCTGGGAGAATTCGGCGATGGTGGTGCGCACCGGCGCGGCCGGTTGCTGATAGGCGGCGGGAATCTTCAAGCCATCCTTGAGCTTGGCCGACAAGTCGAAATACGCGCTCGGGCTCAGGCCCGAGCAAGTGCCGTGCTTGGGCCACTCGTGTTCCAGCAACTTGGGCGAGGGAAACAGCGGCGCGTAGCGGCGCTTGACGTCGGCGCTCAGCTTCTCGGTGCTGCAGCTTTGCGGATAGCCCTTCTGGTATTGCGGCCACAGGCCATGCAGCACAAAGCCCAGCTGGCGGCCGCACTGGTGCGGGTCGCTATGGCTGGCGCAGTAGGCCGGCGACCAGCTCAGGGACAGGGCGTAGTAATCGAATTTGCCGGCCTCGCCTTGCGGCGGGGCATTGCGGCGCGCGTCGGCGGCGCCGGCCAGCAGGGCGAATAACAACAAGGATGCGCGAATGAGTTGCATGATGGAGATCTCCCCTATGAGAAAACGCTGATTGTATGGGCCGGGTGTGGCTTGCGTGTGACGAAATTGAGCAACTTTCTTACAAATAGTAGGACTCAGACTACAATGCCAGCGATTGTGGCCTTTTTTAGACACATCAACTCTCATCAAAATTCATATTGGCGCGTTTCCGCCTGCGGCCAGCTGCTGGCATGGCCGAAGCGATGGCAACATGGGGTAGACTGGCAAGGTCTAATCGAGGAGCCGGCAATTGGAGCAAACAGCGCACCCTGTTTTTCCCTTGACGCCGCGGCGCTCCACGCTGATCGCGATCGCCGTACTGGCGCTGATCTATTACCTGGCCGCACGCGGCGGCCTGCAACTGGCCTTTGAACACAGCAACGCCACCCCGGTCTGGCCACCATCCGGCATCGCCCTCGGCGCACTGTTGCTGGGCGGCTACCGCCTGGCGCCCGCCATCCTGGTCGGCGCTTTCTGTGCCAATGTCGCCTCGTTTGCCGCCAACGGCTTGCCCGTTGATAGCCGCATCTTGCTCATCTCGCTGGCCATCGCGATCGGCAACACGCTCGAAGCGCTCAGCGGCAAGGCCCTGTTCGAACGCCTGTGCGGCAAGCAGCGCAGCCTGGGCTCGCTGCAGAATGTCTACCGCTTCGCCGTCAGCGCCGCGCTGATGTGCCTGGTCAGCGCCGCCATCGGCACCAGCTCGCTGTTGTTGGGCGGCTTGATCCCGCCGGCCGCGCAATGGACGGTGGCGGCCACCTGGTGGGTCGGCGATACGGCCGGCGTGATCGTGTTCACGCCGCTGTTGCTGGCCTGGCGCCGCCGCATTCCCATCCCGCCCCCGGCCCGGCTGCTGGAAATGGCGGCCGGCCTGCTGCTGCTGACCGCGCTTAGCATCTTCATCTTCCAGCGCCATTTTTCGGTGGAAGACGGCGCCCACTGGCTGGCCTACCTGTTCCTGCTGTGCATAGGCTGGTCATCCTATCGCTATGGCTTGCGCGGCACCAGCGTGGTTTGCCTGATCATCGGTGGCGCCGCCGTCATTGCCAGCACCCATGGCCGCGGGCCCTTTGTCAACGGCACCTTGAACGATTCGCTGATCGCACTGGAGAGCTTCATCATCCTGTGCGGACTGGTGGGACTGGTGCTGTGCGCCGACGCCAGCGAACGGCGCCGCCAGAAGGCCCAGGAGCAGCTGCTGGCACGGCTGGGCAGCCACTGGCTGACGCTGTTCTTCTGCCTGGGGTTGACGGTGCTGGTCTGGCATGTGGTGGCCACCAGCACCGAACGGCGCGCGCAAGAACAGTTCGATATGTATGTCGCCAATGTGCAGCTGCGCCTGCAAAAGCGCGTCATCCTGTACGAAACCAGCTTGCGCAGCGCCCAGGCCCTGTTCAAGATCAATCCCCGGATCACCCGCGCCAACTGGCACGATTTCATCGACACCCTGGCGATCCAGCAGAACTTTCCCGGCGCCGAAGCGTTTGGCCACGCACGCCTGCTCGCCGGCACCGATCTGGCCGCTTACGAAGCCCGGATACAGGCCGAGGGTTTCACTACCTTTGCCGTGCGCCCCGCCGGCCCGCGCCCGCAGATGGCGGTCGTCACCTATATCGAGCCTTTCACGGGCCGGAATATGCGCGCCTTCGGCTATGATCTTTTCTCCGAAGCGGTACGGCGCGACGCCATGGAACGCGCCGCCGCCAGCGGCAATCCGACCATGAGCAGCAAGGTCACGCTGGTGCAGGAGTCGGGCCAAAACGCCCAGACCGGCTTCCTGATCTTCCTGCCGCTGTATGCCAGCGGCGCCGACCTGAGCACGGCCGCGCTGCGCCGCCAGGCCCTGCAAGGCTATGTCTACGGCGCCTTCCGCAGCGCGGACCTGATGCGCGGGGTGCAGGGTGTAAGCGATACGCTGGCACAAATGGAGATCTTCGATGGCGAAGACATCAGCCCGGCGAGCCGCCTGTACGCCAGCAGCGAACGCTCCGAATATGACCGCACCCATTACCCGCATCCCTTCGTCGCCACCACCGTGCTCGATATGGAGCAGCACCGCTGGACGCTGCGCTTTACCTCGCTGCCCGGCTTCGAAACGGCGGTCGACCGGCAAAAATCCCAGATCATCCTGATCGCCGGCACCATCATCAGCCTGTTGTTCTTCGGCGTGGTGCGCGCCCTCACCGCGCGCCAGGACTACGCCATGGCGCTGGCCGACGACATGACCTACGCGCTGCGCCATTCGGAGCGGCGCTTCGAGTGGCTGGTCAACGCGGCCAGCGAATTTTCCATCATCGCCACCGACCTGGGCGGCAATATCCTGGTGTTCAGTGCCGGCGCCGAACGCATGCTGGGCTATAGCGCCCTCGACATGGTCGGCAAGGTCTCGCCCACCGACCTGCACCTGCAGGCCGAGCTGGCGGAGCGTTGCACCCAACTGAGCAAGCAGTTGCACCGCCCCGTACACGGCCTGTATGCCCTGACCCAGGACGTGCAGCTGGGCCAGGCCGTCTCGCAGGACTGGACTTATCTGCGGCGCGACGGCAGCCGTCTTCCCGTCAACGTGGTGGCCACCGCCACCGCCGACGCCGGCGGCCGCATCACCGGCTACCTGCTGATCGCCAAGGACATCAGCCGCGACCTGGAGCTGCAACGTTCGCTGCTGGCGGCCAAGGATCTGGCCGAGGCGGCCAGCCAGGCCAAGAGCGATTTCGTGGCCAATATGAGCCACGAAATCCGCACCCCGATGAACGCGGTGCTCGGCATGGCCCATCTGCTGGCGGCCACCGAGCTCAGCGGCGACCAGCGCAAATACCTGGAAATGATCCGCCAGTCCGGCCAGTCGCTGCTGAGCATCCTCAACGACGTGCTGGACTTTTCCAAGATCGAGGCCGGCCGCATGGAGCTGGAACCGGGGCCGTTCCGGCTCGGTGATGTGCTCGACGCGGTGGCGGCCATCATGACCGTCAACGCCGGCGAAAAAGACCTGGAACTGGCCATCGGCGTCGGCCCCGGCGTACCGGCCAGCCTGGTGGGCGACGCGCTGCGGCTGCAGCAGGCGCTGGTCAACCTGGTCGGTAACGCCGTCAAGTTTACCGAACAGGGCGCCGTGTCGGTCCTGGTGGACTGCGCCAGCCGCGCCGATGACGGCGCGCTGACGCTACGCGTCACGGTGCGCGACAGCGGCATCGGCATGAGTGCCGAACAGCTGGAACGGCTGTTCCGCCCCTTCACCCAGGCCGACGCCTCGATGAGCCGGCGCTTCGGCGGCAGCGGCCTGGGCCTGACCATCTCCAGCCGCATCGTGCAGATGATGAGCGGCGCCATCGAAGTCGAAAGCGTACCCGGCCAGGGCAGCAGTTTCACCATCAGCGTCCCCTTGCAGGCCCAGGGCGACGGCGCCGCCGGCCCGGCGCCGCTGGCCGGCCTGCGCGTGCTGGTGGTCGACGACGACAGCGCCAGCCTGGACGCGATCTGCGCCACCATCGCCTTCGGCGGCGGCCTGCCGCAACGCGCCGCCAATGGTGCCGACGCGATGCAGTTACTGAGCCAGCGCAGCGGCAGCCCCGAGCAATTCGAACTGGTGCTGTGCGACTGGCTGATGGCCGGCCAGGACGGGCTGGCCTGCATGGCCGCGCTGCGCACCCTGCCCACCACGGCGGCGCTACCGGTGGTGATCATGGTGAACGCCTTCGGGCGCGGCAAACTGATGGGTGCCGCAGGCGCTCCCGACGCCAGCGCCATCATCCTCAAGCCGCTCACGCCGAACGCGCTGGGCGATGTACTGCGCGAAGTCCGCGCGAGCCGGTCCGAGAGCGGCCCCAATGCGGCGAGCGCTGGCGCCGCTGGCGGCGCCAGCACCGGCAGCCGCGCGCCGGTGCAGCTGCGCCGCATCGACGGCGTACGTATCCTGCTGGTGGAAGACCATCCGATCAATCAGATCGTCGCCACCGGCATGCTGGAACAGGCCGGCGCCCGCATCACCGTGGCCGACAATGGCAGGAGCGCCGTCGAGCTGCTCAGGGAAGACGCGGGCCGCTACGACCTGGTGCTGATGGATGTGCAGATGCCGGTGATGGACGGCTATGAAGCCACCCGCCTGATCCGCGAAGAACTCCAGCTAGCCATACCCGTGCTGGCGATGACGGCCGGCGTGCTGCCGTCCGAACGGGAAGAATGCATCGCCTGCGGCATGGACGATTTCATCGCCAAGCCGATCGAGGTGGAAGAGATGCTCGCCGCGATCGCGCGCAACCTGAGCGTGGCGCCCGCCTCCGGCGCCCGCGCCGGCTAGTCCGGCCGGACGCGGCAATCCCGCGCCCTGCCTGCGCAGGTCCGGCCCGTCCGGGCTGGCCGCTATGTTCCCCGGTAACTCATCCCAGTCCTACAAGCAGGCCGCCCGCGCGCCGATACTGGCGCGCCGCTCAGCCGCGCATGATGTTACCTGACGGCTTCGCGGAGCTGGCGTGGCGCTGACCTGAGCTATCCCTGGCAGGGCGCACCGGCCACACCGGCTTCGACGAGCGTTCACCTGTTTTTCACACACTGACTGGAGACCAACATGAGCTACTTAGATCGCGATACCTTTGGCATTTACCGGGACAACGACAGCAACGGTCCCGGCCCGCGCCTGATGGGCGCCGACACCCTGATCGGCGAAGACGTCTACAACCTGCAGGAAGAAGACCTGGGCGACATCAAGGAAATCATGCTCGATATGCGCAGCGGCCAGGTCGCCTATGCGGTGCTGTCCTTTGGCGGCCTGCTCGGCGTGGGCGACAAGCTGTTCGCCGTGCCTTGGCAAAGCCTGCAGCTCGACACCGCCAACAAGCGCTTCATCCTGGACTGCACCAAGGAGCACCTGAAAAACGCACCGGGCTTCGACAAGGATACCTGGCCGGACATGGCCAGCGCCGAGTTCGGCAACCAGATCCACGGCTTCTACGGCAGCCAGCAGACCGGCAGCGGCCGCGTCACCTCCAGCGGCAGCGTCATGGGCCAGGGTAGCGGCACCTTGCAAAGCGGCGATCCCGGCAGTGCCAGCCGCACCAGCGGCAGCACCGGCGGCGCGGTCGAACGCGACCGCGACTGGCCTTTGGGCGATGACAACCGCTAACAAAAGCTAGCGGGCCGCCGGGAAACTTAAAACCCACGGCAAAGAGCCGGGGTCTGACCCTAATGCCGCTAAGTTAAAGAAATTCGTCGTTGGCGGGCCGCCGGCTGCCGTCCAAAACCCAAGGCCTAACCCTGGGGTCTGACCCGCCGGGTCAGACCCCAGCTCTTTGCCGTGGGTTAACTATAAAGCCGCCGGCCCTCACGCGCCGTTGCACCCTCCCAAAACACCCGTGCTAAGATTGCCATTCCGCGTTGCGTGCGCAACTTGCAAGGAGTGGCAATTGAAGACCATAGGCTTGATCGGCGGCATGAGCTGGGAATCCACCGTGCCCTACTACAGTCAGATCAACGAGACCGTCAAGGAAGTACTGGGCGGCTTGCATTCGGCAAAAATCGTCCTGTACAGCGTCAATTTCCACGAAGTGGAACAGCTGCAGCGCGCGGGCGACTGGCACACGGCGGGCGCCATGCTGGCCCAGGCCGCACAGTCGCTGCAGGCGGCGGGCGCCGACTTCCTGGTGCTGTGTACCAACACCATGCACAAGGTCGGTCCGGCCATCGAAGCGGCCGTGCACATTCCCCTGTTCCATATCGCCGACCCGACCGCCGCCGCCATCAAGGCCACCGGCATCGCGCGCGTGGGCCTGCTGGGCACCCGCTTCACGATGGAACAGGATTTCTACCGCGAACGGCTGCGTCAGCATCACGGCCTGGAGGTCGTGGTGCCCAATCCGGAAGACCGCGAGATTATTCACCGCGTGATATACGAGGAGCTCTGCCTGGGTAAGGTCAACCCCGCTTCGCGCGACGAATATCGCCGCATCATGGCCGACCTGGCGCGCCAGGGAGCGCAGGGAATCATCCTGGGCTGCACCGAAATCTCGCTGCTGGTCTGCCAGCAGGACGCCGAACTGCCCCTGTTCGACACCACCGCCATCCATGCCCGCGCCGCCGCGCTGTGGGCGCTCGACACCCCGCAAGCCGCCGCCCGCGCGGCCTGACGCCAGCACCTTCCCGCCGACCGGCCAAGGGCCCTGCGCGTCACCGCGCAGGGCCCACATTGAAATCCAAACTGTTTGATTACTTCACATTGCGTTTCGCGTCGAAGTTTAGCAGTATCTGTTTCGCCACGTCAGCCGAATACTCTTCGAGCAGGAAGTGGCCCGCTTTGTAAGTCACCAGCTTTGCCGCCGGCACCTCGCGCTTCACGGCATGCGCGCCTTCGACGGTGAACAGCGGATCGCCCGCGCCCCACACGATCAGCGTTTTTGGCTGCGCTGTTTTCAGCCATTTCTGCCATTGCGGATACAGAACGAGGTTGGATTTATAGTTCTCAAGCAGATCGAGCTGGATGCCATCCTGTCCGGGCCGCTGCATCAGCGGCGCATCGAAGCTGTAACCATCGCGCGTCATCGTCGCCGGATCGTTGGCGCCGGTCACATACTGCCACTTGATTCCCTCCGGCGAGAAAGCACCCCGCACATGTGCCTCGGTTTCCGCATTGCGGTTGGCCCACAGTTCCCGCGCATGGCCAAACGCAGGCGACAAGCCTTCCTCGTGCGCATTCGCGTTCTGGACCACCAGGCCACGTACCCGTTCCGGGTGCGCGGTGGCGATACGGTATCCGACCGGGCCGCCGAAGTCGTGCATGTACACGATGTAGCTGCTGGCGCCGACCTTCTGCAGGAAGCTATCCATGGTCTGGGCCAGATGGTCGAAGGTGTAGGCATATTTGTCCCGGGCAGGCGCATCGCTGTAGCCGTAGCCAGGATAGTCCGGCGCGATCACATGGAAGCGCGTGGCCAGTTCCGGGATCAGGTTACGGAAGCTGTGCGACGAGCTGGGGAAGCCATGCAGCAGCACGATCGTTGGCGCCGAAGGATTGCCCGCTTCGCGGTAGAAGATCTTGACGCCATCGACTTCCACGGTGCGATTGTAAACCTGGCTGGCCGTGGCCGCGACGGTGACTTCATTTTTGCGAGTGTGCTCCGCGGCCAGCGCGCCGGTGGCAAACGGGGTATTCAGTGCGATGCTTGCGGCGACAGCGAAGATGGTTTTCATGGTCGATTTCATGGTGCTTCTCCTGTTGTAAGTTGTTCGGTGGTGTATCGGTAGCTGATGAGTGAATGATAGAAGTTGTCAGGGGCCTTGATAAGATGGAGAATTGCGACTTTACTATCCACTTTAGATGGACAATATATGTACGGCGCACTGAGTGGTATCAATCTGAACCGCTTGCTGGTCTTCGTCGCGGTGGTCGAAGCCGGATCGATCACCGGTGCGGCCAGCAAGCTCGGAATCGCGAAGACGATGGCGAGCACGCATATGCAAAGGCTGGAGGCGGAAGTGGGCACCAGCCTGCTGCTGCGCACCACCCGGAAACTGGCCTTGACCGAGGCCGGCGAGGCTTTCTATGAGGCTGCGCGCTCGATTGTCCAGTCGACGACGGAGGCGGTCAACGCACTGGGGCAGGATGTCGCCCAGTTGCGCGGCACCTTGCGCATCACCGCCCCGGTCGACTACGGCGCCGCCGTCATCGCGCCGCTCGCGGTCACACTCATGCGCGAGCACCCCTTGCTGAAGATTGAGATCGTGTCCGGCGATCGTCTGTTCGATCTGGTGGGTGAAGGAATCGATGTCGCCATCCGGCTGGGCAAGCTGGCGGACTCGAACTATCAGGCGGTACGGGTTTCCCCACTGGAGAGTATTCTCGTCGCAGCGCCCGCGTTCATGGCGCAGGCCGGGCGCCTGTCCAAGCCTGCGGATCTGGCGCCACTGCCCTTCATCGCCTTGTCCGTGCTGGCGCAGCCCCTGTCCTGGACCTTCGATGGTCCCGGCGGCGCGCGTCAGTCGGTCAATTTCGAAGCGGGACTCAGCGTCAACAGCGCGCACGCGATGCGTTCGGCGGTGCTGGCAGGCGGTGGCATCGCCGTGCTGCCCGATTTCGCGGTCGCGGAGGATCTTCAGGCCGGCCGATTGATACGGGTGATGCCGAAATGGTCCTTGCCCAGCGGCGGCGTGTTCGCCTTGTTCCCAGCCACCCGCTACCGCCCCAGAAAAGTGAACGTGCTCATCGAAGCGCTCAAGGCCTATCTGACAACAACAGGAGCCAGATGTTCTGCCGAGGCACAATAAGCTATCCCCTAAGGCAGTAGCACGGACAAGTCCCGCGCGCCTTCCCGCAGCACCGGCAGGAACACTTCCAGCATGTGCGCCGCGCTAATGCGGCTGGCCTGGACGCCGACGTTCAGCGCGGCCAGCACATTGCCGGAGGCGCCGCGCACCGGCACGGCCAGCGAGCGCAGGCCGATTTCCAGTTCCTGCTCCACCAGCGCATAGCCATTGGCTCGCACACCCTCGAGTATCTCGCGCAGCCGTTTGGCTGACACCACCGTCAACTCGGTAAACGCCTTCAGCCTGACCCGCTCCAGGTAAGCATCCAGCTCATCGTCCGGCAGATGCGCCAGCATCACGCGGCCCAGCGAGGTGCAATAGGCTGGCAGGCGGCTGCCGGTATTCAGTGACACCGACATGATGCGCGAGGTGGCCGAGCGCGCCACATACAAAATCTCATCCTCCTGCAGCACCGCCAGCGAACATGATTCATTGAGCGTGCGGCTGATCGTATTCAGATAGGGCGCCGTCGATACCGTCAGCGGCGTCGATGACAGATACGAGTACCCCAGCGTCAGCACCTTCGACTTGAGCGAATAGTTATTCCCGTCCGCCTCGGCATAACCGAGCTCGCGCAAGGTATGCAGACAGCGCCGCACCGCTGCGCGTGGAATGCCGGTGCGGTGGCTGATCTGGGCGATGGTCAGCGTGCGGCGCTGGTCGCTGAAGGCGCGCAGCACGGCCAGTCCGCGCGCCAGCGAAGTCATGAAGTCGGGACCGGTCAGCGCGTCGATCTCTTCGGCGATGCTGATGGCGGAAGGCGGCTCCAGCCCACTGTCGCCAGCGAGCGCCGCGGCGCGCTTACCGGCACCGCCTGCGGCCCCGCCCTGCACCGCGCCGGGAAACTGTCCTTCTTCCTTCATCGGCACAGCCTTCTTTATTCCTGCCTTCATACGCTCCCCTTCCCTCTCGAACCGGACCAAGCACAGATAGCGTTCGGCTACCGCACAGCATCGTTTTTACCGTATTGACGGGCTTTCCGGGCGATCGCTACACTGAATTTGTTCTATTAACAGACATCTGTTCGATTATCGCACATCGTCTGAAGCGGTGTGCGGCCCTTTCCGCACGTGATTTTTAGAGAGACAACCGTGATTAACAAGATATCCGACTCCTTGCATGCGGCCGTGGCCGATGTGCAGGACGGCGCCACTGTGATGATCGGCGGCTTCGGCAACGCCGGCATGCCGTCGGCGCTGATAGCCGCGCTGATCGACCAGGGCGCGCGCGAACTCACCATCGTCAACAACAACGCCGGCAATGGCGACACCGGCCTGGCCGCGCTGCTCAAGGCAGGCCGCGTACGCAAGATCATCTGCTCCTTCCCGCGCCAGGCCGATTCGCACGTGTTCGACGCGCTCTACCACGCCGGCAAGATTGAGCTGGAACTGACCCCGCAGGGCAATCTGGCCGAACGCATCCGCGCCGCCGGCGCCGGCATCGGCGGTTTCTTCTCCCCCACCGGCTACGGCACCTTGCTGGCCGAGGGAAAGGAGACCCGCCTGATCGACGGCCGCCACTACGTGCTGGAGTCGCCGATCCGTGCCGACTTCGCGCTGATCAAGGCGCTGCGCGGCGACCGCTGGGGCAATCTGGTGTACCGCAAGAGCGCGCGCAACTTCGGCCCGATCATGGCCATGGCCGCCGCCTGCACCGTGGCGCAGGTAAGCGAAGTAGTGGAACTGGGCGAACTCGATCCGGAGCATATCGTCACCCCCGGCATTTTCGTACAGCGCCTGGTGGCGCAAGGGAGCACCGCATGCAACGCCTGAACCGCGATCAGATCGCCGCCCGCGTGGCAGCCGACATCCCCGAAGGGGCCTACGTCAACCTGGGCATCGGCCTGCCGACCATGGTGGCCAATCATCTGCCGCGCGAGCGCGAGGTATTCCTGCACAGCGAGAACGGCGTGCTGGGTATGGGACCGGCGCCCGCTCCCGGAGAAGAAGACGAAGACCTGATCAACGCCGGCAAGCAGCCGGTCACGCTGCTGGCGGGCGGCGCCTACTTCCACCATGCCGATTCCTTCGCGATGATGCGCGGCGGCCACCTGGATATCTGCGTACTGGGCGCCTTCCAGGTCTCGGCCAAGGGCGATCTGGCCAACTGGCACACCGGCGCGGCGGGTGCGATCCCGGCGGTGGGCGGCGCCATGGACCTGGCCATCGGCGCCAAGCAGGTATTCGTGATGATGGAGCACCAGACCCGCGATGGCGCCAGCAAACTGGTCGAGCAATGCAGCTACCCACTGACCGGCGTCGCCTGCGTGTCGCGCATCTACACCGATCTGGCGGTGATCGATGTCACGCCGCACGGCCTGGTGGTGCTGGAAATGGTCGATGGCATGACGCTGAAAAAACTGCAGGAGCTGAGTGACGTGCCCTTGCGCGCCGCCTAAACCACACTATTCGATAAGCGAGCAAACCATGAACGAAGCATTTATCTGTGATGCCATCCGCACCCCGATCGGCCGCTACGGCGGCGCGCTGAAGGATGTGCGCGCCGACGACCTCGGCGCCGTGCCGCTGCGCGCGCTGATGGCGCGCCACCCGCAGCTGGACTGGCAGGCGGTGCAGGACGTACTCTACGGCTGCGCCAACCAGGCCGGCGAAGACAACCGCAACGTGGCGCGCATGTCCGCGCTGCTGGCGGGACTGCCGCTGGAAATCGGCGCCAGTACCGTCAACCGCCTGTGCGGTTCCGGCATGGACGCCGTCGGCACGGCGGCGCGCGCCATCAAGTCCGGCGAAGCCTTCATGATGATCGCCGGCGGCGTGGAATCGATGACGCGCGCGCCCTTCGTCATGGGCAAGGCCGATAGCGCCTTTTCCCGTCAGGCCTCCCTGCAGGACACCACCATAGGCTGGCGCTTTATCAATCCGCGGATGCGCGCCTTGTACTGTGTGGACGCGATGCCGGAGACGGCGGAAAACGTCGCCACCGACTACGCCATCAGCCGCGCCGACCAGGATCTGTTTGCGCTGGCCAGCCAGGACAAGGCTGCGCGCGCCCAGCGCGACGGCCTGTTCGACGAGGAAATCACGCCGGTATCGCTGGCGCAAAAGAAAGGCGAAGCCCTGCTATTCACACGCGACGAACATCCACGCGCCACCACCATCGACACGCTGGCCGGTCTGAAACCGGTGGTCCGGCCGGACGGCAGCGTCACCGCCGGCAATGCCTCCGGCGTCAACGACGGCGCCTGCGCCCTGCTGCTGGCGAGCGCCGAAGCGGCCGGCCGCCACGGCCTGACGCCACGCGCGCGCATCGTCGGCATGGCCACCGCCGGCGTGCCGCCGCGCGTGATGGGCATCGGCCCTGCCCCCGCCGTACAGAAAGTGCTGGCCCTGACCGGCCTGAAGCTGGAACAGATGGACATCATCGAACTGAACGAAGCCTTCGCCGCCCAGGGCCTGGCCGTGCTGCGCACGCTGGGACTGGCCGACAACGATGTGCGCGTCAATCCGCAGGGCGGCGCGATCGCGCTGGGTCATCCGCTCGGCATGAGCGGCGCGCGCCTGGTCACGACGGCCATGTATCAGCTTCAGCGCAGCGGCGGACGCTATGCGCTATGCACGATGTGCATCGGCGTCGGCCAGGGCATCGCGATCATTATCGAGCGGGCCTGATTGAAGCCGGATGCCCGACTGTGCGCGGCCTCCGGCTGCGCGTGTGTTCGATTGCCGGCGAATGGCGCATACTGCTGCTTTATCCGCCCCGTCGCCGCCATGAAAAACTATGAAGACTTAGCCACCGACCTGCTCGGTGTTCCCTACGACACGCTGGACGAACGCAGCCAGAACGTGCTGCGCCAGACCGCCGGGCGCCAGCCGATCGCCAAGAATACCGCGCAAACCCAGGACGACCAGGCCACGCGCGGCGAACGCGCCGCCGACGCCGTCGCCCGCTTCGGCGGCTCCTGGACCTTCATCGGCCTGTTCGCCGCCGTCATGATCAGCTGGATCACCTTAAACTCGGTCATGCTCGCGAATTATGGCAAGAGCTTCGATCCCTACCCCTACATTCTGCTCAACCTGGTGCTGTCGATGCTGGCGGCAATTCAGGCGCCGATCATGTTGATGTCGCAGAACCGCCAGTCGCAGAAGGACCGCTACAACGCCGAGCACGATTACGAAGTGAACCTCAAGGCGGAGCTGGAGATCATGCTGCTGCATAAAAAAATCGACGGCCTGCGCGAACAGCAGTGGGAAGAACTGCTGGCGATCCAGCAAAATCAGATCGAGCTGCTGACCTCTCTGCTCGAGCGCGATTCCAGGGCCGGCACTGCCTGAAATACGGCGATCCACATAACAACAGGGGAGGACGCGCATCCGCGCGGCCTCCCCTGTTTGCTTTCCCGCGCTGCTATCAGACGCTGATATCAGACGCTCGTATTAGAACTTGGTGCGTAAGCCGAACACAAAATTGCGGCCCGGCAGCGGCGAGATATCCTTCAGCACCGAGGTCGACACGCGGATTTCCTGGTTCGTCAGATTCTTCGCCAGCAGGAACCAGGTCACATCATTGCCTGCCACATTCTGGGTGTAGGACAGATTGGCGTTGATCTGATTGTAGCCAGGAGTGGCTTCATCCTCGAACGAAGCCAGCCGGTCCTGCGCGCGCGCGTGCACCAGCGACAGGCCGGCGCGCAGTTCACCTTGCTTGTAGCCGGCGCTGACGCCAATGCGGGTGGCCGGTTGCAGCGGCAGGCTGCCCCCCTGATCCAGCGTGCCGCGCGAGGTATCGGCGAACACGCGGCCCGACCAGCCCGCGCCGGTCGGGTTGTATTCCAGTTCGGCCTCGGCGCCGCGAATGGTGGCGTTGGCCTGCTCGAAAATGCGCTCGCGCAGTTCCTCGCCCGGATTGCCCTCGTCATCGAGCAGACGCCCCGTCACATGGCCATAGATGAAATCGCTGACCTGATTGCGGTACAGATTGGCCTTCCAGCGTACCAGCCCGGCGGTCTTCTGCACGGTCAGTTCCACATTGCGCGAGGTCTCCTTCTTGAAGTCGGCATTACCGACATCGAAGGTCACGGTCGCGTCGTGCGGGCCGGCCGAATACAGTTCTTCCGTCGACGGCGCGCGCTGCGCATACGACAGCGTGGCGCCCACGCCATAACCCGGCATGAAAGGCCACATGCCACCCACCGACGCCGATTGCAGATTGAAGGAGCGGTCGAAACCGGTAACCGGCTCGCGTTTGACGTGTTCCAGACGCGCGCCGGCGTTGACGCGTACCACGCCGACATCGGTTTCTTCGACGATGAAGGCGGCACTGGACGTCGAGCGGGTGACCGGCACGGTGTCCGGGCCGCCCAGATTATTCAGCGCGGAGAAGCGGGTGTTCTCGGTCTGCACACCAAAAGTGCCGTGCCAGCCGGCGATGGTCTGGTGGGTCAGTTCGGCGCGGGTTTCCAGAGAATGGTTCTTGAACAGGACCGCTGGCGTACCGTCCGGATTCAGCTCGGCGTGCTGGTAATCGGTATAGCCGGCCTTGAAACGGAACGATTCAAAACCTGGCAGCGGCGTGATGATCCGGCTGTCGATGTCGTAGCGGGTTTGCTTCTGGTCGATCCGCGAGCCTTCATCGCTGGGAATGCCATACAGATTGCTCAGGTGCGACACCGATGCGCCGACAAAGCCCCAACTGTCGACAAAGGAGCTGCCCACGCCCACATTGCGCTCGCGCGTGTCCGAATGCGGCAGGCGGCCCGTCGCCGAGGAAGGATCGTTGAACACGCGGTAGCCGGGAATCTTGTAGTCGTCCGCATTGCGCAGATTGCCGTCGATGTGCCAGGCCATCTTGCCTGCCGTGCCGTCGAGCGTGCCGGAGGCATTCTTGCCGCTGTCGACGCTGCTGTAACGCGCCTCGACCTGGCCGGTCAGCTTGGGTTCCAGTGCGGTGGGAATGCGCTCGTTGACCACATTGACCAGGCCACCGATGGCGCCCGAACCGTACAGCAGCGCCGCCGGACCGCGCAGGATTTCGATCTGCTGGGCCACCGCGCCTTCGGCGGCCACCGCGTGGTCATTCGACAGGCCAGAGACATCGGAGACGGCCATGCCGTTCTCCAGCATCTTGACGCGGGCGCCTTCGAGACCGCGAATGATGGGACGCGAGGCGCCCGCGCCGAAGGCCGAGGCGGATACGCCCAGTTCCTGTGACAGGGTTTCGCCCAGCGAGCTGCCGGCTTTTTCGCGCAGCTCGGCGCCGGACAGCACTTTGGCCGGGGTCAGGATCTGGTCGCTGGCCGCATTCCCGAAGGGCGTGGCGGTGACCACCACTTTGGGCATGACAGCATCGGCGGCGCCAGCTACAGCGGGGGTGGCGCCCGTTTCGGCATAGGCCATGGTGGACAGGGCGGACAGGATCGCGCTGGCCAGCAGCGTAGGTTGGAATTTCATGTATTACCTCTAGCAGAATAGATGACAGGTCGCGCCGCTGGACCAGGCGTGCTGGCAGCGGCGGACAAAAATCAGAACGGATTTCGGGCTGTCAGGCCAGAGGGGGAGCGCGCGGCTGGAAGACGCAAACGGTGCGCAGGCAGGCCGGCACCGTGGCCGGCGCGGCGATGGGGCCGAAGGTAAACGCACTGGCCGCTACCGTCAGGATAGGACTGCTGATGGCAAAGGCGATCTGCGCCAGCGACAGACACTGGGAGCAGCTCTCGTGCGCCTCGATCTGCTTGCGCTGGGTGCTGCTGTCCGCGCGGTCCTGCTGCGCCGTGGCGCCGCCCGCCGCTACCCAGTGCGAGTAGCCGTGCGTATTCACCACCTGCTGCGACAACAGCAGCAGGAGTGACAGCAGGACGTGAACGATGGAGCGGCGCAGTATCAAATCAGCAAGATTGTAAAGGTTGGTCGGCGTATTCTAACCCATCCCGGCCGGCGCGGGCATGATCGCGGGAACGCCGTCAAGGGATGGGCTGGATCAGGCCGGGATCAGTCCTTGAGCGGCAAAGGGGGCGCGGCATGAAAGCGCAGGCTGCAGCCGCCCTGCTGTTTGGCCCCGTACATGGCTGCGTCGGCGCACTTGAGCAGCAGGGTAGCGTCGTCGCCATCGCGCGGATACAGGCTGATACCAATGCTGGCCTTGGGCAGCTGGGGCTGGTCGCACACAGTCATGGGCTGCACCAGCGCCGCCAGCATTTTCTCGGCCAGCGCTTCGACCTCGATGCCGGGCGCCAGATCGGCCAGCAGCACGACAAACTCGTCCCCTCCCAGGCGCGCCACTGTATCCTCCGCGCGCACCGTCGCGCCAAGGCGGCGTGCCACTTCCACCAGCACCTGATCACCGGCATCATGGCCCAGGGTATCGTTGATTTCCTTGAAGTGATCCAGGTCGATGAACAACACGGCAGCCCAGCGCCCGGTGCGGCGCGCCCGCGACAGGGCCTGTGTCAGCCGCTCCAGCAGCAAACCCCGGTTGGCCAGTCCGGTGAGCGCGTCATGGCTGGCCAGCTCGCGCAGCTTCTGCTCATAATGCTTGCGCTCGGTGATGTCTTCGACGATCAGGCGGACATAGTGCGCGCCATCGAGCAGCATGCGCTGCACCTCGCAGCGGATCTGCAGCGTCCCCTGCGCGGGCCGAACTACACTGAGTTCGAGCTGCTGGCGGTACGCCGGCGTCACCAGCGCGGCTTCGACACAGTCGCATAGTTGCGCCAGCGGCAGAAAGTCGGGATAGAGCGGCGCGGCCTGCGGATCTGGCAGCGCCACCCCCAGCATCGCGCCATAGGCCTGATTGAGCGTGCGCACCCGGCGCGCGCTATCGATCACCAGCACGCCCGACGGCATGCCGCCGAGGATCTGCTCCGAATAGTTTTTCAGCTCGAGCAGCTGGCGCTGGCCCGCCTGCATATAGGTATCGAGCGCCAGCCCCAGATCGAAACAGACCACCTTGAGCAGCGCGCCAAATGTAGGCCAGAGCTGCTCGGGCCGGCCGGCCAGCAGCGCTTCGAGCACGGGCTGCAGTTCCCCCAGATACTTGCGGTAGGCGCCGATATACCATTGCGGTTCGAGCCCGATGCGCTGATGCACCAGCCCTACCTGAACCCGTTCGCGCACATAGGCATCGTCGATGGTGCCGCCGCTGAGCGAACTGAAGTAGGCCGTTTGGGCCTCGCGCATATGCGCGAAACGCAAGGGGTCGCTGAGTAGCTGGCGCAATGCCGGCACCGTTTTCAGATGGTCGTAGAAGGCGCTGACGACGGCGCCGGCGTGCTGGTCCAGGCCCGCATGGACGCCGCGCAGCAGCGCCAGATCGGCCTCTTCGATCTGCAGGAAGGCCAGGCGTGCGGCCACCTCGGACGGATCGGGCACCATGTCCGGCATGCCGTGGGGAGCGGTGGCAGGCGTGGGAAGAGTGGGAACAGTGGGCGCGGGCTGCCTCATGGCGTTTCCTTTTCGTGTGTGCGCATGGGCATCAGGCTTGGGTGACAAACCGCCCTGGCGCCGGGTCCAGCGTGACGCCTCCCCCCAGCGCCGGCGGCGCCACGGGCGCGCCCTCGCTATGCCGGCTCAGCCACTGCTGCCAGTGCGGCCACCAGGAACCCTCATGACGCCGGGCCCGTTTCAGCCATGCCGCCGGCGCCAGATAGCGCGCCCGCTTCGCCGCCGGCGCGAGCGCCAGGTAGCTGTGGCCGGCGTGCCCCGGCTCGCACACGATGCCGGCATTATGGCCGCCCGATACCAGCACAAAGTCGACCGGCGCGCCGGCCAGCAGGGCGATCTTGTAGACCGAGCGCCACGGCGAGACGTGATCGCGCTCCGTGCCCAGCACGAACAGCGGCACCTCGATATCGGCCAGCAGCACCGGCGCGCCGCCGATATGGTAGCGTCCCTCGGCCAGGTCATTGCGCAGGAATAGCTGATGCAGATAGTCGCTGTGCATGCGATATGGCAGGCGGGTGGAGTCGGCGTTCCAGGCCATCAGGTCGTTGGGCGCGCTGCGCCGCCCCTGCAGGTATTCGCGCATCATGCGCGACCACACCAGGTCGCGCGCATGCAGCAGCTGGAAGGAGGCGGCCATCTGCTCGCCGCTCAGATATCCCTGTTCCCACATCAGCGCATCGAGCATGGCCAGCTCGCTGTCGTCGATGAACAGGCCCAGCTCGCCCGGCTCGCTGAAGTCGGTCTGGGCCGCCAGCAGGGTCAGCGAGGCCAGCGGCGCCGGCGGCGTTTCGACGCCAGCGCCGAACAGGGCCGCGCCCATCGCCAGCAGGGTGCCGCCCAGGCAGTAGCCGGCCGCATGTACCGGCACGCCCGGACAGATGCGCGCCACCTCGGCCAGCGCGGCCAGCAGGCCGCGGCGCAGATAGTCTTCCATCGTCAGTTCACGGTCGGCCGCGCCGGGATTGCGCCACGACATCATGAACACCGTATGGCCCTGCGCCACCAGGAAGCGCACCAGTGAATTGTGCGGCGACAGGTCGAGGATGTAGAACTTCATGATCCAGGACGGCACGATCAGCAGGGGCGCGCGCGCCACGCTGGCGCCCTGCGGCGCGTATTGGATCAGTTCGATCAGCTCGTTGCGGAACACCACCGCGCCCGGCGTCAGCGCCACCTCCTGGCCGGGCCGGTACAGCGCGTGGGCCGGCAGCGGCGCGGCCATGCCGGGCGGCGCGGCGTGGTGGGCCAGATCCTGCAGCAGATTGAATGCGCCGTCGGCCAGGCTGCGCCCGCCGCTGTCGACGGCGGCGCGCAGCACCTCGGGATTGCTCCAGACAAAGTTGGCCGGCGAGCACATATCGAGCAACTGGCGCGCGGTGAAGCCGACCACCTCGGCGTGGTGCGGCGCCACGCCGCGCACGCCCTCGGTGGCCTGGTCCCAGAAGCGCTGCAGCCGCAGGAAGCCCTGGGCGTAGGCCTGGTAGGGCCAGCCCTGCCACTCCGGCGCCGCGAAGCGGCCGCTCCCCCTGCCTTCGTCCCCGCCCTCGCCGGCGCCCATGCCGCTGCCCGCGCCGCCAGGCACCGCCGCGGCTGCGGCCAGCAGCTCGAGCTGCTTGCCCGGCGAGACGGCCAGATGCAGCAGCCAGTCGGTATAGGCCAAGGTCATGGCGATCGGCGAAATGCCGCCGCTGAGCCGGCCCAGCAGACTCTGCACGGCCAGGTCCAGCGGATGCGCCCTTGCGGCGCCGGGCCCCGTGGCCGCTTGATCCGGCAGGGCCGGAGCGGACGCCGCCGTCACTCGAGTAGATTGCACGCTAATCCTCCATTACCATCGATTCAAGGATTATGGCAAGGTGCCGCCCCCGAGGTATTTGATATGGATCAAATACATTTGCAACGGCCCTCCCTACACTTTGCCCCACTATGGGCTTGCGCGCGCGCGTCTGCCACCCACCGTCTACTGGAGCGCAACATGAATCTTCCCTCCCCTTTTTCGCTGGCCGGGAAACGCGGCCTGATCCTTGGCCTGGCCAATGAGCACAGCATCGCCGGCGGCTGCGCCCGCGCCGCCCACGCGCTCGGCGCGCAACTGGTATTAAGTTGCCTGAACGAAAGATCACTGCCCTACGCCGCCCCGGTCGCCGCCGCGCTGGACGCCCCGCTGCTGTGCTGCGATGTCGAGCAGGCGGGGGCGCTGGAGCGGCTGGTGCGGCAGGCCGTGGCCCAGCTGGGCGGACTCGATTTCGTCATCCATTCCATCGCCTGGGCGCCGCTGGCCGAATTGCAGGGCCGCGTCGCCGACAGCAGCAGCGCCGGTTTCCTGCGCGCGATGCAGGTGTCCTGCCACTCCTTCGCCGAACTGGCCCGTCTGTGCGAGCCCCATCTGCGCGTGCGCGGCGGCGCCCTGCTGACCATGAGCTACCTGGGCGCCGACGAAGCCGTGCCCCACTACGGCATCATGGGGCCGGTCAAGGCGGCGCTCGAATCGCTGGTGCGCTACCTGGCCGCCGAGCTGGGACCGCAGGGCATCCGCGTGCATGCGATCTCGCCCGGCCCGGTACCGACCCGGGCCGCCTCCGGCCTGAGCGAATTCGGCGCCTTGATGCAGCGCGCCTGCCGCGAGGCGCCGCTGCGGCGGCTGGTGAGCCTGGCCGAAATCGGCCAGCTGGCCGGCTTCCTGGCCGGCGACGCGGCCAGCGGCATGACCGGCCAGACCATCTACGTGGACGGCGGCTACCATGTACTCGGCTGAGCCCGCACAGCCACCGGCGCTGACCGAACACGACCCCGCCGACGGCTGCGCGGCCGACCTGTCGGCGACGCTCGACAATGTCACCTACGCCGAAATGACGATAGGCCAAAGCGCGCGCCTGAGCCGCACCCTATGCCGGCAGGACATCGCCGCCTTCGCCGCCGTCTCGGGCGACGTCAATCCGGCCCATCTCGATCCGGAGTACGCCGGCCACACCCTGTTCCACGGCGTGGTGGCCCATGGCATGTGGAGCGCCTCGCTGATCTCGCGCCTGCTCGGCACCTGTCTGCCGGGTCCGGGCACGGTCTATCTGGAGCAAACCCTGAAGTTTCTGCATCCGGTGCGCATCGGCGACGTGCTGCACATCACCGCCACCGTATTGAGCAAGGACGACAGCAATCACCATGTGCGGCTGGACTGCGCGATCGAGAACCAGAACGGTGTCGCGGTGCTGAGCGGCGTGGCCACCGTGATCGCCCCCAGCGAAAAAGTCCACTATCCGCGCGCCGCGCTGCCGCAGTTGCGACTGTACGATCCGCAGCAGCGCTACGCCAGCCTGCTGGCCAGCGCGGCGGGGCTGGCGCCGCTGCGCTGCGCGGTGGTCCACCCCTGCGACGAGCCATCGCTGCGCGGCGCGCTCGAGGCGGCGGCCTTACACCTGATCGTGCCGCTGCTGGTCGGGCCGGCAGCGCGCATCCGCGCGCTAGCGGCCACGCACGGCCTGTCGCTCGACGGCGTCGAGCTCGACGACGTGCCGCACAGCCACGCGGCGGCGGCGCGCGCGGCCCAGCTGGCGGCCGATGGCGCCGTCGAGCTGCTGATGAAGGGCAGCCTGCACACCGATGAATTGATCAAGGCCATATTGGCCCAGCCCACGCTGCATACCAAACGGCGCCTGAGCCATGTGTTCCGGCTCGAAGTACCGCTGTACGACAAGGTGCTGCTCATTTCAGATGGCGCGCTGAATATCGCCCCGACGCTGATGGACAAGGCCGACATCGTGCAGAACGCCATCGATCTGGCGCATGTGCTGGGGATCGCGCTGCCCAAGGTGGCGATCCTGTCGGCGCTCGAAACGGTGACCCCGACGATTCCGTCGACGCTGGACGCGGCGGCGCTGTGCAAGATGGCCGAACGCGGCCAGATCAGCGGCGCCCTGGTCGACGGTCCGCTGGCCTTTGACAACGCCATTTCGCCGGCGGCGGCGCGCATCAAGGGGATAGCGTCGCCGGTGGCCGGCCAGGCCGACATCCTGATCGCGCCCGGCCTGGAAGCGGGCAATCTGCTGGCCAAGCAGCTTGAGTATCTGGCCGGCGCCGCCGTCTGCGGCATCGTGCTCGGGGCCGCCGTGCCGATCGCGCTGACCAGCCGGGCCGACGATGCCGCGGCCCGCAGCGCCTCGGCCGCCCTGGCCCTGCTGCTGGCACACCATTACCGCCAGCACAAACCGTAGACCCGCGGCAGGCCAGGCCGCCTGCGCTGGCGCGCACGGCGCCGCCTGGCCCGCGCCAGCCGCATGCGGCTGGCCGCTCCGGCCCTATGGCACATCGGCCACCAGCCGCAGCTCACGCTGCAGCGGCCAGTGCCAGGTGCCCGCCAGGCGCCAGTTGCGCTGTTCATTTTCCGCCAGCACCACCCAGCGGCTGCGTTCGAGCAGCGGCAAGGCGGCCGTGAAGCGGCCATCGGCATCGGGCAACAGCACCAGTTGCACATCCTTTTCCGGCTGGGTGGCATGGGCCAGGTGCAGCAGCAGGCGCCCGGCCGGCACGCCAGCGGCGGCGCCGATCCGCCCCGCCAGGCGCCCCGTGCGCGCGTCATAGCCCAACACCATGCTCAAGCCCAGCGTGGTGGCCACGCGGTCGCGCCGCAGATCCTGGTTGATCGCCTTGCCCTGGCGGTAGTAGTCGCCCACCACCAGCGCATCCTGGCTACTGAAGGCCAGCCAGCCGGTGTAGCCGCCCGCCAGCAGCACCAGGAAAGGCCCCAGCATCAGCAGCCACGGCCAGCGCTGGCGCCACCAGGGCACGGCGGGCGGTGCGAAGCGGCGCGAAATTGTCTGTGTCATGCGGTTCTCCAATGTCGTTAGCGCGGCACGAAAAATACCGCGTTTTCGCTCACGCGCAGGCCGGGATCATCCTCGGCCTGCAGTTCGATGGCGATCTTGTTCGAGCCAGGCTGGCCGGCGCCATGCGCGACGCGCAGACGGATCGGATAGGCCAGCGTCTCGGTCGGCGCCAGCGCCACCAGATCGGGCGTGAGCTGGACCAGGGTGGCGAGGCCGCTGACGCGGATGCGGTAGCGGTGCGCACGCTCGCTGGTGTTCATGATCTGCAGGCGGTAGACGTTTTCCACCATGCCCTCCTCCACTTCGCGCCCCATGGCGCCGCGGTCGCGGATCACGTCGAGCTTGAGCGGCACGCGCAGGTACAGGGCGCTGCCGACGGCGGCCACGATCAGCGCCAGGATGGCGCTGTAGACCAGCACGCGCGGCCGCAGGACCAGGGCGCGGATATTCTCCGGCCCTGAATGGCTGAGCAGCGCATGGTCGGTGCTGTAGCGGATCAGGCCGCGCGGCTGGCCGATCTTGTCCATCACGCCGTCGCAGGCATCGACGCAGGCGGCGCAGCCTATGCATTCATACTGCAGGCCCTTGCGGATATCGATGCCGGTCGGGCACACCTGGACGCACATGCTGCAGTCGATGCAGGAGCCGAGCGCGGCCTCGGCGGCGGCGCCATCGGACTGCTTGCGGCGCGCGCCGCGCGGCTCGCCGCGCAGGCGGTCGTAGCCGACGATCAGGGTGTCGTGGTCGAACATGGCGCTCTGGAAGCGCGCGTAGGGGCACATGTATTTGCACACCTGTTCGCGCAGCCAGCCGGCGTTGCCATAGGTGGCGAAGCTGTAGAACAGCACCCAGAACCACTCCCAGGGGCCAAAGCTCAAGTGCAGCGCTTCGCCGGCCAGCGTGCGCACGGGCGTGAAATAGCCGACGAAGCTAAAACCGGTCCACAGCGCGACCAGGCCCCAGCACAGATGCTTGGCGCTCTTCCTGGCCAGCTTGTTCAGCGAGGCGGGCTGGCGGTCCAGCGCCATGCGCGCGCTGCGCTTGCCCTCGATGCGGCGCTCTATCCACAGGAAGATCTCGGTGTACACCGTCTGCGGACAGCTAAAGCCGCACCAGACCCGCCCGGCGATGGCCGTCACCAGGAACAGCAGATAGGCGCAGATGATCAGCAGCGCGGCCAGATAAATGAAATCCTGCGGCCACAGCACCAGCCCGAAGATATAGAACTTGCGCGTGCCCAGGTCGAACAGCAGGGCCTGGCGGCCATTCCAGTTCAGCCAGGGCAGGCCGTAAAACGCCAGTTGCGTGAGCCAGACGCATAGCCAGCGCACGCTGGCGAAGCGCCCCGCCGTCTCGCGCGGATAGATTTCCTCGCGCGCGGCGTACATCTTGATCACTTGTGGCTGGGCCAGCGTCATCGCGCTCCCCTTACCTGTCCGGGCCGGACGGCGGCGCGCCCTCCGGTCCGGCCGCCAGCGCGGGCGCGGGCTGCCGGTTCGACAAGCTCCACACATAGGCCGCCAGCACATGGACCTTGTCGTCGCCGAGGAAGTCCTCGAAGGCCGGCATGGCGTTGCTGCGTCCCTTGCGGATGGTCTCCATGATGGTCTCGGCGCTGCCGCCATACAGCCACACCTTGTCGGTCAGATTGGGCGCGCCCACGGTCTGGTTGCCATGCGCGTCGGCGCCGTGGCAGGCCATGCAGGCGCCAAACTTGCTCTTGCCCAGCACCGACTTGATCGGATCGGAGGTCGCGCCGGACAGGCTCAGTACATAATGGGCCACGTTTTCCACTTCCTTCTCCGAGCCCAGCGCGGCCGCCATCGAGGGCATCGCGCCATTGCGGCCATGCAGGATGGTGGTCTTGATGGTCTCGGGCGTGCCGCCGTACAGCCAGTCGCGGTCGGTCAGGTTCGGGAAGCCCTTGTTGCCGCGCGCATCGGAGCCATGGCATTGCGCGCAATAGGTCAGGAACAGGCGCTGGCCGATCGCATGGGCGGCCGGATCGGCCGCCACCGTTTTCAGGTCCTGGCGCGCATACTGCTTGAACAGCGGGCCGTAGTCGGCGTCGGCCTGTACCAGCTCGGCCTGATACTGGCCGCTGGACTTCCAGCCCAGCTTGCCGGCGTAACTACCCAGTCCCGGATACAGCACCAGGTAGACCAGCGCGAACACGATGGTGATGTAGAACAGCCACATCCACCAGCGCGGCATCGGCGTGTTCAGTTCGGTCAAGTCCTCGTCCCAGATATGGCCGGTGGTGCCGACCGGCGCGCCCGCCGGCGCCGGCCCCGTCACCGTATGGGTGGACTGGGAATACAGCAGGATGGCGCAACCGACCACGCCCAGCAGGGTCGGCACGATGATGTACCACTCCCAGAAAGTGCTGAAAAAATCAGACATGGGGATGCTCCTCGTCGTCGAATGGCAGGCTGGCCGCGGCGGCGAAGTCGTCCTCGCTGCGCAGGAAGGTCCAGCCCAGGATGGCGATGAAGGTCAGGAAGGAGATGACCGTCATGGCGCTGCTGGCTTTGTCAAATACGATATCGATGCCCATGTCAGTTCCTTGTCTTGATGAGGATGCCCAGCCCCTGCAGATAGGCGATCAGCGCATCCTGCTCGGTCTTGTCTTTCAGTTCGGCCGGCGCGGCGGCGATCTCGGCCTCGCTGTAGGGGTCGCCCAGGCGGCGCAGCGCGCGCATGCGCGGCACCACCTGTTCCGGCACCAGCGCGGTGTTGGCCAGCCACGGGTAGTTCGGCATATTCGATTCCGGCACCAGGTCGCGCGGATTGTTCAGGTGGGCCCGGTGCCACTCGTCGCTGTAGCGTCCCCCCACCCGGGCCAGATCGGGGCCGGTGCGCTTGGAGCCCCACTGGAAGGGGCGGTCATAGACGAACTCGCCGGCCACCGAATAATGGCCATAGCGCTCGGTCTCGGCGCGGAAGGGACGGATCATCTGCGAGTGGCAGTTGTAGCAGCCCTCGCGCACATAGATGTCGCGTCCCATCAGGCGCAGCGGGCTATACGGCTTCAGGCCGGCCACCGGCTCGGTGGTGGACTTCTGGAAGAACAGCGGGACGATTTCGACCAGGCCGCCGACGCTGACCACCAGCGTGACGAGCACGATCAGCAGCCAGGGATTCTGTTCTATCCACGCATGGGTAAATTTGGTGCTCATACGGTTTCCTCGGTTCTCACAATTAGGCGTGGCCGGCGGCCAGCACGGGGATGCGCGCCGTCGCCGTGACGCGGTCGCGCAGGGTCATCCAGGTGTTGTAGCCCATCAGGCACATGCCCGACAGGTACAGCAGGCCGCCGCCGAAGCGCACCACATAGTAGGGATAGGTGGCCTTGACGCCCTCGACGAAGGTATAGGTCAGGGTGCCGTCCGGATTGACCGCGCGCCACATCAGGCCCTGCATCACGCCGGCGATCCACATCGCGGCGATGTAGAGCACGATGCCGATGGTGGCGACCCAGAAGTGCAGATCGATCAGGCGGGTGCTCCACATTTCCGTGCGGCCCGACAGGCGCGGCAGCAGGTAATAGATCGAGCCCATGGTGATGAAGCCGACCCAGCCGAGCGCGCCGCCGTGCACGTGGGCGATGCCCCAGTCGGTGTAGTGCGACAGCGCGTTGACGGTCTTGATCGACATCATCGGCCCCTCGAAGGTGGCCATGCCGTAGAAGGACAGCGAGACGATCAGGAACTTCAGGATGGGGTCGGTGCGCAGCTTGTGCCAGGCGCCCGACAGGGTCATCATGCCGTTGATCATGCCGCCCCAGGACGGCGCCAGCAGCACCAGCGAGAACACCATGCCGATCGACTGGGTCCAGTCCGGCAGCGCGGTGTAGTGCAGGTGGTGGGGGCCGGCCCACATATAGGTGAAGATCAGGGCCCAGAAGTGCACGATCGACAGGCGGTAGGAATACACCGGACGTTCGGCCTGCTTGGGAATGAAGTAATAGACCATGCCCAGGTAGCCGGCGGTGAGGATGAAGCCGACCGCGTTGTGGCCATACCACCACTGGATCATCGCGTCCTGCACGCCCGAATAGGCGGAATAGGATTTCCACGGCGAGGCCGGCATGCTGGCGCCGTTGACCACATGCAGCAGGGTGACGGCGATGATGAAGGCGCCGAAGAACCAGTTGGCCACATAGATGTGCTTGACCTTGCGCTTGAGCAGGGTGCCGAAGAACACCACGGCGTAGACGATCCACACCACCGCGATCAGGATGGCGATGGGCCACTCCAGCTCGGCGTATTCCTTGCCGCGCGTAAAGCCCATCGGCAGGGTGACGACGGCGCTCAGGATGACGGTTTGCCAGCCCCAGAAGGTGAAGGCGGCCAGCTTGTCGGAAAACAGCCTGACCTGGCAGGTGCGCTGCACCACGTAGTAGGACGTGGCGAACAGGCCGCAGATGCCGAAGGCGAAGATCACGGCATTGGTGTGCAGCGGCCGCAGGCGGCCGTAAGTCAGCCAGGGAATGTCCAGGTTCAGCGCCGGCCAGGCCAGTTGGGCGGCGATGATCACCCCCACCAGCATGCCGACGATGCCCCAGACTACCGTCGCGACCGCAAACTGTTTGACGATCTTGTAATTGTAGTTCTGTGCGAGTTCCACTTGTAGTTCTCCCGTAACGCTTTAATGATGTAAAGCAAGGTTACGGCTTTGAAACTTAAAAAACTTTGACTTGGATCAAGAACCGCCGGATTGCAACGATTAGGGCTACGGAAGCCGCTCTTGCTCCGCCTGGGCGGGCGGCACGGCGCGGTCATCGTCCTGCAACAGGCGCAAGCCAGGGCCGACCAGGTCGTCGAACTGGCCGGCGTCGGCGGCGCGGAAGAACACCCACAGGGCGCAGAACACCAGCAAGACGCTGAGCGGAACGAGCAGATATAGCGCTTCCATCATGGTCCCCGGCGCAGGCGTAGCGCGTTGAGCAGCACCACGGCCGAACTGCAGGCCATGCCGGCGCCGCTCAGCCAGGGATTGAGCAGGCCCAGCGCCGCGGCCGGAATCGCCAGCGCGTTGTATAGCATGGCCCAGGCCAGGTTCTGGCGGATCACCGCCATCGTGCGCGCCGCCGTGCGCGCCGTGTCGGCCACCGAGCCGAGGCGGCCCGACAGCAGCACCGCGTCCGCATGGGCCTGGGCCAGCGCGGCGCCCGCCCCCATCGCGAACGAGACATCGGCTGCGCCCAGCACAGCGGCATCGTTGATGCCATCGCCCACCATCGCCACCACCGCGCCCTCCGCCTGCAGTTGGCGCACGCGGGCCAGCTTGTCGGCCGGCAGGCAGCCGCCGCGCGCGCGGGTGATGCCCAGTGTGGCCGCGACCCGGCGCGTCAGCGTGTCATCGTCGCCGCTGAGCACCAGCACCTTCTTGCCGGCGGCGCGAAAATAATCGACCGTGGCGCGCGCGTCGGCCCGCAACGGATCGTGCAGCAACAGGCAGGCCAGCGGACCACGCTCATCGGCCAGGTAGAGCGCGCCCATTCCATCGGGTATGGCTGCGCGCAAGGGCATCCCGCACAGGCCGGCGGCAAAGGCGGCATTGCCCAGACGATAAGGGATGCCCGCGACCCGGCCTTCCAGGCCCTGCCCCGCCACCTCGCGAATGTCGCGCGCCGTCATCACGCCCTTCAGCGAGAGCGCGGCGCCCGCTTCCGTCACCGCCCGCCCCAGCGGATGCAGGCTGCCCGCCTCCAGCGCGGCGGCGATGCGCAGACAGGTCGCCGCATCGAGTTCGCCCAGCGTCTGCACCCGCTGCAAGGTCGGCCTGCCTTCGGTCAGGGTGCCGGTTTTGTCGAAAATAATATGGCTGGCGCGGCGCAGCGTTTCCAGCGTCTGCGGCCCCACCACCAGCACGCCCCGGCGCAGCAGGCTGTCGGTGGCGGCGGCCAGCGCGCTGGGGGTGGCCAGCGACAGCGCGCAGGGACAGGACACCACCAGCACGGCGATCGCAATCGGCCAGGCGCGCGCGGCATCGTGCCACCACCAATACAGCAGGCAGGCCAGCGCGAACAGCAGCAGGGCGGCCACGAACCATGCGGCGATCCGGTCGCTCCATTCGGCGATGCGCGGCTTCTGGCGCCCGGCCTGCTCCACTAGGCGGACCAGATCGGCCAGCGTGCTGTCGGCGCTGGGGCGCAGTACCCGCGCCAGCAGCGGACTGCCGATGTTGATGGCGCCGCCCTGCACTTCCTCGCCCACCATGCATAGCCGCGGCGCGCTCTCGCCGGTCAGCAGCGACAGATCGAAGCCGCTGCAACCCTCGATCACGCGGCAATCGGCGGCGGCGGCCTCGCCCGGCTTGATCAGGATGACATCGTCCGCATTCAGCGCGGCGGCGCTCACCAGGGTGGCGGCGCGGCTGGCGGGGAAACCGGCCAGCCGGTTGGCCGACGCCGGCAAGGCATGCTGCAGGCGCTGCAAGGCGCCGGCGGCCTGACGGCGCGCGCGCAGCTCCAGATAGCGGCTGCACAGCAGCAGGAAAATGAACATCGTCACCGAATCGAAATACACCTCGCCCACGCCCTGGAACGTGGCCACGACGCTGGCGCCGAAGGCGGCCGCGATACCCAGCGCCACCGGCACATCCATGTTCAGCGCCCGCGCGCGCAGGCTGGCCAGCGCGCCGCCGAAGAAGGGCTGGGCCGAGTAGCACACGGCCGGCAGCGTCAGCAACAGGCTGGCCCAGCGCATCAGGCCCGCCATGCTCTCGTCCAGCGTGCCGGCGTCGGCCAGATAGGCCGGCGCCACATACATCATCACCTGCATCATGGCCAGGCCGGCCACGAACAGCTGGCGGCCCAGCGTGCGCGCGGACAGGCGCAGCTGCTCGCCGTGGCGGCCCGCATCGTAGGGATAGGCCGTGTAGCCGATCGCATGCAGCGCGGCCAGCACCTGCGCCAGCGTGAGGCGCTCGCGCTCCCAGCGCAGCTGCAGGCGTTCGGTGGCTACGTTCAGACTGGCCGCCAGCACGCCGGGCAATTCCAGCAGGCGCCGTTCGATCAGCCACACGCAGGCCGCGCAGCGTATGCCCTCGACCGTCAGGGTGGCCGAGCAGGCGTCGGCATCGACGCCGAAACGGGGATCGGCATTGTCGTACAAGGCCAGCGCCGGCGGCAGCGCAGCCGCGTCTCCGCGCGCGGCGTAGGCGCTACGCTCGCGGTAATAGGCGCCCTGCCCCAGCGCGACGATGGTCTCGGCCACGGCGGCGCAGCCGGGACAGCACATATCCCGGCTGACGCCGGCTATCTCCACCCGCCACCGCGGCCTGCCATCGGCCGGCAGCGGCAGACCGCAATGGAAGCAGGCGCCCTCAAGCGCCTCCCCGTTCAGAGTCCCGTCAGGCATAAGGCATCCATCCATCCAAGTGAGACACCCAGGCTGGCGCGTGCCAGTCCCAGCATGCCGAAGCCGAGTACCAGCAAGCCGCAGGCCAGGCGCACGCCGGGGGCGCGCAAGGCGCGGCGCAGGCGCTCGCCGGCCAGGCCCAGGCCCAGCAGCATGGGCAGGGTACCCAGTCCAAAGGCCAGCATCACCGCCGCACCGGCGGCGGCCGAGCCGCTCATCAAGGCCGTCAGCAGCACGCTGTAGACCATGCCGCAGGGCACCCAGCCCCACAGCGCGCCCAGCGCCACCGCCTTGGCCGCGCTGTCCATCGGCAGCAGCACCCGCAATAGCGGCAGCAGCTGGCGCCACAGGCGCTGGCCGCCCTGTTCCAGCCGTGCCAGGCCATGCCAGGCATTCATCAGGTACAGGCCCAGCGCTACCAGCATCAGGTTGGCCAGCCAGTACAGCAGCAGTTGCAGGGAGGCGAGCCGGCTCAGCGCGGCGGCGCCGCCGGCCAGGCCGCCGGCCAGCGCGCCGGCCAGCATATAGCTGGCGATGCGCCCGCCGTTGTAGGCCACCAGGCGCAGTATGGCGCCGCAGCGGCCGGCGGCCGGGCGCGCCGCCACGATGGGAATGGTCCGGCCGGCGCCACCGCCGGCCAGCCGCCCCTGGGCCATGGCCGGCCCGCGCGGCGGCGCGGACACGGCGCTCAGCGCGCCCACCACGCCGCCGCACATGCCGATGCAATGCACGCTGCCGGCCAGCCCGACCAGGAACACCGGCAGTAGCTGGGTCAGCAAGGGTAGCAGTTGCGCAAAGACGCTCATGGCGACACACCCATCCTCAAATCGTCTGCGAATAGCGCAGCGGCTGCGACTGAGGCTGTGCCTGGGGCTCCTGCTCCCTGGCCAGACTCAGATAGCGGTCGAACACCATGCAGATATTCCGTATCAGCAGACGGCCCCTGAGCGTGACCGTGATCCATTGCCCATCGATCACCAGCAGGCCATCGGCCGCCAGTTGCTCGAGCCGCGGCCGTTCCGCCGCGAAGTGCTGCCAGAAGCCGACCGGATAGGCTTCCTCGACGGCGCCGATCGACAGTTCGAAATTACACATCAGGCTCTGGATCACGATGCGCCGCAGCAGGTCGTCCGCCGACAGGCGCAGGCCGCGCGCCACCGGCAGGCGCCCCGCGTCCAGCGCGGCATAGTAAGCCTCGAGCTCCTTCTCGTTCTGGCTATAGGTCGCGCCCACGGCGCTGATGGCCGAGACGCCGCAGGCGATCAGATTGGCGCCCGCATGGGTCGAATAGCCCTGGAAATTGCGCTGCAGCCGGCCCTGGCGCTGGGCCACCGCCAGGTCATCCATCGGCCGGGCGAAATGGTCCATGCCGATATACTCGTAGCCGGCCGCGCACAGGGTGTTGATGCTCAGGGCCAGCAGGTCGAGCTTGAGCGCGGGCGTAGGCAGGTCGGCCGCGTCGATACGGCGCTGCGGCTTGAACAGATGCGGCATATGGGCATAGTTGTACAGCGCGATCCGGTCCGGATTGGCCTCGATCACCTTGGCCAGCGTGCGCCGCATGCTGTCCATGCTTTGATGCGGCAGGCCGTAGATCAGGTCCACGCTGATCGAGCGGAAGCCGGCATCGCGCGCGGCCGCCATGACGTCGAGCGTCTGGCGCTCCGACTGGACCCGGTTGACGGCCTGCTGCACCGCCGGCTCGAAGTCCTGTACGCCCAGACTGAGGCGGTTGAAGCCCTGGGCCCGCAGCGAATGGACGCGCGCCGCGTCCACCGTGCGCGGATCGATCTCGATCGCATACTCGCCCTGCTCGTCGGGAGCGAACGCAAAGTGGCGGCGCAGGAATTCCATCAGCTCGCCCATCTGCGCGTCGCTCAGATAGGTCGGCGTGCCGCCCCCCAGATGCAGCTGCGTGAGCTGGTTCATGCCATCGAACAGCAGCGACTGCAGCGCGATCTCCTGGCGCAGATACTCCAGGTAGCGCACCGCCTTGCTGTGGTCGCGCGTGACGATCTTGTTGCAGCCGCAGTAGTAGCAGACCGACTCGCAAAAGGGTATGTGCAGGTAGAGCGACAGCGGCGCCGGCACCGCGCGGTGGCGCTGGGCCACCACCGCGTCGAGGAAGTCGCCATAGTTGAAGGCGGCGCTGAAACGGTCGGCGGTCGGGTAGGAAGTGTAGCGCGGACCGGACTGGCTCAGCTTGCCGATGATGTCGGCGTCGAACTGCAGCGAGGGAAAATACTTCGCGGCGCTCAGGGTGTTGACAGTATGCGGCATGATGGTCGGCTCTTGTTAGTGGAGAAAAATCAGGCGGCCAGGCGGCGCGCGGCCGGCTGCTTGCGTGAGGCCAGGGCCTGGCGGCTGGCCGGCAGCAAACTCATGCCGGCGTCGCGCCGCGCCGGGGCGCTACGCGCCGGACCGAAGTGGAATACGCTGACCGCCAGGCTCAGGCTCTGCGCTTCCAGCGCCAGGCTGCCCGCCGCAGCCGCCGCTTCCTCGACCAGGGCGGCGTTCTGCTGGGTCACCTGGTCCATTTCGGCCACGGCGGCATTGACCTGGTCGACGCCGATGCTCTGTTCGCGCGAGGCGTGCGAAATCTGCGCCATGATGTTGCTCACCTGCTGCACCGACGTGACCACCGAGCGCATGGTGCTGCCGGCGCGCTGCACCTGCTCCATGCCGCCGCTGACCTTGCCCAGCGAGACTTCGATGAGGCGCTTGATATCCTTGGCGGCGGTGGCGCTGCGCTGGGCCAGATTGCGCACCTCGGAGGCGACTACGGCAAAGCCGCGCCCCTGTTCGCCGGCACGGGCCGCCTCGACGGCCGCGTTCAGGGCCAGGATATTGGTCTGGAAGGCGATGCCCTCGATCAGGCCGATGATTTCCACCACCTGGCGCGAGGAAGCGTTGATCCCGTCCATCGTCGCGATCACTTCATCGACAATGGCGCCGCCCTGCACGGCCACTTCATTGGCCGTCTGGGCCAGCGCATTGGCCTCCATCGAGTGTTCGGCATTCTGCTTGACCGTGGCCGAGAACTGCTCGACGCTGGAGGCCGTTTCCTCCAGGCTGGCGGCCTGGGCCTCGGTGCGGCCCGACAGGTCGGCATTGCCGGCGGCGATCTGGCAGGTGGCCGTGGCCATCGTTTCCACATTCATGCGTACATCGCGGATGGTGGCGATCAGATTGCAGCTCATCTGCTGGAGGGCGCGCTGCAGCTCGCCCATTTCATCGCGGCTGCTGGTGTCGAAGCTGCCCGACAGATCGCCGGCGGCGATGGCGCGCGCGCCCTGCACCGCCTGCTCCAGCGGGCTGAGCACGTGGCTGCGCAAGGTATACCACAGGAAAACGTTGATCAGCAGGCCGGCCGCAGTGGCGGCCATCACGGCGGCGCTGGCGCCCGACAGGCCATCCGCGCCCAGCAGCGCGGCCAGGCAGACGCCGGCCAGCAGTAGGTTGACAACGCTGGTGGCGCCCCAGATACGCTGGCGCAGCGACAACTGCGCCAGCCGGCCCAGGCGCTGAGCCCAGCCGCTGGCCAGCACCTCGCCATCGCGCACCAGCAGGCCCGCCGGATTGCCATGGACGATGGCATGGTAGGCGCGCTGGGCGGCCTCGACCTCCTGCGCCTGCGGGCGCACCCGCACCGACATATAGCCGACGCTGCGGCCGTCTTCGCGCATCGGCGTCACATTCGCCCGCACCCAGTAAAAGTCGCCATTCTTGCAGCGGTTCTTGACCATGCCGGTCCAGGGACGTCCGGCCCGCACCGTGGCCCACAGGTCGGCGAAGGCGGCGGCCGGCATGTCGGGATGGCGCAGGATGTTTTGCGGCTGGCCCAGCAGCTCGGCTTCGGTATAGCCGCTGATCTCGACGAAATAGGGATTGACGTAAGTGATATTGCCGTCGAGGTCGGTTTTCGAGACGATCGCATGATCGTCCCGCAGCATGATTTCGCGGTCGGTGACAGGCAGATTACTGCGCATGGCGTTCTCCTAGCAGTGGCCTTCGGTGGCCGGTTGATTTCCAAGCATGGCGCCAGTGTAGGGAGAGCCAGGCGCAAATTGATTGATCCAGATCAAAAATTTCCAAAAGGAAATGAAATAGTCCTCAGGCCGCCGCCAGCTGGCGCGCCAGCACCCAGGCTTCGAACTGGGGCGCCGGCACGGGTCGGCTGAACAGGTATCCCTGGTAATGCAGGCAACCCAGTTGTTCGAGCAAGCCGCGCTGGGCTTCCGTTTCCACCCCCTCGGCGATCACCTCCAGCCCCAGGCTGCGCGCCATCGCGATGATGGTCGCGACGATGGCCTGGTCGTTGCTGTCGCTGGCCAGGTCGCGCACGAAAGACTGGTCGATCTTGAGCTGGTCCAGTGGCAGGCGCTTCAGGTATTGCAACGAGGAATAGCCGGTGCCGAAGTCATCGAGCGAAAAGCGCACCCCCAGCAGCCTCAGGGTTTTCATGACGGCAATGGTGTTCTCTATGTCTTCTAGCAAGATGCCTTCGGTCAGTTCAAGCTTCAGCAGGGCCGGGTCGATGCCCTGCTCTTGCACGGCCGACTCGACCTGCTGGCAGAAGTCGGGCTGGCGGAACTGGCGGGCGCTGACGTTGACGGCCAGCACCAGGGCACGGGTGGCAGGCTCCGTCCGCCATAGGCGTAGCTGGGCACAAGCCTGGCGCAGCACCCAGCGGCCCAGCGGCAAGATCAGGCCGGTCTCCTCGGCCAGCGGAATGAAGCTGGCCGGCGACACCATGGTGCCGTCCGGCTTGCACCAGCGCAGCAAGGCCTCGGCGCCCCGCGCCTGCCCGGTCGCATCGACCTGGACCTGATAGAACACGGCGAACTGGGACTGCTCGACGGCCTGGCGCAATTCGGCCTCCAGTCCGGCGCGCGCGCTCAGGCTGTCCTGCATGCCCTGATCGAACAGGCGCACGCCATTGCGGCCGGCCTGCTTGGCCTGGTACATCGCGATGTCGGCCTGCATCAGCAGTTCGTCCGGCTTCTGCGGCTTGCCATTATGAAACAGCGTGACCCCGATGCTGGGGGTGCTGCTGCTGCGGTGTTTGCCCAGCAAATAGGGAAGGTTCAGGGCCGCGAGTATTTTCGCGCTCAGTAATTCAGCCTGCGCGACCGCGTCGGCGCCATGGCTGCTCATGCCTTCGATCAGCACCACGAATTCGTCGCCGCCCAGTCTTGCCACGGTATCGCCCTGGCGCAGGCAATCCTGCAGCCGCAGCGCCACCTGCTGCAGCAACAGGTCGCCGACATTGTGGCCCAGCGTATCGTTGAGCGTCTTGAAGTCGTCCAGGTCGATAAACATCAGCGCGCCGTAGTGCCCGTTCAAGGCACAGGCCGCCAGCGCCTGGCGCAGGCGGTCGAGCAGCAGGCGCCGGTTCGGCAGGCGCGTCAGCGGATCGTAGAAGGCCAGCCGCAAGATCTCGTCGTTGGCGGCCTTGCTGACGGTAATATCGCTGAGCGAGGCCACATAGTGGGTGACCCGTCGAGCATCGTCGAGCACGGTGGAAATGGCCAGCCGCTCCGGATAGACTTCGCCATTCTTGCGGCGGTTCCAGATTTCCCCCTCCCAGCTGCCATGGCTGCGCACCGCGCCCCACATGGCCTGATAGAAGGCGGCGTCGTGGCGCCCCGAGCTGAGCAGGCTGGGCCGCTTGCCCACCACTTCCTCGCGGCCGTAGCCGGTGATCAAGGTAAAAGCGTGGTTGACCTGCAGGATGATGCCCTGAGCATCGGTGACCATCATGCCTTCGGGCGACTCGAAGGCGATCGCCGCGATGCGCAGACTGGCCTCGGCCAGCCGCCGCTTGCTGACGTCGGTATGCGCCACCACCGCGCCGCGCCAGCCATAAGCCAGCGGGGTAACCCGCATGCTGAACCAGCGCTGCTGTAGCGGCGAATGGCAGTCGTATTCGTGTTCGAAGCTGGTGGAGCGGCCTTGCAGCACGGCGTCTATGCCCTGCCATGCCAGCATGGCGCCGGCGTCACCCGCTGCCTCGGCCTGCCGGCACACGTCCAGATAGTTGCGCCCCAGGTCGCCGCTGGACAGGCGCTGCGCAGCCTGCGGCTGGTTCTCGCTGGCGAATTTGCGCCAGGCCTGATTCACCGCGATGATGGTGCCGTCCTCGTTGAGCACGGCGATCTGCTCGTCCAGGCCGTCCAGTATGGCGCAGGCGAAGCTGTGGCAGACGCCCTGCGCCGCAAACGCCCCGCCCTCGCTGCGCTGATCGGGACGAAGCAAACGGGCCGCATTGGCGGGACAGCAAAGGCCGCTTTCCGGGTCTGTGGTTTCGCCGTCCGGCGGTCCCGGGTCCGGCACCATGGAACAAGGCCCGGTGGCGTGGTGTGCGATGCTCATAATGGTTACCTCGTGCGTGTGGTCGGGGAACACGAAACAGAATACTGATCCACATCAAAAGAAAAATTGATCCAAGTCAAAAAGCACCAAAGCTTCTGTGCTTTTGCGCACATACAGCCGCAGCCGCTTTGCTCAGTTCCGGCCATGGCGCTCGTGTCCACGACAAGACTTGATCTGGATCATATTTTTTCGCTATTCATCTTGATAATCTGAAACTTCAAAATGAATAGTTTCGGAAACCGCCATGAGCACTCGTCCCCGTCTCGTCACAGCCAGCGCCGCGCCATCACAGCGTTGCGGTGCATGCCACAGCCATACGATGTGCCTCGCGGCAAGTGCGAGCGGGGCGAACCCGGGCACCGCCGATGCGCCGCCTACGCTGACCCTCAACAAGGGCCAGCGCGTGTTCGGTAGCGGCACGCCCTTCGATTGCCTGTACCTGCTGTGCGAGGGCGAATGCAAGACCGAGCGCGGCATTGGCGATGGCCAGACCCAGGTGACCGGCTTTTACCAGCCGGGCGAGATTCTCGGGCTGGACGCGCTCGCCGGCGACAGCTATTGCAGCGATGCCATTGCCCTGAGCGAGTGCACCCTGTGCCGCCTGCCCTATGGCGCGCTGCTGGCGGCTATGGGCCGCCTGCCCGCACTGCGGGCACAATTTCAGCAGTTGATGGGAAGTGAGATCGCGCGTCTGCAAGCGAACCTATTGCTGCTTGGCCATGCGCGCGCGCCGCGCCGTCTGGCCGCCCTGCTGCTCGACCTGGCCAGCCGCCGTGCGGCCCCGGGCAGGATGTGCAAGCGTTTCAGACTGAGCATGTCGCGCGAAGACATCGCCGCCTACCTCGGACTGAGCGGCGAGAGCGTCAGCCGGCTGCTGTCGGCGCTGCGCGCGGACGGCGTGCTGCGGGTACGCAACCGGGAGATCGAACTGCTCGATGTGGCGCGCCTGCGCCGGCTGGCCGCGCCGGAAGCGCTGGCATGAACGGCGCCGGATCAGGCCGCGCGGCGCGCCGGACGGATGGTATCGGCGGCGCGCTCGGCCGCGTCCTGGGCCGCGCCGCTGGCGATCGCTTCCAGGCCGGGGCGGTCCAGCAGGCGCAGCGCGCGGTTATCGACCGCGATCCAGCCTTCGCGCTTGAAGCGCGACAGCAGGCGGCTGATGCTTTCGATGGTCAGGCCCAGATAGTCGCCGATCTCTTCGCGCGACATGCGCAGCTGGTATTCATTGGCCGCGAAGCCGCGCGCCGCGTAGCGGGCCGACAGATTCAGCAGGAACAGCGCGAAGCGCTGCTCGGCGCGCATATTACTCAGAAACAGCATCACATTCTGTTCGCGCGTGATTTCCTGGCTCATGATGCGGTGGAAATGCTGCAGCAGCACCGGTACCTGGCCGAACATCTGCTGCAGCGGGGCGAAGGGAATCTCGCAGACCTCGGCATCGTCGAGCGCCACGGCGCTGCAGCCGTGGCGGCCGCTGCCGATCGCGTCCAGGCCCAGCAGGTCGCCGGCCATCTGGAAGCCGGTGATCTGCTGCTGGCCGCGCAGATTCACCTGGGCCGTCTTGAAATGGCCGAAGCGCACCGCGTACAGATTGCTGAAGGGCTGGTCCATGCGGATCAGGGGCTCGTCGCGCATGACGCGGCGGCGCTTGCCGATGATGCGGTCGAGCTGACTGACTTCCTCCTCGTCCAGCCCGACGGGCAGGCACAGCTTGCGAAAGCTGCAGACCGCGCATTGATTGGTGCGCGCCGCCGGGCTGGCGCTGGCACTGGAAATGGGGAACACGGTGGTGGACATGGCAGGTCTCCGGTGGCGGGCATGATTTACATGCAACCAGTATCGGCGATCGTCACCATCTTGTGCATCGGGCAAGCCCGATGCATGCTGTAGGGGATCCGTGACAGCGCTAGATCATCCCGTGCTCCAGGGCGTAGCGGGTCAGCTCGGCGTTGCTGCTCAAGCCCATCTTGTCGAGGATGCGGCCGCGGTAGGTGGTCACCGTGTTCGGACTCAGATGCAGGCTTTCACCGATCTTGACCAGCGATTCGCCGGCCGCGATCAGCTTGAACACTTCCAGTTCGCGGTTCGACAGCGTTTCGTGGTTGGCGCTGGCGCCGCTGCCGATCAGGCTGGCCAGCTTTTCCACCAGCGCCGGACTGACGTGCTTGCCGCCGGCGGCCGCCTTGCGCACCGCATCGACCAGCACCGTGGTATGGGCATCCTTGGTCAGATAGCCGGCCGCGCCCAGCTTGAGCGCGCGCACCGCGTAGATTTCCTCCGAATAGGTGCTCAGCATCAGCACCGCCATGCGCGGGTAATCGGCACGCAGCTGCTTGAGCAGATCGAGGCCGTTCTTGCCCGGCATCGTAATGTCGAGCAGGGCCACGTCGAATACTTGTCCGCCCAGCAAGCGCAGCGCGTCGACCGCGCTGCTCGCCTCACCGGCGACACGGATATCATCGGCCGTGCCCAGCATCAGGCGCACCCCGTTGCGGGCGATCGCATGGTCGTCGACCAGCAATACCCGGATAGCATCAATACTCATCGTTCTCTTCCAGTGGCAGACGCAGTTGCAGGGTGGTCCCCTGCCCCGGCGTGCCGCTCAGTTTCAATTCGCCGGCAAAATGCCGGCTGCGTTCATGCATGCCCTGGATGCCCCAGGAGTCGCGGTTGAGCAGGCGCTCGGCGGCGATGCCCTGGCCGTCGTCGGCCACGCTGAGCAG
Organism: Oxalobacteraceae bacterium; assembly: GCA_013284265.1. Taxonomy (GTDB): domain Bacteria; phylum Pseudomonadota; class Gammaproteobacteria; order Burkholderiales; family Burkholderiaceae_D; genus Rugamonas. The sequence continues at coordinate 131,090 of JABTBR010000004.1, read as the reverse complement.
CAGATAAGCGCCTTCGAGCAGCACTTCGATGCGCACATTGCGCGCCTGCGCATGGCGCACCACATTGGTCAGCGCCTCCTGCACCACCCGGAACAGCATGGTGCTGCGTTCCGGCCCCAGTTCCAGCGCCGCCACCTGGGGCGCGATACGGCAGTGGCAGGCCAGGCCGGAGCGCTGCTCGATCTGGCCCGCATACCATTCCAGCGCGGCCCACACGCCCAGCTGATCGAGTACGCTGGGACGCAGGTCGGTGATCACCCGGCGCACCGTCTGGATCGCATCCTGGGCCAGCGCGGCCGCGTCGGCCAGCAGCGGATCGGCCGGCGCCCCGCTGGCGGCGCCGCGCTCGATGGCCACCGAGATATAGGCCTTGATGCCGGTCAGCAGCCCGCCCAGTTCATCGTGGATTTCCTGGGCGATGCGTTTGCGTTCCTGTTCCTTGATGTTTTCCTGATGCGCCGCCAGCCGCCGCAAGGCGTCCTGCGAGGCCTGCAAGGCCTGTTCGGCCAGCTTGTTGCGCGTGATATCGACCAGGATGCCCTGCACGAACATGGCCTGGCCGGCCTCGTCGGACACGACTTCGGCCTGATCGCGCAACCACAGCCAGCCGCCGTCGCGCGCCTGCAGCCGGTATTCCAGCCGCAGCGGGATGCGGCTGGCGCGGCTCAGCGAGATCGCCGCCTCCACGCTGGCGCGCGCGGCCGGGTCCATGCGCGCCGCGTGCAGGCCGGGATCGGCCAGCCATTCCTCGGCCGTAAAGCCCAGCACCTGGATCTGCGGACTGATGTAGCGCAGCCGCTGCGGCGGCTCCAGCTCGGCGATATAGCTGATCGCCTGGATCTGCTCGACCAGGGTGCGGAACCTGGCCTCGACCTGCAGCTTGTCGTCGCGCAGGCGCTGCTCGCGCAGCAGGCGCACGATGGCGCCGGCCAGTTGCTCCAGATAGCGCCCGTCGACATCCTTGACCAGATAGTCGCGCGCGCCGCCGCGCATCGCTTCGGCCGCCACGGCGGCGCTGTCGGCGCCGGTCAGCATCATCACCGGCGGCGCGGCGGCGCCGCTGGCGCTGGCCAGCCGGGCCAGGAATTCCAGTCCGCTCAGGTCGGGCAGATGGTAGTCGAGCAGGATGCAGTCGGGCCGCAGCGCGGCGGCCAGTTGCAAGCCCTGGGCGCCGCTGTCGGCCTCGATCAGTTCGATCGCGCCCACGGCCGCGGCGCCGGCCGCGAAGGCGCGCCTGGCCGCCATCCGGTCGACCACATCGTCTTCCACCATCAGCACCCGCAGCGGCGCGTCGCTCATCGCCCCCTCCCGCCGGCGCGCCGCGCCTCAGGGCATTTCACTGATGGTCCAGTACAGATCGATCGAGCGCATCATCTCGACGAAGCGGCGGTAGTCTACCGGCTTGGCCATATAGCCGGCCACGCCCAGGTCGAAACTGTTGACCTTGTCCTGCTGCTCTTCGGACGTGGTCAGCACGATCACCGGGATGCGTTTGAGCTCGGCGTCATGCTTGATCGCCTGCAGGAATTCGATGCCGTTCATGATGGGCATGTTCAGGTCGAGCAGGATGATGCAGGGACGCGCATTGGCCGGATCGTGCAGATAGTCCAATGCGGCCTCGCCGTGCTCCATGCTGACGACCGGATTGACGACCTCGATTTCCTTGAGCGCGCGCAGGATCGTCATCACGTCGACGCGGTCGTCCTCCACCAGCAGGATGGGGCGGTTATTGATTTTCATAGGTTTTCCGTATTCTGAGGGCCAGGGCGCGGCGGACGCGGACGGCGGCCGTCCTTGGGCAGGGTGAACCAGAATGTGGTGCCGCTGCCGATCAGCGATTCCAGCCAGATTTGTCCATGGTACATTTCCACGATCTTCTTGACCAGTGCCAGGCCCACGCCGGTGCTCTCGACGCGGTCGCGCGCGGCCAGCGTCTGGAACAGCTGGAAGATGCGCTCGAAGTGGCGCTGCTCGATACCGGGGCCGTTGTCGCGCACATAGAAACGCCAGCAAGCGCCGTCTTCGAGCACGCCCACGTCGATCTCGCCGCTGGCCTTGTCGGAATAGTTGATCGCGTTCGAGATCAGGTTGTGAAACAGCTGCTGGAGCCGGGTCGGCTCGGCCACCACCGTGGGCAGCTGCGCCATCACCCGCACCGCGATATGGGGCGGCGGCGCCAGCAGATCGACCACGTCGGCCAGCAGCCGGTTCAGGTCCACCGGCAGCAGCGCTTCCTTGACGCGGCCGACCCGCGAATACTGCAGGATGCCGTCGATCAGGCTGCCCATGCGGTGCACCCGGTTGATCAACAGGCGCATATGCTCCTTGCCCTCGTCATTGAACAGGGCGGCATAGTCGGTGGCCAGCCAGTCGGCCAGCGAGCCGATGCCGCGCAGCGGCGCCTTCAGGTCATGCGACACCACATAGGCGAAGTTGGTCAATTCCTCGTTGGCGCTGCTCAGCTCGGCCAGCAACAGGCGGTTCTTTTCCTCGTTCTGCTTGCGCTCGCTGACGTCGCGCACCACGCCGGTAAACATGCGCCGCTCGCCCAGTTGCATCTCGGCCACCGCCAGGTCCATCGGGAAGGTCGTGCCATCCTTGCGCCGCCCTTCCACTTCGCGGCCCTTGCCGATGACTTTCTTCTCGCCGGTGCGCAGGTAGTTGGCCAGATAGCCGTCGTGCAGGGCGCGGTGCGGCGCCGGCATCAGCATCGACACATTCTGGCCCGCCACCTCGGCCTCGCCGTAGCCGAACAGGAGCTCGGCGGCCCGGTTCATGCGTTCGACGATGCCATGGTCGTCGATGGTGATGATGGCATCGACCGCCGTCTCGAAGATCGCGCGCATGCGCGCCTCGCTCTCCTGCAGCGCCACCTCGGCGGCCTTGCGCTGGGTGATGTCGTGGATGGTGGCCAGCACCAGCGGCAGTCCCTGCCCGGTCTGTAGCGGCGACAGGCTCACTTCGACGGGAAACTCGCGGCCGTCGCGGTACATGCCGGCCAGCGCGTTGCCGGCGCCCATATTGCGCGGGCGCGGCTGGTCGAAGTAGTCGCCGCGCAGGCGCACATGGCCGTGGCGGTAGCGCGGCGGCAGCAGGATTTCCATGCTCTGGCCCAGCAGCTCCTGCTGGGTCAGGCCGAACAGGCGCTCGAGCGCCGGATTGGCCAGCACGATATGGCCGTCGCGGTCGATGATGAGCATCGCATCGGTCACCGCGCCGAGCAGCCATTCCAGGCTTTGTCCTTCGATATGCAGATTTTTCACGCTAGCGCCCCGGTCAGAATGTTTGCAACCATATCATGTCCGCCCGCCCCCGCCAAAGGGCTTGCGGCGCTTAATTGACGTTTACGTTAACGGAAGACGAGGATATGATGATGTCTGCACCATTTCCGCCACTATCCTCATGGACCAGAATAGAACCAGCGGGCCGTCCGGCGCGCGCGGCTTTGAGCTACTGCGTATCGCGGGCGGCTTCCGCCGCATCCTGCAGACCGAACTGGGACAGGAGCAGCTCTGCGCCTGCTGCAATGAGCCCTGGCCGATGGACCAGGAATTCTTCAACGTCTCGCCGCGCGGCGTCAGCTATGACTGCCGCGCCTGCATTCAGGAGCGGCGCGGCAACTAGCGCTGGTTGCCCGCGGGCTCGCGCGAACCAAGTGCCACCCTGACGGTGTCAGCCGCCGTCGCGCGCATCGGACGGGCAAAAATAAAAACGGCGCTGCGGCTTACTCCCGCAGCGCCGTTTGCTCTTCCCTTCGGGAGAGCTAGCCTATCCGTCCCCGGAACAAGAGCTTGACGATCGCCAGCAGCACCACCGCCCCCACCAGCGACACCAGTAGCGAGGTCACGCTGAAGTCGTTCGCATTGATGGTGCCGCCACCGACATAGGGCGCCAGCAGCCAGCCGCCCAGCAGCGCGCCGACGATGCCCACCACGATATTGAGCAACATGCCCTGTTGCGCGTCGGTACTCATGATGATGCTGGCCACCCAGCCAATCAGGCCACCCACGATAATCCAAGAAATAAAGCCCATGATGTTCCCCGTTATGACATTGATCCGGATAAAGAAAACACGCAACTGAAGCTGAGCTAACAGGCGCGCGGCGTCGGTAAGGCATCATGCAGCCCGTCGGCGCCAAACGAAATAGGTGCACAACGCAGCGCACCGTAGGACGGCGCCGACCTGCCTGGGAAAACCGGCGGGAGATCAGACCTGGTCCGCGACGCCGCCCGGGCCGCCATCGGGCGGCATATGCCGCGCGATCGTATCGAGCATCTGTTCCACATCGACCGGCTTGCCAATGAAGTCGTTCATGCCCGAGGCGACGCATTCTTCGCGCTCGGATTCCATCACGCCGGCCGTCATGGCCAGGATGGGCAGCGTCAGGCCCAGCGTGCCGCGGATCAGGCGGGTGGCGGTGAAGCCATCCATCACCGGCATCTGCACATCCATCAGGATCAGCGCGTAGTCGCCGGGCCGGCTGCGCAGCAGTTCGACGGCCTGGGCGCCGTTGTCGGCCACGTCCACCACGGCGCCGGCATGCTCCAGAATGCCGCGCGCCACCGCCTGGTTCATCACATTATCCTCCACCAGCAGCAGGCGCGCGTCGATGCGGCGGCGCTGTTGCGGCAGCGGCGCCGGCAGCGCGTGGCGGCTCAGCGCCAGCGCCTGCTGCACCGCGTCGAACAGGCTGGACGCGGTGACCGGCTTGGTCAACACCATGTCGTCGGCGGCCCCGCCCAGGTCGGCCAGCATCTGCTTGCGGCCATAGGCATTGACCATGATGATGGTCGGCGTCGCTTCGCCCAGCTGGGCGCTGATGGCGCGCCGGGTGGCGTGGCCATCCATGTCGGGCATCTGCCAGTCGATCAGCATCAAGTCGTAAGCCTGGCCAGCGGCGTGCGCCTCGCGCACCCGCGCCACCGCCTCGGCCCCGGAGCCGACGCTGTCGACCTGCCAGCGCCAGCGCTGGATGGTCTTGCCCAGGTAATTGCGGCTGGTCGGGTTGTCGTCCACCAGCAGCAGGCGCAAGGCATTCGGTGCCGGCGCGGCCGGCGCCTGCTCGCGGTCGCGCCGCAACGGCATGGTAAAGCGGAATTCGCTGCCCTTGGCCGGTGTGCTGCGCACCGTGATGTTGCCCCCCAGGAGCTCGATCAGGCGCTTGGAAATCGTCAGCCCCAGCCCGGTGCCGCCAAAGCGCCGGGTGGTCGAGGAGTCGGCCTGGGTGAAGGCGGTAAACAAGCGCTCCTGCTGCTCGGCGCTGATGCCGATGCCGGTATCGCGCACGGTAAAGCACAGCACCACCGCATCGTTGTCGTCGACCAGCAGTTCGACCAGCAGCGCCACCTCGCCCTGCGGGGTGAATTTGATCGCATTGCCGGTGAGGTTTACCAGGATCTGCTGCAGCCGCAAGGCGTCGCCCACCAGCGCGCGCGGCACGTTGGGCTCCACGCCGATGGCCAGCTCCAGATCCTTGTCGCCGGCATTGACGCTCATGATGGTGGCCACGCCATGCAGCACTTCATCGAGGTCGAAGCGCGTGGCCGACACATCGAACTTGCCCGCCTCGATCTTGGAAAAATCGAGGATATCGTTCAGGATGCCCAGCAGCGACTTGCTCGAGGCCTGGATCATGTCCAGATAGCGCAACTGCTCGGCCGACAGCGCCGTGTTGCCCAGCAAATGGGCCATGCCCAGCACCGCGTTCATCGGCGTCCTCAGTTCATGGCTCATATTCGCCACGAAGGCGCTCTTGGCCTTGTTGCCCGCCTCGGCGGTATTCCTTGCCAGCACCAGCTGCTCGTTGAGCTGTTCCAGCTGCAGCGTGCGCTCGGCGATCAGCTGGTCCAGGTGATGGCGGTGCTTCTGCAATTCGGCGTCGACCTGGCACAAGGTGACGGCCGCATCCTGGGCTTCGCGAAAGGCCGCACTCCGGGGCGTGATCCGGACGCCGGAGCCGAGCCCGATTGCCGCGGTGGCCAGCGCCCGCACCGATGCGCTGATCTTGCCACCGAGGTACCAGGCGGCGCCCAGTCCGGCCAGCAGCAGGGCCAGTACGGTCCAGCTGATCCAGGTGAGCGAGGCCAGCAACTCGCTCAGCACGATGCTGCGCGGTACGCCGATCACCACGGTCCAGCCGCTCTCCACCGAGCGGCTGTACATGGAATAGACCCCCACGCCCTCCAGCGTGAAGGTCTCGATCGCATCTTCGTTGACGGGCCGCTTCAAGCCTGCCATCAGCAGCGCCGAAGCCTTCTTGCCGACGAAGCGCTCCGGCTCGTGGGTGCGCGCCACGATGGTGCCGGAACGGTCCAGGATGGCCACGAAACGGCTGGCAGGCAGACGCTGTTCGGCCAGCACTTTGCCGATCCGTTCGGGTGGAAAGCCCACAGACAGGCAATAGATGACCTTACCGTTGCGTATCACCGGCACGTGGATCGCCGTCAACGGCCGCTTCAGCGCGCCGCCGATGAACAGGTCCGAAATAATCGGTTCGCCGAGATCGAACACCTTGCGTATCCGCGCCGCGCTGGCCGGATCGGGCATGGGCGCGCCCAGCGGACGCAGGGTATTGAGCAGCTGGTTGGCATCGCGGTCGCTCAGCACAAAGTTCAGCCCCGGGAATTCGCTGCGCAGCACGCCGCTGGCCTGGGCGCGGAATCCGGCCAGGTCGCCGGCGTCGAGGCTGGGCGAACTGGCCAGCGCCAGCGCCACGATGATGCCATTGTTTAGGTCACGGTCGACCGCGTGGATCAGCGCGCGCGCCGTCAGCAGGGAATCGCTCTGGATCTGGTCGCGTTCGCGCGCATAGAAATGGCTGATCAGCAGGCCGAAGCCGACGGCGGCCGGCAGGGTGCAGGTGAGCACCACCCAGGCGAGTTGTCTGCGTATGGTAGGGAGCCGGCGGCCTTGGGGGAATGGCAAAATACTCCTTGGAGCGAAGATGTAGGTGCTGAAAACTTTCCAGCCCAAGGATAACTGTCAATATTGCCGAAGACAAGCCTGCGCGGCCGTTAACTACGCTTCCAAGCGCGTTCGTGAGAGCAATCTCGGCGAACACCGGCCATCAATCCGGGCGCATGCCGCCCGCGCCGCGAGGTGCCGGTTTTTTTTACAAGGGAAGCACCGGAGATCCGACGGCGAACGGCGGCAGCCCTTGCCGCCGGGCGGACCACGCCATGGCACGTTCCATGCAACTTAGCCGCTACATGCGTCCCAAGGACGCCATTCGCCAAGGAGCTTGCCATGATGGTTCGTTTTGATCGCACAGCCAGGACGCCGCGCAGCCTGTGCCGCACCCTCGCCTCGCTGGCGCTGCTGGCGGCAGTGCCAGCGGCCGCCCATATGTCCCTGCCCGTGCTCAGCGGCAGCAACGGCTGGGAAGCCAGCCTGGACAACATAAACTGGAGCGCCACCGCCGACTATGGCAACTATCCGAATCCCTACACCCGGCCCCAGCTCATCTATCTGGGCAGCGCTGCCGACCCGCTGCCGCAACGGGCAAGCCTGATGTGGTACTGGGGCGAGCATGGCTACACCGGCACGCCGGCCGGCAACAATGGCCCGGACACGGTCTATTTCCGCTACCGCTTCAACGTCCCCGAGCTCATCGGCGCACCCGCGATCGCCAGTTTCGCCGCCGACAACGAGATGACGCTCATCTTCAACGGCCACCAGGTGGGCAGTTACGTTCTCACCGATCACATGGTCAACGGCCAGCCTGCATTGCTGCATACGCCGGACCTGACCCCTTTCCTGAACACCTATAATCCCATGACCCAGATGATGATGGGCGACGGCACCTTCATCAATGAATTTCGTATCGAGGCGCGCAACACCGGCGGGGCGTTCCCCGCCAACTACGCCTATGTGTATCTCGACGCGATGCATGTGGCCGGCTATTCCCAGGCGCTGGTCGCCGTCCCGGTCCCCGGCTCGCTCGCGCTGATGCTGCCGGGCCTGGCGCTGATGGGCGCCGCCGCACGCCGCCGCAGCCTGCGCAAGGCTCACATGCCCAGATAGGCGCTCTGCACCTGTTCGTTGCGCAGCAGCTCGGGGCCGGGGCCGGACAGCGTGACCGCCCCCGACTCGAGCACATAGCCGACATCGGCGATCGACAGTGCCGCATGGGCGTTCTGCTCCACCAGCAGGATGGTGATGCCCTGCTCGCGCAGGCTGGCGACGATGCGGAAGATCTCGGCGATCAGCAAGGGCGCCAGTCCCATGCTCGGCTCGTCGAGCAGCAGCAGCGAGGGTCGCCCCATCAGCGCGCGCGCCATCGCCAGCATCTGCTGCTGTCCGCCCGACAGCGTCCCGGCCAGCAACGCGCGCTTTTCCCTCAGGATCGGAAACAGCTGGAACATGCGTTCCATATCGCCCTCGGTCTCGCCCCTGGGACGGGTAAAGGCGCCCAGGCGCAGATTATCCTCCACCGACATCGGCCCGAACACCTGGCGCCCCTCCGGCACCTGGCAGATGCCGGCCCGTACCCGCTGGTCCGCGCTGGCGCGGCCGACATCCTGGCCATTGAAGCCGATGCTGCCACCGCTGATGGCCTGCACTCCCGAAATGGCGCGCAGCAGCGTGGTCTTGCCCGCACCGTTGGCGCCCACCAGCGCCACCAGCTGGCCCTGGCGCACCTCGATATCGACGCCATGCAGGGCCTGGATGCGGCCATAGTGGCTGGTCAGGCCGGCGATATCGAGCACCACCGCGCCTTTGCCGGCACATTCGCCCGCGTCCTTGCCCTTGTCATTGCTCATGCCCTCGTTCATACCGTCCCTCATGCCGCCGCTCCAAGATAGGCTGCCACCACGTCCGGATTGGCGCGCACTTCGGCCGCCGTGCCCTCGGCCAGCGTCTTGCCGTAATCGAGCACCAGGATGTGGTCGGACAGATTCATCACCAGCTTCATATCATGCTCGACCAGCACCACCGTCACGCCCGATTGCGCCACCTTGCGGATCAGCGCTTCGATTTCGCCCGTTTCAGTATGGTTCAAGCCCGCCGCCGGCTCGTCGAGCAGCAGTAGCTTGGGCCGCGCCGCCAGCGCCCGCGCGATTTCCAGCCGCTTGAGCGCGCCGTAGGACATCTGGGTCGCATCCGCATCGACGTACTGGCCCACGCCGACGAACTCCATCAGCCGGGCCGCCTCTTCGCGGCAGCGCGCGTCGGCCTTGCGCACCGACGGCAGGCGCAGCATGCCGGCGAACATATTCTGGTTCAGGCTCAGATGCGCCCCGACCATCACATTATCGATCGCCGCCATATTCATGCATATCTGCAGATTCTGGAAGGTGCGGCTCATGCCACGGCGCGCCAGCGCGTCCGGCGTCAGGCCGGCCACGTTCTCGTTACGCAGCAGGATCTTGCCCGATGTAGGTATGTAGACCCCGGTGATCAGATTGAACAGCGTGGTCTTGCCCGCGCCATTGGGCCCGATCACGGAATGGATGCTGCCTTCACGGATCGAAAAGCTCACGTCCTGCACCGCCTTGACGCCGCCGAAGCTCTTGCTCAGATTTTGTATCGTCAGCATCGCTCAGCCCTGCGCTTTCTTCGGATGCAGCAGTTCCGGCCCGGAGCGGCCCGGCCGCCTGCCGCGCAAGCGCTGCGCCAGGCTGGGCACCAGGCCACGCGGCATCAAGATCATCGTCGCCATCAGGATCACGCCGAACACCACGATCTCCCAGCCTTCGAAGGCCGACAGCAATTGCGGCAGCACCGTCAGCAGCGCCGCGCCGACGATAGAGCCGAACACCGAGGCCATGCCGCCCACCACCACCATCGTCACCAGCTCGATCGAGTGGAAAAAGCCTGCCAGATTCGGCGTGATGAAGCCGATGTAATGGGCGCTGATGCTGCCGGCGATACTGGCCAGCACCGCCGACAGCACAAACACCCGCACCTTGAAGCGGGTGGTATCGATGCCGACCACGCGCGAGGCCACTTCCGAACCGTGGATCGCCTGCAAGGCGCGTCCCACGGGCGAATCGATCAGGTTCAGCGCGCACCAGGTCACCAGCAGCAGCAACAGCGCCGCCAGCACATACCAGGCATGTTCGCCCGCAATCTCCATTCCTCCGAGGCCCAGCGGCGGCACGGCGATACCATCCGGACCGCCGGTCCACTGGGTTTCATTATTGATGACGATGGAAATGATGATACCCAGGCCCAGCGTGGCCATGGCCAGCGTATGCCCCTTCAGCTTGAGCACGGGGCGCGCCAACGCGAAGGCCAGCAGGCCGGTGGCGGCCGCGCCGGCCGCCATGGCCGCCAGCGGCGGCCAGTTGTAGTGCGTGGTCAGCACCGCCGAGAAATACGCGCCCAGGCCGAAGAATCCGGCATGGCCCAGGCTGATCTGCCCCGTGTAACCCATCAACAGGTTCAGGCCGATGACCACGATGGCGTTCAGGGCGATGCGGATCGCCACGTCGAAGTAGTAGGCGTTGGGCAGCGCCAGCGGCAGCAGCGCCAGGATCAGGGCCAGCACCAGCAGCCCGGCGTGACGCGCCCATGAGGCAGGCAGCAGGGATTTCATACGCGCTCCGATACTTTGGCGCCGAACAGGCCGCGCGGCATGAAGAACAGGATCAGCAGGATCAGCACGAAGGGCACCGCGTCCTTGTAGGCGGACGAGATATACCCGGCCGTCATCGCTTCGGCGATGCCCAGTATTAGGCCGCCCGCGATCGCACCGACGCCGCCGCCCAGACCACCGAGCACGGCGGCCACAAAGCCCTTCAGGCCGAGCATGATGCCGGCGTCATACGAAGTATAGGTGATCGGCGCGACCAGGATGCCGCCCACGGCGCCGAGCAGCGCGGCCAGCCCGAAGGACAGCAGCAGCACGCGGCGCGTGTTGATGCCGACCAGTTGCGCGGCCAGCTTGTTGTGCGAGGTCGCCAGCATGGCCTTGCCCAGCAAGGTGCGGCCGAAGAACCAGCCCAGCGCGGCGACGATCAGCAGGGTCACCCCCAGCACCCACAGGCTTTGCGGCAGCAGGCTCGCGCCCAGCAGCATGATAGGCGTATCGCCCGAGAACGGCGCCAGCGTATGGGTCGCCTTGCCCAGCCAGATCTGCACCAGCCCGCGTATCACCAGCGAGGCGCCGATGGTGATGATGATCAGGGTGACCACCTGCGCATTCTGCGCCGGTTCGATCACGGCCTTCTCCATCACCAGCCCGACCACCGCGGTCAGCGCCACCGCGCTGATGATCGCCAGCGGCAGCGGCACCCCGGCACTGGCCAGCATCGAAGCGAGCATCCCGCCCAGCATGATGAATTCACCCTGGGCGAAATTGATCACGCCGCTGGTGTTGTAGATAATGGTGAAACCCAGCGCGGCGAGCGCGTAGGCCGAACCGACAGTCATTCCCGAGTACAGGAACTGTAAAAATTGGGCAAGCATGGCGTCTCCAGGGCAGATGCGGTGCGGATGCGGCGGCCGGGAGGCCGCCGCTGCGCATTATTTTTGTAATTGCCAGTCTGCGTTTTTCACTTCGACCATGCGGAAGGCCGACAGGTCCAGTCCCATGTGATCGGCCGGGCTCATATTGAACACGCCGGTGGTGCCGACGAAGCCCTTGGTCTGTTCCAGCGCGCTGCGCACTTTTTCCTTGTCGGTGCCGCCGGCACGCTTGATCGCGTCCACCGTCAGGTTCAGCGCGTCGAGCGCGTAGCCGCCGAAGGTGGAGGGATCGGCCTTGAAACGCTCCTTGTAGGCCTTGTCGTAGCCGGTGACGATGGCTTTCTGCGCGTCGCCGGCCGCCAGCATCTGGCCGATCAGCAGCGCCGGCGTCGGCAGACGCACGCCCTCGGCCGCCTTGCCGGACAGCTTGATGTATTCGTCCGAGGCCACGCCGTGCGACTGATACATCGGCAGCGCGGTCATGCCCAGCTGGCCATAGTTCTTGGTGACCACGGCAGGCCCCTGCCCCAGCCCGAACACGAACACGGCCTGCACGCCCGCCACGCCCTTGATGCGGGTCAGCTGCGCGGTCACGTCGGTGTCCTTGGGACCGTAGGTTTCATCGGCCACCAGATTGATGCCGTACTTGGCCGCCACATGCTGGGCCTCCTTGCGGCCGGAAGCGCCGAAGCCGCTGGTCTCCGACAGCAGGCCCACCTTGCTGATGCCGCGCTTCTTCATGTCCTCGAACACCTTCTCGGCGGCCATGCGGTCGGTATGCGGGGTCTTGAACACCCATTTCTTGACCGGATCGATGATCACCACCGCGCCGGCCAGCGAGATAAAGGGCAGGCCCGCCTTGTCCACCAGCGGCGCCATCGCCATGGTCGCGCCGGTGGTGGTGCCGCCGATCAGCACGTCCACCTTGTCGGACTCGATCAGGCGCTTGGTGAAGCCATTGGCCTTGGCCGCGTCGCTGCCGTCGTCGTAGTGCAGCAATTCCAGCTTGCGTCCCAGCACGCCGCCTTCCGCATTGATCTTTTCGACATACATTTGCAGGGTTTTGAGCTCGGGGTCGCCCAGGAAGGCGGCCGGGCCGGATACCGACAGCACCGAGCCGATCTTGATATTCTCGGCCAGCGCAGCGCCGGCGGCGAGTAGCAGCGCGGCGGCAATGGCGGTCTTCTTGAAGATGGTTGCGAACATTGTTTGCGTCTCCCTTTGGAATAGCTATTCATTATTGGAATGATCAAATAACTCTGGCAGCTATCATCTTCGGCACGCCCTGCCGCCTTTATTGACTCAGCGGAAACGTGGGTACATGATTTTCTTCTTCACAGCACGAAATCATATTACGATACGGAAAAATGTTTGTACACTGTTTTTATGTGTCGAAAATTTAAAGTGTATCCAGTTGAGTCGCAGCAAATTTGGTGGGCACATGCTGAACTACGGGGAGTGCGTAAAACAAGCTACACCGCCACAGCGGGCGATGCAAAGCATATTACCCGGCCAAGGGCGCCGGATTCGGCATTGGGGTGGGAGTGGGTGCAATTGCAACAATAGGAAGCGCGCTCGATGCGCGCTCCCAGCGGCGCCCTTAGGCGCCGCAGCGGACAGTGTCCGGAATTACCACATCAGATCGTCTGGAATCTGGAAGGCCGCGTAAGGATCGTCCTCGTCGACCTCGGTGCTGGCCTTGTTCACGCGCACCACCAGGCTGGCATCGCGCTCGGCGATCTTGTCGGCGATCACGCGCGGCACCAGCTCGAACACGCCTGCCAGGCATACGATCACCAGCCGTCCCGCCACCAGGTGGGCCTGCACCGCCGCCGACACATAGATGCGCTCGATCTTGCTGCCGTGGGTGAAATTGTAGGCAATGTCGCCATTGCCCTTGTTCTGGCGGTTCTTCTGCACCATCTGGGCGATCTGCGCCACGATCGCCTTCTGGGTGGCGGCCGCATCGCGCTGGGCGTTGAGCTCGCGGGCGCGCTCGGCGTTCTTGCGCTGGGTTTCCTGGGCGGCCAGACGCACCTCGTCGACCGTCTGGGTGCCGGTCTTGCGCTCGATCTTTTTCTGCTTGTTCTTGTCCTGATTGGCCACTTTGACCTTGTTCTTGTCGACCAGGCCGGCTTTCAAAAACTGCTCTTGCAATGAAACCATCGTACTACTCCGTAAATAGGGTGCTCCAGCCCGGTCGGCAGTGCCGGCCGGAGGAAAGACGCTAGCATAACAAAAATGGGGGCCTGCGCGGCAAATTCGGCCAGGCCGGAGTCACGGCCCGCTGGCGAACCCGCCTCGCTACGCTGGCATGGTACGCTAGGCAAGCCTGATGATTGAGGACATGGAATGTTATCTGCAAGTAAATGGAGCTTGAGTGCAGTGCTGGCAGTGCTGCTGGGGATGGCGTGCGCGCGAGCGGAGGAAGCTGCGGCCGTCCCTGCGGCAGTCCGTTTCCGGCTCTGCTCGATGGATGTGGACTATCCGCCGTTTGGCAAGGTCGATGGCACCGGCCATTTGCAATACCTGATGTTTCAGACGGCACGGGTCATCAAGCTGGAAGTCGAGCGCCGCATCGCGCCGCGGCGCCGCTGTCTGGAAGAAATCAAGACCGGCGTCAGCGATGGCATGGCCGCGGCCTATTCTCCCCAGCGCGCCGAACATGCCGTCTTCCCGATGGAGGGCGGCGCGGTGGACGAGAACAAGGCGCTGGGAGTGATGAATTACTATATTTACCGCCGCGCCGGCTCGCCGCTAAGCTGGGACGGAAAGCGCTTGATCGAATTGGGCGCGGGCCGGCTGGGCGTCGAGTCCGGTTTTATCTATGTCATCGATCGCCTCAAGGAACTGGGCGTGCCCTACGACGATGGCGCCAAGGCGCTGGAACCCAATCTGGGCAAGCTGATCTCCGGCAGGGTCGATGGCGTGGTCGGCATGATGGAAGAAGCGGACCGCCTGATCGCCAGCCGCTTTGCGGGCCAGATCGAGCGCAGCGGCAAACCCTTTGAACAGACGCCGGTGTACCTGATGGTGTCGCGCCAGTTTTACCAGCAGCATCCGAAACTGGTCGAGCGCTACTGGCAGGCGCTGCGCAATTACCGTGCTACGCCAGACTACCGGCAATACCAGCTGAATAATCCCTGACGGGCATCGTTGGTCCCAACCACAAGCAAAAAGGCTTGCGAATTCACGCAAGCCTTTTGTATATCCGATGGCGCGCAGCGGACTACGCACGGCGCCGAAGCATTATTTCGCGGCCAGACCCGCAGCCAGCACCGCGGCAACTGTCTCGTTCAAGTCCAGGCCGCGTTCCTTGGCCAGCGCATGCAGTTGCTGCACCAGATCGCCATTCAGTTTGACGGCGAACGGCACCAGGCCGAGGGCCTGATCGCGCTTGCGCTGTTCGCGCTTGTCGACGATGGCGGTATCGGCGCCGCCGAAACCGGTCGCGCCCGGTGCGGTCATTTTACCCATGAGCTTTTTTGCGTCGCTCTTAGCCATTCCTGTTTTTTTCACGTGATGCCCTTTATAAAGTCGCCATTCTACGCACTATTCAAGAATGGGCCGCAAACGATCGCATACGCCAATACGATTAATCCTTGAACTGCGGCGCCTGCTTGCTCATGGCCGCCGCCATGGCGGCCTGCAAGTCCGCCGACATCAGCATCGCCGCGTTCCAGGTCGCCACATAGTTCAGGCTGTCGGCCACGCTGTGGTCGCGGCTGTAGTTGAGGATTTCCTTGCTGCCACGGATGGACAGCGGCGACTTGGCCGCGATGGATGCCGCGATCTCGCGCACGCCGGCCCGCAGCGCTTCCACGGACGGGTAGACCCGGTTCACCAGCCGCATATCGCGCGCCTCGGCCGCGTCGACGCGGCGTCCGGTGTAGGCCAGTTCGCGCGCCATGCCCTCGCCCACCAGGCGCGGCAGACGCTGCAGGGTGCCCACGTCGGCCACCATGCCGACATCGATTTCCTTGATCGAGAAGTAGGCGTCCTCGCTGCAATAGCGCATGTCCGCGCAGGTGACCAGGTCGATGGCCCCGCCCACGCAGGCGCCGTGGATCGCGGCCAGCACCGGTTTGCGGCAGCGTTCCAGGCTGCTCAAGCTGTCCTGCAAATCCAGGATGAAGCGGCGCAGCGACTCGCGCTTGCGTCCCTCGCATTCATTGGCGATGGAGGCGCCCACGCCCATCAGCATCTGCAGGTCGATCCCGGAACAGAAGCTTTTTCCTTCGCCTTCCAGGATCGCCACGCGCACCTCCGGCGTCTGGTCCACCCATTCGAAGGCGGCGCGAATCTCCTGCCACATCTTCAGATTCATCGCATTGGCCTTGTCCGGACGGTTCAGGCGAATCACGGCGACGTTTTGTTCCAGCAGGACGACCAGGGTTTCGAAGTTCATCACAATTCCTAATAGGCGTTCAGGGTAAAGAACACTATTTGATCAGGAATCGTGACAATATGCCAGCCGGCGTATAAGCCTTACTGGCGTTTCAGTTCATTTTTGAGCGCATCACCCATCGGTACCTTGAAGGTCGGCGTCATGAACCATTTGGCGTAGACCTTGGCCAGCTCGCCCGATGCGTTGATTTTCGCCAGGGTCGCATCGACCAGTTGCTTGAGCTGCTTGTTATCCTTGCGCACCATGATGGCGATCGGATCGCTCGACAGCGATTCAGCCAGCAAGGTATAGCCCTTGGGATCGGACGAGGTGGCCGCCAGTATCGTCAACTGGATATCGTCATGCACGAAGGCGTCCACCTTGCTCTGCTGCAGCGATTTGAAGGACTCGACGTTATCGCGCGACTTGACGAACTGAATGTGCAGGCCCTTGTCCATATCCACCTTGGCCAGCAGCGGCGCACCGGTGGCGCCCTGATTGACGATGACGCGCTTTTCCTTCAAATCGGCGATCGTGCGGATGCCGGAATCGGCGCGCACCAGTATCTTGGTATCGGCAAAGAAAATCGGGTTGGAAAACGCCACTTCACCGGCGCGCTGTTTGGTCACCGTGGTCGAGCCGCACTCCAGGTCGACCGCGCCGCCCTTGACCTTTTCCATCCGGTCGCTGGACGATACGGCGACATAGTTGACCTTCAGATCCGCCATTCCCGGCTGTTTCCTGATGGCGTCGACGATGTGGGCGCACAGATCCATCGTATAGCCCACCGGTTTCTTCTGCCCATCGAGATAGGAAAACGGCACCGAGGCTTCCCGGTATCCTATCGTGACGACGCCATCCGCATTCGTCAGTTTTCCGGCCGCGTCATTTGCGTTCGCGTTCGCCATCGTTGCCGCTACGGCGCCAGCCAGCACTAATACTTTCAGCATGTTCATCAATCATCTCCTGTTTATTTGTCATGTGGTGGAACCAGTAAATGACAGAGCAATCGACGTGCCAGCGCCCCCCTGTACAACAGGGAGCGCCTAGAGCCTTGATTGCCAACGGTTTATTTAATTAGCCGTAGAGAAAGTGAAGCGCGCGTGTCCAATAAGCTGGAAACCGCGCCTGAAAACCGTATCAATCCTTGGACAAACCCATCAGTTGCGCGCCGGCTGCGCCAGCGCGTTTTCCTGGATTCTGCGCTCCCACTGCGGCAGGTTCACGCCTTTGAACAGCAGGCACAGGCAGAACGCGCTCTCGCCCACGAAGGCCGGCAACAAGATCATGGGAAACAATGCATTCTGCAGCGGCGGATACAGGATCATGCTGAAGGTATTGATGAGGTAGCAGACGCCGGCGAGCTGCATCAGCATGCCGATCGCTTTGGGGAAATAACTGGATTTGCGGATCAGGTGCCCGACGATCAGGATTTCCACGCCGAAGAACATCAGCGCCAGCCCAAAGGCGTGGGAATGGGCGATGATGGACTGGTAGGCCTGCAAATGGAGCAGTTGCGGGGCGATCGCCTTCAGATAAGGCGCACCCGACAGCGGCGTCAACACCGCATGCAGGTGCAGCGCGCCCACACTTTCAACGGCCAGCGAAACCAGCGCGAACAACATGGCCAGTTGCGTCAGCTGCTTGTTCACCGGACGCAGCAGCAAATACCAGATCATGGTCATCGCGATCGCGCAAATGAGCAGTAAGTCCTGCCCCGCGATGCCCAGACGCCACAACGACGCCGCCGCCTTGATACTGGCGGCCGTCGCGTCGGGATCGCCGGACACGACCAGCTTGCCCCGGATCAGGGATTCACCCAGCAATCCGATGACGATGATGATCAGGTACAGCACCCCGGCCACCCGCGCATACGTCTGGATGGCTACCTTGTCGTATCCTTGGCGAAGTCCCGGCATCTGTCTCTTTCTGGGTGAATGATTGTTGATTATGCATTCTTTTCCATGGCTTTGCGATGCTTTTCTGCACTGACTGTTTCGTTTTTTAATTCGCGCCGGGCTCGTGCGACAGCACTACCTTGTAGCCTTGCGGCGCGATGGAAGTGTCGAGGGGATAGCTCGAAATATTCTCCTGGTCGATCATGCCCAGCTTGACCAGGATGGTGTGCGGCAAATCCTTGCTGCGGCCTTCGAGCAGATTGACGGCCGCGTTCATGACCACCCTGGCCTGGCTGACGCCCTTGGTGTCGACGGCGGCATAAATTTCCTTGCTGCGGATCAGGTGGGCAATGTCGCCGGTCAGGTCGTAAGCCACCACGCGGATCTTGTCGCGCAATCCCGCGTCCCGGATCGGCTTGAGCGCGGCCGGCGCGCAGGCGGTACAACCGATGATGTAATCGAGCTTGCGGCCCTGCCTGGCCAGCAGCTCCACCGCCAGCTTGGACTGGTCCATGAAACCGCTGTCGCCGTAGCGGATATCGACGATATGCACCGGAATCGGCGACTCCTGCGCGGCGATCCGGCTGCCATCGACCTCCCCCTTGACCCAGCCCGCTCCCGCCGGACCGGGCAGCAGCGCGATATTGATCGCTTTCAGGCCGCGCCGCTGCGCGTCGCGCACGACCCAGCGGGTGGCCTCCAGTCCCATGCCGCGCAGCGAGGTGGTGACCTTGATCGACAGGTCGTCGCTGCGGCTGTCGTTGGCCAGTTCGAACACCGGGATGCCGGCGGCGCGCGCCTTGGCGATGGAGGCGTTATTGGCCGTCATGCTGATGGGCGAAACGACGATGGCGTCATATTTGGCTTCGATGGCCTGTTCCATGATGTGCAGTTGCCTGGCCAGATCGTCATAGCCGTCCGCCGGCAGGATATCGGCGGCGACGCCCAGGCGTTTGGCTTCGCTGATGACACCGTAAGCGCAGCCGGTCCAATACGGGTCTTTCAAGTGGGGGAACAGAAACGCGATCCGCCAGCGCTTGCTGGAACGGGCCGTCATCGCATAGCTGCCGGCGACCACGCGGCCGCTGGCCAGCGCGTCGTCGGCCGTGCCATTGGGCTGCAAGGGGCGGAAGATGGAAAACACCGGAATCGGTGCAAACTTGAGGGCGTCCGCGGCATGCTGCGCGTGCGCAGAGAATATGCACAGGCCGAGTGCGCCCAGTCCGGCCAGATCCCGCATGCGTAGGGTAAGCATCCTGTACTCGTTTTCCTGATCAGAGTGAAATGGCAGTGCCGACTTGTTGCTTCCATTCTAACCCGGTACGGCATGGCCGGAAACATTCCCCTTTTTCCGTCACCGTAGCGCGCCGGAATGCGGGATTTTCTGTTTCCTGCCCCGATACCTGTGGCGCGGCGGGCACAAGCACAAGGCTTGCTGGAAGCAAGCTGGCCGGAACAGCCGATAAAGTTGCCCTCGGTGGTGCAAGGCCGCTACAATTTCATCTGACCCATCCGGGCTAGCCACACAAGGAACTATCTGTAATGTCGACACTGGTCCGGGCCGCGGTGCTCACCAACTTTCTCGAAGTGGCCCAGCACCTGGGCCTGAATGCGCAGGCCGAACTGGCCGAGGTGGGCTTGAGCAGAAATATGCTGCTCGATCCCGATCATTCGATCCCGGCGCGCGCCGCCGTGCACCTGCTGGAAAACGCGGCCGCCCGCAGCGGCTGCCAGACCCTGGGCCTGCGCATGGCCGAGTCGCGCCAGTTTTCCGACCTGGGCGCGGTGGCGCTGCTGCTGACCCATCAGCCCACGCTGCGCCAGGCGCTGCAGATGACGGTGCAATACCGCCATCTGCTCAACCGCTCGCTGGCGATCTTCATCGAGGAAGTGGGCGAGCTGGTGATCATCCGCGAAGAGGTGGTGACCGAGGAGTCGCTGGCCTGCCGCCAGGCCACCGAACTGGCGCTGGGCGTGATGGCGCGCCTGTGCGCCAGCGTGCTGGGCCCGGCATGGCGACCGGTCAGCGTCAGCTTCAGCCACGCCGCGCCGGACGACGCCCGCATCCACCGCCGCGTGTTCGGCTGCCCGGTGCTGTTCGACGCCGAATTCAACGGCATCGCCTGCCCCGCCGCCGCCTTCGACGCGCCCAATCCGCGCGCCGATCCCGCCATGGCGCGCTATGCGCAGCGCTTTGTCGACTCGCTGCCGGAGGTGGGGGAAGCATCCTTGATCTTCGAGGTGCGCAAGGCGATCTATCTGCTGCTGCCGATGGGGCGCGCCACCATCGAACAGATCTCCCAGGCGCTGGGCATGAATGTGCGCACCCTGCAGCGCCGGCTGGAAGAGGATGGCGCCAACTTCAGCGACTTGATCAACGAGGTGCGGCGCGATCTGGTGCAGCGCTATATGAACAATCCCGGCTACTCGCTGGCGCGCATCGGCGACCTGCTGGGCTACTCCATGCCCAGCAGTTTCACGCGCTGGTTCACCGCCCAATTCGGCGCGACGCCGGCCGCCTGGCGCGCCGCCAACGGCAAGCCTTATATGGCGCCGGCCTAGGCGGCTGCCATGCCGCCCAAGCCGCCTTAATCCACCGTAATCGGCTTACGGCAGCGTGAGGATGGCCTTGACGCTGTCGTCGAGTGCCGATTTATCGATGTAGCCGATGGCTTTCGGATCGGCCGCGACGGCCTTCCTGACCTCGGCGTTCGACGCATATTCCTTCGGCGCCGTGCCCTTGCCGGTAAATACCAGCTTGGACCACAGCGCCTTGACCTGGGCCGCGTCCTTGTCGGCTACCTTGGGATAGAAGTCCATGCGGATGGCCGAGCCTTCGGGCTGGTCGACCGGCGTGAACATGGCCGATTTCCCCAGGAAGAACTGGGCCGCCTGATCGTGGAACATGCGCGTGGCCGGATTGGCCTTGTTGACGATGACGACAGTCTCGGCCCGCGCCGCCGGCGCAGCCGCACTCGCGGCCAGCAGGCAAGCCATGCACAGCATGGTGGTGTTCAGTTTTTGCATGAGGGCTCCTTAGAAGACAAAGTCGAGCGTGGCGCCGGCCACGGTGACGCTGCGCTGCAGGCCGCTGGCGGGTCCGTAGATCAGCATGCCATTACGCTGGCCGGGATGAACCCGGTCCACTTGCAGCTTGAGGTCGACCGATTTGCCAAAGTCCCAGCGCAGCCCGAGGGTGTCCGAACTTTGCTCGGGCGCGAGCAGCGCACCGCGCACCGCGTTCGACAGCGCGCCGCTGGCCGGGAAGCTGGCCGGCAACGTGATCGAACTGCCCGCGCCCTTGGCCACCGCGTGGCTGTAATACGGCAGCAGCTTGCCGATGCGGTAGCCGGCCATCGCGTACCAGGAATTGGTGCTGGAGATATACACCTTGTCGCGCGCGCGGCGCTGCCCGTACTCCGTCTGCAACAGCAGATTGTTCCAGTCCAGCGTGGCGCCAACGGCGGCAAAGCTGATCTTCTTGGCGCTGACGGCGAGATCGTCCCCCAACTGGCCGAAGCCGGCCTTGCCCAGCGTGGCGACCAGCGCATTGACCGGCGTGATGTCATTGCTGCTCATGGTGGCGCCCAGCCAGGCCGCGCGCACGCTCAGCGGGCCGTGTTCGACGGCCACGCTGACGCCCCGCACCGGTGCCCGGTAACTGGCCACCGTGCCGGTGCTGACGAGGAACAGCTTGCCGCGGCTGACACCCAGCACACCCTGCGCGCTCAGATTGGTGTCGCCTATGCTGTGCTGCCAGTTGACATCGACGCCGTCGCCCGACTCGATCGGCGCCTGTGCATACATCTCGACCGGCGGGCGCATCATGGTGTTGGCATAGCCGACGTTCTGGTAATCCGAGATCATGAACACCGGCAGCGCCACCCGGCCGACACGCACACTGAGCTCGTCGCCGGCCTTGTACTTGAGGAAGGCCCAGGGCATGTCGGTGGTGAAAGTGGGGCTGGTGTTCTTGCGGCTCAATACCTGCACCGTGGCCGACAGGCGCGGGTCCAGCACATAGCTGGCCTGCAGACCGAGGTTGGTATCGAGACCGATGCGGGCCTGCGAGCCTATGCCTTCGGCCTGGTTATAGCGCACGAACTGCGCTTCACTGGTATTACTCTTGGCGATGCCCAGCGTGCCGAAGCCGCTGATGCTGAAATCGCCGCCGTCTGTGATGCCGGCGTGGGCAAAGCCGCACGCGGCCAGCGCGGCGCTGGCCAGGATCGTTCTGTTCATTGTGCTCCTTCGGTGTTTTTATCATGTGGCGTTACAGGCCCCAATGCATCAGCAACATCACCAGTGCGGCCAGGAACACCGTCTCCCCTACCATCAGCGCGATCGGCTTGATGCCGACCGACGCCAATTCCTTCAACTGGGTCTTCATGCCCAGCGCGCTGATCGCGATGGTCAGCGCCCAGCGCGATCCCTCATTGCCCAGCTGCTGCAGCGCCGCCGGTACCCAGCCGGTGCTGTTGATGCAGGCCAGCGCCAGGAAGCCCACCGCGAAGCCGGGCAGCAGCGGCGGACGCTTGCCGCTGTCGCCGGCGCCGGCACTCTGCGCGCGCGTCACCAGCGTGGCGCACAGGATCACCGGCAGCAGCATGGCCACCCGCATCAGCTTGACCACGGTGGCGGCGTCGCCCGTTTCGCGCGACATGCTGTAGCCGGCGCCCACCACCTGGGCCACGTCGTGGATGGTCCCGCCCAGGAATACCCCGGCCTGCTGCGGCGACAGCTCGAACAGGCGGCACAGCATCGGATAGGCGATCATCGCCACCGTCGACAGGGCCGACACGCCGATCACCGTAAACAGCACGGCCTTTTCCTTTTGCGGATGGGCCGGCAGCGCGGCGGCTAGCGCCAGCGCGGCCGAGGCGCCGCAGATCGCCGTGGCGCCGCCGGTCAGCAGGCCGAACAGGCGATTAAATCCCAGCAGCCTGGCCACCACGATGGACAGCAGGATCGTCACCGTCACGATCACCACCACCATCACCACCGGCTTCCAGCCCAGCGCCGCCATCTGCGCCAGCGTCAGGCGCAGTCCCAGCAGCGCCACGCCCAGCCGCAGCACGCTGCGCGCGGTAAATTCGATGCCCGGCTTGCACTGGCCTTCGCCGGACAGGAAATTCAGCGCCATGCCCAGCAGCAGCGCGAACAGCATCACCGGCGCGCCGTAGTGCTCGGACAGGAAGCTGGCCGCGGCGGCCACCATGGCGCTGACGGCGAAGCCGGGCGCCAGCTCGCGCAGGCGCTGGTGGGACAGACTGAGGACGGCGGTATTCATGGGCTGCTCTCCAGGCCGGGCAGGCTCGAAGGGAATGACAAATACACCCGGCCTTCTTCAATGTGGATGGGATAGGTGACAACCTTCACCGTGGGGACGTTTTGCAGGCAGCCGCTGGCCAGGTCGAAGCGCAGGCCATGGGCCGGGCACTGCACCTTGCCGTCGACCACCTTGCCGGAGGCCAGCGAGGCGCCCTGGTGGGGGCAGCTGTCGTCCAGCGCGTAGTAGCGGCCTTCGGCCTCGAACAGCGCGATGCAAAAGCCGTGCAGCCGCAGCCATGCGTGACTGCCCGCCGCCGGCAGCTGAGCGGGCGTGATTTCGATGCGGGAAGTCATAGCGGTCGCGTATGGGTGCCAGGGACGGCAGGCGGCGCGGCCAGGGCGTCGCGCAATGCCGCCAGCAGCGTCTCGGGCGGCTGCGCGCCGCTCAGAGCCCGCCCGCCATTGATGGAAAAATAGGGAACGCCGCCGCTGATGATGGGACCGGCGCGGTAGGTCTGGCCGGCGCCACGCAGTTCGGCCTGCATGGCCACGCGTTCATAGCCGGCCGCTTCGCCATGGGCCAGCAGCAGCAGCGGGTTGCCGATGTCTTCGCCCTCCTCGAAATAGGCGCACAGCAGGCGCTCGAGCAAGGCGTCGCGCCGGGCCGCGTCGCCCTGCGTGCCGGCCCAGGCCAGCAGGCGGTGGGCATCGGCCGTATTCGGCATGACGGCGATGGCCTCGTAGGCGATGCGCACGCCGGCCGCGTCGGCGAAGCGCTGCACCTGGGCCTGGCGCTGGCGCACGGCCGCCTCGCCACCGAGGCGGCGGCGGTAGAACTCCATGAATGGCCAGCCGGCCGCCGGCGCGTCCGGCAGCAGCTGCACGCCGCGCCAGTGCAGCCGTGCAGCCACTTCGGGACGTTCGGCCCGCAGCAGCGCCAGCGCGGTATCCAGGTTGCGCTTGCCGATCAGGCACCAGGGGCAGATGAAGTCGAAACCGACCTCGATATCGAGTACGGCGCTCATGCGGCCTCCGCCAAGGGCTCGGCATCCACGCGCTGCACGTCGCGCAGATAGCTGCGGCGCGCCAGCATGAAGACCAGCGCGGCGGCCAGGCTGACCAGCGGCACCAGCTGGCAGGCCAGCGCCAGTCCATAGCGGTCGGCCAGCACGCCGGTCAGGAAGGGACCGGGCGCCAGGCCCAGCAGATTATTCCCCAGCGTGAAGGTCGCGAAGGCGGTGCCGTGCACCGAACGGTGCGTCAGGTTGGCCACCATGGCGCCGGCCGGACCGGTGGTGCCGGCCGCCAGGAACATGCCGGCGCAGATCAGTACCAACTGGGCCGCGCCCGGCGCCAGCGCGAAGCCGATCGACAGCAGCAGACAGCTGCCCAGGCAGTAGGCGATCGCCAGTGAGATCTTGCGCTGCGGCGCGTCGCGGCACAGGCGGTCGCACAGCATGCCGCACAGGATCATGCCGGCACCGCTGGCCAATACCACCAGCGCCGCGCCCAGGCCGGCACGGCCCGCGCCCATGGCGTAGTAGCGGTTCATAAAGCTCGGCATCCAGACGATGAAGGCGCCGCCGACGAACAGCTGCAGGCCGCTGCCGATATAGGCCGCGCGCACCGACACGCTGCCGACCAGGCTGCGCAGCGGTACCCGCCGCCGGCCGGCCTTGTCCGCGCCGGCGCCGCCAGGCGCGATGCGCTCTTCGCGCACCAGCACCGGATACAGCAGCGCCAGCAATAGCCCGAACAAGGCCATCCCGCCGAAGGCCCAGCGCCAGCCCAGCTGGGCCGCGATGGCCCCGCCCAGGCCCATGCCCAGCACCGAGCCGAACATACCGCCAGCCATGAAGGCGCCGGTCAGCGTGGCCCGCAGGCGCCGCGGGAACACCGACAGCACCACGGCGATGCCGACGCTGCCATAGGCGGCCTCGCCGACGCCGACCAGAAAGCGTGCCACGAACATCTCACCATAGTTCTGCGCCAGGCCGCAGCCCAGCGTGGCGGCGCTCCACAGCACCGCCATCAGGGCCAGGCTGCGCACCCTGCCCCAGCGGTCCGCCAGCAGCGACAGCGGGAAGGTCAGCAGGCCCACCATCAGCGCCACGATGCCACTCAGCAGGCCGAGCTGCGCATCGCTCAGCATCCACTCGCCTTTGAGCAGCGGGAACACCGCGTTGAGCACCTGGCGCGACATATAGTCGGAAATCAGCAGGCCGAAGGTCAGCGCGAACACCAGCCAGGCATAAGGCCGGGGTACGGCGGGATCGGCCTCGCCCGCGCCGTCTCCGGCGCCGGAAGTGGGATGGTAGGCCATGGTTCAGGTCCGCAGCGGGATATTTTTCTGGCCGCGCGCACGGTTCGGCGCCATGCCGTTCATGCGCAGGGTTTCCTCGGCGTCCTTGTACTGCACGCCGATCTTGTAGATCGCGCGCGCCTCCACGCCGCTGGCGACCTCGCGGCCCAGCTCGCGGGCCACCCGCACGCACTGCTCGATCTGCTGCACCGATGTCATGCGCTGGCCGTGCTGGCCGATCAGGGTGTCCTCGGTGCCGCAGCGCGGATGGAAGCCCATCGCCATCGCCATCATATTAAACGGCAGCACATTCTTGAGCAGCGATTCGGCCGTGATGCAGGCGCCGTCCGGCGCACGGCGGATGAAGTCCATGAAGTTGAAGGGATTGGGGCCGTCGAAGCCGCCGCCGATGCCGATCCAGGTCAGGTTCAGCGGGCCGGTGTAGACGCCCTTGCGCACCAGCCGGTCCAGGGTTTCCAGCGCGTGCATGCCGGTCAGCTGGAAGTGCGGCTGGATGCCGGACGCCTGCAATCGCTTGAGGTGCTCGGCCACCCAGGCCGGGCCGGCCGGCACCGTCATTTCACTATAGGCCGCGTGCATCATCGGCGAAGCGAGCGAAGTGCCTTCCAGGTATTCCGGATACAGCAGCTCCATGATGTTCATCTGGGTGGTGTTGATCGCCACCGTCACCTGGTCCGGCTTCGGATCGAGGTCGGCCAGCATGTGGCGGGTGTCGTCGCTGAGCCATTTGGCGGCCTGGCCGTCGTCTTCCGGTGCGAAGGAGATCGAACCGCCCACCTGGATGATCATATTCGGCACGCGGGAACGCACGCCGGCGATCAGCTCATTGAACTTGGACAGGCGCTTGCTGCCCTTGCCATCGAGTTCGCGCACATGCAGGTGCAGCACGGTGGCGCCGGCGTTGTAGCAGTCGACCGCCTTCTGGATCTGTTCTTCCATCGTCACCGGGATATCCTCGGGGAAGTCTTCCGGCGCCCATTCCGGGCCATATGGCGCGGTGGTGATGACTACTTTGTCCTGGTTTTCCGGGTGCAGGGAATCGTCGAGAAATTGCATGCTGTGCTCCTGATATATTTTTAGTAGACGGATTTAGTAGGGAACGTCGCCGATGATGCCGGCCCGCTCCATCTTGCGGTGGCAGGCCGGGTAGTCCATGACGGCGTAGTGCTGGCTCGAACGGTTGTCCCAGATCGCCACGCTGCCCGGCTGCCAGCGCCAGCGCACCTGGAATTCCGGGATGTAGGCCTGGCTGATCAGGTAACTCAGCAACTGACCGGCGCCGGGATTGGCATCCTGGCCGAAGCGCACCCGTTCCGGCGTGTGGTAGTTGCTGATATGGGTGGTGAAGCCGTTGACGAACAGGATCTTCTCGCCCGTCTCCGGATGGATGCGCACCACCGGATGTTCCGCGTCGGGGAATTGGGCCCTGAGCGCCAGCCGCTTTTCGATCGGCATCGCGGCGCCGAAGCTCGCTTCGATGCTGTGGCGCGCGCGCAAGCCTTCGATCTTGACCTTGATATCGTCCGGCAGGCGCTCATAGGCCAGCGCCATATTCGCCCACATGGTGTCGCCGCCGACGGGCGGACACTCGATGCAGCGCAGTACCGCCCCGAACTGCGGCGCGGCGCGCCAGGTGGCGTCGGCATGCCAGGCGTTTTCGTAGCGGTCGTTGGGCTGGTCCGGCTTCTTGTAAATGCGCACCAGGCCCGGATGTTCGGGATCGCTGCCGGCCACCGGATGGTCTTCCAGCTCGCCGAAGCGGCGCGCGAAGGCCACGTGCTCGGCGCGGCTGAAGTCTTGCCCGCGCAGGAACAGCACGCGGTGGCGCAGCAACAGGCCGCGAATCTCGGCGAACAGGCCATCGTCGTGGATGGCGTCGGCCAGCTTGAGGTCCAGCAGTTCCGCGCCGATGGCGCAAGTCAGTTGTTCTACCCGCATCGCGCTCTCCTCAGATCACAAAAATCGACGAACCGGTGGTCTTGCGCGCTTCCAGGTCGCGATGCGCCTGGACCGCGTCTTCCAGCGCGTAGTGCTGGTTGATCTCGATCTTGATGCGCCCGCTGCCGACGTGCTCGAACAGTTCGGCCGCCAGCGCCGCCTTCTCGGCCGGGTCGGCGATATAGTCGGCCAGCGCCGGACGGGTGATGAACAGCGAACCTTTCATCGCCAGCAGCACCGGATCGAACGGCGGCACGGGGCCGGAGGCGGTGCCGACGCACACCAGCAAGCCGCGCTTGCGCAGCGAATCGAGCGAGGCCATGAAGGTATCCTTGCCGACGCTGTCGTAGACCACGTCGACGCCGGCCCCTCCGGTCAGCGCGCGCACCCGCTCGGCCACGTTCTCGCTGCTGTAGTTGATCACATGGCTGCAGCCATGGGCCAGCGCCAGTTCCGCCTTGGCCGGGGTCGACACGGTGCCGATCACGTTCAGGCCCAGCAGCTTGGCCCATTGCGAGACGATCAGGCCGACGCCGCCGGCGGCGGCATGCAGCAGGATGGTGTCGCCGGCCTTGAAGTCGTGGATGCGGCGCATCAGGTAGGCCGCGGTCAGGCCGCGCATGGTGGCCGCCGCCGCCGCTTCGAAGGAAATGGTCTCGGGCAGCTTGATCAGCGGCGCCGCGGAAATCACGCGTTCGCTGCTGTAGGCGCCCAGGGTATTGATAAAGCCGGTGTAGCTGACGCGGTCGCCCAGCGCCAGGTGGCTCACGCCCTGGCCCAGCGCCACGACCACGCCGGACGCCTCGACGCCGATCCCGTTGGGCAGGGGAATGGCGTAGGTGCCGTTGCGGAAGTAGGTGTCGGCGTAGTTGATGCCGACCGCCACATGGCGTATCCGCACTTCGCCGGGACCGGGGTCGCCGACGTCGACGTCCGCCAGGTACAGCACTTCCGGACCGCCGGTGGTATTGAAACGGACTGCCTTTGCCATCTTGATCTCCTCGTTCTATTCCTGTGGGGCTTTCTTGTACTGCTGCCACCTTTACATCGAGTATAGTCCCGCCGTTTCAGCGGCCACGATGCTTGGGGCGACAGCGGCTTCTCATTTCGCGACAGTGGAATCTATCTTCGCCTGCAGCCTTTCCAGCAGCGCCACGGCCTGCGGCCAGGGACCGTAGCCGGAGGCCGGATTCAGGTGCCCCACCGCACCCAGTTCAACCAGTTCGGCGCCCCAGTCGGCCGCCAGCGCGCGCGCCGACTCCATACTGGCCAGATGGTCGTCGCTGCTGGCGGCCAGCAACGACGGGAACGGCAGGCGCTCGCGCGGCAGCGGCAGCCAGCCGTTGGCGGCCAGCGTGGCCGGACGCGGATACGGCTGCGGCCATTCGGCGCCCAGATCGGGCGGCGTCACCAGCAAGGCGCCGGCGATCCGGCCCTGATGGCGGGCGGCCCAATGGGCCACCATCAGCACGCCGGCGCTGTGCGCCACCAGGATTACCGGGCCGTCGATGGCCGCGATGGCCCGGTCCAGCGCCGCCACCCGGGCCGCGCAGCTGAGGCCATCGGCCTCCAGCGGCGGCACGGTATGGGCGCCAGGCGTGGCCCCGGCCAGCAGGGTTTGCCAATGCAGTTCCACGTGGTCGCGCAGGCCGGGCACGATCAACAAGGTCGGCAAGGCCGGCACGGCGTCGGGCGCGGCGGCCCGTGGCGGCGCCGACTGGCTCAGGCGGAAATCCTTGAATTGCTGGCGCAGCGTCATCTTCTGCAGCTTGCCCGTCGCGGTATGCGGCAGGCTGTCGACGAACACCACTTCGTCCGGACACCACCAGCGCGCCACCCGGCCCGCCAGATGCGCCAGCAGTTCGGCGCCGCTGACCTGCTGGCCGGGCTTGCGCACCGCGATCAAGAGCGGACGCTCCTGCCAGGTCGGATGGGCCACGCCGATCACCGCCGCCTCGGCGATGGCCGGATGGTCCATCGCCGCGTTTTCCAGGTCGATCGACGAGATCCACTCGCCGCCGGACTTGATCACGTCCTTGGCGCGGTCGGTGATGAGCATATAGCCGTCGGCGTCGATGGTGGCCACGTCGCCGGTGTCGAAATAGCCGTCCGCGTCGAGCAGCTCGCCCGGTTCGCCGCCGAAATAGGCGCTGGCCACCCAGGGACCGCGCACCAGCAGGCGGCCGGCCGCCATGCCGTCGTGCGCCAGCGCCTTGCCGTCTTCGTCGACGATCTTCAGGGCCACGCCAAACACCGGCCTGCCCTGCTTCATTTGCAGCTTGCGGTAAGCGGCCGGCGCCAGTTCGGCGTGCTTCGGCATCGGCCGACAGACGGTGCCCAGCGGCGAGAGCTCCGTCATACCCCAGGCGTGCAGCACCTCGGCGCCAAAGCGGTCCTCAAAGGTTTCGATCATCGACAGCGGCGCGGCGGAGCCGCCGATGACCACCCGCTTCAGGCACAGCTCCTGCGCGGGGTCGAGGCCATGCTGCTCGGCGTGGCGGAACAGCATCAGCCACACGGTCGGCACGCCCAGCGCCACCGTCACTTTCTCCGCCTGCATCAACTGGTAGACGCTGGCACCATCGAGACTCGGACCGGGGAATACCAACCGCGCACCGCACAAGGCGCCCGCATACGGCATGCCCCAGGCATTCACATGGAACATCGGCACCACCACCAGCGCCGTGTCGGCGCCCGACAGCGCCAGGCCGTCGACGCCGCACACCGCCATCGCGTGCAGCACGGTCGAGCGGTGCGAATACAGTACGCCCTTGGGCTTGCCCGTGGTGCCCGAGGTATAGCACAAGGCGGCGGCGCTGTTCTCGTCCAGTTGCGGCCAGGTGAACTGCTCGCTTTCTTGGACGATCAGCTCTTCGTAGCTTCCCACGTCCGGCATGGCTGGCAGATGCTCGCGGTCGGTCAGCGCATAATAGCGGCGCACGCTCTTGAGCTTGGGCATCAGCTCGGACACCAGGCCGGCGAAGCCGATGTCGAAGAACAGCAACTGGTCCTCGGCATGGTTGGCGATGTATTCGATCTGCTCGGGGAACAGGCGCGGATTGATTGTGTGCAGCACGGCGCCGATACCGGCCACCGCGTAGTACAGCTCCATGTGGCGGTAGCCGTTCCAGGCCAGTGTGGCGACGCGGTCGCCGGGCTTGACGCCCAGGCGTATCAGCGCGTTGGCCAGCTGGCGCGCGCGCCGCGCCACCGAAGCGTAGGTACTGCGTTGGATTGGTCCTTCCGAGGTGCGCGAAATGATTTCCCGGTCAGGGTGGGTGTGGCAGGCGTGATCGATCAGCGACGACACCTGCAGCGATTGATGCTGCATCAAACCTAGCATGCTGAGTACTCCTCGTTATTATTCATTTCTTGAAAACGTAATCAAAGGTGCCACGACGCTGTTAAAACCCAAGGCGTAACCCTGGGGTCTGACCCGGCGGGTCAGACCCCGGCTCTTTGCCGTGGGTTTCAGATCAGCGCCGCCGGCCCGCCCTGTTCCATGGCCGGCGCAGGCTCGGCTACCGTCTTCAGCAAGGCCTGGCGCACGCCGGCGGCGAACCAGCGGCCGCCACAGCAGCCGCGCAGGCCGCTGCGATTCAGCATGGCGGCGATCGCATCGTAGGAAGCGCCGCGCGCGCGCATCGCCTGCATCTGCCCGGCCACTTCCGTCGCCAAGGGTTTCAAAACGGCCTTCTCCGCCGCGCTGTTCATTTCACCTTCCTCAGCAAGAAGTGCGACAGGGCCGGCACCAGCACCAGCGCGCCCACCATGTTCAAGGTGAACATGAAGGTCAGCAGGATGCCCATATCGGCCTGGAACTTGATCGGCGACCAGGCCCAGCACACCACGCCGGCCGCCAGCGTCACGCCCACCAGCGCCACCACCTTGCCGGTGAACTGCAGCGCATGGCGATAGGCCTCGGCCAGCGTACTGCCCTGGCGCTGCTGCGCCAATTGCACCGACACCAGATACAGCGCATAGTCGACGCCGATGCCCACGCCCAGCGCGATCACCGGCAGGGTGGCGACCTTGACGCCCATGCCCAGCAGGACCATCAGGGCCTCGCACAGGATCGAGGTCAGCGCCAGCGGCAACACCGCCACCAGCACCGCGCGCCAGCTGCGGAAGGTGATCCAGCACAGCAGGATCACGGCGGCATACACATACAGCAGCATCTTGTGGTTGGCTTCGCGCACCACGATATTGGTGGCGGCCTCGATACCGGCGCTGCCGGCGGCCAGCAGGAACTCCCGGTCCAGCGTGCTGTGCGCGGCCGCGAAGGCGGCGGCCGCCGCGGTCACCCGCTCCAGCGTCTCGGCCTTGTGGTCGGCCAGGTAGGCGATCACCGGCATCAGCGAGCAGGCCCGGTCGAACAGTTCAGGGTTGTTGACCGAGGCCTGCTGGGCCCCGTAATTGAGCACGTCCTGGTTGCGCGACAGCGTCAGCCACTTGGGGCTGCCCTCCGAGGTGCCGGCCGTGACCTGGCGCACCGCGTCGGCCAGCGACACCGTGGTCTGCACCCCCGGCACCTGGCGCAGGGTCCAGGCCAGGCGGTCGGCTTCGACCAGGGTCTCGTATTTGAGGCAGCCTTCCTTGGGCGTTTTCAGCATCACCGCGAACTGGTCGGACGAGAGCGAGTAGTTGGCCGTGATATAGGCGTTGTCGCGGTTGTAGCGCGAGTCGGCGCGCAGCTCCGGCGCACCCGGATCGAGGTCGCCGATCTGCAGGCGGGTCGACAGCGCATAGCCGCCCGCCGCCAGCAGCAGCGCCGCGGCCACGGTCCAGCCGGCCCAGCGCGGCGTGGCGAAGCGTTCCAGCCCGCGCCACAGGCGCTCCAGGCCATGTGCCGGACCGCTGTCGGCGCGCATGGTGCGCGCCGCCGCGGCCGGCGACACGCCGACATAGGACAGCAGCACCGGCAGCAGCATCAGGTTGGTGAAGATCAGCACGGCCACGCCGATGCTGGCCGTCAGCGCCAGGTCGCGGATGACCGGGATATCGATGGTCATCAGCACCGCGAAGCCGACCGCGTCGGCCAGCAGCGCGGTCAGGCCGGCCAGGAACAGGCGCCGGAAGGTGTAGCGCGCCGCCACCAGCCGGTGCGTGCCGCGCCCCACGTCCTGCATGATGCCGTTCATTTTTTGCGCGCCGTGCGACACGCCGATGGCAAACACCAGGAAGGGCACCAGGATCGAGAACGGGTCCAGCTCGAAGCCCAGCGCGGCCACCAGGCCCAGTTGCCACAGCACCGCCACCAGCGAGCATGCCACCACCAGCGCGGTCGAGCGCAGGCAGCGGGTATAGGCGTAGATCACCGCCGTGGCGATGGCGGCGGCGATGCCGAAGTACATCAGCACCTGCTGCATGCCGGCCAGCAGTTCGGCGATCAGTTCGGCGAAGCCGATCACATGGATCTTCACCGGATAGGCGCCCGACTGCTTGCTGCGCACGTTCCGCTCGATGGCCTGCGCCAGCTCGCGGTAGTCGATGACCTTGCCGGTGGCCGGGTCCTTGTCCAGCAGCGGTACGAAGATCATGGTGGACTTGTAGTTATTGCCCACCAGGCTGCCGACGATGCCGGAGCGCGCGATATTGATCTTCAGTTGTTCGACGCTGCGCGCCGAACCGTCGTAGCCGTCCGGCATCACCGGACCGCCCTGGAAGCCCTCCTCCGTCACCTCGGTCCAGCGCACCGACGGGGTCCACATCGATTTCATCCAGGCGCGGTCGACGCCGGGCGTCAGGAACAGCGCATCGTTGACCTGCCGCAGCGACTCCAGATAGCGCGGCTCGAAGATGTCGCCCTGCGGGTTTTCCACCACCACCCGCAGCGCATTGCCCAGGCCGCGCAGGGCCGGTTTGTGCTGCAGATAGTTCTGGATATACGGCTGGCCTTGCGGCAGCATTTTTTCAAAGCTCGCGTTCAGGCCCAGGCGAGTGCCGGCCAGCCAGCCCAGCACCAGCGTCGCCGCCACGCACAGCAGCACCAGCGCCATGCGGTTGTTGAATACCAGCCGCTCCAGCCAGCTGCCCGAGCGGCGGTCGAACAGCCCCAGCTCGCGCACCACCGGCATCTCGTCCGGCATATTGCTTCTCATGTCCATATCCGTCTTTCTAGTAAAGTGCCACAGGCTGCACGCGCAGGCCGCGCACGCCGCCGATCAGCAGGCGCTGTCCGTCCAGCTGCAGCACCGCCGTGGCCGAACCGGGCGGGATGCCGGCCAGCGGCGCGAAACTGGCGCCGCCGTCGCGGCTGCGCAGCAGCTGGCCGGACTGGCTCACCAGCAGCAGCGTGTCGTCCGCCAGGCGCACGCCGGCCGTCAGGCCGACCTGGGTGCCGGTGGCGGCGCTCTGCCAGCTCTGGCCGGCGTCCCCGCTGTGCAGCGCGGTGCCGCGCAGGCCGAACACCACCAGCGCGCCGGGCTTGCCGGCGATGCCGAAAAAGCTGCCCTTGTAGGGCGTGGCCAGCGCTTCGAAGCGCCCGCCGCCAGCGGCGCGGCGCAATACCAGCCCCTGTTCGCCGACGATGTACAGCGCGCCGTCGATCAGACGGATGGCGTTCAGGTGCAGTCCTTGCGGGTTGTCCAGCAAGTCTTCGCAATGGCGCCAGTTGCGGCCACCGTCATCGCTTTGCAGCGCCATGCCGAAGGCGCCCACCGCCATGCCGTGGCCGGCGCTGTCGAACCAGATATCGAGCAGGGGCTTGTCGCCGGCCAGCGGGTCCTGGCGGCCGTCGTACTGGCGCTGCCAGCTGGCGCCGGCATCGGCGGTATGCAGCACCACGGCGTCGTGGCCCACCGCCCAGCCTTGTTTGGCGTCGCTGAAGGACAGCGCCACCAGGTCGGCCGACAGCGGCACGGCGGCCTGCAGCCAGTTGCCGCCCTGGTCGTCGGAGTACAGGATATGGCCGCGCTGGCCCACCGCCACCAGGCGGCGGCCGGCCTGCGCCACGCCGTTGATCAGCGCGCGGCTGGCCAGGGCGCTGGGCTGGGCCGGCTGGTCTAGCGGGTCGACGAAGCCTTTCGGGGCGGCCGCCGGTGGGGCGGCTTGCGCGCTGAAGACGGAGGCAACTGTAGCCACCGCTACCAGTGTTCTAATTATTCGGTTCATGACAGACTCACTAAAAGCCATTAGGTGAAGAACAAATCATTGCTGGCGTGCCGCCGGCTAACATCCAAAACCCACGGCAAAGAGCCGGGGGCCTGTCCCGCAGGGACAGGCGGGGCGTAGCCCCTGCCCGGACCCTAGGTCAGACCCCAGGGTTACGCCGTGGGTTTTAATCGCACAGCGGCGCGCGAACTTAAAGGCTCGACTTCTTAACGCACGCCGGAACCGGACAAGGCCTCGGGCGACCATTGGGCCGGCTTCAGCGGCTCGATGTATTTCAGACCGCCATACGGGCCGGACATGCCGGTCAAGTTGTAGGCGCCGCTGATGAAGTCATAGATCACGTGGTTGCCGGTGTAGGTGGCCTGCACATCGTAGGCATAGATCAGGTGGTCGAAGGAAGAGCGGTACAACTGCCCGCGCGCATCGTATTCGTCCGAGGCCAGCGCTACCCAGCTGTCTTCGTCGATGTAGAAGGTGCGCTTGGCGTAGATGTGGCGCTTGCCCGGTTTCAGCGTCGCTTCCACCACCCAGACGCGATGCTGCTCCCAGCGCACGAAGTCCGGATTGAGGTGATTCGGCTTGACCACGTCGGTCACCACCTTGGCGGCGAACAGCGCATATTCGCCATAAGGGACGATCATCTCCTTCTTGCCCACCAGCTTGAAGTCGTAGCGGTCCAGCGCGCCGTTGAAGATCCAGGCGTTGTCATAGGTCGACGTGCCGGCCGAACCGGGATTGGGCGTGTCGTAGGCGACGTCCGGCGCCAGTTTGACGCGGCGCTGGCCCGGCAGGTATTGCCACACCTTGCGCGGCTGTACCGCAGGATTGACCGCGTCGAAGGCCATCAGGCCCTCGCCGGCCCGGCGCGCAGGCGCCAGGTAGGTCAGCTTGGTGCGGAAGAACACGTCGTTCTGCTGCGCCACCTCGGTGCGCTTTGGATCGGCCAGCGGGAATTCCTCGAAGATCTCGCCGGCGGTCGCCAGGCTGGGGGTGCCGGAGGAGTCGACGTTCCACGATTCATACTTGGTGGTGAACGCCTGGCCCTGGTAGCGCAGCAGGTGGTTCCACATCACTTCGAAGCCGCTCTTGGGAATCGGGAAAGGCACGCCGGAGAGCACGTTTTCCACGCCCACGCCACCATCGGTGGACTTGGCGTTGAGCGCGTTCTTTGCCGTGTTGTCCAGCTGCGCCTTCGGCAGCGCCACGGTGCGGTGGGTCGGGTAGACGTCGACACGGAAGCCCGGATAGCGCTTGAGCAGTTCACGGGTGCCGGCGGTCAGCTTGTCGTCCATGCCAGCCAGATTCTTGCCGGTGATGACCAGGCGCGGTTTTTCGCCCGCGAAGGGGTCGGGACGCATGCCGCTGCCCTTGACGTAGCCGGCCGGCGGCGTCGCCAGCCCGCCGGTATATTCGGGAATCGTGCCCTCCTTGTTGCCGGCCTTTTCGGCGCCGACGGCGGTCAGGTTCGCGCCCAGCTGCTTCGCCTCTTCCGGGGTGACGCCCGCCCGCGCGCCGCCGCCTATCAACGCGGACAATACCGCGGCCATCATTACGCTATGCTTGAAGTTCATGATCGGTTCCCAGTCAGAAGGTGGTCTTGAAGGTCGCGGCCAGGAAGCCACGGTCCTTGAGCAGCGAGGTCACGCCACCGAAGGAGGTGACGGCGCCGCTGTTCGGATCGGTCACCAGCGGACCGAAGAAATTGACGTACTTGATATCGAAGCGGTACTTCTGGCGCACGTCGAAGGACAGGCCCAGCGCGTAGTTGCCCGCGCCCTTGTTGCCGCCCGCCTGCACGCCGGAATTGCCCTTCAGGCCCACCGAGTAACTGAGCGGCATCGACACGTCGACCCCCGGCAGCACCTGGAACCAGGTCGAGCTGTAGGTCGCGGCCACCGCGTAGAAATCGTGGCTGACCTTGTCGACGCCGTTATAGCCGTCGCGGCCACGGTAGAACTGCGGGTTCTGGGTCAGCTTGGCGACCCGGCTCCAGACGAATTCCACCGCCCAGGTCGAGGCGTCGGCCACCGGCGTCTTGGCCGTGGTGCCAAGGAAGTTCAGCACGCCGTGCACGGTATTGCCGCGCGTGCCGCTGACCTCGCCCTGCTTGGGCAGGTCGCCCGCCACCACCACCAGCGTCGGCGCCACCTTGGCATTGAGCGCGTTGAGCACGACCGGGCTGGTCCCGGCCGGCATCAACAGCGCCGGGGTCGAGTAGATCGGCATATTGCGGCGGTAGGACAGGTCGGCGCCCACCGCGATGCCGGCCACGCTCTTCGACAGCGACAGGCCCAGCACGTCGATGCCGTTGGCGTATTCCAGCTGGTACTGATTGCCGCTCAACTGGCCCGGATAGAACAGGCAGTTGGCACCGGCCACCGCCGCGCCCGGAATCATGCCCTTGCAGACGGCCGGACCCACGGCGCCGGCGCCGAACAGCGCGGTCGGCAGGCCGGCCAGGCGCACATTCGCCTGCGGCAGCAGGTCCGAGGTGCGGCGCAGGTACAGGCCGGCGGTGCCGTCAAGCCAGTTCGGGCTCCAGCGCGCGGCCACGCCGAAGTCGCCGCCATTCGGCGCGCGGCTGTCGGCGCGGCGTACGGCCGGCGCGCCCAGCGGGCCGAGGAAGAACGATTCGCCGCCCTGGAAGGCGTAGTCGTAGAAACCCAGGAAGGAACCCGACTCCGGCAGGCGCGCCGGCTT
This sequence comes from Oxalobacteraceae bacterium, assembly GCA_013284265.1. Taxonomy (GTDB): domain Bacteria; phylum Pseudomonadota; class Gammaproteobacteria; order Burkholderiales; family Burkholderiaceae_D; genus Rugamonas. The sequence goes on along the minus strand of JABTBR010000004.1, from coordinate 94,047 downwards.
CCAGTTGAAGAAGTACTGGGCCGCGAAACTCAGTTCGGCCGTCGGCGAGAACTGCGCCGAAACGGCCTGGCGCGGCAGGAACAATTCCTTCGCTTCCGAACCCGGCACCGAATAGCCTTTGAGCAGGTCGACCGGCGACTGGCCGTAACTGACGCCGTGAATTGGGCTCAGCAGGCTTTCGCCCCAGTACAGCGTATGCTGGCCCAGCTTGACGTTGACCGGCATGTCGGCCAGCTCGAAGTTCCCGAACACGAAGGCGTCGAGCACTTCGCCGGAACGGCGGTGGTAGCGCTGGGTGGTGGCGGACTGGCCCAGCGCCGGCTTGCCGCCCTGCTGGTGATTGGAGCTCGCAACATTCTGGTTGTCCAGGCTGTTGTAGGCCTGGTCATACCAGGCGGCCGCCGAGACGCGCATCCCCAGGCGCTTTTCGAACACCAGGTCGAGTTCGCTCAACAGGTCGACCCGGTTCGATACCGTGCCCTTGTTGAAATTGCGGTCGCCATCGTCGTAGTTGGCCGATTTGAGCAAGGCGGGATTCTGGGCGCTGAGGCGGTGCCCATAGTTATATTTGATGGTGTTATCGAAGCGGATAGCCAGATCCGGGTTGCCGGTATCGATTTCGGCGGCATTCGCGCAGCCGATCGCGCACAGGGCGGCGGCCAGCGCATGGCGTACCAGTGGATGAGGATTGGTGGTCTTGGCCACGCCGGAGTGCGCGCCAGTGGTGGTGATATGCATCGAGCTGTCTCCTGATGTTGTGGCCGCCGATCAAAGCCGGACTTATGGTGTCCGGTCGGCATCGACGGTAAGCCATCATAGGATTCGCCCTTGCCCGCCGCGCACTCATTTGGCGACGGGCACTTCGCATTTCGCGACAGGTGGCGACAGGCTGACGCTAAGCTGTTTTAGCAGCGTTCGAAAATCACGGCGATGCCCTGCCCGCCGCCGATGCACATGGTGGCCAGCGCATAGCGCCCGCCCGTGCGGTGCAGCTCGTGGATCGCCTTGGTGGCGATGGCCGCGCCGGAACAGCCGACCGGATGGCCCAGCGCGATCGCGCCGCCGTTCGGATTGGTCCTGGCCGGGTCCAGGTCCAGCGCGCGGTTGACCGCAATGGCTTGCGCCGCGAACGCCTCATTGGCTTCGATCACGTCGATCTGGTCCAGCCGCAGGCCGGCCTTGGCCAGCGTCAGCCGGGTGGCCGGAATTGGGCCCTCGCCCATGATCTCGTTGGGCACCCCGGCCACGGCATAGCTGACCAGCCGCGCCAGCGCGCGCTGGCCATTGCGCGCCGCCGTCTGCGCATTGGCCAGCACCATGAAGGCGGCGCCGTCGTTGATGCCCGAGGCATTGCCGGCGGTGACGGTGCCGTCGGCCTTGAAGGCCGGGCGCATCTTGGCCAGCGCCTCGGCCGTGGTATTCGGCTTCACATATTCATCGGTATCGAACACGGTCTCGCCCTGGCGGGTCTGGCGCACGATGGGCACGATCTGGCCGATGAAACGGCCCTCGGTGATGGCCAGCGCCGCGCGCCGCTGCGACTCCGCCGCGAAGGCGTCCTGCTCGGCGCGGGTGATGCCCCATTTAGTGGCCAGGTTCTCGGCCGTGATGCCCATGTGGCCCACGCCGAAGGGATCGGTCAGCACCGCCACCATCATGTCAATGGCCTTGGCGTCGCCCATGCGCGCGCCGCTGCGCAGCGCCGGCAGCATATAGCCGCCGCGCGACATCACCTCGACCCCGCCGCCCAGGCCGTACTCGAAATCGCCCAGCTGTATGCCCTGGGCCGCCGTGACCACGGCCTGCAGGCCGCTGGCGCACAGGCGGTTGACCTGCAGCGCCACCGAATCGGTGCGCATGCCGGCGTTCACCGACGCCACCCGCGCCACATAGGCGTAGCGCGCGTCGGTCGGAATGCAGCTGCCGACGACGGCATTGCCGATGGCCGCCGGGTCCACCGCCGCGCGGCTGAAGGCCGCCTGCATCACTTGCGTGGCCAGTTCGGCCGGTTCGAACTCGGCCAGGCTGCCGCCGAAGGTGCCGATAGCGGAGCGCACGGCGCTTAAAACAACAACGTCTTGTGTCATGGGATAGTCCTCGTTGGAGATGGATCGTTTGCCCCGCAGGTAAACCGCCGGAACGCGGACACGGGGCTGAAGGGCCAGTCTGGCGCGCCGGCCGGTGGGCTGTCAATCGCGGAGAGCGCCGCGCGTCCTCCCTTGTCGTCAATTGTCCAGCCGCTGTCGCCATATGCACATCGCGCCGCATGCAAACTGCAAGCTGCTCATGTGCTGAGTCACATGCTGAGTCACAGGTTTACACGCGCCGGATGCCGGGATATAGTCTAAGCAACATAATTATCCTGTCAGCTATTCCACTCACCGGAGTTCAGGCATGCCATTATCGACGCACCTCCCCACCAAGCCCATCATCCTGGTGGTCGACGACACGCCGGACAATCTGATGCTGATGGCAGGCCTGCTAAAGGACCTGTACACCGTCAAGGCGGCCAACAACGGCGAGAAGGCGATCCGGATCGCCCAGGACCAGCCGCAGCCGGACCTGATCCTGCTCGACATCATGATGCCAGGCATGACCGGCCACGACGTGGCGCGCATCCTGCAAGCCGATGAAAACACCCGCAACATCCCCATCATCTTCCTGACCGCGATGGCTTCCAGCGCCGACGAGTCGCTGGGACTGGAACTGGGCGCGGCCGACTACATCACCAAGCCGATCAGCCCGCCCGTGGTGCTGGCGCGGGTGCGCACCCAGCTCAAGGTCAAGGATGCGGCCGATTTCCTGCGCGACCAGAACGGCTACCTGGAGCAGGAAGTGCAGCGCCGCAGCCGCGAACTGAACGCGGTGCAGGACGTGACCATTCACGCGATGGCCTCGCTGGCCGAGACGCGCGACAATGAAACGGGCAACCACATCCGCCGCACCCAGCACTATGTGCGGGTGCTGGCCCGGCAGCTGCGCGAGCATGCGCGCTTCCGCGACTTCCTCGACGACGCCACCATCGAACTGCTGTTCAAATCGGCGCCGCTGCACGACATCGGCAAGATCGGCATCCCCGACCGCATCCTGCTCAAGCCGGGCCGCTTCACGCCCGAGGAATTCGAGATCATGAAGACCCACACCACGCTGGGCCGCGATGCCATCGCCCACGCCGAACAGCAACTGGGCATGGACGTCGACTTCCTGCGCCTGGCCAAAGAGATCGCCTACGGCCACCAGGAAAAATGGGATGGCAGCGGCTATCCCGAAGGCCTGGCCGGCGACGCCATCCCGATCTCGGCGCGGCTGATGGCGGTAGCCGACGTCTACGACGCCCTGATCAGCCGGCGCGTCTACAAGGACGGCATGCCGCACGAGAAGGCGGTGCAGATCATCGTCGAAGGCCGCGGCTCGCACTTCGACCCCGACATCTGCGACGCCTTCCAGGCTTGCCTGCAAGACTTCCAGCAGATCGCGGCGCACTTCGCCGACAGCGACCACGACATGGCCAAACAGGCCGCGGCGATCGCCCACATCGCGCCGGCGGCATGAGCGCCCGCCCATGAAGACACCACTGGCGTATCTGGAACGGCTGGGACTGCGGAAAAAACTGATCGTCGGCTTCTGCTCGGTGCTGCTGCTGGCGCTGGCGCTGGGCGTGCAGAGCCTGCGCACCCAGGATCAGTTGAGCCGCGACATGCAGCGCCTGCTCAGCGAGGGCATGATCGGCATCGTCCAGGTCAAGGAGGCGCGCATCCAGCTGACCCGCTTCGAACTGGCGCTGCACAAGATCGCCAACGCCCCCGATGCGGAAGCCTACGCGGCGGCGCTGCTGCAGCTGGACGAGGCGCGCGAGCGCCTGCGCTTCGCCGCCGACGAGGCGCGCAACACCCTGCTGCGCACCGACAACCAGCAGCGCCTGGCCATCTTCGAGACCATGCTGGCGCGGGTCGAACGCGCCACCGACGAGGCACTGGAACTGGTGCGTGGACGCCATCAAACGGAAGCCAACGCGCTGATCGACAGCCTGCGCTTCCAGCAGGCGCTGATCGCGGCCGACACCCAGATGGCGGAGATCGCCGCCGTCAAGGATTCCAATGTGCGCAGCACCATCTACAATATCCGCCAGTTTTCCGTCACCAGCAATGCGCTGACCTATGCCCTGCTGCTGGGCGGGCTGACGCTGGCTTTCCTGTTCTGCTGGTCGATCAGCGTGTCGATCCGGCGCCCGGTCGAGCGCCTGCGCGCGGCGGTCGACAGCCTGGCCGCCGGCCAGCTCGACAGCGTGATTCCGCACACCGACTACCGCAATGAGACGGGCGACCTGGCACGCGCGATCGCCCTGCTGCAGATCGAGGCGCGCCAGCTCGAAACCCAGCGCTGGATCAAGTCGCAGGAAGCGGCGATCCAGGCCCAGTTGCAAACGCCGGGGATGCTCGACGAGGTGGCGCAGCATTTCCTGACGCTGATGGCGCCGCTGCTGGGCGCCGGCAGCGGCGCGCTGTACACGCTGGACGAAGCCGGCGCCCAGCTGTGCCTGAGCGGCAGTTATGCGGCCGACCCCGACCACCCGCCCGCCGCCACCCTGGCGCTGGGCAGCGGACTGCTGGGCCAATGCGCGCTGGACCGCCAGCCGCGCCGTCTCGACACCCTGCCGGACGGCTACGGGCAGATCAGCTCCCAGCTGGGCCAGGCCCAGGCGCGCCATTTGCTGGTGCTGCCGCTACTGCACGCGGACCGCCTGATGGGCGTGCTGGAACTGGCCAGCTTCGCGCCGCCCGGCGCGGCCGAGACCGAACTGCTCGACGGCCTGCTGCCCCAGCTGGCGATGACGATAGAGATCAAGAACCGCAACCAGGCGGTGCGCGCCCTGCTCGAACGCACCGAGCAGCAGTCGGCCGAACTGGCGCAGCAGCAGGAAGCGCTGATGGCCACCGAAGCCTGGTACCGCGGCATCATCGAGGCGGCGCCGGACGGCATGCTGGTGGTCGACGAGAGCGGCCATATCCTGCTGACCAATCCCCAGCTCGACAAGCTGTTCGGCTACGAGGCCGGCGAGCTGCAGGGCAAGCCCATCGAGACGCTGGTGCCGCAGGAAATGCGCGGCCGCCATGTCGGCTCGCGCGACGGCTTCATCGGCCACGGCACGGCGCGCCAGATGGGCAACAGCGGCGCCGACCTGCATGGCCTGCGCAAGGACGGCAGCGAATTCTCGGTCGAAATCGGGCTCTCGCGCCTGCCCGCGGTCGAAGGGCGCGGCGTCTGCGTCTGCGCCTCGGTACGCGATATCACCGAACGGCGCGCGATGCAGGCGGCGGTCGAAGCCAGCGAGGCGCAATTGCGCGGCGTGCTCGACACCAGCCCGGTGGCGATGGTCATCGAAGATGGCAACGGCCAGCTGCTGTATGGGAACCACCAGCTCGAGACCCTGTTCGGCACCAGCAAGGAAGATTTTTACGGCCACAACGGCGACACCAGCTACTGGTGCGACAGTGCGGCGCAGCAGCACTTCCAGGCCGCCATCGCCGAAGGCAATGTGCTCAATTACGAAGCGCGCTTCCGGCGCCGCGACGGCGGCGAGCTAACCTTGCTGCTGTCGTCGATCAGCCTGGCGCAGGGCGAGCGGCCGCTGCGCATTGAATGGTATTTCGATATCAGCCTGCGCAAGCAGGCCGAGGCCGAGGTGCTGCGCGCCAAGGAGATCGCCGAGGAAGCGACCCGCGCCAAGAGCGACTTCCTGGCCAATATGAGCCACGAGATCCGCACCCCGATGAACGCCATCATCGGCATGAGCCATCTGGCGCTGCGCACGCAGCTGGACAAGAAACAGCGCAACTACATCGAAAAGGTGCACCGCTCGGCCGAAAACCTGCTGGGCATCATCAACGACATCCTCGACTTCTCCAAGATCGAGGCGGGCAAGATGAGCATCGAGCGCATCCCCTTCCGGCTCGAAGACGTGCTGGAAAACTTCGCCAGCATGATCGGTCTGAAGGCCGAGGACAAGGGCCTGGAACTGCTGTTTGCCACCTCCTCCGACCTGACCACGGCGCTGGTCGGCGATCCGCTGCGGCTGGGACAGATCCTGATCAACCTGGGCAACAACGCCGCCAAGTTCACCGAACAGGGCGAAATCGTCGTCGGCGCCGAAGTGATCAGCCAGAGCGAGGAGCGGGTCGAGCTGCACTTCTGGGTCAAGGACAGCGGCATCGGCATGACGCCCGAGCAGTGCGGACGCATGTTCCAGTCCTTCAGCCAGGCCGACAGTTCAACCACGCGCAAATACGGCGGCACCGGCCTGGGACTGGCCATCTCCAAAAAACTGGTGGAACTGATGGACGGCCGGATCTGGGCCGACAGCACGCCCGGCCAGGGTTCCACCTTCCATTTCCATGCCTGCTTCGGCCACCATGCCGAAGGCCAGCCGCGCCGCATGTTCCAGGCCGACGAGCTGCTCGGCCTGCGGGTGCTGGTGGTCGATGACAACGCCAGCGCGCGCGAAATCCTGTCCACCATGGCGCGCAGCTTCGGGCTAGAGGTCGATGTGGCCGACAATGGCCAGAGCGCGCTGCGCATCATGGTCGAGGCCGAGCGCAAGGCCCTGCCCTACGATCTGGTGCTGATGGACTGGCGCATGCCGGTGATGGACGGGGTCGAGACGCTGCGGCGCATGCAGACCGGCGCCGTCAACCATGTGCCCTCGGTGATCATGGTAACGGCATTCGGGCGTGACGACGCGCATGAAGAAGCGGCGCGCCAGCAGGTGACGCTGCCGGCCGTGCTGACCAAACCGGTCACGCCGTCCACCCTGCTCGAAGCGATCGGCGAAGTGCTGGGCAAAGGCGTGGTGACGGAAACCCGCCAGGCCGAGCGCCAGGACCGCAGCGCCGCCGACCAGGCCAGCCTGGCCGGTGCGCGCATCCTGCTGGCCGAGGACAACGACATGAACCAGGAACTGGCGCGCGAGCTGCTCGAAAGCGCCGGCATCGTGCTGACCATCGTCGGTGACGGAAAGCAGGCGCTCGATTTTCTGGCCGCCGATCCGGCCTTCGACGGCGTGCTGATGGACTGCCAGATGCCGGTCATGGATGGCTACACCGCCAGCCGCCGCCTGCGCGAGCAGGCGCAATTTGCCCAGTTGCCCATCATCGCCATGACCGCCAACGCGATGGCGGGCGACCGCGAACTGGCAATAGACGCCGGCATGAACGACCACATCTCCAAGCCGCTGAACGTGGCCGCCATGTTTGCCACCATGGCCAAATGGATACGGCCGGCGCACGCGCAGGCGCCGCGGCTTGGCGATGGAACGGTGCGCGGCGCGCCTGCCGGTAATGGCGGCGACAGCGACCACAGCAACGGCAACGGCAACGGCAGCGATAACGCTGCACCCGGCGCCACTGGCGCAACAAATGACGGGGCCAGCGGCGTCGGTGCGGCTGGAGCGCAAGGTGCGGAAGGTGCGGAAGGTGCGGAAGGCTCCGCGAAGCGCCTCGCATCGACTCCCGCGAGCGCAACGGCGACGGCAGCCGCCCTGCCCGCGCAGCTGCCGGGCATCGACTTGCATGCCGGCCTGGCGACCAGCATGAACCGGGAGCCGCTGTATCTGCGCATGCTGGGCCGCTTCCGCGACGGCCAGGGCCGCTTCCGCGCCAACTTCGATGAAGCCTGCGCTTGCGACGATGACTCCGCGCCCGCGCGGGTGGCGCACACGCTGCGCGGCACCGCCGGCAACATCGGCGCCAAGGACCTCGCCGCCGCCGCCACCGCGCTGGAACTGGCCTGCAAGGCCGGCGCCGAGGACGCGGAAATCGCCAGGCTATTGGAGGCGGTTGAACAGCGGCTCGCACCGGTGATGGCCGGCCTGGCCACGCTCGATGGTGACGTTTCCGGCGCCGGCTCACACGCCCCCGCGGGCGATGGCGCGGCCAGCGAGCCAGCCGCAGCCGCGGCGCCTGCCGTACTGCCGCCACAGGTCAAGCCCATGCTGGCGCGCTTGCGCGATTTGCTGGCCGACAGCGACACCGCCTCCATGGATCTGCTGGGCGAACTGGAAACGCTGGCCGACGGCCACCCCCTGTCGCGCCAGCTGCGTCTAGTCAGCCGGCAGGTTGAACTGTTCGACTTCGACGCGGCGCTGGCGGCGCTGGATGCGCCAGCGCTAACGTAAGGAATGCGCCCTGGGCGGGCCGGCGGCGCTGCTTGAAACCCAAGGCGTAACCCTGGGGGCCTGTCCCATCGGGACAGGCGGGGCGTAGCCCCTCCCCGGACCCTAAGGTCGTACCCCAGCTCTTTGCCGTGGGTTCTAAAAAGGCGTACGGCACGCTGACGTTAAAACAAGTCAAGCCTCGGGCGGCGCCGCCGGCAAGGTCACGATCAGCGTCGTATGCTGCTCCTCGTCGTCCACCGCGAACGCCACCTCGCCATGCTGCGCCCGCGCCAGCAGCCGTGCCGAATACGTCCCCAGCCCGGTCCCGCCCGATTTGCCATCGGTGACGAACTTGTCGAAAAAGCGCGGCCTCACCGCCTCCGGTATCACGCCCTTGTTGACGATCTCGATGCGCAGCGGACTGCCCGCAAACAGCGCGGCGCTGACACGGCTGCGTTCCGGCGCCGCCTCGCAGGCATTCTTGATCAGGTTATTCAACAGCGAATAACTCAGCATGGCATCGCCCAGCCCCATCGGCGGATCGGTACCCACATCGAAATCGGTATCGACCGCGATCACCAGCTGCTTGCCCGCATAGGTGGCACGCGCCGTTTCCACCACCCGCCGCAGCAGGTATTTTCCCGTCTCGATCTTATACAGTTCGGTCGACAGATTGACCATATCGGTCACCTGCAGCATGGTCTACACGATGCTGATCGCGCCGGCCAGCGGCGCTTTCAGATCGTGGCGCATCATCGCCTCAATATCGTCGCACTGACGCACCAGTGCCACCGATCTCATAACCCGCCACCAGGGACATCATATTTCTATAGCGTGAGATTCCGAGTATTTTTCAGTTGAGCAACATGCTATCCTCATGATCATCTGCCGAGTCCGACAAAGAAACTTTGCAGCCTATCTTTTGGATTGAATTTCGGAGAGTCCTATGCACACCTGTTCTGTGCCTGCGGAAGCATTAAATGAATGGCTGGAAAAATATTTGACCGTAGAGAATAACTATGGTCATGCGTTGCTCGAGCAAAAAGACATCCATATTGACTCGCTAGCGAAGAAATTGCGTCCGTATTTTGAATCAGCACATCAGGATGCACGCAAGCATTTTCATGACGCAATCGGCATTGATCTTCATCCCGATGCTACGGATATCCCTACCGTTGGGCATGCACTTTATCCTGGGTGTTTGCCGCCCACTGCACGTCACGGGCTCTTTGGCGAGGTAATGTGCGGAATGCTAACAGAGCACTATGAATTTGTAGGTCAGCATGACTGGACTGTTCCTGCATTCCTGTTCAGATACCATGGCGACGTCGAGGCTTACCTGTTTGCACTGGTTCGGGATCCGACTCGTAAACGGCAAGTATTCGGCCGTTTCGGTTCTGATTTTTTAGCGCTCGCGCTTGATGATACTGGAAAGGTGGTGCGCTATCTTGTAGGTGAGGCTAAATGGAGAAAGGCTCTTTCTCAATCTGTAGTTGATAGTCTACTGCTAGGAAAATGGATAAAGGACGATGATGGCAATCGCGTACGTGACAATGATGGAATTTGGAATCAGTTGAACGTCGACGCCCTAATCCCGCACGGGATGAGGCAAATGCAAAGGCTTCTGCAAGAACTGGATCCTGACGGTATGTCGGAAGCGATTTTGTCGATCGATAGAGCTATTATGATCAAGAACAACGAACCTATCGAACGCACCAACTTAGTTCTTATTTGCGGCAATGCAAATGCAACGCGAAAATCTTGCGATGTTTTCATCGGGTGGGAAGATAAACCGATCGAGTACACGGCGCCACATGACCTCCAAGTTATAGAACTCGTCTTATCTGATGGAGAGAACTTAATCAAAAAAATTTATGATTCGTTATGGGGAGGCTCTTGACAAATGGCTGACACGAACGCAAAAAGAAAAGCCATTGCCGAGCAACTTAGCCGTGGGCTCGCCGCCGAAAATCGCCTAACGCCCGAGCAAGCAAGGGCCTTTGTACGCGGCCTGCAGGTCAGTTGGGAAGTCCCACCGATTCAATGGCAACCTTCCGAATCCAGCGCGCAACTAGCAGATGCTCAGCGCCTATTACATGCAGCCGCTGTACTGCGTGAAGTCGAGGGCGTTGAGTCGTCCATGGCAAAGGACTGTTACAGGCGCGCCGCTGAAATTTTGGAGTGGTTATCGCGCGCCTATGATGACTTAAAAATCGCAGTCCCAGTGGAGTTGTTGGCATCTGCGGCATACCAACTTGCTGGCCTCTCGGCAATGGCAACTGGCCTGTTGGCTCAGATTGAATCGCAGGAGGCAGGAACTCGCTTATATTCAAGATTCCTAGCCGGAGACTTCGACGGTACTGTTGCTGAGGCACTCAAATTTTGGAAAGAAAATAGCGAACTCACCAAACGAGCTAATCCTTTGCAGATCTTAACGCCGGATGAGCCCGAAAGCCTGGAGTGGTACTTTGCTACAGAGCTAGTGAGATGTATTGGGTTGATGGCTGCTACGCTTCGACGAGGCGACGACCAACGCGCTAACCGTGCGCTGCAAAAATTGGCAGCGCTGGAGCGACTTGCGACGAGAACTTTCACTAGCGACATCTCGATGTTGGTCGGTTTAATGAATGCGGTGGCGCATGGCTATTTCCAGTCCAGCATATACCGGCCGCTGCGCGGACTTGCTTTAATCAAGCCGACGCAATCCCTACGATTGGAACGGTTCGGCAGGGGCCAATTCAGTCGCGGTCGGGGCATCTTATGGACATCACAGAAGCAGGGCTTAGATCGCTTGCTACAACAATCTTCATTTGCGTTATGTACTCCTACGGGTTCTGGAAAGACCTTGGTCGCCAATCTGGCAATTTTAAAAGAGCTGTTACTGGTCGACGATAATATTCAGATGCCGTTAGCGCTGTATTTGGTTCCGTCGCGCGCGCTCGCAGGTGAGGTCGAAGCAAAACTAACACATGAGCTTGGGAGCGATTTTATTGTAACAGGACTCTACGGGGGCGCGGACTGGGGAATAACAGACTATTGGCTTCAAGCGGAACGCCCTACAGTTCTAATCGCAACGGTGGAGAAGGCAGAAGCGCTAATGCGCTACGTTGGACCGCTGCTCGTAGCTAGGCTGAGGCTGCTTATCATCGATGAAGCGCATCAGGTGGTCTCGGAGGACAATCCTCGTGCCCGCTCAGATTTTGCCGACCATAGTAGCCGGTCGCTCCGGTTAGAAAGTTTTGTGTCGCGATTGTTAGCAAGGCTTCCTGACCTGGCTAGAATCGCACTGACAGCTGTCGCAGGAGGTGCGGCGGTGCCGGTCGCTAAGTGGATCGAGGGAAATTCAGAAGCTAAACCGATTGGCACCCGCTATAGAAGCACCCGCCAGCTGATTGGTGTTTTGGAGGCAACTAGCGGGCACACCGGGAAAATGTCGGTAGAGATGATGAATGGCGCCGTACTTCGTGTCCGTGGTCGTCAAGACCCCGTGTATATTCCACTTCGCTTCACTAGGATGCCCACACTTCGGGCTCAAGTGCGAGACAGTATTTATCACTTCAATGAACTGCATGTCCTTTGGACAGCTTTACATCTCATCGACGACGGGCGTAGAGTATTGATTTCTGTCGCCCAACAGCCAGAGCGCACTATGCGATGGTTCAAAGAAGCGCTCGAACTTCCCGAATGGTCAACTGCACTTCGTTTTACATTGCCTAATGACAGTGTGGATCGGGGGATTTTTGATGCTGCACGTGCCGCGAGCGTAGATTACTGTGGAGAAGTGTCGTACGAGGTGGCGTTACTTGATTGCGGCATCGCTACTAGCCACGGGCAGATGCCGCAGCGTTTGAGAAGGCTGATGACGCAGCTGATTGAGCGCAGAATTTGTCCGATCACTATCGCCACTGCGACGCTCACTGAGGGCGTTAATCTTCCTTTCGATATCATATTCGTCCTTTCCTTGCGACGCCGTCGCTACGACCCCGATGCAGCGCCAGCAGAGCGCTCGACCGTGACGCCTATGTCCACTGCAGAGTTTAGAAATCTTGCAGGCCGGGCGGGAAGGCCAGGTGCGACGAAAGCGATGGAAGGGATTACGTTGATCGCTTTGCCCACAGCGCCATCGACAACGGCCGCCACTAAAAAGTCACTTCAGCTCAAACAAATTCGAGAGATGCAGCAAGACTATGACGATCTCTTCGATAACCTACGCTTGGAAGAGGCTGACTCAGGCCAAGTAATCAGCCCTCTTTCACTTTTAATTGTAACCATTGCCGAACGTGCGCAGGCATTGCTAGGAGTGAGTGAAACTCTATTTTTAGCTTGGCTCGAACAAATTACTCCAGATGAAATTAGCGATTATGCCGGCGGGGCGCATAGCGATCCTCTTGCCAGATTGGCAGATAGCATAGACGAGTTAGACGGAATTTTGCTCACTGCAGTGGAAGAAGTTGCGATGGTGACTGGCCAAGAACAGTCATTAGCCGATATAGAGACTTCTCTGGCTCAATTGTGGCGGCGAACTTTTAGCCAAATAGCTGCTTCACAGGAGGCGTGGCTAGAATATGCTTTTGTTCAGCGAGGAGTAGGATTGGTAGCGAATGTGTATCCCGATCCCGTTGAACGGAAGCGATTATTTCAGTATGGGTTTTCACCGTACATTGGAAGGCGGTTTGAGGCAATCGCGCCGGCCATCCGTCAAGTATTGTCGGATGCGGTGAATTATGGGACGCTGGATGTCAACCAACGCTTGCACTATTTTGTTGCGCTGGTAACTCTGATTGCGAGTGATCGCGGTTTTGGGCTCCGTGCGAGAACTACCGTCGGTGATCAGGAACTATTTGCCAATTGGATCTCTCCGCTGTCGTGGTTAATGAACGTTCCAGGTGCGCTATCCCCTGCCCCCAGTGAGCTACGTGCTTGGCAGCGGTTCGCAAGTGATAATTTTGAGTTCAGATTGGGAACTGCGATTGGCGCAGTTGTTGCGCAGGCATGGTCGCAGGGGACGGACGAGCCCTTCTTGGTACCTTCATTAGAAGCGTGGAAATCCACAACAGGTCTGCCTTGGTTTGGTTTTTGGGCAAAAGAGTTGTTACGCTGGGGCACCTTGGATCCTTTTATTGCTTTTGTACTCGCGCAAGGTATAGAAGGGACTCGCGCCGCAGCTGCTGGTCGAAGAAATGAATTTGAAGAGTGGTTGAATATTAATAGCGGAATTAGAGAGTCCGATGACTTAATAGCCCCTCAAAACTTCATTGCTTGGGCAGGAACTCTACAGATCACAACGGCGCCTCCGCTTCCCAGCCCTGTCGTCGATGTTGCATTAAGTGATGGTGTTGGAAGTTTAACGCAATACGATGTGCTACCAATCGCTCGATCTGATAGCGTGCAATGGATCGATCCAGCGGGATACCTGCTCGCGACTTCGAGAGACCTGTCCATACGAAGTCCGCATAAGGACGACTTTGCGATTGATAGGCACGGAGATCAATGGCGCGTCCAACGCATTTTTCGAGCGGGCTGACTGAAAGTATTTGGTACCACTGCACCTACCGCACTACCGCCCCAGGTCGCACCGATGCTGGCGCGTTTACGGAATCTGCTGGCCGACAGCGACACCGCCGCCATGGATCTGCTGGGCGAACTGGAAACGCTGGCCGACGGCCACCCGCTGTCGCGCCAGCTGCGTCTAGTCAGCCGGCAGGTCGAACTGTTCGACTTCGACGCGGCGCTGGCGGCGCTGGATGCGCTGGATGCGCCAGCGCTAACGTAAGGAAATGCGCCCTGGGCGGGCCGGCGGCGGATGCTTAAACCCAAGGCGCAACCCTGGGGTCTGACCCTAAGGTCAGACCCCGGCTCTTTGCCGTGGGTTCTAACAAAGCGTTACGGCACGCTGACGTTAAAACAAGTCAAGCCTCGGGCGGCGCCGCCGGCAAGGTCACGATCAGCGTCGTGTGCTGCTCCTCGTCGTCCACCGCGAACGCCACCTCGCCATGCTGCGCCCGCGCCAGCAGCCGTGCCGAATACGTCCCCAGCCCGGTCCCACCCGATTTGCCATCGGTGACGAACTTGTCGAAAAAGCGCGGCCTCACCGCCTCCGGTATCACGCCCTTGTTGACGATCTCGATGCGCAGCGGACTGCCCGCAAACAGCGCGGCGCTGACACGGCTGCGTTCCGGCGCCGCCTCGCAGGCATTCTTGATCAGGTTATTCAACAGCGAATAACTCAGCATGGCATCGCCCAGCCCCATTGGCGGATCGGTACCCACATCGAAATCGGTATCGACCGCGATCACCAGCTGCTTGCCCGCATAGGTGGCACGCGCCGTTTCCACCACCCGCCGCAGCAGGTCGCTGATCGCCAGCGGCTCGGCGCGCAGCAGGTATTTTCCCGTCTCGATCTTGTACAGCTCGGTCGACAGATTGACCATATCGGTCACCTGCAGCATGGCCTGTTCGGCCATCCGCAACTGCTCGCCCTGGCGCCGGTCCAGGTCGCCGGAATCGATCAGCGCCTGGACGATGCCGATCGCGCCGGCCAGCGGCCCTTTCAGGTCGTGGCGCGTCATCGCCTCGACATCGTCGCGCAGCCGCGCCAGCGCCAGCATATTGTCGAACTCGGCCTGCAACTGCCGGCGCAACTCCACATAGCGCATGAAGTTATCCACCCTCAACTTCAGCTGGACCGGATCGATGGGCTTGGTGACAAAGTCGACCGCGCCCAGCTCCAGCCCCCGCAGGCGCGAATTGTCGTCCGTCAGCGCCGTCACGAAGATGATGGGCACGTTCTCGGCGCCGGGATGCTCGCGCATGCGCCGCGCCACCTCGAAACCGTCCAGGCCCGGCATCATCACATCGAGCAGTACCAGGTCGGGCGGCGTGCCGGAGCAGCACAGCGCCAGCGCCTTTTCGCCGTTATGGGCCGCCTTGATGCGGTAGGCGCCCTTGAAGACATTGGCCAGCACATACAGATTGTCGGCGGTGTCGTCGACCAGCAGCAAGGTCGGTTGCGCCGGCTCCAATGGCGGCAGATGGACCGCGCCCGCCGGTAGCGCGGGCGTTTCGGCAGGCGGCCGTTGCGCCGCCGCGCCCGTCGATCCCTCGGCCCCTGCTCCCGCCCCCGCACCTGCCCCTGCACCCGCCCCTGCTCCGGCAGCCGGGTCGATCCGGTGCGCCATCGCCCGTTTCACGCTGGTCGACAGCCGCCCGGCGGTATAGGGTTTGACCAGCAGGTCGCTGACGCCGCTGGCGATGGCCGTCTCGATACGGCCGCGCTCGGCCTCGGCGGTGATCATGATGAAGGGCGTGTGCACATGGCGCGGACTGGCCCGCATCAGCTGCAACAGGTCGATGCCGGTCATGGCCGGCATATTCCAGTCGGAGATCACCAGGTCGTAGCGCTTGCGCTCGAGCATGCGCCAGGCCTCGGCGCCGTCGCCGGCCAGGTCGGCCGAACCGTAGCCCAGCGAGGCGAGCTGCCCCGCCGTCACCTTACGCATGGTTTCGACATCATCCACCACCAGCACATTCAGCACCCGAGCCATGGGTCCCCCTGTAGGTATGCGCCGCACGCCTGCGGCCTGGCTCCATTATCAGGGAATTTTTCCCTTGTGACACATTTCACTCATGGTCGCAGATATACAACAAATAATTAAAAATTAATGATTTTTCGCAATATGATTCATATACCGAGCGCTCGCTCTAAAATTTTGACATACATTTAAGTGCACTTGAAATAATTGAAAAAACTGTTCTAGCAGATAAACCACTTCAAGGAGACACTACATGCAAGCTCGCTTTAGCCGTTCTGTACGCACGCTAGTACCCGCCCTCGCGCTGCTCGCGCTCGGCGCGGACGCAGTCGCCAGCACCCTGAACCAAAACGCTTCCTGGACCATCGATCGGGCCGCCACCACCACCAAGTACCGCTCGGTGGCCTACGGCGATTCGATCTATGCCGGCTACAACGGTTCCATCTCCAGCGCCGCCAAATACTCGGCGCCGACGGTCAACGCGGAATACCTGTCCACCCAGTGGGCGTCCGATATCGAGAGCGTGCGCCGCACCAAGTCCGGCGCCGTTGCCTCGGACGTGTACAACAACAAGATCGTGGCCGAGCGCTCGTATATGCAGGCCAGTAACACCCGCGTCGTCACCTTCGAGATGTGCGGCAATGACGGCCTGCAGGCGCGCACCGCCTTCAAGAGCCAGAGCGGCACCTGCGACTACAGCATCCTGACGGCGGCCGAGCAAAGCTGCAAGACCTATGTGACCAAGGCGATGGACTACATCAACGCCAATGCCTACTCCGGCGTCAAGCTGAAAGTGGTCTCCAACCTGCATTACCCTGGCTATTCCGCCGACAATGTGCAAAGTTCCTGCAAGGATGCCGGTACCGGCGCCACGGTGAAAATGCAGGACAAGTTCATTCCTTCGCTGGCCCGGATGAACTTCATGATGTGCGACGTGGCCCGTCAAAAAGGCTTCAGCTGCGCCGACAACTTCGCCCAGTACATGGGGGCGGACTACGACAGCAATGGCGACGGCAAGATCGACTCCGACGCGCTGCGCTATGTCTCCGGCGAGAGCGAAGCGAGCTATGTCAACCGCATCGTCACGACGCTGCGTTCGACTATCCGCGACGCCAACACCCACTTCGTCAACTCCGGCAGCAGCTACGACTACATCCAGTCGGACGACACCCATCCTACCTACAACGGCAGCACCATCACCTCCGGCCTGTTCGGCGACACCACCGGCACCGGTGCGCCGCGCTATACGTCTTTCCCGAGCGGCAAAAACCCGATCTGGAACCAGTATGGCCACGAGCGCATGGGCTGGGCGGTATCGAGCTTCAATACCCCGGCACCGTAACGCCCAGGCATAGCGCATCCCTTGGATAAGCAGCCTGATTCCAAACCAGCACCCGCCGGCAGCAATGCGGACGGTGCTGGTCCCGCCTGGGGGCCGTCGCGAGGCGGCTTCCTCATCGTGGCGCTGCTCGCCGTCGCCGCGCTCACCGTGCTGTTGGTGCTGTGGATGTCGTCCGGGAGCCAGTTCGGCCCGGAAGGCGGCGCCGCGCCGTCGGCGGCAGCGCCGGCCAACGCATCTGGCGGCGCCGCCACCGCGCCGGTGCCTGCGCCCCCTGCCCCCTCGAACGCCGCACAACAGCCGCCGTCACCCGCAGCTGAAGGTGACGCCGATCCGACGCGCGACATCAAGAGCTATATCGCCCGTGGCGAGAACCCCAGCATGAACCAGGTGATCGAACGGCTGCACGAGCGCGGCATCCATTCCGGCCTGGGCGCGTTCTCGCCGCCCGGCACCAGCCCACCGCTGGTCGGACTGGCCGTGCCCGAAGACTTCGCGCTGCCGAAAGGCTATGTGCGCCACCATCAGGCCACCGACGATGGCCAGCGCATCGAAGCCATCCTGATGTTCGCTCCCGACTTCCAGCCGGTCGACGCGAACAACAAGCCGGTCGACGTGCCCAAAGACCGTGTCGTGCCGCCCGAGCTGGCCCCGCCCGGCCTGCCGATCCGCCGCATCGTCATCCCCGCACCGATAGAAGCTGTCAAACCCGGACATTGAGCACAACGATATGCGCCACGAATCGATCAGCACCAAGACTCTGTTTACGCATCCAAAAGCGCGCCTGCTGGCCGCCATCCTCGCCAGTGCGTTGATGTCTGCCCTGTATGCCCGTGGCGGCGCAGCCTGGCCGCTCGGCTTCGTACTGCTGGTGCCGTGGCTACGCGCACTGGACGCCAGCACCACGCTCAAGAGTACGATCCTGAGCGCCTATGCGATGACGCTGGCCTACACGGCGGCGGCCTTCGCCTGGTTCGGCATCGCGTTCGGGAACTACACGCAGGCCGGTGCGGTCACCGGGGTGGCGCTGCTACTGCTCGCCGCGCCGCTGTTCCAGCCGCAATTCCTCGTCTTCGCGCTGGTGCGCCATCTGTCCAGGCGCCGTCACGGCCCGCTGCTGGGCGCACTGGCTGGCGCGGCGGCCTGGGTCGCGAGCGAATGGCTGCTGCCCCGGCTGCTCGGCGATACCCTCGGCTATGGTCTGTATTCATCCCGGCTGCTGCGCCAGGGCGCCGACCTGGGTGGCACGGCGGGCCTGACGCTGCTGCTGCTGTTGGCCAACGAAGGCGTCGCATTGGCGCTGGCGCGCCGCGCCGATGGCTGGCGCGTCTACAGCAAACCGCTGGCGCTGGCAGCATTGCTGCCGCTGCTGCTGGCGGGCTACGGCCAGCGCGTGCTGTCGGCCAGCCCCGCGCCCGCAGACAAGCCCTTGCGCATGGGCTTGATCCAGGCGAACATCGCCAACTACGAACAGCAGCGCCAGGAAAAAGGCGCGCATGCGGTCGTGCGTGAAGTGCTCGATACCCACTTCGCGATGAGCTATGACGCGGTGGTACGCCAGCACGCCGACGCGGTGCTGTGGTCCGAGACCGCCTACCCCACCACCTTCGGCCACCCCAAGAGCGAGGCTGGCGCGGAACTCGACCGCGAAATCCTGGAGATCGTCCATTCAGCCGGCGTGCCCTTCATCTTCGGCACCTATGACCGCGACAGCGCGGGCGAGTACAATGCGGCGGCCTTCGTCTCTCCCGACAGCGGCCTGCTCGGTTTCTACCGCAAGACCCATCTGTTCCCCTTCACCGAATACGTGCCGGCCTGGATGGACGGCCCGCTAGTGCGGCGCTGGCTGCCGTGGACCGGCAACTGGCAGCCAGGTAACGGCGCGCGTGTGTATCCCTTGCGCCTGGCCGACGGCCGTGAAATCCCGGTACTGCCGCTGATCTGCCGCGACGACGTCGATACCAGCCTGGCCCTCAACGGCGCCCGCCTTGGCGCGCAAGCCATCCTGACGATGTCGAACGATTCCTGGTTCAGCGCCGACCCGCTGGGCGCGCAACTGCACCAGGCGGCGGCCGCCTTCCGCAGTATCGAAACACGGCTGCCGCAGTTCCGCGTCACCACCAACGGCTACAGCGCGGCAATCGACCCGACCGGCGAGATCGTGGCCGGAACCCGCGTGGGCGAACGCACGCTGGTGATCGCCGGCATGCCGGTGCGCAGCCCGACACCGACGCTGATCGTAATGTGGGGCGACTGGGTCGGTCCCGCCGCCAGTGCCTTCTTGATGCTGCTGGCATTGATGACGGCATGGTCGGCCTTTCCGGCGTGGGGGGCCGGATCGCGCGCAGCGCATTCGCCAGCGTCGGCTGTAATGGCATTTCCAGCCAGGGTCTCGGTATTGCCGCCCGCCGCCCGCCTCGCCGCTGGCTTGCTGCGGGCATTTGCGCGCGGCGGCCTGCTCTGGATGTGCGTCGCGATGCTGTTCGATGAAGCCTTGCGCACCAATACGCTGGCGCAGATCCGCTACTTTGCCATCTTCTTTCTGGCCCCTGAAGCCGCCTCATGGTGCGTGCTGCTGTTCTTCTCCGCCCAGGCCAGCATCGCCGATGGAAAGCTGCGGCTGACCCGCGGCGCGCGGCGCCTCGAACTCGCGCTGAACGATATCGCAGCAATCCATTTATGGCGCCTGCCCATCCCCGGTCCCGGCCTGCGCGTACGACTGACGTCGGGCCAGCGCTGGCGCTACGGAGTGGCTGTGTCCAATCCCAATGCCCTGGCTGCGGCAATGGCTGCCGCAGGCGGGCCGCCAGTGCGGGAACGCAAGCGCGCAATGATGCAAAATTATGTACAGGCCAAGCTGGCGATCCGCCGCTCGCGGCTCGATCATCCGCTGGCCAAGTACCTGCTGCTGCCGCTGGCACTCGCGCTGCCGGCCTTCCACCTTTACCAGCACATCGCCTACGGCAGCGCCTTGGGCGAGTACTACAGCTTTGGGCTGAAAGCCTACCTCACCGCCTTCGCACTGTGGTGGGCCGCCTGGTCCATCGGTGTGGTGCTGTGCGAGGCCCTGGTTCGTGCGGCGATCGAAGCCGGTACCCTGCTGGCGGCGCTACTGCGTCCCATGCAGGCGGCCGACATCCGGCACCGGCTGGAACGCATCGGTCACGCGGGTCTGTATCTGGGCCTGCCGGCATGGCTGCTGTTCAAAATCTACGGCAGCTAGGCGCGGCGACCTGCCATGGCGTTCAGCGCAGCACCAACACCGGTATGTGACTGTCCAACAAGACCATCAGGGTCTCGCTGCCCACCTGTCTGCTCTGGTGGCCGCCCCGACCATGGCTGGCCATGCAGATCAGGTCACATCCCTGCTCGCGCGCCGCCATGAGAATGGCCTCATACGGTCGGACGTGACGCAGCAGCATGGTATCGCAAGGCACGCCCTGTTCCCGCGCGGACTGCGTGATCTCCAGCAGGCACAGTTGGCCGTGGGCTTCGCTGTCGCGCCGGTAGTTCTTTTCCCCGCCCTGCAGCTCGGGGTCCTCATCCGGATGTGCCGGTAGCACATGCACCCCGGTCACTTTGGCATTGTTCTCCAACGCAAAGGCGATGCACTTGCGTATCATCGCGCTCGAAATCTCGGAACCATCGGTCGGCAAGAGTATATGTTTGAACATGATATTTTTCCTCGTTGGCAGCGTGTCAATACAGTGGCTTCATGCAGGGTATAGCGGAGCCCATCACGGCCGGGCTTCCGCTACACCCCGCCGCGTTTAGAAGCGGTAGCCGAGGCCCAGAGCAAACAGCAGGGGATCGACCTTGATGTGGCTGATCGTGGCGCCGGCGCTGGTGACATCGCTACGGATTCTCACTTTTTTTACATCGATATTGAAGGTCCAGTTCGGGCTGATTTTGAAATCGGCGCCGGCCTGCAAGGCCAGGCCCCAACTGGCATGGTCAAGACCGACACTGCCACCAAGGATGTCAACGCGGGACATGGTGGTGTAGTTGATGCCGGCCCCCAGATAAGGATGCATGGCAGCGTCGGGCATGAAGTGGTATTGCGCCAGCAGAGTTGGGGGCAAATGCTTGAACGTACCTATCTTTACCCCATCGAGCGTCACATCATGCTTCTGCGGATAGGTCAGGACCAGTTCGGCCGCCAGATTCGGCGTGAAGAAATAGCTGATGTCGACTTCGGCGATGTTCTTGCTGCTGACGCCGATGCGATCGGCGGCGCCGACGCCGGCGATCGGGTCGGATTTATCGGCAGGGCTCAAATGTATGGCACGTGCGCGCAGCAGCCAGGGTGTGTCCCCGGCCACGGCGCCACCGTGGACGGCCATGATCGCGGCAGCGGAAATCATCAGTTTGAGCATTGTCGTACGCATTATTCATTCTCCATAAATTGCATTTCATTAAGTACCGTTATCCAGTCTATTGAGATGGCTCAGCAAAATCCTTGATACACATCAAATCTCCGTCTGCCGACAAATGAAGTGACGACACTATCCTGTACGGGAGCTACTGCGCACCAGATCGGAACGGCGCCGCCCATCGACAGCAGACAGAGCGCCAGGTCGCGCCAAAGTTGACCTGCCCGGCGTCAACAGAACGGCCGGGCCAGCGGAAAACTCGCCCTCAGTCCGCACTGCCGGGATATGGAAGCGGCTGACCGCGCGCGTCAGCCGGCCCGACTGGTCCTGCAAGGACTGCGCCGCCACCGCCACCTGGTCGACCAGGCTGGCGTTCTGCTGCGTGCCCCGGTCTATCTCCACCACGGCGCGGCTACAGGCGACGATACCGCTATGCTGATCGGCGCTCGCGTCGCGGATTTGCACCAGGATCGTTTCCACGCGGGCGATGCTGTCGATGATGTCGCGCATCGCGCGACCACTCTCCTCCACCATCTCCGCGCCGGCGTTGGCCTGCCCCGTCGCGGTGGAGATCAGCTGCCCGATCTGATGGGAGGCAGCGGCCGAGCGCTGCGCCAGTTGGCGCACCTCGGCTGCAACCACGGCAAAACCGCGCCCAGCGTCGCCGGCGCGCGCCGCCTCGACGGCCGCATTCAGCGCCAGGATATTGGTCTGGAAGGCGATGCCATCGATCAGGCCGACGATTTCCGCCACCCGTCTGGCCGAATCGGCGATCGCGTGCATGCGCACGGTGACGGCAGCCACCGTTTCGCCGCCCCGCTCCGCCGCTACCGCCGCTTGCCGTACCAGGCTGTCGGCCTGTTCGGCATTGGCGCTGTTGCGCTCCACGGCGGCACTCAGCTGCTGCATGGCCGACGCGGTTTCTTCCAGGCTGGCGGCCTGCTGCACGGTGCGCGCCGACAGATCCAGATTGCCGGCGGCGATTTGCGTGGAAGCGGCGGCGATCTGCTCGCTGTCCTGCCTGACCTGGCCCACCAGCAGACCCAAATGGGCGCGCATGCGCTCCATCTCGTACATCAGGCTACTGGAGTCGCCGTCGCGCAGGACGACAGCGCCGGTCAGGTCGCCTTCGGCGATACGCGCGGCGACCCGTGCGGCCTGGGCGGGCTCGCCACCGAGGCTGCGCCGCAGCCGGGTGGTGATCAGCGCGGCCAGCGCGCCGGAACCGAGCAGGCCCAGTGCGCCCAGCGCCAGCATCTTGAAGCGGGTGGCGGCGTAGGCCTCGGCGGCCTGTTCGCGCGCCTCGTTCATCAGCGCGACTTCGTTGCCGATCTGCTTGGCCATGGCGTCGCGGCAGGCTTGCAGCATCGGCATGAGCTCATCGTTCAGATAGGCGCGCGCCTCCACGTCCTGCCTGGCCTGCACCAGCGCGATCAGCTGGCGCTGGCCGTTTTCATAGGCTTTGACGGCGGCGTTGACCTGGGCCAGCACGGCGCGCCCGGAAGGATTGAGCACACGCCGTTCCAGCTCCACGGTATCGGCCGCGATCTCCTTGCGGAAGCGCACGATGTCGGCCAGTTGCTGATCCTGTTCGCCGGAATCGTAGGTCAGCATGACATTGCGCAGGGCGACCGAAATGTCAGTGACGCGCAGACGCACATGACTGGCCAGTTCGATCCGTGGCCAGCGTTCGCCCGCCACGCTGGCGGTGATGGCATTGAGTTTGGCCTGTTCGCTCAGACCCAGCGCGATCGCGGCGGCCAGGAAGACACATACGGTAGCGTAGCCTGTCATCAGCAAGGTGCTGACCTTGAAACGGGAAATGTTCATTTGGACTTTCCTGAAAAGTGAAGGGGATTTACAAGGCCTGAAAGCTGGCGAGCAGGCTTCAGCGCAAGCGCTCCAGCATCAGGAAGTACCACATCCCCAAGGCCAGAATCTGCCGCCCCATCCAATCCCCCACCGGCGCGCGCACGTGACTAAAGCGCTGGAACACATCGAACTTGTCCATGGTCCCGCCAATCGCCTTGGCCATCACCTCGCCGACGATGTGCGAGGTAGCCAGCCCATGCCCCGAGTACCCCTGCGCATACCAGACATTCGGCGCCAGCTTGCCCAGCTGCGGTATGCGGTTGAATACGATGCCCATATCGCAGCTCCACTGGAAATCGATCTCCACCCCGCGCAACTGCGGAAAGGTGCGCTCGATGCAAGGCCGCAGCTCGGCCGCGATGTCGCGCGAGGCCTTGCCCGAATAGTTGGCACCGCCACCGAACAGCAAGCGTCCGTCAGCCGTCATGCGGAAGTAGTCGAGCACGAAGCGGCTGTCGTACACTGCCACCTCGCGCGGAATCAACTGCTGCGCCAGTTCGCCCAGCGGCGCGGTGGCAACGATGCCGCCAGCGGCCGGGAAAATCATCCCGCTCAACTTGCGCCGTTCCAGCTTGTGGCTGACATCGCCCGCCAGCAGTATCTGGTCTGCGTGAACGCGCCCGCCCTCAAGCCGCAACACCGGCCGGGCACCGTGAATAATTTCCAGCACCGGCGACTGCTCGAATATCAGCCCGCCCAGGCTGGCCAGCGCTTGCGCCTCGCCCAGGCACAGATTGAGCGGGTGCAGGTGCAGATTGTTCTTGTTGTAGATGCCGCCGTGATACAGCGGCGTATCGATGAAACCTGCGATGTCCTGCGCTTCGACCAGTTCCACCATATCGCCCATGCCACGTCTGACCATGTCTTCGTAGTTCGCCAGCATGGCGTCCATATGCCCCGGCTTGTAGGCGGCGTGCAGGTGACCGGACTTGAGATCGCAAGCGATGCCATATTTTTCAATACGGGCGCGAATGATGTCCTGGCCGCGCCAGCGCAGATACCAGATGAAATCCTCGGCCGCCTGAACGCCGGACTGGCGCGCCAGCTGGCGATGGATGGCGCCATCGCCGGACAGGCTCCCCGTCACCTGCCCGCCGTTGCGGCCGGACTGGCCCCAGCCGATGCGCTTGGCCTCGACCAGCGCAACCCGTTTGCCCTGCTCCGCCAATTCCAGCGCAGTGGCCAGGCCGGTGAATCCACCACCGATGACGGCGACATCGACATGAATCTCGCCCTCCAGCTTCGGATAGCGCGTGGCGCTGTTGGCGGTCGCGTTGTAGTACGAATCAATCCGTTCAGTGCTCATATCGCTCATCTCTTTCTACTCCTTGCAAACGGTGACGGCGCGCACATCACGCAAGCTCCAGGTAGCGTTGCAGCTCCCAGTCGGTCACGCTCTGGTTGAACTGGGCCACTTCCCACTCGCGGGTCTGGACAAAGTGACGGACGAACTCCTCGCCCAGCAGCTCGCGCGCCAGCGGCGAGCGGTCCATGGCGGCGGTGGCGTCGGCCAAGGTGCGTGGCAGCCGTTCGACCTGCTCGGCGCCCTGGTTGGCGCCGGAAACGGGCGGCAGGTCCAGCGCCAGCTTGTGCTCTATTCCATACAGGCCCGCAGCCAGCGCGGCGGCGATCGCCAGGTAGGGATTGGCATCGGCACCGGCGGTGCGGGTCTCGAGCCGCATGCTGCTGGCGCCGCCGGGGATCACGCGCAGCGCGGCATTGCGGTTATCCACCGCCCAGGTGGGCTTTACCGGCGCCAGATTGTGGTCCACCAGCCGCTTGTAGCTATTGATGAAGGGCGCCAGCAGCGGCAGCAGATGCGGCAGGCAGTGCAACTGGCCGGCGATGAAGTGGCGCATGGTATCGCTCATCCTATGCTCGGCGCGCTCGTCGTGGAAACAGTTGCGGCCATCGCGCCACAGGCTCTGGTGCAGGTGCTGGCCGCAGCCCGCGTAGTCGGTGGAGTACTTGGCCATGAAGGTATTCAGCAGGCCATGGCGGCGCCCGATCTCGCGCACCGATTCCTTGAACAGCACGGCGCGGTCGGCGGTCTTGAGCGCGTCGCCGTAGCGGATCGCCGCCTCGAAATTGCCGGGACCTGCCTCGGTGTGCAGCGCTTCCAGCGGCACGTCGATGGCGTTCAGACTGGTGAACAGCTCGCGCACGAAGGCATGTTGGGCATCGATACGAAACGGCGAATAATTGCTCAGCCCCTGGGTCGCGGTCTGCAGGTTGCGATACCCCTTGGCACGCACCGATACTTCGGTCTCGTCCAGCACAAACCATTCGAATTCGGTGCCTACCTGGGCCGAATAGCCCATCGCTTCGGCCTTGGCCAGCACCCGTTTCAGTACCTGGCGCGGGCAGATCGGCAAGGGCGAGCCGTCGGCGCGGGTGTGCTCGCCCAGGATCAGCCAGCTGTTGCCGTCCCATGGCAGCTGGCGCGCGGTACTCGGATCGAGCACCAGGCCCACATCGGGAAAGCCGGTATGGAAGCCGGTGAAACTGACTTTCTCATACAGCTGGTCCTGGATATCCCAGCCGAAGACGGCGCTGGCGATAGTGCCGCCGCCATCGAGCATGCTGGCGATTTTTTCGCCGGACAGGTGCTTGCCCCGGCTGACGCCATCGATATCGGTGACGAGGAAGCGGGCATAGGGCTGGCCCGCCAGCAGTTCTTTGCTAAACGTCGTGTTCATGCTGTGCTTTCGAAGCTGTCGACACTGCGCGCGCGCAGGGTCGGGCCACCGGCGCGATTTTGACTGCGGGCCGGTGAACGGGGTAAATGGAAGATGGGTGTGGCTGGCCTGCGCGGCGGGAACGCCGGCAGGCTGCCAGGGAAAAGCCGGACTTAGGTGACGTCGGGCGGCGCTTCCGGACGCGGTGCCGGCCAGGAGGCTGGCTCGGGGTTTTGCTCCGGGTTTTTCTCCGATTTTTGCTCCGAGTTTGGCTCGGACTTCGGCTGTGACGCGGAACGCGGTGCGCTCATCTGGGCCTGCTCATTGAGCAGCATCAGGTGGCTGGCCAGCGCATGGCGGCAGACCCGGTGGTTGGTCTCGAACAGGGCCGCGTGGGCCGGATCGCGCATCAGCGATTCGATCAGCAGGTAGTGATCCATGATGGTCACAGTGCGGGCGGTCGCGCTGCACTGTTCCTTGCTCACGTAGGGCAGCAGCTGGGAGATGGCATCGGTCAGCAGGGCATTGACCTGCATATCGATCTGCTCTTCCAGCGCCTTCAGCGCCGGCACAGAGGCCAGCAGCGATATCAGCACGCTGACGCCGGGCACCTTCTGGTACAGGGGCTTGACGGCGTCATAGGTCATGTTCAGATAGCGTATCAGGTCGACGCAGCCGGTCCTGGACGGGTGGATGTTCGCCACCGCGTCCTTGACGCGCTCCAGCCACTGGCTGGCCAGCGCATGCACCACCGACTCCTTGTTGGGGAAGTATTCATACAGGCCGCCCACCGACAGGCCCGCGGCTTCGGCGATGCGCTTGGTAGTCAGCTTGGCCAGGCCGCCGCGCGCGATTTCCTCGCCGGCCGCCCGCAGGATGATTTCTATCGTCTTCAGTCCGCGCTCCTGCTGCGGAACGCGGCGCTTGGCGGCGCTCCTGGCTGGCGGCCGCTCCTGGGTGGACGCGGCTTCCGGGACGACTGGGGTTTCTTTATGCATGCTGATCAGTATCGGTTAGGGTGAGACGCGCAGCGCCGATTATGCCACAGCGCTTTGTGCCTGCAGGGCCGCGGACGGGAATTGCCCGATGAAGAGCTGCGAACTGCCGGCCTGCGCATGGTTCGCCGCGACCCGGAACACCGTTTCATCGTCATAGGCGTTGGCGACGATCTGCATGCCGGTCGGTATGCCGATGTCGGACAGACCGGTCGGCGCGGCGAGCACCGGATAGCGGTTGAGCAGGTTGAACGCGGGCGTCAGGCACCAGCCCAGGTTCGATTCCAGCTGATGGCCGCCCCTTTGCATGAACGGTTCGGCCACCGGATCCTGTTCGGCCGGCAGGTCGGTGGTCAGCACGGTGGCGCAGATGAAGGCGGTGTAGCCCTTGCTCCAGACCTTGTTCTGCATATCGCGGTGCAGCTGGCGTCCCAGTTCGGCGCTCGGAATCAGGGAGGCGGCTGGCCCCTTGCCCTGGTCGCGCACCGCGCCGGCGTAGCTGCACAGCTTTGCCGCATCGGTATCCGAAATCGCGCCCATGAATTCGTCAACAAAGACCGCACGCAGCCCGTCAAGCAGCACGTCGTTGATTTCCTGCAGATCCCAGCGCAGCGCCACTTCCTCGACCACGGCGCCGCGGCTGCGCAGGCCATCGAGCGCGCGCATCAGGTTGCGGCGGATATCGGGCGCCAGGCCGGGGTTGCCGAAGGCCGGGCAGTAGGCGATGCGCATGCCCGTCAAATCGCCATAGCTGGTCGGCAGCGGCGTGTAGGGCAGCGTGGTAAAAGACGAGGGATGCGGACCGGCGATCACGTTCTGCATCAGCACCAGGTCGTCGAAGGTGCGCGTCATCGGCCCTTCCACGGCCTGCACCATGTATTCGTCGCCGGCCGCACAGGCGAGCCGGCCGAACGGCGGCTTGTAGCCGTACACGCCGCACAGCGAGGACGGCAGGCGGATCGAGCCGGCCATATCGCTGCCGGTGGCCAGCGGCGCCACACCGGCCGCCAGCGCCGCGCCCGAGCCGCCGCTGGAACCGCCGCAGGAATAGTCCAGTCCCCAGGGATTGCGGGTGACGCCATACAGCTTGCTCCAGGTGTGGCCGAGCACGCAGAACTCCGGATTGGTGGCCTGGAAGTAGGGAATCGCGCCAGCTTCGAGCAGTTTGTCGACGATGGGATGGTTCTCGGCGGCGACGCGGTCCTTGAACAGCAGCGAGGCGAGCGGACGTGGCCAGCCCTTGACGCTGGTCTCCTCCTTGATGATGACGGGCACGCCTTCAAGAGCGCGGGCGGTGCCCTCGGCGTAGCGGCGGCGCGCCACGTAGGCCATGGCGCGGGCCTGCTCGACGAACAGGCCGGCCGCGCAGTTCACGGTGGACTGCTGGCGATGGGCTGTCTCGACCAGGGTTTCGAGGACGTCGACCGGGTCCAGGGTGCCGGCACGGAAATGGGCCAGCAGGTCAGTGGCGGACATGTAGGGAATGTGGTGCATGGTGGTTCCAAAAAAGTATAGGTTAAAGACCTTGGTTCTAGCGTTTTTCAAACGCCAAGGTGCCGACGGCTGCAAATTCAAAACCCAAGGCGTAACCCTGGGGTCTGACCCCAGGGTCCGGAGAGGGGCTACGCCCCGCCGGTTCCGTCGGAACCGGCCCCCGGCTCTTTGCTGTGGGTTTTTTGCGTGCGCTCGCGGCGCGCTTAGTTTGCGACCTGCGCCGGATAGAACGCATCATCCCGGCGTGGCAGCCACCAGTCATGAATCCGCGGCCGGTGATCCAATATCACCATCTTGGGCCTGCGGAAGGCATCCAGTCCCTGCCGTCCCAGTTCGCATCCCAGCCCTGACATCTTGGCGCCGCTAAACGGCAACGCATCGTTATCGATCAGCGGGTTGTTGATCCAGACCATGCCCGATTCGAGCCGGTCGGCCGCGTCCATGGCCTCGGCCAGGTCGGTGGTAAACACCGAAGCACCCAAACCGAACTCGCTGTCATTGGCCATCCGCAGCGCTGCCTCGAAGTCCGGCACCCGGCAAATAGCGGCCACCGGCCCAAAACACTCCTCGCGCATGATGGCCATATCCGGCGTCACGCCGGTCAGAATGGTCGGCTCATAGAACCATCCCGGCGGCCCTTCGGGCGGAATGCGCCCGCCGCAGACCACTTGCGCGCCCTGCTCCACCGCCTCGCGCACCAGCCGCGCCACCTTGTCGCGTGCGGCCTCGCTGACCAGCGGCCCGATTTCCGCCACCCGCATGCCGTCGCCCACGCGCAGTTGGCGGGTACGGCGCGCGAACTCGGCGACGAAGGCATCGTGGATCTCGTCGACCACGAAGAAGCGCTCCGACGAAGTGCACACCTGGCCGCTCAGCAGGAAGGCGGAGTTGACGCAGCCGGCGGCGGCCACCTCCAGCGGCGCGTGGCGCGAAATGATCATTGGGTCGCTGCCGCCCGCCTCCAGCACGCAGGGCTTCATGCGCTCGGCGCAAGCCACGCCGACGGCACGCGCGGCGGCCACGCTGCCGGTGAAGGCCACCGCATGGGTGCCGGACGATTGAATCAGCAACTGGGCGGTGCTGGCGTCGCCCGGCAGGCAGGCCAACAGTCCGGGCGGCAGCACGCCGAAATACTCCATGAAGCGCAGCGTGCATAGCGAAGTCGCCTCGGCCGGCTTGACGATGCAGGCATTGCCGGCCGCCAGCGAGGCGGCGACGGTCCAGCACAGCAGCAGGATCGGGTAATTGAACGGCAGGATATGCACGCTGACGCCGTATGGCTCGTAGCGCATGTGCTGGAAGGAGCCGGACAGATTGGTGCCGGCCACCTTGCCGCCATCGTCGCGCGCCATTTCGGCGAAGTAGCGGAACACCGAGGCGCAGATCGCCAGTTCGCCCACGGCGTCAGGATAGGGTTTGCCCATCTCCCGGCAGATCAGTTGCGCCACCTCGCCGCGGCTGGGTGAATGTTCGATCGTGTCGGCCAGCGCGTGCAGCAGCGCGGCGCGCGACTGCGTGTCGGTCTGCCGCCACTGGCGCTGCGCCAGGTTGGCGGCATTGACGGCGCGCTGCACGTCGGCCGCCGCGCAGACAGGGAAGCGGCCCACCACGCTCAGCGTGGCCGGGTTGATCGACTCCTTGTGCAGCTCGGCCAATGGCGCCGCATACGCGCCTTGCAGATAGACCTGCGGACGCAGGGGGGTAAAGCATGAAAAATTGACAGGCATGGTGTATCCAATATTCTAAAATTTGATGCGACGCTGTGGAGCGGTCAGCGCGCCGCGACTGCTGTTAAAACCCAAGGCAAAGAGCCGGGGGCCGGTCCCAACGGGACCGGCGGGGCGCAGCCCCACTCCGGACCCAGGGTCAGACCCCAGGGTTACGCCGTGGGTTTAATACGACGGCAGGGCCAGACAGTAAACTCAGTATTAAGCGCTAACGCCGGCGCATCGCCAGCAAAATCGCCTTGGCGCATTTCTGCCCCGTCTCAACCGCCCCGTTCAGGAAGCCCGAATGCTGCACCGAGGCGTGCTCGCCGGCGAAATGGCAATTCCCCTGCCGCACGCCCGCATAGCCGTAGTAGCTGGTATAGCTGCCGACCGGATGCGCCGTATAAGCGCCCTTGCTCCACTGATTCCCCGGCCAGTAATTCAATAAAGCCCGGCCATTCCACAACGGTTTCACACCAGGGAAGGTCAGATCCAGCCCATTGAGCAGGTCGTTCGCTTTCGACGCCAACGGCTTGTCGTTCATGGCGACGGCCACCTGATCCCCCGAGAAGCAAGTCAGAATCCCTTCCGTGCCAGGCTGGGCGCGCGTGACTTCCCAGCTGATCTGGTACCCGGTATCGCCGTCGCTCAAGCCCGTATAACCCTGCTCGCGCCAGACGCGGCGGTTGAACTGCATCTGGAATTTCGAGTGCATGCCCATCTTGAAGTGCTGGATGGTCGCGACCTTCATGCTGTCGAACCCTGCGCGGCTATAGTCAACGCTGCTTTGCAAAATGGAGAACGGCAGCGCCAGTACCACGTGGTCCGCGTTGATCTGCTTACTGCCCTGGCTGGTATTGAAGGTCAGCGTATAGCTGTTGTCGGCATTCTTCACCAGCCGGGTCAGCGCATGGCCTTTGACGATCTGGCCAGCCTCCAGCGTCGCCGCCATGCCTGTCACCAGTTGATCGTTGCCGCCCCTGATATGGAAGCGCTCATCCGAGCCCCTGGCCGCAAAGAAGCCCACCAGGTCCAGCGCGCTGGTCTGGGTGGCGGCGATGCCGGACGAAGCGTCCATCAGCAGCTTGAGCAGCTTGCCCTGGCGCGAATTCAATCCCCCCGGCAGATAGGCGGTGATGTAGTCGGTGACCGACATATTGTCCAGCTCAAGGCCACGCTGGGAATGCTGGTTATACGTCTGCGGAAACGGCGCGGCGCGATTATCGGCATCAATCTGGTCGGCGATGCCGGCGAAGTCTTCCAGCTGCTCGTCCCAGGTATAGCGCGCGCCGTCGATCCAGAAGGTCAGTTCGCCGCCCAGCTCCTCGTCATAGGCCGCCAGGTCATCCAGCGTCAGGCCCAGTTCGGCCGCCAAATGGCGCAGTTCCAGGTGACCGGTGTCGATCAATTCACCGCCGTTTTCGGCCACCTGGCCCGGAAACGTGGTGGTATTGGACGAGCAGCGTCCACCCAGCCGGTCCGAGGCCTCATACACGGTGGCGCAGATGCCGGCTTTTTTCAGCTGGTAGGCGCAGGCCAGTCCACCCAGGCCGGCACCGACGACGACGATGCGCGCGCGGCCGCTGTCGAGCGAGCCCGCCGCGGCCAGCAGGGGACTGCTGCCCAGCAGCGCCGCCGAGCCGGCGGCCGACAGCTTGAGCAGCTTGCGCCGCTGGCGATGCATTTCCAGTGCCGCCTCATTCGAAATACCGTGTTCATTACGCAGACGTGCCACGTCCATGACGGACGTCAGGAAACGCTTCAAGGGAGAGTGTGCCATGTTGTCTCTTTCTGCTTATTATGGGTTGGTGGAATGGCGCCGCGACTGTTGCCAGACTCGCGGCCGGTCTTGAAAGCGGAAGCGGCGGCCGCCCGCTGGCTGCGGCGCGACAGCGGCCAGTAGGCCAGGCCGGCCAGCAGCCAGCAGCCGCCGACGGTCAGCGCGGTGGCGCTGAGATTGCACAGGATGGTCAGCACCGCCGCGATGCCGCACAACGGCACCAGCACCTGCGACCACCAGCGCCGCCCCGGCTGGCGGCCGAACTGGACCAGCACCGACAGGTGCACGAACACGAAACCGGACAGCGCGCCGACACTGATGAAGATCGCCAGATCGCTGATGCGGTCGCGCATCAGCAGTGCGATACTGAGCGACACCGCAGTCGAGACCAGCATGGCCACATGGGGATTGCCGTGGCGGTGGTGTACCTTGGCCAGCACCGCCGGCAAGGTACGGTCGCGGCCCATGGCGAACAGCACGCGCGCCACACCCACCTGCATCGGCAGCACATTCGGCACGCCGACCACGATCGTCAGGAACCAGGCCAGCCAGATCGCCGACTGGTGGCCGGAGATCGCCGTCAGCAAGTCGTAGATCACGGCGGCCGGGTCCTGTATCGGGAAACCGATCAGCAGATTGCCCAGCACCCAGGAGGTCAGCACGAAGATACTGCTGGTCAGCGCCAGGTTGCTCATGATGGCGCGCCCCACCACGCGGGTGTCGCGATCCTTGACTTCCTCGGCCAGCGTCGACACCGCGTCGAAGCCCAGGTAGGCCATCACGCAAATCGAGGTGGCGGCCAGCACGCTGGCGCCATCGAACTTGCCCACCTGGTACAGCGGCGCCAGCGTCAGTGCGCCGCTGCCATGGCCGTCCGCCAGGGCGAACAGGAACAGGACGGCCAGGCCGGCGACCAGCAGCAGTTGCAGCACCACCGAAATCAGGCTGACCCGCGAGGTGACGCTGATGCCGAACCAGTTGACGGCCAATGTGGCGACCACCGTCAATACGATCCAGGTGGCGCGGTCGCCGTGCGGCACCAGCGTCTCGATGCCGACCGCGCACAGGGCGTAGGTGAACGCGGGCACCAGCAGATAGTCCAGCAGGATCATCCAGCCGGAAATGAAGCCGGCGAACGGTCCCATGGTCTGGCTGGCGAAGCCGTACACCGAACCGGCGCTGGGCATGGCGTTGGTCATCACCGCGTAGCTGCTGGCGGTGAAGTAGACGCACAGGGCGCCCAGCAGGTAGGCCAGCACCGGCAGGCCGCCGGACACGGCCCAGACGAAACCGGCCATGGTCAGCGGCGCCACCGGCGCGGTGTAGGCCAGGCCGTAGAACACCAGGTCGCGGTAGCTGAGCGCGCGTTTCAGCTTGCCGCCGCCGGTGCTGCCGGTGCCGTTTACTTCCCCTGCATCGCTGCCGCCGGCCGCGGTGTCGCTGGCGGCTGCGGCATTTGTGCTCTCTGTAGTCATCTCGGCATGCTCCGCTTAGTGACCGTGTACGGCGGCGGACGCGGGCCGGCGGCCCTGCCAGAGCGCGCTTTCCAGCGCGGCGCCGATACGGAAGGTGGTGCTCTCGTCGTAAGGCCGGCCGACAATCTGCACCCCGGTCGGCACGCCGTTGCTGGCGATCCCCGAGGGCACGTTGAGCACCGGATGGCGGCTGAGCAGATTGAAGGGATAGGTCATCGCGTCCTGATGCAACAAGGCGGTACTGTCGGCCTGCCCTTCGGCCACGCTGCCGATGCCGGCCATGGTCGGACAGATCAGCGCCTCGTATTTGGCCATGACGCCGGACATGGTGTCGTACATGCGGCCGATGGTCGCGCCGGACGCGAGGTACTGCTCGCCCGTCACCTGCAGGCCGGCGGCGGCGAAGTAGCGGATGTAGTCGCTGGTTTCCTGTTCCTGGGTCAGGATGCGGGCGGCGAACTCGCGCCCGGTCTCGAAGCCGAGACGGTGGTCCAGCGCTTCGGCGACCCAGCCGCCCCAGCCCAGCGCCACCGGTTCCACCACGGCGCCCAGGTCGCGCAGCACCGCCACCACCTGGTCCAGCGCGGCGCGCACATCCTCGTGCACCTTGCAGTAGCCAAGATCGTAGGACAGCGCGATGCGCATGCCGCGCACCGGCTGGAACTCCAGCGGTAGCTCCAGCTTGGGGCTGATGGTGGCCGGATCGGCGCCGTAGGGGCCATTGATGGCATTGAACATCAGCGCGCAGTCGGCCACGGTGCGGGCCATCGGTCCGATATGGTTCATGGTGTTGAGCGCATAGCCGATCGGGGTGACCGGCACCCGGCCATAGCTGGGCTTGAGGCCGACCACGCCACAATAGCTGGCCGGGATGCGGATCGAGCCGCCAATGTCCGAGCCGGAAGCCAGCGTGGTCAGGCCGGCCGCCAGTGCGGCACCGCTGCCGCCGCTGGAACCGCCCGGTGTCATGGCCGGATTCCAGGGATTGCGCGTCACGCCATGGCGTGCCGAACGGGTAAAGCCGGCCATGTAGAACTCGGGCACATTGGTCTGCGCATGGACCACGGCACCGGCATCGAGCAGGCGCTGGGTGATCGGTGCGTTGACCGTATCGGGTGTATCGCCCATCAGCCAGGACCCCTTGGTGGTGACCCAGCCGACCAGCGTGTGCTCATTCTTGAGCGCGGTCGGGATACCTTCCAGCGGGCGCGGCGTGGCGGCGCGGCTGCCGTAGGCATGTTCGGCTTCGCGGGCGGCGGCCAGGGCGGCTTCGCCGCGCTGTGCGCTGAAGCTGTTCAGCACTGGTTCGATCCGCTCGGCGCGGGCCTGGTAGGCGTTCAGCAGTTCCACTGGCGACAGAGCGCGGCTGCGGAACAGCTTCAGCAGCTCGGTGGCGGGCAGGTAGCACATCTCATCGTATTGATTCGGGAGCGACATAGAATTCCTTATTGTTGTTGTCATTTGCTGACTCGCAGTTCAACCGGAACCGGACCACGGGCCGACAGCAGCGCCGTCGCGTGTCCGGCCAGCGGCAATATGGCTTGCAGCGGCAGGCGGTCCTGCCGGTAGCTGGTACGGAAGCTCATGCCATTGTCTTCACTGCGCAGCGTTAGTCCATCGAGTCCGACCGCCAGCACGCTGGCATCGCTGCCGCCGTTACCCAGCGCGGCCAGGCTGGCAATCGATGCGGTGCTGCCGGTGGATATGCGCGACCAGACCGGCGCGGCGGCAGGAATGCCCGCGCCGCCGCCACCGCCGCCGCTGTTGCTATTGCTGATATTGCTGGCGGCGCTGGCGCGGCGATACAGTGCGCCGCGCAGGCCACCGACCAGCAGCGTGCCGTCCGGCAGGGCGACACCGGTCCAGAACGAGCCCCGATAGCCGGTGGCCAGATAGGTCCAGCTCAGGCCCTGGTCGGCGCTGTGCAGCACATAGCCTTTTTCCGCCGGGGCGTACAGCGCGCCGCCGGGACCGGTGAACAGGCCAAACAGGTTCAGGTCGGCGCGCCTGCCGCCGGGCGGCGCCTCCAGTTGCCGCTCGGTCCACTGGCGCCCGCCGTCACTGGTGGTCAGCACCAGCGACCACAGGCCCACCGCCACGCCATGCTGCTTGTCGAAGAAGTGAACGCCGAACAGCGGACGGTCCTGCTCCGGTTTGCTGCGCTGGACTTCCCACTCTTCGCCGCCATTCATCGTATGCAGCACCACGCCGGCATGGCCGACCGCCCAGCCTTCCTGCTCGCTGGCGAAGGAAACGGCCGTCAGCGTGACATCGAGCGGCACCTTGCGCGCCTGGCGCCAGCTCTTGCCCTGGTCGTCCGACAGCAGCACGATGCCATGCGCGCCGACCGCGACACCGCGCTTGCCGGCCCACGTGGCCGCCAGCATGCTCGCCTGGGTCGCATGCGCCACGCTGACCGCGGGATTCAGCGATACCAGCGCATTGCCGTTGGCCGCGCCAACCGGCGCACCGGCCAGCAGCAGCGGCAGCAACAGCGGCAGCGACGGCAGCAGCAGTGGCCGGAAGCGCGCGCCGATTTGTTGATTCCAGTTGTGATTCATCAGTTTCCTCTGTCCGTTCAATGCATCAGCAGACCGGGCACCTTGGCCGGA
Organism: Oxalobacteraceae bacterium; assembly: GCA_013284265.1. Classification (GTDB taxonomy): domain Bacteria; phylum Pseudomonadota; class Gammaproteobacteria; order Burkholderiales; family Burkholderiaceae_D; genus Rugamonas. The sequence continues at coordinate 58,039 of JABTBR010000004.1, read as the reverse complement.
TGCTTGCGTGGGAACAGCCGTTCCAGCCACACCGCGAATGCCGGCAGCGCCGTGATCGCCATGACCATATTCACCATGAACATGAACGCCAGCAGCTTGCCCATATCGGCCTGGAACTTCAGTGCCGAGAACGACCAGGTGGCCACGCCGACCGCCAGCGTCACCGCCGTGAAGATGGTCGCGGTGCCTACTTCCAGGATCGCATGCTCGATCGCCTCGACAATCGGCAGGCCTTGCGCCAGATGCAGCTGCAGGCGGTTGTAGATGTAGAAGGCGTAGTCGACGCCGATCCCCACCGCCAGCACCATTACCGGCAGCGTGGCCACCGTCAGGCCGATCTGCAGCTCCTTCATGAACCAGTAGCCGATGAAGGTGCCTACGGTCAGCGGCAGGCAGCAGGCCAGCACGGCGCGGAAGTCCTGGTAGGTCACCAGCACCAGCAGCACGATGGCGGCGTACACGTACAGCATCATCGGCAGTTCACTGTGTTCCAGGGTCTGGTTCACGGCGGCCAGCACGCCCGCGTTGCCGGAGGCGAGGCGGATACTGATTCCCTGCTCCGCGTTGGCGGCGGCGAAGGCCTCGACGGCGGCGATCACCCGGTTGATCGTCACGGCCTTGTGATCGGTCAGGTACAGATGCACCGCCGTCATGCTGCAATCCTTGCGCATGGTGCCGCGGGTACGGGCGATCTCGGTGGCCAGTCCCGCGAAGTTGGCGGAATTCAGCGGAATCGCCTCCATCTTGGGATTGCCCTCGTTGTAGCCGCGGTTGTACTGCTTCATCTGGTCCGAGAACGAGGCGATCGACAGCACGCCCGGCACCGGCTGCAGCGCCCAGGTAAAGCGGTCCTGGAACAGGCCGATATTGACATTGCCGCAAAAGCCCACGCCCTGCACATCCGCGGCTCCTCCCAGCGCGCCACCGGCAGCCGGTGCCGCCCGGGTTTCAAAGATCACCGTCAGCCAGTCCAGCCCCGTGTCGTAGTTGGCGGCGATGGCCACCGCGTCGCGGTTGAAGCGCGCGTCCGGCCGCAGCTCGGGCGCGCCCGGCTCCACCGTGCCCACCACCCGTCCCTGGCTCTGCCACACCGCCATGCCGAAGATGGCGGCCACAATCGCCAGGCAGACCGCCGCATTGCGCGGCCGGGCGATGCGGGCCAGCACCCGCAGCCAGCCGGCGCGCCGCTCACGCAGCACCATCGCCGCGTCGGCGTAGCGCTGGCCGATATGGCAGTAGGAGGCGGCCACCGGCAGCATCACCAGATTGGTCACGATCTTGAAGGCCACGCCGAGCGAAGCGGCGATCGCCAGTTCGCGCACCATCGGGATCGGCACCAGCAGCAGCGTCACAAAGGACACGAAGGCGGTGGCCAGGGCCAGCGTGCCCGGTATCAGCAGGCCGGAGAAACTGGCGCGGCAAGCCTCCATGCAGTTTTTCCCCATCGAGACCTCGCGCACGATGCAGTTGATCTGCTGTACCCCATGCGAGACGCCGATGGCCAACACCAGGAAAGGCACCAGCACCGCCAGCGGATCGAGACCGAAGCCCAGCAGGCGCAGCGCGCCGAACTGCCACACCAGCGACGTCAGCGAGCACAGGATGGGCAGCAGCGTGAACATCACCGAACGGCAGTACCAGTACACCGCGCCCGCCGTCAGCAGCAAGGCCAGCACGAAGAACAGCATGACCGATTTGGCGCCGTCGGCGATCTCGCCCACCTGCTTGGCGAAGCCGATGATCTCGATACTGAAGTCGCCGTCCTCGAAGCGCTGGCGCACCTGCTGTTCCAGGATGGCGTTGTAGGCCACATAGTCGAGCGGTTTGCCGTCCTGGCCCGTCTCCAGCAGTTCCGCGCTGATCATGGCGCTGTCCTGGCTGCGCGAGACCAGCGTGCCGATGAAGCCGCCCTGGGCCGCGGCGGCGCGGATGCCGTCGATGGCGGCCGCGTCCAGCCGGTCCGGCGTGACGCTGCCATCGATCAGCGGGTCGGCCCGGAAGCCCTCCTCCGTGATCTCGTTGACGAAGGTGTTGGGCGTCCACAGCGACTGCACGCCCAGCCGCTCGACATTGGGCAGGAAGGTGACGGCCTCGGTAACCTGATGCAGCCGCTTCAGCCCCGCCGCCGTCCAGATCGTCCCCTTGCGCGCCTTGACCACGATGTTCAGGCGGTTGGCCCCCATCACATCGCTGCGGTAGGCATGGAAGGTGGCGATATAGGGATGGTCGGCCGGCATCTGCTTCTCGAAGCCGGCCTCCATCTTCAGTTGCCAGCCCAGCGTGCCCATGACCAGCGTCAGCCCGAGCAGGGCCGCCATCAGCACGGTGCGCTGTTCGAAGCACAGCGCTTCAAGACGGGCCAGGGCGCGCGCCAGCAATCCGGCCGACGCTGCGGGAACTTCCGCGGCGCCTGCCGTCATCGGCTTCTTTAATGTTGTATCAGCCATGGTCCGTTCACAGGTTACGCGAGATGGTCAGGCCGACGAAGCTGCGGTCGCGGTAAGGCTGGTCGTAGATCGCCTTGCCGCCCATGAAGCGCGCATAGTTGACGGCGACCTGCCAGTTGGCCGGATTCTGAATGAAACTCACCGTGAAATTAACTGATTGTGCGCCTTTCATGAAGGTGGCCGCCCCATTTGGGGTACGCCCGCTCAGGGCGCGGAAGTAGTACACCTCCGGCACCACCTGCCAGCCCGGAATCAGGGAGCCGTCGTAGACCCAGCTGAAATCGAGATTGACGCCGGACGAGTTGCGGGTTCCTGTCGCCGTCGGCGTGCCCGTGGCCGAATACTCCTGGCCCCAGGCCCAGCCGCCGGCCGAAACCAGGTCGTCGCCGTATTGGCGCTGCAGGTCCGGGAAGCGGATCGCGACCGCTTCGAGCATCAGATTGCCCGAATCGGCGCGCAGCGCGCCCAGCACGGACGATGCGGTATCCGGCGTCAGGCTGAACATGCCGGTGACGGCGGCCTGCATGCGCTTGGTGTCGACCCAGCATTTGCCTCCCTGCGAGGAGCAGGCGCTGGTGGCCGAGTTCAGCGTGGCGCCATCCTTGGGACGATAGGAGAACTCGCCGCCGACCGCCCAGTCCCCGACCGGGAAGTTGGCCGAGACGCCATACAGCTTGCGGTCCTCGGCATACACCCAGCCCAGGGTGGCGTTGGGATTGTTGAAGGTGAAGGACGGCGACTTGTCGTGGTAGTTGATCGCATAGGCGCCCAGGTTCAGCTGGGTGCCGGGCGGCTGGTAGCGCAGCGACAGGCCCCACTGGCCGCCGTTCCTGGCCTTGGTCTCTTCCAGGAAGTAGGCATCGTGTCCCGCGCCCAGGCCGTTGGAGGTCGACCAGTAGCTGCCGGTCGGCGGCATATTGTTGGCATTCCAGCCAAACTGCACATAGGCTTCCGCATTCAGGCCGTTGCCGAAACCGGTGGCCGCGCTGACGATGGGCGCCGGCAGGATGGCTTCCTTGAGCTGGGTGCCGGGCTGGGACAGGCGCATGATGTCGACCGCGTTGGTCACATTGATACCGCCGGGGATGAACAGGCTCTCGCCCCAGCTGATCACCTGGTTACCGGCGCGCACCCGCAGCATCTGGCCGTCCAGGTCGAACTTCTTGCTGACCCACAGATCCAGCACGCGGGCCTTGAAGCGCAAGTCCTTGCGCGCATCGTCGGCCAGGTTGTCGCCCATGCCGGGCGGCGTGGTGGTACTGGTCCAGCCGGTGGTCCTGGTGGCGCTAAAGTCGCGCAGCCAGCTGACCCGCGCCATCGCCGTCACGTCCTCGGGGAATTTCAGCAGCAGTTCGTGCGAGCCTTTCAGGTAGGTGGTGAAAGCGTCGTGCTTCGCATAGTTCAAGTTGCCCTGATCGCCGATGCCGCTGGTCGGCGCCAGTTCGCCCGCCGGACCGCCGCTGTTGCCGGCGCTGATCAGCGTTGGATTCGGATCACGCATGCGGATGCCGGTGCCGATGCTGATGGTGGAATCGAAGCTGCCCTTGAAATACTCGGTATTGAAGGTTTCGGCATGCGCGCCGATGCTGGCGATGGCCGCACCGATCCCGCAAGCCAGGATGAATGGCTGTTTCATATGATGCTCCAGGTAGGTTGGCGGATCAGCGGTCGCTGATGGCTCGCAGGTTTTCGGAAGTAAAGAAGGACGCCTTCATGCGTTCGCCCTTCGCTTCGGTGAACCAGCGCACATCCGCGCCGGCGCCGACGGTGCTGAAGTCGAAGATGTAGCGGCCTTCCGGCAGGTTGTACTGGCCGAAGGCCAGCACATCGCAGGTGCCGGTTTCATACACGGGAATCAGGTAGCCTTCGCGTACCTTCCACAGCTTGCCCTGCACATCGTAGTCCTCCGCCAGCACGGCGTTCCAGCTGTCCTCGTCGAGGTAGTAGGTACGCTTGGGCGAGACATGGCGCGCGCCATTCTTGACCGTCGCTTCGACCACCCAGACGCGGTGCAGTTCATAGCGGCGGGTGCTCGATGCCAGCGCGTTGCGCTGCACGACGTCGGAGATCTTGGCCTTGAAGTCATAGGCACCGAGTACGTTGTACGGCACCAGGACTTCCTTCTTGCCGACGACCTTCCAGTCGTAGCGGTCCAGGGTGCCGGTAAACATCGCCGTTTCGTCCAGCAGGTACTGGTTCTCGAAGCCGATCTGCGGCGCGTCATAGGCGTAGGCCGGCAGGCGGCGTACCCGGCGCTGGCCAGGGAAATAGTAGAAGGTCTCGCTGTTCGGGCTGTCCAGGTAGACATTCGCGGCCAGGGCCTGGCCAGCCAGCGCGGCCGGCGATTTGTAGCTGAAGTAGGTGTAGTACTCGATGTTGCCCGCTTCGCTCAGCTGGAACGAACCCTTCTTCCCGGCCGGGTAGAAATACGCCTGCTCGAAGCCGGCCTGGATCCAGTCCTCGCTGCCGCGGCGCGGCGAAACGAAGGTATTGCCGTTCTGGTATTCCACGCCCACGCCGTGGTAGCGCATCTTCATGTTCAGCATGGCCTGCGCGCCGCTGGCCGGCATCGGGAAGGGAACGCCCGGTACCACGGCGGCCTTCAGGCTCCAGCCATCCTCGCCCACCTTGGCGGTGCTGACGTTCTTGCGGGTGTTTTCGGCCACGAAGTCCGGTACGCCGCAGCTGCGGCGGGTTGGATACACGTCCATCTGGAAGCCGGGATTCTGCTTCAGCAGCGCGGACAGGCCTGGCGTCAGCACGTCGGCATGCTGGGCCATATTGGCGGCGTTGATGCTGTACTGGGCCTTGTCGTTCTTATACTTCCAGAAGTCCTTGCGCAGCTTGCCCCAGGCCCAGCCTTCGGTGGCCTGGGTTTCGTTTTTCCAGGCCGGGATGCGGCCATCCTTGCTGCCGGCCATTTCGGCGCCGACCGGTGTCAGCGTGGTACCCAGCTGGCTGGCATCGGCGGCCAGGGCCGCCAGGCTGGCGGCGAGGCTGATGCCGATGCCGGCACTGGCAATCCAGGCGCCACGGGCTAACTGGCGGCGCACGCTGGCGTAAGGTTTTTGGTAAGCCATTGTCATAGTCTCCAATCTGATCTTGGGTGCGTCCTGGCCGGGATTCCGGCAGGACACTTTTTAATGTAATAAGCTGAATCTTCACTCAGTGACTTGCAATTGCGATGTATAGACAACTCCAACAAATATACCGAATAAAGATTCAGGTTCCTAAGCGTTTTTTGTACAGCGTTGTAAATCTGAGTTGCAAAACCACATAAAGTTGATTATTTACTCGGCTCCGCCGCCGACTGGTACCAGTTCCAGTCGCTACCGAAGTCGAAACGGGTGATCTGTTTGACCTCCAGGAAGGCCTCGTAGCCATGCCGTCCCAGCTCGCGGCCGATGCCCGAGGCCTTGTAGCCGCCCCAGGGCAGCTGGGTAAAGGTCGGCTGCGAGCAGTTGATCCACACCACGCCCGCGCGCAGCGCACCGGCGACCCGGTCGCAGCGTTCCAGGTCGTCCGACATCACCGCGCCGGCCAGGCCGAAGCGGCTGTCATTGGCCAGCGCCACCGCCTCCTCCTCGGTATCGAAGGGACGCACGCACAGCACCGGGCCAAACACTTCCTCGCGCCAGATCCAGCTGTCGACCGGAACGTCGGCGAAGATGGTCGGCTCGACGAAATAGCCGCGCGTCAGGTGCGCCGGGCAGCCGCCGCCCGTGACCAGGCGCGCGCCGCTGGCGCGGCCCCGTTCTATCCCTTCCAGTACCCGGCGTTGCTGCGTGGCCGAGACGATAGGTCCCATCTGCACGCCCTCGCGGTCGCCCGGTCCGAGCACCATGCGCTGGGCCGCCCTTCTGAGCCGGTCCAGCAAGGCCTCGTAGACGGGCCGCTCGACCAGCAGGCGCGAAGTGGCCGAGCAGATCTGGCCCTGGTTCCAGAACACGCCGAACTGTATCCACTCCACCGCCTTATCGAGATCGCAATCGGCGAACACGATGAAGGGCGACTTGCCGCCCAGCTCCAGGCTGACGGTGCGGATATCGCGCGCCGCCGCCTGCATGATCCGGGTGCCGGTGGCCTGCGAACCGGTGAAGGCCAGCTTGTCCACGCCGGGGTGGGCGCTCAGCGGCGCGCCGGCCGCCTGGCCCAGTCCCGTCAGCAGATTGAACACGCCCGCCGGCACGCCGGCCTGGTGCAGATAGCGCGCCAAGGCCCCACAGCTCATCGGACAAAGCTCGGAAGGCTTGAGCACCACGCAGCAGCCGGCCGCCAGCGCCGGCGCCACCTTCCACGCCGCCATCAGCAGCGGAAAATTCCATGGCGTGATGGCGCCCACCACACCGACCGGCTCCTTGCGCACCCGGCAGTGGAAGCGCTCGTCGCCCACGTCCTGCACCACGTCGCCCTCGGCTGCGGCCTCCTCGGCGACACCGGCGTAGTACTCGAAGCAGTAGGCTGCGTCGCTGATGTCCCAGCGCGCCTCCTTCAGCGGCTTGCCGTTGTCGCGCATTTCCAGCCAGGCCAGTTCTTCCAGGTCGGCGCGGATGGCGGCCGCCACGCTGCGCAGCATCGCGGCCCGTTCCACGGCCGGCATGCGCGGCCAGGGGCCATGGTCGAAGGCGCGCCGCGCGGCGGCCACCGCCGCCTCGACGTCGGCACAGCTGGCCGATGCCGCCTGCGCGTAGCGTTCCTCGGTGGCCGGGTCGATCACGTCCATAAAGCCACCGCCGGCCGGTTCAACGAAGGCCCCGTCGATATAAAGCAGGTTACGCATGTGTTCTCCCCTGCCCTATCAGCCGATATCGCGCGTCATGCTGATGTCGAAGTGGCGCTTCTCCGCTTCGCGGAAATAGCTGTTCACATTGAAGTAGGCCTCCGGTGCGTACACCCCCGGGCGGCGCGGCTCGCTCAGCATCAGCTGCACCGCGATCGAAGCGTTCATCGAGGTGGCCGCGTCCACATAACCGTCATACATCGCGTTCGGACGCACGATCACCTGGCAGCGCGCCATCGCAGGCTTGCCGCCGACCCGGCCACGGCCGACCGCGAAGTGGATCTCGTGGCTTTGCTGCTGCGGGATGCGGTGCTGGTTCTCGGCGATATTGCGCTGGATGACGGCGTTGAGCACATCGAGCGGCTGCACCGACACGCCATTGACCACCACCGGGCGGTCGACATCGCCGAAGCCGGCCTTGACCAGGCCCACCCAGGCCTCGTGCTCGCGGTTCGGCAGGTGCAGCTTCCAGGTAAATTCCTTGATGCCCTTTTCGCGGATGCCGTCGGCCAACGGCACGGTCAACTGCTCGGAATGGATCGAGTACATGAACTCGCAGCGGCCCCATGGCGCCGGCAGGTCGATGGTCTCCACGCCGGTTTGCGGCGCGCATTCCACATGCCGGCCGTCGAGGAACTGCAGGCAGGGATGGGCATATTCAGCCAGCACGGTCGAGACGCTGTACGGCGGCACCAGCACCGGATTTTCCGCTCCGGTCAGGGTCGCGGCCCAGTACAGATTGATGCTGTCGACTTCGTCCAGTTCATCGGCCACGGCGCGGCAGATCACATTCGACATGCCGGGATCGGCGCCCACACCCAGCACCGCCACCAGGCCGGCGGCACGGAAGCGTTCCTGCCATTGCAGCTGCTTGACGGTGAAGGTGCCCAGGCCGCCCAGATCGACGTAGTCCACGCCGGCCGTGAGCGCGGCCTCGAAGATCGCCATCTGGTGCCCGGCCAGCGTCGGCACGGAGTTGACGCATATGTCGGATCCTGCCAGCGCGCGGGCCAGCGCCTGTGGATCGGCCACGTCCAGGCCATGCAGGGTCAGACGGGAATCGTCGAGTTCCGCGCGCAGCGCCGTCATGCGTTCACGGTTGCTGTCGAACAGGCGCACCTCCTCGATGTCGATGATGCTGCGCTCGGACAGCAGGTCACGGATGATGCCCTGCCCCATCATGCCCGCGCCACCCAGGATGGAAATGATTGCCTTCTTTGCCATTGCTTGTGCTCCTTTTTTGTTTCGTGAAATAAACCGATCTTTTCGTCGGGTTTTGAAAAATAGTAACCCATAATTTGACTGAAACGGAAAAAATTATGGGAATTGTTGAACTTTTGTTCGTTTTGTGACGGCGACTAAGGCCGGCAAACGAAGGCGCGCAGGCAGCCGCGGCCATTGCTGGCCGGGCTGGATCGGGCGGACTTGGTTTAATGCTTTTAAGTCATCGAAAACGCCGACTCAGCGGGCCGGCGGCGCATTTCCGAACCCACGGCAAAGAGCCGGGGTCTGACCCGGCGGGTCAGACCCCAGGGGTGCGCCTTGGGTTTTAACGGCCGCCGCCGGCTCCTTGGCTTTACTGATTCGAAGGGAAGCTGAACACCGCGCCTTCACGCACGCCAGCCGATGGCCAGCGCTGCGTAATCGTCTTGCGCCGGGTATTAAACCGCACCCCATCCGGCCCATACACGCCCAGATCCCCAAACAGCGAGCGCTTCCATCCACCGAAGGAGTGATAAGCCACCGGCACCGGCAAGGGCACATTCACCCCCACCATGCCAACCTGAATATTGTCGCTAAAGTAGCGCGCCGCCTCGCCATCGCGGGTGAAGATGCAAGTGCCGTTGCCATATTCGTGCGCATCGATCAGATCCATCGCCTCCTGCAGGCAGTTGACCCGCACCACGCCCAGCACCGGTCCGAAGATCTCCTCCTGATAAATCTTCATGGAAGGCGTCAGGTGGTCGAACAGGCAGGGGCCAAGATAGTACCCATCCTCGTAACCCTCCGGCACGGCCACCTTGCGCCCATCGACCACCAGCGTCGCGCCACCGGCCACGCCCTCTTCCACATAGCCGCGCACCTTCTCAAAGTGTTCGCGCGTGACCAGCGGCCCCATGTCGTTGCTGGCATCGGTGCCCGGCCCGACCCGCATCTTCGCGATCTCGGCCTTGAGACCGGCGATCAGCGCGTCGGCTGTCGCGTCGCCCACCGCCACCAGCAGCGGAATGGCCATGCAGCGCTCGCCGCAGGAGCCGTAGGCCGCGCCCATCAGCGCGCTGACCGCCATCGGCAGGTCGGCATCGGGCATGACGATGGCGTGATTCTTGGCGCCGCCCAGCGCCTGCACCCGCTTGCCATGGGCGGTGCCGGTGGCGTAGACATATTCGGCAATCGGGGTCGAGCCGACGAAGCTGACCGCCTGCACGCGCGGATCGCTCAGCAGCGTACCGACGGCCTCCTTGCCGCCGTTCACCACATTCAGCACACCAGGCGGCAAGCCCGCTTCCAGCGCCAGCTGGGCGATCAGCAAGGTCGACGAGGGGTCGCGTTCCGAGGGCTTGAGCACGAAGGTATTGCCGCAGGCGATGGCAAGCGGCCACATCCACAGCGGCACCATCGCCGGGAAATTGAACGGGGTGATGCCGGCCACCACGCCAAGCGGCTGCATCTCGCTCCATGAGTCGATGCCCGGACCGGCGTTCTTGCTGTGTTCGCCTTTGAGCAGTTCCGGCGCATAACTGGCGTATTCGACGTTTTCGATACCGCGCTGCAGCTCGCCCATCGCATCGCTGAGGACTTTGCCGTGTTCGGCGGTGATCAGCTGGCAGATCTGCTCGGCGTTCTGTTCCAGCAATTGCTTCAGGCGGCTCATGACGCGGGCACGCTTGAGCGGCGGCGTCGCGCGCCAGGCCGGGAAGGCGGCCTGGGCCGAGGCGATGGCCAGTTCGACCGTCTTCTGGTCGGCCAGCAGCACGCGCTTCTGGGCCGCGCCGGTGGCCGGGTTGTAGACGTCTTGCGATTTGCCGGTGCCGCTGACCATTTTCCCGTCGATCAGGTGGCCGACGATGTAATCGGATTTCATGTGTGCGTTTCCTGTTGTGTAGATTTAAGCGGTTTCGTGGAGGGCGTCGCCCAGGGCGCAGACCAGGCGGTCGATCTCGTCCTTCTCGGCGATGAACGGCGGCGCGAGCTGGATGGTGTCGCCGCCGTAGCGCACGTAGAAGCCTTTCTGCCAGCACTTCATGGCGATCTCGTAGGGACGGCGCGCCGGCTCGCCGGGCAGCGCGGCGATCGACAGGCCGGCAGCCAGGCCGATGTTGCGGATATCGGTGACGTGCTTGCTGCCCTTGAGGCTGTGCACGGCCTGCTCGAAGTGCGGCGCCAGCGCCTGCACCCGCTCTATCATCTGTTCACCCACCAGCACGTCGAGTGCCGCCAGTCCCGCCGCGCAGGCGACCGGATGGGCCGAATAGGTGTAGCCATGCGCGAACTCGACCATATAGTCGGGACCGCCCTGCGCCATGAAGGTGTCGTAGATATCCTTCGATGCCAGCACCGCGCCCAGCGGCTGGGCGCCGTTGGTCACCTGCTTGGCCAGGTTCATGATGTCGGGCGTGACGCCGAAGGCCTGGGCCGCCGTGTAGGCGCCGATCCGGCCGAAGCCGGTGATGACCTCGTCGAAGATCAGCAGGATGTTGTGGGCGGTGCAGATCTCGCGCAGGCGCTGCAGATAGCCTCGCGGCGGAATGACCACGCCGGCTGAACCGGAGAACGGTTCGACGATGACCGCCGCGATATTCGACGCGTCATGCAGCGCGATCAGGTCGAGCAGCTTGTCTGCCAGCTCCACGCCATGCTCGGGCATGCCGCGCGAAAAGGCGTTCTGTGCCAGCAGGGTGTGCGGCAGATGATCGGCCGGAATGCCCTGGCCGAAGCTCTTGCGGTTACCGGCGATGCCGCCGACGGAAATGCCGCCGAAGTTGACGCCGTGATAGCCCTTCTCGCGGCCGATCAGCAAGGTCTTGCTGGCCTGGCCCTTGGCGCGCCAGTAAGCCCGCGCCATCTTGAGCGAGGTATCGGCCGCCTCCGAACCCGAGCCGGTGAAGAATACGTAGTCGAGTCCGGCCGGCGTCAGTTCCTTGAGGCGGTTGGCCAGCGCGAACGACTGCGGGTGGCCGAATTGAAACGCCGGCGCATAGTCCAGCGTGGCGATCTGCTGGCTGACCGCTTCGGTGATTTTCGCGTGGCCGTGGCCCAGGCCGCTGCACCACAGTCCGGACAGGCCATCGAAGATCTGGCGCCCATCTGCATCGGTGTAATAGCAACCCTTGGCGCCGACGATCATGCGCGGATCGGCCTTGAAATTCCGGTTGCCGGAAAACGGCATCCAGTGGGCCTCCAGCCAAGCGGCGTCGGTGCGCAGTTCTCCTTGTTTCATGCTCATCTCCTGTTATAGGCATTGGAAGTTGCCGATTCTAGGGTAAAATTTCACTTCCATATTTATCAACCTATCAATGTTTAGTTAGCGATTTATGAAAGTAAAAGCGAAAGCGGTGCTGGGACAGTTGAGCGATATGGATTTTCGCCTGCTGCAGGTGTTCAAGAGCGTGGCCGATTGCGGCAGCATGGCGGCGGCCGGGCTGGAGCTGAATATCGGGATTTCCACCGTCAGCCGGCATGTGAAGGATCTGGAGGAGCGGCTCAAGCTCACCCTGTGCAGCCGCGGCCGGGCCGGCTTCGCCTTGACCGCCGAGGGCGAACGCATATACCAAGAGACCCAGCGCCTGCTGGCCTCGGCCGACGCCTTTCGGGCCAGTATTGACGACATCCATCAGCGCATGGGCGGCCAGTTGCATATTGCCGTGTTCGACAAGACAGCCAGCAATCCGGCCTGCAAGATCAGCGCAGCGATCGCCTTGTTTGCCGAACAGGCGCCAGATGTGGCGCTGAACTTTCACGTCGCCACCATCAACCGGATAGAACGCGGCGTCATCGATGGCGAGTTCCAGGTCGGCATCATTCCCGCCCACCGCAGTTCGGAAAGCCTGACTTACGACACGCTGTTCGGCGAGACCATGCTCTTGTATTGCGGTGAGCATCATCCCCTGTTCGCGCAGGAAAGTGCGGCGCTCGATTGGAGTGGCATACAGGGCTTTCAGTTTGCCGGGCTGGGCTACCACTCGCCGAATATGCAGATCAGCCAGCAGGTAAGACTGCCGCGCAAGGCCACCGGCTTCGACCAGGAATCGATCGCGACGCTGATTTTATCCGGCAAGTACCTGGGATTTTTGCCCGATCACTATGCCCGGGGTTTCGTTGCGGACGGCAAGATGCGTGCGCTCAATCCGCCGCTGTTTCGTTACGAATGCGATTTTGTGTCCATCTTGCGGGGTTCGCCGAGGCCGTCACGCGTCGCGCTGGCGTTCCGGCAATGCTTGCTTGCGGCGCATGAGGAAACAGCGGCAGCTCATTCGCTATCCATCTAATTCTTGGACGGTAAGGCTCCGGGGGCCAACTCCATCTTTGCTGGCGCGGCAGCGACCGGCTGTGCGTAGATGATGATGGGAGCCGGGCTAGATTGGACTGGTTTCGGTGTGGCGTTATTGAGAACAAAAGTTATTACGGTCAAACCCGTTGCCCCCAGCGCCATTGCCGTACCGACAACCCATTTCACCATATCAGCGAAACCTTTGTTCATCTCCCCCTGCAAGGCGGCGAGTTCAGCCTTGGTAGCCATTTCCTCAAGACGCATTTCTATCCTCCCCAGACGCTTTTTCATCTCGGCGACGAACTCTTCCAACCCCGTGAGCCGGGCTTCCATCCAGCGATGATCCTGCCGTTTTCCATAGCTGTCAACCGGGCCGGAGCTGGACATACATCGCCACTTGCGAAATGTCATCGACTGTTGACGCCGACCGAAAACTGACCCAGCTATAGCCGCGTCGCCGATTTCATCCGCGACTGGCGCGGCACCGAGGGTAAGGCGCCGCATGCCTTCGTGCCGCTGTCCTTCGAGCTGGGTCAGGCATTCCAGTTCGACTGGAGCGAGGAAGGCCTGGTTATCGGCGGCATCTACCGGCGCATTCAGGTGTCGCACCTCAAGCTATGCGCCAGCCGGGCATTCTGGCTCGCCGCTTACCCGAGCCAGGGCCATGAGATGCTGTTCGACGCGCACACCCGCTCCTTCGAGGCGCTGGGCGGGGTCAGCCGGCGCGGAATCTACGACAACATGAAGACGGCGGTCGACAAGGTCAACAAGGTCAAGGGACGCATCGTCAATGCGCGCTTTGCCTCGATGTGTTCGCACTACCTGTTCGACTCTGACTTCTGCAATCGCGCTTCGGGTTGGGAAAAAGGCGTGGTCGAGAAGAACGTGCAGGACAGCCGCCGCCGGATCTGGCCCGATGCGCAGAGTCGCCAATTCTGCTCGTTTGCGGAACTCAATGCCTGGCTGGGCGAGCGCTGCAAGGCGCTATGGAGTGAATTGCGTCACCCGGAATATCCAACCTTGAGCGTAGCCGATATGCTCGAACAGGAGCAGGCGCAGATGATGCCCATGCCCACTCCGTTCGACGGCTATGTTGAGAAGCCGGCGCGCGTGTCGAGCACCTGGCTGCAGTTGATGTGAGTAATGGTACAAATCGTTTATATAAATAACTGCGGCGCAGTAAAGGGAGGGCAATTCGCTATGGCTTCGCCCCGCGCGAATTGCCCTTTGTTATTTTGTACACTTATCCACAACTGCTGTTTCAAAACTCGGCGACTGTCCTGCTGACCAGCCCTTAAGATGGTCAATAAACCACCGTCCTGCAGGCCCTGGAGGAGCAGCTGCTTGATGGACAGCGGACATTGCCAATGGATAGCCGGAACGTGGCATGTCGTCTACTTCCAACACGATCAATGCCCCGATATCTATGTCTTGCTCTACTAAGTGAAGCGGCATGCTGCCCCACCCCACGGAGTCCTTCAGAAAAGCGTATTTGGTCGAAAGGTCCGCCAATCTCCAGGTGGCCAGCGACATCACACCATAGTCTCGCCCCGCCGATAGCTCTGACCTGTCCGTCAATACTAATTGCACATACTTTGCAAGCTCGGACTTAGGAATGCGTCCACTGAACTGTGCAAGAGGATGCTCTTTCGAGGCGACGACGACTAGAGGTATTTCCCCTAACCGTTCACTGACAAGTGAGGGAAATACGCCAGGAAGTGCGCCCAAAATACCGAGACTGCAGCGTCCGTCCAGGATAGGCTGATAGCCGGCTCCAAGTCCTTCTACAAAAAGCCGCAGCGGCGTGAATGGAAACTTTTCCGCAAATGCTTTCACGGTCGCACTGACGGCATAGGTCGGAAAGAAGACGTCCACAACAACAGAGAGCTCAGCTTCAAGCCCAGCCGCCATCAATTTAGCCCTGGCCTTTAGCGTATTCACTCCCGAAACGATGTGGCGAGCATCGGCCAATAACAGAACGCCTTCGGCGGTTAGTTTCGGGAACCGACCAGAGCGGTCGAACAGCACCACTCCGATCTGCTCCTCCAGAGAGCTGACCCAGCCGCTAACCGCAGACTGGACCCGGTTTAGCTTCCTGGCTGCCGCCGAAAAACTGCCTTCATCCACAGCAGCGATAAAGGTTCTAAGTTGGTCCAACGACACACCATCCAGCATAGCCACTCCCAATCCATCCCAAAAATAGATGGTTCACATCTCAATATATCATCTTTTCCAATCTCCCAATGCCGCGCATCATGAGTCTCATTGCAAACCCCGTTCCCTATCACTTTCCAAAGGAGATTTTCATGCGTACTACTCTTATCGCTGCCGCTCTGGCCAGCTCGGCTCTACTCGGCACCGCTCATGCCGAGGTGGCGACCTACGCGATTGACCCAACACATACCTTCGTGACTTTCGAAGTCCCGCACTTTGGGACATCGACGAATCGCGGTCGTTTCGACAAGAAGCAAGGGACCATCATCCTCGACAAGACAGAAAAAACGGGCAAGGTCGAGTTGACACTCGAGACCGCATCCATCAACACCGGCACGGTGCCATTCGATAAGCATCTGCAAAGCGACAACTTTTTCGATTCCGCCAAGTTCCCAGAGGCGAAGTTTGTTGCAAATAATTTCAGCTTTTCAGGCGATAAAGTCAGCGAAGTCATCGGGCAACTTACCCTCTTGGGAAAAACTCGTCCGGTGATCCTGAAGTCGAGCAACTTCAACTGCTACATAAACCCCATGCTCAAGCGCGAAGTGTGCGGTGGCGATTTCGAAACCACTATCCAGCGCAGCCAATGGGGCATGGGTTGGGGTGTAGACATGGGCATCCCCGACAGTGTGAAGCTCGCAGTGCAAGTCGAAGCTGTCAAACAGTAATCCATTCGATAAATTATTTACCTAAACCCGAGGCAAACTATGCATATCCTTCATCTTGATTCCAGCGTACTTGGCGCCGCTTCCGTGAGCCGCCAACTCTCCGCCGGTATCGTCGCTCGCTATCATGCGCAGTATCCGGACCTCACCATCGTTTCGAGAGACCTCGCGTCCGACCCGGCCTTGCACCTTTCCGGCGCGCACATGGCTGCTTTCCAGGGAGCCGTTGTGGATGACGCTACCATGATGGCAGACCTCATTAAAGGCAATGCCTACATGGATGAACTGTTCGCGGCCGATGTCATCGTAATCGGCGCACCGATGTACAACCTGTCGATTCCTACATCGCTGAAGGCGTGGATCGACCGCATCGCAATCGCCGGCAAAACCTTTCAGTACACGTCGACAGGCCCTGAGGGCATGTTGAAGAACAAGCGCGCTTTCATCGCGTCGGCGCGTGGTGGTGTCTATTCGGCCGGTAGTCCCGCCGCAGCGTTGGAACACCAAGAAAGCTACCTCATCGGGCTGTTGGCCTTCTTGGGGATCACGGACGTGACAGTTGTTCGCGCAGAAGGAATCGCCTTTGGTCCTGAGGCAAAAGACGCTGCCGTATCCCAAGCATTGAAAGATATCGCAGCAATCCCTGCATAAAAATCTCATAATTTTTAAGGAAACTATCATGAGCTATTCCATCATCGGCTCCGGCAACGTTGGTACAGCATTGGCCCGTCAATTCGCCCGCAATGGCATCCCAGTTGGCATCGCCAACACCCGTGGCCCGGACTCTCTGGCCGAACTCGCAGGCGAGCTTGGAAGCAACGTATCGGCATTAAGCCTGCAAGATGCCATCAAGGCTGATTTCATCATTCTGGCAGTGCCATTTCTCGCACATACGTCAGTAGCGTCTGCAGCCTTGAATTGGGCTGGCAAGACCATTGTCGATGCGATGAACACCTACGGTGTGCCGCCAGAAGCGCTTGCGGGCAGAGCCTCAAGCGATATCGTCGCAGCGGCATTCCCTGGCGCCAACGTAGTCAAAACGCTGAATCAATTGCCGGCAAAACTCCTTGCTTCACCGCCTGCCGAAGGTAGTGGTCGTCGCGTCATGTTCATCGCAGGCAACGATGCCAACGCTACCGCAGCAGCTGTCCAGTTGGTAGCGGACCTCGGCTTCGCGCCCATCATGCTGGGCAAGCTTAACGAAGGCGGTGTCTTGCTCGAAAAAGGCGGCCCGTTGGTCCTTCAGAACCTGGTTAAATTGGGGTAAGGCTACTCAACAGGAGCCTTGGGGCATCGAGGCTCCTGTCCACCGATCTCAATGCGGCATTGACGACTCGGTTGGCGCGGGAAAGCGCTTTTTGCGATTCCGCGAGCGACCAATGCCCATAGACGTCGACAGGCGGAACCTCTATGGGACGCCTACAAAGGCAAGCGCCGAGCTCCACTTCTTCAAATCAACTTGCGGCCAATTCTCTGCGCAAGCGCCCTTCGAATGCTCAAAATGACTTCCACAATCCTAAAAATTGAACCCCTTGGGTCTCCATGGAAAACGATTGACCCCTTCCTAATCTGCGCGTACCACGTGGACAACTACCCATCCGGGAACGACGACCTCGGGCCCGATACGGCTCACCCCAATAGCTCCATGGACGGTGATTCAGACGGTACGGCCAATTGGAGTATGTACTACGGCCGTAAAGTTCCTGGTTTTCCGGCGCATCCACACCGGGGCTTCGAGACAATCACCATTCTGCGCAAGGGCGTGGTGGACCACGCTGACTCGATGGGCAATAGCGCACGCTATGCAGCGGGCGATGTCCAGTGGCTAACTGCCGGAAGAGGTATCAATCATTCTGAAATGTTTCCGCTACTGAACCGCGAAGCGCCGAATCCTCTTGAGCTTTTTCAGATATGGCTCAATCTGCCCGCCCGCAGCAAGATGGTGACGCCGAACTTCAAGATGCTCTGGGCCGAGACTATTCCGCTCCACCAAATTCAGGACAACATTGGCTGCGTTGAAATTCGGTGCATTGTTGGGAGTCCCGGCGAAGAGTTTCCTCAGTCTCCCCCAACGCCACCCAACGATTCCTGGGCATCCGCGCCAAACTCTGATTTGGCAATTTGGACCATCAAACTGTCTCCTCACGCCAAATGGACGTTGCCGCCGGCGTCGGGGAGTGGCACACGTCGGCAGCTGTTTTACTTCATGGGCGAGGGCATGTTGATGGGCGGGCATCAGGTTGACGCGTTGACCTCCGTCGAGGTGTCTTGCGACGAACCGATGGAATTAATTAATGGTTCAGAGGTAAGCGAGCTTCTCATGTTACAGGGAAGGCCCATTGGCGAACTGCTTATCCAAGATGGTCCCTTCGTGATGAATTCGACCTACGAAATTAGTCAGGCATATGAAGATTATCGGCAAACGCAATTCGGAGGATGGGGCTGGCCAAGCAAAGACCCTGTTCATGATAGAGACAGGTCCCGGTTCGAGTCTCGCTAGTCGCAATATTTGGTACACTTATCCACAGCTGCTACTAAAAAATGCAGCGTCCCGCCCTGGGTCATATTTGGATCGGCGCCTTGGGTCAATATTAGATCGGCGCCAACAATCGACACGTCCGGCAGCTTGCTTCTAAGCCCCCTGCACCTGCAATGGCGCAGGAATAGTGCTGATCCCCTGCGCACTTGCCGCCGCGATTTCCGCAGCACAAGCCCGGCTGTAGCCATCGCGCTGCTTCAACTGCCGCCAGTAGTCTCGAACCGGTTCCGGGAAATCCGGCTCCATCCCAAGATACTCGGCCAGCAGCAGCGCGTAGCCCACCGATATATCGGCCATCGTAAAGCGCCCGGCGCAAATGCCGCCGCCGCTCTGCTGTGATAGCACCGGCGCCAAGGTCCGCAAGCGGGCGAGGAACCAGCGCTTGTAGTCAGCGGCGACCTGCGGTTGGCGGCGCTCAGGCGTTTCGAAGCGTTCGTAGCGAAGAATCAGCGTCTGTGGAAATGTCAGCGTGGCCTCGCCAAACTGCAGCCAGTTCAGGAAGGCGCCGTAGTCCGGCTCGTCCGGGTTGACGACCAAGGCGGACGGCCCGTATTTCGCCCCCAGGTAATGGCAGATGGCGGCCGATTCCGTCATGCGCACAGCGCCATCGCACATCAGCGGCACCGTGCCCAGCGGATTGAGCTGCAGATAGCTTCTGTCCGTCACTCTTGGCGGGAAGGCCAGCATCGTCAGCTGGTAGTGCAGTCCCAGTTCTTCCAGCGCCCACAAAGGCCGAAAGGAGCGCGCGGCGACGCAGTGGTACAAGGTGATCATTCGAGTGTGCTCCTATAGTTGTTGAATGCGCCTGCACCTTCAGCATGCCGCGGGTGTAAAACCCACAGCGCAACCCTGGGGTCAGACCCGACGGGTCTGACCCCGGCTCTTTGCCTTGGGTTTTAGGTCGCGGCCGGCGGCCCGCGAACTAAACAAGATCAGACCCGGTTCTTCGCTGCGGGTTTAAACTCCCGCCGCCGGCCCGCCATCTGAGCATTTTCCTTCACTTGGCGCCATGACCGCAATCCCCGTCATACGTTTTCGCTCGGCTCGCGCTGCGGCCGCAGCGCACCGTTCAGATGATCGATCAGCACCCTGACCTTGGGCGGCAGATTGCGGTTCGGCAGCGATAGCAGCCAGGCCGTGCCGTGGTAGGCGCTAACCAGTTGCCAATCGGGGAATAGTTGCACGACGCGCCGGCACTGCAAGGCGCGGCCCGCCGTAAAACTGGGGAGAAAACCGATGCCGGCGCCGTCGCAGACGGCTTCGAGCATCGCTTCGCTGTGGTTGACGATGAAACGCCCGCGCACCTTTACATTGACCTGCTCGGCGCCGCGCACCAACTGCCATTTGCAGTCGTCGACATGCTCGCCGAAGAACAGGCAGCTATGGCTGTCGAGCGCCTGCGGCGTGGGCGGCGCACCGATCCGCTCCAGATAGCCGGCCGAGGCGCACAGCACATGGCGCACCGGCGTGAGCGCGCGCGCCACCAGACCGAGCGGCGGCTCCTGCCCGATGCGGATCGCCAGGTCGATGTCATCGTCGATCAAGTCGACCTGACGGTCGGTCAGCAGCAGTTGCACGTCGACGTCGGGCTGGCGCTCCAGGAAGGCGGCGACCAGCGGGCTGATGACGACTTTGCCGTAGCTCACAGGCGCGCTGATACGCACCAGACCATGCGGCCGCATCATGAACTGGCCCACCACGTCACTGGCCGACTGGGCCGCCGCCAGCATTTTGCAGCATGCCCCATACACCCCCTGCCCTACCTCGCTCAACTGCAGCTTGCGCGTGCTGCGCACCAGCAGCCGCACGCCCAGCTTGGCCTCGAGCCGGGCGATCTGGCGGCTGACCGCCGATGGCGTTTTGCCGACCGTGCGCGCCGCCGCCGAGAAACTGCCCGAGTCAATCACACGCACAAACATCGCCATATCGGAAAGCCGGTTGATTACGTCATTTGTTCTTATCACGCACAAATCCTGTTCCGCTGAAGTGGGTTATCAAGATCATGACTTTACAGTAACCTTGCCACTTCTATAATTTTTTCAGCGACAGTTCTGATTTAACTCAAAGGCTAAAGGGAATTCTGGATGACGAATTATTCTGACATTTGCATAGTGGGCGCCGGTATCGCAGGCTTGACGTGCGCGGCCCGCTTGATCCAGTCCGCCATCGGCGAGAATTTACGCATCCGGGTGTTCGACCTGAACACGGCGGTGGGCGGCCGTATCCGCTCGCGCAAAATAGCCGGCGGGGAAATCGCCGAGCTCGGCGCCGCGCGCTACTCGCCGCAGCTCCATCCGCGGTTCCAGCAACTCATGCAGGGCAGCGGACTGGCCCATGCGGTCTACCCTTTCACCGAGGCGGTGTTCCAGGACCGCATGCGTGAGAAACTGAAGGCGACGCTATTGAGCCTGAGTGCGATGCTGAAAGAGCATCCGCATGACTCCTTCCTCGATTTCGCCAGCCAATACCTGGGCGCGGCCCAAGCCGTCCGCATCATCAAGGCCACCGGCTATGACGCCTTGCTACTGCCCATGGTCTCGGCGCCCATGGCCTTCGACATCATCAAGAAACACCCCGAGACCCAGGACTTTACCGGCAACGCCGGCAACGAGTGGCGCTATGCCACCGGCGGCTACGGCGAACTGCTGGCCCAGCTGCAGCGCCAGGCACAGGCCGCCGGCGTGGAATTTCAGCTGGAACACCGTTTGCTGTCCGTTGAAAAGTCCGGCGCCGAACATATCCTCGCCTTCCACCACAAGGGCGACACGCTGCGGCACCGGGCACGCCACCTGATCATGGCCATCCCGCCCACCGCCATGCAGCGCCTGAACCTGGATTTCCCGGCCGCCTGGAGTCCTTTCCAGTACGGCTCCCTGCCCTTGTTCAAAGGCTTCCTGAGCTTCGACGAGGCTTGGTGGCAGGCGCTGGGACTGAGCGACAAAGTGCTGATGGCCGAGAATCCGCTCCGTAAAATCTACTTCAAGGGCGATAAATATGTGCTGTTCTACACCGACAGCAGCAGCGCCAGCTATTGGCAAGACAGCCTGGCATTAGGCGAAGACATTTATCTGGAACGGGTGCGCCGCCATCTGGAAGAAGTGCTGCCGCTGAACGGACAGCCGCTGCCGCCGATCAAGGACCATTTTTACCAGCACTGGCCGCATGGCGTCGAATTTTGCCTGGCGCCGGAAGCCGAGCACCCGGCCGCCCTGCAGCACCGGGACGGCATCATCGCCTGCTCGGACGCCTATACCTCGCATTGCGGCTGGATGGAAGGCAGTCTGATCAGTGCACACCATGCCAGCGAACTGTTGCTCGAGCGGCTATCCCAAACGGCTGAAGCGTCCGCCGACGCCGACGCCGATAATTTTCCCACGTATTCCACCGAGCGCCCATGAGCATTCTTGATTTCCCCCGTCTGCACTTTCGGGGATTTGCCCGCGCCAATGTGCCTACCGCAAATCGCAATACCCACGGACATATCGATATCGCCAGCAATACGGTATCGATGGGGGGTGTACCCTTCGATCTGCGCCGGGCACCGTCCGAATTCCATGCCCACCTGAAGCAACTCGCCCCCAGATTTAACGCCGAAGGCAAGCCGGACCCGGAGGGCATCTTCAGCCAGGCCGCAGGCTACAATTTTTGCGGCAACAATCATTTTTCCTGGGAAAACACCCGCATCACTGGCGTCCAGCTGCACGATGGCGAAGTCGATACCGGGGACAGCCTGGTGGGTGCCAAGCTGGCCCTATGGGGACATTACAACGACTATCTGCGCACCACCTTCAACCGCGCCCGCTGGGTCGACAACCATCCCGCCCAGCCGGACACCACGCTGATTTACGCCGGCCAGTTCACGCTGAGCGGCCAGCACGCCACGCCCAACTGCCCCAGTCTGTTCAGTGCCGACATCGGGCAGGCGCACTCGGTACGCTGGCTGGGCAGCGGCCATATTACCGAGCGCAACGGGCATTTTCTGGATGAGGAATTCGGCCGCTCCCGGCTATTCCAATTTTCCGTGGCCAAGCAGGACCCGCATTTCCTGTTCAATCCCGACCAGGCGCTGCCGGCCAGCATGCGCACGCTGCAACAGGCCCTGGCCGACGACGAGGTATTGGGGCTGACGATTCAGTACGCCTTGTTCAATATGTCGACGCCGCAAAAACCCGATTCGCCGGTGTTCTACGACCTGGCCGGCAGCATCGGCCTGTGGCGCCGCGATGAGCTGGCCACCTATCCGGCCGGCCGCCTGCTGCTGCCACGCCAGAGCAGCCTGGGGCCGGTGCTGGTGAAAGTGCATGCGGACCGGGTCTCGCTCAATATGCCGACCGCCGTTCCCTTCACCACCCGCACGGCCAGCGCCGTGTCCGAGCAGCATCCGACGCACGCGCTGGGCGGCAAGCTGGCGCTGGGCGACCTGCTGCTGCACGGCAGCGGCGGAGCGCTGCTTGCCCGCATTCCCGAGCGCCTGTATCTGGATCACTGGCGCCACCATGGCGTATTCGATGTACCGTTGCGGCAGGCCGCCGCGGCGGCGGAATCGCTTAGCCTGAGCAGCCCACAGGCGCAGTGGGACGAGGCCGACTGGGTGCACCAGTCCGACAGCAACCATCTGTATCTGGAAGCACCCAACCGCCAGAAACAGCAGGATTTCCCGCAGACCATCACCGTGCAAAGCCGTTTTCGCGGCGCGCTGGCGGAACATCCGGCGTTGACGGCGACGCCGGAAGATGGCGAGATGCTGGCCACGCAACTGCTGCCTTCCGTGCTGGGCAAGGGCTACGCGGAGCTGAGCCTCACGGGCCGCCGTTCCGGCGCCACCCGCGTCAAGCTGGGCGAAGGCAAGGATGCCCAGTTCATCGGCGCCCGGGTGCTGCCCGACGACTGGCTTCTAGACGAGGTGCCCGCCGAACAGGTCGACTACGCCTTCCTCTACCAGCATGTGATGAGCTATTACGAGCTGGTCTATCCCTTCATGTCGGACAAGGTGTTCAGCCTGGCCGACCACTGCAAGTGCGAAACCTATGCGCGCCTGATGTGGCAGATGTGCGATCCGCAGAACCGCGACAAAAGCTATTACATGCCGAGCACGCGCGAACTGTCGCAGCCGAAAGCGCGCCTGTTCCTGAAATACCTGGCCCAGGTCGAGGCGGCCGCCAAGGCCGCGCCGCCGAAAGCGGCCACAACGCATGTCATCAGCTGCAAGGGCGAATTGATCGGGGAGCTGAAAAAGGCAATCGACCTGGAGCTGTCGCTGATGCTGCAGTACCTGTATGCGGCCTACTCCATCCCCAACTATGCGCAGGGAGAACAACTGGTCACGGCGGGCCGCTGGCTGCCGGACGAGCTGGAGCTGGCCTGTGGTACCGAAGACCGCCGCCGCAACAGCGGCGCGCGCGGCGCGCTGCTGGAAATCGCCCACGAAGAAATGATCCACTACCTGTTGGTGAACAATGTGCTGATGGCACTCGGCGAGCCCTTCTACGCCGGTGTCCCGTTGCTGGGACAGGAGGCAAGGGAGCGCTTCGGCCTGGATACGGAATTCGCATTCGAACCGTTTTCCGAGCATGTGCTGGCCCGCTTCGTGCGCTTCGAGTGGCCGGACTATCTCCCCACGCCGGGAAAGTCGATCGCCACTTTCTATATCGCTATCCGCAAGGCGCTGGCCGAGCTGCCTGGCCTGTTCGATGCCGGTGGCGGCAAGCGCGGCGGCGAACATCACCTGTTCCTGAAGGAGCTGACCAACCGCGCCTATCCCGCCTATCAGCTGGAAGTGGGCGACCGCGACAGCGCGCTGTTCGCGATCGACTTCGTCACCGAACAGGGCGAAGGGGTGGCGGTCGATTCGCCGCATTTCGACGCTTCCCATTTCCACCGGCTGCGCGCCCTGGCCGGCAAGTTTTCGGCACGCGCCAAGCCCTTCGAACCGGCCGTGCCGGCGCTGAAAAATCCCGTGCTCGACGCGCGTGCGGACTGCAGCGTCGTGAGCGATCCGACGACGCGTTCGCTGATGCAGCTCTACCAGGGCTGCTATGAGCTGACCTTCCTGCTGATGGCCCACCATTTCGCGCAACAGCCGCTGGGCAGCCTGCGCCGCTCGCGCCTGATGAACGCGTCCATCGACATCATGACCGGTTTGCTGCGGCCCCTGTCGGCCGCGCTGATGAACATGCCGTCCGGCACGCCCGGGCGCAACGCCGGACCGCCCGTACCCGGGCCGCTCGCCACCACGGTCAGCGCCGACTACAGCATCGGCTGCGCAATGCTGGCGCAGAAATGCCTGGCGCTGGCGCAGTACGCCCGCAGCCTGGAAGCCGATGTCGTCGGCGTAACACAGATAGACATGTTGGAGTTCTTTAATCAGCAACTGACCGATTTATCTCGGGGAAAGTTGTCAAGAGAGGGTTGAAATGCACAAAATTATTATCGTCGGCGGTGGCCTGGCGGGCAGCCTGAGCGCCATCTATCTGGCGCAGCGCGGACACGAGGTCCACGTGATCGAAAAACGCGCCGACCCGCTGCTGGCGCAATCGGCCAACGCCGATCCGGTCGGCTCGCGCGCCATCGGCGTCAGCATGACCGTGCGCGGCATCAAGGCTGTGCTGGGCGCCGGCATCGGCAAGCAGGAGCTGGACCAGTGCGGCGAGCCCATCGTCGGCATGGCCTTTTCCGTCGGCGGCCAACGCCGGGTGCGCGAGCTGACCCCGCTCGAAGGCTTGTTTCCCCTGTCGCTGGACCGCAGCGCCTTCCAGCGCCTGCTGAACAAATACGCCGCCATGCATCAGGTGAATTACTACTTCGAACACAAATGCATCGATGTCGACCTGGAAGGAAAAGCCGTGCTGATCCAGGGGCCGGATGGCGCCATGCGGCATCTGCAAGGCGACCTGATCATCGGCGCCGATGGCGCCCACTCCGCGGTGCGGCGCGCCATGCAAAGCGGCTTGCGGCGCTTCGAGTTCAGGCAGAGTTTTTTCCGTCACGGCTACAAGACCCTGGTGCTGCCGAATGCCGCCGAACTCGGCTTCAGAAAGGATTTACTGTATTTCTTCGGCATGGATTCCAAGGGCCTGTTTGCCGGCCGCGCGGCCACCATTCCCAACGGCAGCATCAGCTTCGCCATTTGCCTGCCCTATACCGGCACGCCAAGCCTGGGCTCGCAGAACCGGGAAGCCATGGCCGATTTCTTCAGCCGCTACTTCGGCAGCCTGCCGCCGGCCAGCCGGCAAGAACTGCTGGAGCAGTTCATGGCGCTGCCCAGCAATGACCTCATCAATGTCCGTTCCAGCACCTTCCATTACAAGGACAAGGTCTTGCTGATCGGCGACGCGGCGCACGCGACCGCCCCTTTCCTGGGACAGGGCATGAATATGGCGCTGGAAGATGTTCACGTTTTCATGAGCTTGCTGAAAAAGCACGGCGAGGCCCTGGAGCCCGCCCTGGCCGACTTCACCCGCCAGCGCAAGGTGCAGGCCGACGCCATGCAGGATATGGCGATCGCCAACTACGAAGCGCTGAGCAACCCGAATCTGATTTTCTTCCTGCAAACGCGCTACACCCGCTATATGCACAAGAAATTTCCCCGTGTTTATCCGCCCGACATGGCGGAGAAACTGTACTTCACATCGGTTCCCTACGATGAGTTGCAGCAAATTCAGAAAAAGCAAAACGTTTGGTACAAACTTGGAAGGGTAAATTAATGAAAATTCTCGTTATCGGTGCCGGACCGGCCGGCCTGATCTTCGCCAATCAAATGAAGCAAGCCCAGCCTGGCTGGGATATCAGCATTGCAGAAAAAAATACCCAGGACGAGGTGCAGGGTTGGGGCGTGGTGCTGCCGGGACGGCCACCGCGCCATCCCGCCAACCCCCTTTCCTACCTGGAACAGCCGGAACTGCTTCACCCACAGTTCCTGGAGGAATTCAAACTGGTGCACCACGATCAGCCCAAGCTGATGAGCACCGGCGTCACCTTGTGCGGCGTCGAACGGCGGGCCCTGGTGCAGGCGCTGCGCGCCAAATGCGTGGCGGCCGGCATCGCGATCCGGTATGAAGTGGCGCCGGTCAGCAAGGCCCAGCTGGAAGCCGAGTACGACCTGGTGGTGCTGGCCCATGGCGTCAGCCACAAGGCGCTGGCCTTGCCGCCGGCGCTGGCGCCGCGAATAGCGTTCGGGCGCAACAAATACATCTGGTATGGCACCACCCAGCCGTTCGACCAGATGAACCTGGTATTTCGCGCCAATGACACCGGCGTGTTCATTGGCCATGCCTACCGCTACTCGGACACGATGAGCACCTTCATCGTCGAATGCAGCGAGCAGACCTATGCCAGGGCCGAGCTGGAGATGCGCACCGAGCGCGCGGCCGCCGCCTATCTGGCCAGGGTGTTCGAGCCCGAACTGGGCAAGCACGGGCTGTTCAGCCAGCCAGGCCAGAGCTGGCGCAATTTCATGACCCTCAGCCGCGACAAGGCCGGCGACGGCAAGTTTGTGCTGATCGGCGACGCGCTGCAATCGGGCCACTTCTCTATCGGCAACGGCACCACCATGGCGGTGGTGAGCGCCCTGCTGCTGGTGAAGACCCTGGCCTCCGAAGCCGGCACGGCCGCCGCGCTGGACAGCTTCAACGCCCGCGTGCTGCCCCTGGTGCAGTTATTCAGGGAGCATGCCGACAGCAGCCGCCTCTGGTTTGAAACCGTGGGCGAGCGTATCGGCCTGGGCAATGCGGAGCTGAGCGCCAGCTTCGATGCCCGCCGTCAAGACTTGCCGCCGCTGCAGGACGCGCTGATGGCCACGCTAGGCTACGCCCTGAGCCGATAAGGAGCCGCCATGACCCGCCACGCCACGCCGCCGCTGCTGCCGATGCAATGGAGCAGCGCCTATATCTCCTACTGGTCGCCGATGCACGAAGACGACGAACTCACCTCAGGCTTTTGCTGGTTCGACTATGCCCGCAATATCTGCCGCATCGACGGCCTGTTCAACCCCTGGTCGGAACGGGAAACCGGGCACCGGCTCTGGATGTCGGAAATCGGCGACGTCAGACATGGACTGAGCCGCAAACAGAAGGTGGCCTATGCCAGCCAGGCGACGCTTGCCGGCGTCACGCTGCGCGAGACGGCGCTGGAGGATGAGCTCACGCCCTTCCATGCGCTTTTCCTGCCACAGACAATCCTGCGCGACGGCGAAGCGCGGCATGACGGCCGCCACACCGTGCTGGGACAGCTGGCCGACGCCTGGGTGCTGAAGCGCCCGCTCAAGGCGCCAGCGCTGTTCTACCTCCAGGCCGGCAGCAACCGACTGCTGCGCATGGTCACCGGCGACGACCCGCACCATCGCTCGGTACGCGACTTCCCCAACTTCGCGGCAGGCGACATTGCGGACAGTATCTTTATCCCCGCCGCCCCCGATCTTTACTGAATTACTGAAGGAACTCTGTATGCCCTTGCTTGTCTACATCCTGGGATTGACGATCTTTTCCTTGACCACCTCCGAATTCATGGTGGCCGGCATGATGCCCTCACTGGCCCAGGCCATGGGCGTGCCGGTAACGCAGATCGGCTATCTGATCTCGCTCTACGCAACGGGCATGGTCATCGGCGGACCCTTGATCACCGTTGCCTTGCTCAAGCTGCGGGTGCCGAATAAGCAGGGACTGCTCGGCCTGTTGGGCTGCTACGCCCTTGCCCAAGCCGTCGCGGCATCGGCGGACAGCTATGAGGTCATGGCCATCGCCCGGGTAGTCACGGGTGTGGCCGGCTCGGCCTGCTTCGGCCTGTCCCTGGCGATCTGTGCCGACGTGGTCGGCCCGCAATTCCGGGGACGGGCCGCCGCGGTCGTGATCGGCGGACTGATGCTCGCTTCCGTCGTCGGCCTGCCGGTCGCCACGCTCATCGACCAGCAGTGGGGATGGCGCGCCAGCTTCTGGCTGGTGGTGCTGCTGGCACTCTTGTGCATGGTCCCCATCGCGCTGCTGGTGCCGCGCTCCAAACCGTCTGACGTGCTCAGTCTGGGCGCGGAGTTGGGGGAGTTCCGCAATCGCCATCTGTGGGCCGCCTTTGCCAGCAGCGGCCTGATCATCGGTGCGATCTTCGCCGCCTTCAGCTATTTCACAACTATCCTGACGGAGGTTACCGGCTTTCCATCGTCTTCGATTCCCTGGCTGCTTGGCGTGTATGGCGTCGCGAACGTGGTGGGCAATGGCGTGGTGGGCCGGTATGCGGACCGGCACACCATCCCCATCATGGTCGGGGGCATGCTCGTGCTGAGCATCAGCCTGGCGCTGTTCGCCGTCTTTGCGCAGGATAAAACGGTCAGCGTGGTCTTGCTGACCGTGATTGGCCTGGTCGGCATGTCGATGAATCCCGCCATCATCGCCCGCGTGATGCGCACCGCGCATCCGGGGCCGCTGGTCAACACCATTCATACGTCCGTCATCAACATCGGCCTGGGCGCCGGCTCCTGGGCCGGCGGCCTGGGAATCGCCGCCGGCTACGGCTTGCGTTCGCCGCTGTGGGTCGCTGTCGCGCTGGCCATCCTTGGACTGATCAGCCTGCTGCCTTACCTAGGACAAAAATCAGATGATTCAAGTTCCGCCGGCTTGGCTATTAGCGTGAGACCAAAGAGCCGCGCTACTTGATTCCGCCGCAAACGTTCCAGTTGCTTACCCGGGCGTCGCGGTCGACCATGATGCGCTGGCCGCCGACTTCCAGATCAAGCACACGCGGCGGTACCAGCTTGAAGCTGCCCGTCCTCAGCTTGTCGCGCAGCGCTACGCAGCCGCCGAGGCCCGGCAGCCGGCCCAGTATCGCCCAGCCACCGGTGGGCTGGCGGGCGAACAGTATCGGCACCATATCCGTTTCTCCGAACAGCAGGATCTCCTGTTTGCCATCGCCATCCACGTCCAGCATGGTGAGCTCGCAGCCGACGCCGGCGTGCGTCAGGCAGCCCTGCATGGTTGGACGCTCAAAATCGACCTTGCTCCATGGCGTGGCCAGGAAGTCGGCCGGCAGCGCGGCACCGGCCGGCCACACTTTCACATTGGCCGCGATCGCCGCCGGCGTGAGTGGCGCCGCCACCGGCGCATCCTCGGGACGGCTTCCCCAGCGCTCGGTTTCCTTCAGTACGGCTGCGGCTTTCTCGCGTAGCAGTGCCGCTTCCGGTCCGGTACTGCGCTGCGCCAGTTGTTCCAGCGCCGCCTTGCCATAGCGCCCACCTTCGAAGCGCAGGAAGCGGTAGTCCAGCTTCGCGGCCGTGATGCGGCCACGCTCCAGCCGCGCCAGCTGGTCATTGACCGACAGCCGGGCCGGGTCGGCGAGCGGCGTAAACAGGCTGAATACCACCGCCAGCACCAGGAAAGCGGCAAACACATTGACCGGAGCGATCAGCGCCAGCCAGCTGCCGAGGCGGCAGGCGGCCCAGGCATAGCCGAGCGCGTAGCAACTGGCCACCAGCAGGCAGGCCGCCGCGATCACGCGGTCGGTGCTCCAGCCGTAGTCGCCCACCCGCAGCGCCAGCGCATGGATGGCGATGGCGGTCAGCGGCAACAGCAGCAAGGATGCAAGCCGCGCGCTGCCCCGCACGGGCGCGGCC
The DNA here is from genome assembly GCA_013284265.1 of Oxalobacteraceae bacterium. Lineage (GTDB taxonomy): Bacteria > Pseudomonadota > Gammaproteobacteria > Burkholderiales > Burkholderiaceae_D > Rugamonas. The sequence goes on along the minus strand of JABTBR010000004.1, from coordinate 28,310 downwards.
ACGCCTTCCGGCGCGCCGCCATGCTGGAAAGCCGCGTTGATCAGCACCAGCAGCACCGCATCGGCCGCCAGCAGCAAGGCGGTGGCGTGGCCGGTCTGCCACAAGGTATTCATGCCCGTGAAGGGCATACAGCATAGAAACACCGTGATCAGCAGCGCCGTCAGCGGCAGTATCCAGGACATCAGCACCAGCAGCAGCGTGCGGATGCCGCGCACAATGGCCGGGCGCACGTCGGTGATGTGCATGGCCCACGCAAACGCGCAGCAAGTCACGGGCAAGGCGAACCAGGGCTGGTCCATCAAGTGCCCCAGGAAATCCAGCTTGACCAGCTTGAACAGCAAACTCCCCAGCAACAGCACGGCCCACATCGCGGCGGCGAACATGACTGAAAACTTCAGCTGGATCACCAGCTTCCAGGCCGTCTCGAAGTAAGTAGAGTAGCGCGCCACCAGCCGCCCCTCGGATGCGCCGGCCAGCACCAGCGACTGGGCGATATAAAAGAAAGCCCAGCCGAAGGCGATCAGCAGAAACGATGGCGCGAACTGAAGCGTTTCCTGGCCATTCACCATCTGGCGGGCCGCGCCCGCGCCGCGCCAGACGTCGTGCACCGACAGCGCCACCATCGCCAGCAGCGCCACGGCCATCCAGGCCACGGCGCGGCGCCGCGTCATGTGGCCCAGGCTGGACACCAGCAGCACCGGCAACAGCATGGCGATGAAGAATAGCGGCACGGCCAGATAAGGTTCATTGGCGGGCCACGCCCTGCCCTTGTTGGCTTCGTGCAGCCAGAACAGCAGCACGCTCTGCGCCAGACCGGTGGCCAGGCGCAGCCACATGACGCGCCGGCTGACCATGGTGCTCAGGATGGTGGTATCGCCGTTATCGGTGGCGGCTTCGGTTTCGGGTATCGTTTGCATCGGATTCCTTGGAGATGAAAGACCGCCACGGGCACCCGGCAGGCTGTGCCAACTAGCCGCCGATCGCGATGTCGTGCTGTGCCGCCCAGGCCATCATATCCTGCTTCCTGATCGCCGCGGCCATCAGGTCGGGGAATTTGTCGGGCGTGCAGGCGAAACATGGGATGCCGAGACTGGCAAAGTGCGCAGCATGACGATGGTCGTAGCTTGGCGCCCCGTGGTCGTCGAGCGCCAGCAGGGCGATCATCTGCACGCCGCTGTCGACCAGGGCGCTGGCGCGTGCCAGCATCTGCGCGGCATTGCCGCCTTCGTACAGATCGCTGATCAGCACGAAGATTGTCTCCTGCGGCCGTTTGACCAGGCCCTGGCAATAGGCCAGCGCACGGTCGATATCGGTGCCGCCGCCGAGCTGGGTGCCAAACAGCACGTCCACCGGATCGGCCAGCAGCGGCGTCAGGTCCACCACCGCGGTATCGAACACCACCACCTGGGTACTGACCGCCTTGATACTGGCCAGCACCGCCGCGAACACGCTGGCATACACTACCGAGGGCGCCATCGAGCCGCTCTGATCCACGCACAGCACAATATCGCGCAGGCTCTGGCTGCGGCGTGCGAAGCCGATGCGGCGCTCGGGGATGATGGTCTGGTAATCGGCCTGGTAGTGGCGCAGATTGGCGCGGATGGTGCGCAGCCAGTCGATTTCGTTGTGGCGCGGCCGGTGGTTGCGGGCTGCCCGGTTCAGACTGCCGCTGACCGCCTGGCGCAGCGGGTTGGCCAGCTGGCGCTCCAGCTGTTCGACCACGGTGCGCACCACCTGGCGCGCGGTCTCCCTGGTCTTGCTGGGCATCAGGCGGTTCAGCGACAGCAAGGTGGCGACCAGGTGCACGTCCGGCTGCACACTGCGCAGCATCTCCGGTTCGAGCAGCATCTGCTGAAGGCCGAGGCGCTCCATCGCATCCTTCTGCATCACCTGCACCACGCTGGCGGGAAAATATTCGCGGATGTCGCCCAGCCAGCGCGCCACATTGGGCGCCGAACCCTGCAGGCTGCCGCGCCCCTCGCGCTGGTCGTACAGCGCGCCTAGGGTGCGTTCCAGCGCCACATCGGCGTCCGGCAGCGTCAGGTTCTCCGCCTCGCTGCCCAGCATCAGGCGCCAGCGCCGTTCCAGTGCCGCCTGGCCGATTTTTTCGGTACTCATGCTATTTCCTCGATACTCGCTGGGGCGCCCAGCAGCTGCGCCAGGATAGGCAGCACCAGGGCGGCGCGCGCCGCGTCGGTGCCGTTGAGCGGGACCGCCGCCAGCGTCACGCTGCCATGGGCCACGCGCTCGCCCAACTGGCGCCGCTCCGGCGCCGCAAAGGTGGCGAAGGTGCGCCGCAGCAGCGGCAGCAATTCGGTGAAGGCCGGCTCGGGCAGCGTGGCGATCCAGCCGTTCAGGATGTGCCACAGCGCGTCGTTCAGCACCAGCAGCAGGCCGCTGCCGCGCAGGAAGCCCTCCAGCCATTCGGCCGTGGCGCCCGGGTTGATCGGATTGCTGCAGGCAAGCGACAGCGCTTGCGCGCTCTGCTCCACATTCCAGTAGTCCTGCTCGAACAGGATGCGCACGGCGCGCCCGGCGATCAGCGGGTGCGCCTGGACCTTGACGCATTGCTCCAGCGCCGCCATCCACGCAGCCTTGTGTTCGGCCAGCTGCAACAGGGCGATCGCCTGGTCGGCCTGAATCAGTTGCCCCAGCAGCAGTTGGGCCGCCTCTTCGTTGATGCCGCGGGCCGCCACCGGCAAGGCGATGCAGGCGCGCTGCACCAGGCCATCCATCACTTCGGCGACGCTGGCGGTATTGCTGCCGCGCACATTACCGTAACGCACAACGTTGGCCAGCGGCGCCAGCGCCGCCAGCAGCACGCCGGCATCCTGGGTGCTGGCGGCCAGGGCCTGCATGCGCGCCATCAGCACCGGCACCGCGCGCCGCACGTCGGCCAGCAGCATCCGCTCCACCAGCACGGTCAGCTCGGGCAGCTGCTGCAGCTGGCCGGACTTGTGGCACAGGCTGGCGCAACAAGCCAGCTCCAGCGTCGCCCCCCAGACATTCGCCTCGATCAGCTTCAGTTCGAACTCGGGCTCCCACGCCAGCTTCCATTGTTCATGGAAGCTGCCGCTCTTGCCATGCACCACACGCGTCTTGCCCCAGGCAATGTCCAGCAGGGCCAGCCGATGCAAGAAAGTGCTTTTATCGAGATGGGCGGGCTGGCGCAGGTCGAGCTCAAGGTCGATCTGGTCGGCGCGCGGCGCCATCCGGTGGCGCTTTTGCAGTTGGCGCACGTCTTGCGGCAGCGGCAGGGTCGGCGTGTCGGCCGGCACCCCACCGAGGCGGTCATTGACCAGCAGCTCGCGCTCGATCAGCCGCAAAGGGGCGTCGCTGTCGCCAAACAGCACGCTTTGCAGCGCTTCCAGCAGTTCGCCCAGGCCGGCACGCGAACGCTCGCGCAGACTGGCCAGCGTATCGGCCAGACGCAGCGCTTCGATCATGTGGGCCGAGGAGGCGTCCAGCCCGTGCTTGCGCAGCAGACGGACGGCATCGGCCAGCCAGTACACCGGCGCCTTATGCGGCGTGTGCCACAGATGATGGTACCAGCCGGGCGCCTGCACCCCTGCCCCGTAGCCGCTGTTAAAACTCAGACGGCCGTAGCTCCACGGGGTCCAGGTGGCCGCGACCTTGGCTTTGGGCAGATCGCTGAGCAGGTCCTTGTCGTGCTTGGCGGTGGGCATGTCGCGCAGCGCGGGCACATGCCAGGCGCCGCAAATGACGGCGATGTTCTGATGTCCCTGCTTGATGCCGAGCCGTATCATCTGGCGCATATGGGCTTCGCGCCGGGCTTCATGGGGTTCCAGCGGCTGGACCGGGTCCTGGCGCGCCACCGTCATCATTTCCTCGATGGCGGCGAACAGCTCCAGGCTGTCCTGGCGCTGTTCGACCAGGTGGTCCCACCAGGTGTCGGAATCGGCAAAGCCGGCGGCCTGCGCCAGGCCGGCCAGCACGTCGCCGCGCCGCAAGGCCGGTTCCGGCTCGGGGACCAGGCCGGCGTCGTCCACATTGGTGTCGTCCACATCGCCGGCAATGTCCGCGCTGTCGGCGCCGCTGTCGGCGCCGCTGTCGGCGCCGCTGTCGGCGCCGCTGCCGGCGTCGCTGCCGCCTTCGGCCGGCGCATCGTCCGCCGTCATGGCCTGCGCCAGCGCATGCGCTTGCGGCAGGTCGATGAAGCGGGTCGGTATCGCGTGCGCCTGGCCGTACTGGATGGCTTGCCACTCGGGCGAAAATTCGGCGAAGGGGTAATACACCGCATGGCGTGGCATGGCCGGCGCGTAGATCAGCAGCGCCACCGGCGGGCGCATGTCGGTCCGCGCGGCCAGTGCCAGCAGCGCGTCGGCCTCGGGTGGGCCTTCGATCAGGATCAGGTCCGGCCGCAGCTGCGCCAGGGCCTGCGCCACGCTGCGCGCGCACCCCGGCCCGTGGTGGCGTATGCCCAGTAAATGCAGCGTCATAGCACGGCGTGGCAGGCGCGGTACAGATCCTTCCAGCCTTCACGTTCCTTGACGACGGTTTCCAGGTATTCCAGCATGATCAAACGGTCTTGCACCGGGTCCTTGACGATCGCGCCCACCATCGACGAGGCCATGTCGGCACCGCGCAAGGTGCCGTCGCCGAAGTGCGCCGCCAGCGACATGCCATTGGTGACCACCGCGATGGCTTCGGCCGTGCTCATGCTGGCCGATGGCGATTTGAGCTTGATCTTGCCGTCGTCGGTCTGGCCGGAACGCAGCTCGCGGAAGATGGTGACGATGCGGCGGATTTCCTGCAGCGCCGGCTTTTCGACAGGCAGCTCCAGCGAACGCCCCAGGCTGGCGACGCGTGATTCCACGATCGTCACTTCCTCGTCGGCCGAATCGGGCAGGGGCAGTACAACCGTATTGAAGCGCCGCTTGAGGGCGCTCGACAATTCATTGACGCCGCGGTCGCGGTCGTTCGCCGTGGCGATCACGTTGAAGCCCTTGGCCGCCTGCACATAGTCGTCCAGTTCGGGAATCGGCAGGATTTTCTCGGACAGCAGGCTGATGAAGCTGTCCTGCACCTCGGCCGGAATCCGGGTCAGCTCTTCGATACGGGCGATCTTGCCGGTGCGCATGGCGCGCATGACCGGGCTGGGCACGACCGCATCCAGGCTCGGGCCCTTGGCCAGCAGTTGGGCGTAGTTCCAGCCGTAACGGATGGTTTCCTCGGCGGTACCGGCGGTGCCCTGCACCACCAGCGTCGAGTTGCCGCTGATGGCGGCGGCCAGGTGTTCCGACACCCAGGACTTGGCCGTGCCGGGCACGCCCAGCAGCAACAGCGCACGGTCGGTCGCCAGCGTGGCGACGGCGATTTCGATCAGGCGGCGCTTGCCGATGTACTTGGGGCTGATCTCGAATCCGTTGTCGAGCTTGCCGCCCAGCAGATAGGTCGCCACGGCCCAGGGCGACAATTCCCAGTTGGGTGGACGCTGGCGCTCGTCGGCTTCTTTCAGCGCGCTCAGTTCATGCGCGTACTGTTGCTCGGCGTGCTGTCTCATTACATTGGTGATTGCGGTGCTCATGCGTCTGTCTCCAAAAAACTGCTCTGCATAGTGTGGCGAAATTGTAGTGTGTCGATCAAACCGTCGACCAGCGCGCGCCATTGCGGCCAGTGCTCCCAGTCGCTGGCGGGCCAGTTGGCGTGCGCGTAGTCCAGGCTGGTGGCGGCCAGCGCCTGCGCCAGCACGGCAAACTGGCCGCGCGTGTGATAGCCCGGCTGCGGCGCCGCCACCATCTGGCGCTGGATGATCGCCAGCAAGCGGCGCGATAGCTGATCGGACAGCGCGGACGGGAACGCGGCGCCCTCGGCTCCGCTACGCTGGCCTGCCCACGCCAGCGCCAGGTCGAAGCCATGCGTGCCGCTCGATCCATCCTCCAGCCAGTGCAACACGATGCCTTCCTGCTCCGGCTGCGGCAGGCGCTCCAGATCGTGCATCAGCATGCCGGGGATATTCAACTCCGTCTTCACTTGGGCGCCATCGCCCGCCAGCATCACAAACCAGTCGATGGCGGCGGCGCTGGGCTGCACGCTCAAGGTGCGTGCCGAAGCCTGTACCAGTCCGGTGATCAGGGCGGTCTTGAATTCCTGCTGCGCCAGCACGGCGAGCACTTGCTGCGGCGCCAACTGCCAGGTTACGCTCCAGTGCGCCGGCGCAACGCAGCGCATCAGGTCGAGTATCCAGCCGGCTTTTTCGCCCATGCCGTAGTGCGACTGGATGCCGATGCCATCGCGCTTCATGGCCTTGTCGCAGGTCTCGGGCAGCACCAGCGTCAAGGTCGGCAATCCTTCCATGCCGAGCATCGCCCCCAGCCGCGCGCCCAGTCCAGTCTTGCGTTCGAGTGCCATTAACGCTGTCAGACGCGTCTTGCAGCGCTCACTCAACCGGGAACCGGGCAGGCATCCCAGCAATTGCTGGGCCGCCATCCTGACTTCCTTGCGTTTATCGTCCAGCGCCTGTTCGAGGAAGTCCTCATCAAGCGGCCCCAATCCAGTGGCCAGGCAAGGCAGCAGCGCGCTGCGGCCCTCCAGCGTTTCCTGCGCCCAGCCTGCGGCAAGCGCGGCCAGGGCCGCGACAGGATCGGCACGCCGCATCGCCTGCAAGGCCAGGCAGCGTTGCTCAAGCGTACCCAACTGCCAGTGCGTCTCCGCACTCTCCTCTCCTGCCAGCTGGAAAGCATCGGACCAGGCCGGGTACTGGGCCAGCAGCCATTGGCCGCGCTGGCCCAGCAGGCGGCTCAGCGCAATACGCAAGGCCGGTTTTTGCATGCCCATGTCCAGCAAGGGCACCAGCGCAGCGTGCGGCAGCTTCATGCCGTGTTGCTGCGCCAGGGCCAGCCAGTTGAGCAGCTGTTCGGGATGAATGCCGCGCAAGATCTGGTCGAGCATCTGTTCGGCCGCACGCGGACAGGTTCGCTCCTCAACGCAGGCCGTTTGCGGCGTCGCTTGCGATGGCTGAAATCCGGCCCGCTGCCACAGATCGCTCGCGGCCACGCTGTGCCACAGACGTAAGGGTTCGGGCACGCTGGCGAGCAGCGGCCGCAGGGCGATATCGGCACTATCGGGACCGATAGGCGCACGCGCCACGCCCGCCAGCAAGGCCTTGTGAAGGGACAGGTTCAGGTTCATTGCCCGCTCCCGCCATCGAGGGTGTACGGGCGTCCGTGGCATGTCACGGCCAGCGGCAGCAAGGCGTAGCCGTTCCACAGACCACACACGCGAACCGGGGCGCCGCCCGCGAGCGCGTGCAACTGCCAGCCGTGGCGGAAGCCGGGGTCGATCGGCAGCAGCGCGCCGTCCTGAGCGCGCAGCACAAACTGGCCATCCAGCTGTTGCGGAATGACTTGTTCCAACAGCATAGGGTGGTGTTCCGTGAATGGATTGCGTGCCAGCACATGGGCAAATTCGGTCAGCAAGCCGGTGATGTCCGAAGCGGGAGCCGGTGCGGAGCCCACGCCGGCGTTGGCGGCACCAGCGGCGCCGCTCATCTGCATATCGGCGCCGAAAGCCACCCGCAACGGCGCTGCGCCGGGATAAAAGTGAACCGTCCCCTGATAAGCGGTGCCCGGCAGCAACGGCGGTGGCAACGCCTGCGCACCGGCCGAAAACTGCAGCAGCATGGCCCAGCGCCCACTGCGCTGGCCGTGCAGGTAGCAAGCGCGGCGGCTAACGCGCGCCTCATCCTGGGTATGATTGCCGCACACGGTCCAGAGATCGCTGCTGCCCTCCGCCGCCAGCACTTCGTCCTGGTTGAGCACCCAGCCGATCGCGCTGCGCACATCCTGCCGCAAGGCGGCGGGCAGGCTGTCCATATTCCGGTAACCCTGGCTCAACAGGGCAAGTTGCGCCAACTCGCGCGCCACCGGCACTTCCCAGGCATGCGCGCTTGAACCATAGATCAGCATGCCTGCGCGCCTTACCCGCGCCGCCAGTCCCGCCGCCTGGCTATCGACCAGGCGGGCCGCCATGGTTTCCCAATCCTTGGCCGGTTTGCTGCGCAGGCCCGCCAGGCCGTCGCGCGCCAGATCGGCCAGCCAGGTGTCGAGCACCGCGAGGCCGGCTTCGACGTTTCCCTCGCGCCGTTCCTGGCGTTTTTGCTGGCCTTGTTCGCGGGCCGCGAGTTCGGCCGGGGTTTGTGCGGCCTCGGCATCGGCCAGTTTGGCGGCTTTTTTTTCACTGCGCTGCTCGCGGCTTTGCAGCCAGTCGCTGACCCAGTCGGGCGCATTCGTTCCGGCAAAGGCCGCCGCGTTGCTGGCATACAGCAGATACAGTCCCAGCCCGTGCTTGCAGGGGAATTTGCGGCTGGGGCAGCTACACTTGAAGGCAGGGCCAGCCAATTCGATCTGGGCTTTGTAGGGGTCTTTGCCGCTGCCCTGGCACAGTCCCCACAAGGCTTGCGCGTGGCCGCCAAGTCCGGACCATTTGGACTGGCTCGATTGAGCGCTACCCGCTTTCGCCGAAGCCGGGTCTGGCGCGAGTGCCAGGATTTGATCTGTCGTCAGTGTCATTAAAATGTGGGTGGAATTGCGTAAGCATGGGAAAGCTTACTTAATATGCAATTATGATGTGTTGGAGCAGCAAAATCCAGTCCCCCCAGCCCATGCGCCAGGAAAGTTGGCCTGGGCTTCTTGCCGTGTCGCCAGTCTGAAGCAAGCGCACGCCTATTCCCAGCTGTTGGCGATGCGTTCGAGCTCGCCGCTTTTTTCCAGCGCCAGCAATGCGTTGCGCAAGCGGACGATCAGGTTTTCCCCCACATGCTTACCGACGACAAAGTACAGCTTGCTGCTCGCCATTTCCGTCGGCAATATCCGGAGCTTGCTGCCGTAACCGGTGCGGTTCAATGTGGCCTGCAGGCCTGGAGCGCGATGAAAGAAAAAGCGGCCGCGGCGGGCCAGCAATTTTTGCACGTTCAACTGGGGGCTCGCCGCACCGGAGTCGATTTGCTCAACACCGGCATTTTCCAGTATCGTCACTGCGGCAAAGCCGCGATTGGCCAACACAATATTATCCGGCCCCAGCTTGCGCACATCGTCCCAGTTGCTGACCGAAACCGGGTCATCGAGGCGCGCGATCAGATGGTAGCGTATGCTGAACAGCACCGGACCGACATAGTTGTATTTCTTGTCCCGCTCAGGCGAGTGCGACAGACCGCAACTGGCATCCAGCCTGGCATGATCCATAGCGGAGTATATACGGGTCAAGGGCTGCCAGTCTTGCTGGCCGCTGAAGCTGAGGCTGGGGTCCTGGCGCTCGATGGCGCGCATGATATCGATGCAGATCCCGACGACCGCACCGCTACCTGCATCGGTTTGAAATTTCGGCTCAGTGCCCACCTGCGCGGCCGTGCGGACCTCTGTCGCGGCCATCACGATGCCGCACAACAACAGTGCCGAAACCAGCACGCCGGCATGGCGGAACTTGGCGGACAAGCGAGGCAAGGGAGGCTCCATGTCTTGACACGAGGAAATTCATTATAAGTCACGGGTATTCGGGATGGGTGGCCGCATTGCGACCATGGAAGCGAAGATTGAAGGGAAATTCGCTGAACTGCGCTCCGACATGCACAAGGGCTTCAACGACATGACGAAGTGGATCGTCGACACGCTCGCGGCGGGCACGCCGCTGATACCAAGCCCGCCTAGTCCACGTCTAGCCCGTACTTCCTGGCGATGCGCGCCAATTCTCCTGTACTGCGCAGTTTCTTCAACTCGCTATTGAAATCGCTCACGATGGCCGGCTCCAGCCGTTTTGAAAACCCCAGGCGGAACTCCAGCTTGTCGGCAACCAGCACCGCCACCGTGGGTATGCCCAGTTCCGTGGCGGCGTTTTCCAGCATCACCTGGGGACCGAAGATGAGGCCCTGCTCGCCATAGCGGCCGGCATGCAGCTTCTGCAGGATGGTGGCGATATCGGTTTCGGACATGACCCGCATCTTGCTCAGCCGGACGGCCTTGTCTTCGAGCATGCGCAGCGTGGTCGAGCCCCGTACCGACGCCACCGTGTAACCGTCCAGTTCGCTTTCGCTGCGCACCGGACTGGCGCCTGGTTTGCCGAGAAAGGCGACATGGGACACGATGATGCCGTCGCTGAAGGTCAGGTAGGCGGAGCGTTCGTCGTTCAGCAAGAGGCTGAGCACCGCGTCGGCGTGGCCGATGCGGCTTTCCGTCAGCGCCCGGAGCAGCGGCATGCCGGTGAAGGAGCACTGGTGGCCAAGCCGCACGCATATTGCCTGAGCAATATCGATCATTGCGCCCGTGTAAGTTCCCGCCACCGTGGAATTGAAGGCCGGCGATTCCTGACCGACAAATTTCAACTCCCGGCACTGCGCGGCCAGGCTGCACATTAACGACAGCAGAAAGAATATCCTCGACATGGCCATCCCTAGTAGCGGTCTAGTATAGCCGAATGCCGCTTCAGACTCATCAAAGAGATCTAATGGAAATAGGGTTCGAAAACTTTGAGAAAGCGCAAACTTCACCTGGCGATAGCGCATATCGTGCTTATTTACTGGCGCAATTTGCTCGCCGCGGCCAAACACAATGGGAGACTCCGGATGGAAACGGAACTGAAATTAAAAGTTGCACAACCCGATCTGGCGCGTCTGCGACAGCATCCTCTGTTGACAGACCATGCCACCGGGGTGTCCGTCGAACACGAGCTGCACGACATCTATTACGACACACCCAATTTATCCCTGTGGAATAGCGGCTTGACCCTGCGGGTACGCGCCGACGCCGGCATGTGGATACAAACCGTCAAGACGGCCGCGCAGAGTTCCGCCGCCTTGCACGAACGCGGCGAGTGGGAGTCCAGGCTGGACGGGCCGGAGCCGGAGCCGGCCCAACTTGCTCGCCAGATCAAGTCGACCCGGATCGCCGACTTGTTGCAAGCGCCTGGCCTCGCCAGGCGGCTGCAGCCGGTATTCGATAATACGACCCGCCGCACCACCTGGCCGATCTGCTTGCCCGATGGTCAGATGGTGGAATGCACGCTGGACACGGGCGATCTGCATGCCGGCGGCAACAATGGGGCGATCGGCGAACTCGAATTCGAACTAAAGCACGGCAACCCGGCTCAGCTTTTTGAACTGGCGCTGGCACTGCAAGAGGACATACCGCTCGAGATCGCAAACGACAGCAAGGCAGCCAGGGGCTACGCGCTGCTACACAGCGAATCCGTTCGACCGGTGAAAGCGGCGCGCATCCATCTGAAGAAAAAAATACGAATGGAAGACGCCTTGCAGTTCATCGGTCTGAATTGCCTTCGGCAGATGGAAGCCAACGTTCCAGGCGTATTGAAACAAAATGTGGAAAGCCTGCATCAGATGCGTGTCGGCCTGCGGCGTTTGCGGGCACTACTCGATATGTTCGACGACATAGCTCCCCTGCCGGCACCGATACACGACAGCCTGAAATGGCTTACGGGCGAGCTGAGCGCGACGCGCGAGTGGGACGTGCTGGCCGGATCGACGATTCCGGAGATCCAGGGCGAGGATCTCTCCGAATTGCGCCGTCTCGCCGAAAAACGGGCTCAGGCACTCCATCTGGAAATGCTGCAGGTACTGCGCCAGCCGCGCTACACCCAACTCATTTTGCAGTTGAACGGCTGGTTTTACGGGCGTCAATGGCGTTCCGTCGCGGCTCTGCCGAAAAGCTCCCCTTTGGCCAGTCCAGCGCGCGGCGCCATGGTGCCGCTTTTGCGCAAGACCCAGCGCCGTCTCCACAGGCGCATCGCCGGGCTCGATGAGAGCGATGCGCCGGCACGGCATCGGGTGCGGATCGCCGCAAAAAAATCCCGCTACGCCGCCGAGTTTTTCCACGACCTGTTGCCCGCGAAGCAGGCCAAACCGTATATCCGGCAACTGGAAGTGGTGCAGGAAATACTCGGGCACCTGAACGATCTCGCGGTCGCGCAAACACTGCTGCGCAAGTTCGCTGATTCTCGCGAAGCCATGTATGCCCTCGGTTATGTCACGGCCGCCGCCGTCAAGGAAAGTCAGCGGCTGCACGGCGCGCTTGCCGCCATCGACCGCATGAAAGCGCTTGGCTAGGCCGCGCTATTTGGACGGCGCTGCGGCGGGACGCACGCCCAGCGCGCGTATATTGAACACATGCGTATCGAGCACCGTCCCCATTGGATCGGTGAGCGTCAGCACATGGCGCCCGGCCTGAGGCAAGGGCAGCAAGGCCATATTCTGTCCGCAGCGCGCGGCCGGCTTGCCGTCTAGCCGCAGGCAGGTACGGGTGGCGCTGCTCGCCTGCAGCAGCAAGGATTGGCGGCGCTCCGGGATATCGGGATCGGGCGCGATGATGGCGGCGTCGGGCGGGGCAATGATCTGCGCGCGTGCCGCCACCAGATGCCGCGCCACACTCGCATTCTCGGGACGGGCGCCATCGCTGATGATCCAATCGCTGCGCGGCGCTTCAATCGCCGGCTTGAACACCACCTCCTGACGTTGCACACCCGCCGGTGGCCGGGGGGCGCCACCGCCGGATTGCTCATGCAAATATTCCACGATGTCGCGCCAGATCGGTGCGGCGCCGGTGACACCCGACACATCCCACATGGGCTCGCCGGAGAAATTGCCGACCCATACGCCGACGGTGTAACGGCTGGTGTAGCCTATCGCCCAGTTGTCGCGCATGCCTTTGCTGGTGCCGGTCTTGACGGCGGCCCAGGTCCGCGTCGACAAGGCGCTCGACAGGCCGAAAGTGATCGCACGCGCGTTCGGATCGGCCAGGATGTCGCCCACGATATAGCTCGCTTGCGGACTCAATACCTGGCGGGCCGCCGCCTGCGGCTGCTCTTGCGTGAAGCGCACCGGCGTCCATTTTCCGCCGCTGGCGAGTGCCCGATAGGCATTGCTCAGCTCCAGCAGATTGGTTTCGGCGCCACCCAGTGCCAGGCCATAGCCATAGTGATCGGCATCGCGCGACAGGCTGCTCAGGCCGAAGTCGCGCAAGGTGCCGAGAAAACGGTCCACGCCCACCATGGTCAAGGTGCGCACCGCCGGTACGTTGAGCGAGGAGCCCAGCGCCGCACGCACGCTGACGGCGCCATGGAAGTGCCGGTCGTAATCCTGCGGCATATACAAACCGGACGGTGTATTCAAGGCCAGCGGGGAGTCGTCCAGCACCGAGCTGGCGGTCAGCCAGCGCTGATCGATCGCCAGGCCGAACAGAAATGGCTTGAGCGTCGATCCAGGCTGGCGCTCTGCCGCCACGCCATCGACGGCGGATGCGCTCGACAGTTCGCCACTGGAGCCGACATACGCCAGCACCTCACCGCTGAGGTTGTCGAGCACGACGACGGCCCCATCTTCGACGTGACGTGTCGCCAGGTCGGCCAGGTGGGTGCGCAAGGTTTCGCTGGCGAATCGCTGCAGGCCGGCATCGACCGTGACGCGTAATTGCTCGCCAGGGGCGCGCAGCAAGCGGCGCGCCAGATGGGGTGCATCGTCCACCCCGGGCATGGCGTAGCCCGAGCGCGGCAAGCCGCTGGCGATAAAGACGGCGCGCTGACATGCCGAAGCGGATGCGGATGCCGGCGCCGTTGCCGTCTGCATGCTCTTCAAGGCCGCGCATGCGCGCCGGCCGATGCGTTGGCGGCTGGCACCGGGACCGCGTATCAGCGCGGCCAGCACCGCGGCGTTGGCGCTGTCGAGCCCATCGGGGCCGCTGGCAAGCAGGCCGCGCGCGGCGGCGTCGACACCCACCAGCTCGCCACGAAACGGCACCATATTCAGGTAAGCCTCCAGGATCTCGCGCTTGCTCCAGTGCAGTTCAATGGCCATGGCGTCGCGCAGTTGCAGCAGTTTGCCGCCCCAGCTATGGCCACCGGACTTGTTCGAGGACTCGATCAGGCTGGCCAGTTGCATGGTGATCGTACTGGCCCCACGCGCGCGGCTGCGGCGCAGATTGTCGATCAGCGCGGACGCGGCGCCCAGCGGATCGACGCCCGGATGACGCCAGAAACGCTGGTCTTCGGACACCACCACGGCGCGCAGCAGCACCGGCGAGATCGCCTCCAGCGGTATCCATTCCAGCATGCGCTGACGCATATCCAGGCGCAACCGTTCTATGGGCACATTATTACGATCGAGCAGCACCGACTCCGAACTGCGGCGCGCATTGCGCACCTGTTCGTAAGTCGGCACCCGCGCCGTCAATACCAGCACGGCACTGAGCACGCCCAGACCAGCGCAGGCAAGGCCCAGCAGGCGCGCAGCGCGTTCCAGTCGCGTGCGGGTAATCACCTCACCCCATGTCAGCTGACGCCAGTTCACCTTATTTGCCCGCCGCAGTCACATCCATCTTCGCCACCGGCAGTTCGGCGAATATTTCGGGCGCATACATCGCTTCCACCCGCGTGGCCGGCATCTCGAAGCGCCCTGCATTGTTCAGGCGCACGGTGTATTCGATCGTGAACTTCCCTTTTGGCACATAGCTGTAATACGCACGGAAACCGTCAAAGGCACGCTCTTCGAATGCCGGCCGTTGCCAACCGGTCTTCTTCGCACCCGACGCCAGCTGGGCCGAGTCGCCGCCCAGGCCGCTGCCCAGGATACTGGCCCCGGCCGGCACCGGATCGTTCAATACGACCCAGGTGCGGTCCGATTGCGCATCGACGTCCAGCGTCACGCGGTAGGTGTCGCCGGTTTGCCAGACGCCGCTTTTCTTCTGCTCCACCGCCGTGACCGTGCGTTTGATGCTGTAACCGGCGAACAAGGGTTTTTCCAGCGGCAGCGCCGCACGGGAGGCGACGAAGGCCCACGGCTTGCCGCCGCCCTGATGCTGCAGCGACAAGGGAGCGGTGCCGGCCGGCCACGCAAAATGGGTCGCCAGGCCCGCCCCCATCGGCGTGCCCAGTGTCGGGTCTCCCGTCTTGCCGGACACCGCCGCGCTCCAGGCCAGGCTGCGTTCCTGATCGCCGAGTTTGACGCTGCTGGCGCCATTGACCGGCTCGTGTTCGTAACGGTCCTTGAAACGACGCAAGGCCAGCACGCCCCAGGCATTGGCAACGGTGGTGCTCCAGCGCCCCTGCGCCTGGCGGCCCAGCGCGCCGCGCGCCAGGCGGGCGGCATCGGCGGCCGGGAAGGCCGGATCGTCGCTCAGCAAGCGCAGCGCGCGCACCGAGTTCACGTCGGGCGACACCATCAGCCACCACAGGTAATCGCTTTTCTCGGTCGAGAAACTCATTGTGGTGCCGGAGAACATCAGGCGCGAACGCAAGATCTGCTGCGCTTCGGCCAGCTTGCGATCGCCTTGCGGCACGTCTTTCATATGCGTGAGCACCGATATCCAGTCGATCACACCCGAGCTCGGCCACAGATTGGGCGCGATCTCCAGCGGCTCCAGCATGGCCGGCCTGGCCAATCCATAGCGCGCCAGGGCATCGATCGCGGCCAGCTTGCGCAGAACGACATCGGCCGTCTGCACCGAACCATAGCGGTGGATGCGGCCGGCGACAAAGTTTTCCAGACCGCGCAGCATGCGGTTGCGCGTTGCCTCGGGAATGTCATAGCCAGCTTCGTTGGCTATCGTCAGCAGGTAGGCCGTCAGCGCATCGTCGCCTTCCAGCCATCCCATGGGGAAATAGCGCGCCAGGCCATCGCTGTCCAGGAAGGACGGCAGGCTGTTCATGACGCCGGTCCAGCGCGCGCCATCTTCCAGCGCCACCGCCACCGAGGCGCGCTGCTCCAGGCAGACATAAGGATAGCGCGTCATCCATTCGCGCAAGCCGCCCAGGTCCCCGCCCAGGGAATTGACCAGCCGCACATCTATGCCGCCCCGTCCGGCGACGGCACCGGCCGGCTTCTGGACCGGGAAGCTCCAGGCCTTGCCCGGCTCCAGCTGTTCCAGCGTCTGCTGGTACAGGCGCACCGGGTAAGCCGCGCCAACGTTCTGTACGAACTTGAGCGCATCCTTCGCCCCATTGGCGTTGGCTGCGCCGGCGGCCGGCACTTCGTTTGCGGCAATATTCCAGTGTAAGGTGCGGGCGTCGAAGGGCACACTGACCGCGAAGGACAGGGTGTTCGCCTCGCCCGCTTTCAGGCTGATGCGCTGCTTGCCGACCGGCTTTTCCGCCGTAGCGGCATCGACGGCCATGGCGGCGCTCACATCGAGCGTGAGCGGACGCTCGCCGCCGTTGCGCACGGTAACGCTGGCGGCGAACTGATCGCCTTCGCGCACAAACGGCGACAGGCCGGAGAACAGCATCACTTCCTGGCTGGTACGGATGGTGGCGCTGCCTGTACCGAAATGCATGGCGTCGGCGTGGGCAACGGCGGCGATCCGGAACGCCGTCAGCGAATCGTTAAGCGGCACCTCGACGCGCGCATTGCCGCGTGCGTCGAGCTGCACCACCGGTTTCCATAGCAGCAAGGTATCGAACAGTTCGCGCGCATTGGCGCCCTCGCCTCCGCCACCGCCGCCCGGTGCCGCCGATTTCTTGCCGAAATGGCGCTTGCCGATCACCTGCGATTGCGCGGTCGACGTCGTCACTTCCTCGGGACGGCGCTGCATCATCGCCTCCAGCAGTTGCCACGAGGTGGGCGCGGCGAGCGACAGCAAGCCCTCGTCCACCGCGGCCAGTGCGACCTCGGCATTGGCGGCAGGCTTGCCGGCGGCATCGCTCACATGAATATTGACGTAAGCACGGTCACGCACCTTGTACACCGCTTTCTCCGGTTCGACCTTGACCTTCAGTTCGTAGGCGTCCCAGCCCACGCGGATCTGCGCAATGCCCAGCCGGAAGGCGGGCTTGGTCAGGTCGACCAGCGCGGTCGGATGGGTATCTATATCCGGCGGCAGTTTAGTGGTCAGTCCCAAGAAGACGCCGATACGGTTGATCAGGCGGCGCAGCCAGGAATAGCGTCCCGACGATTCCGGGTCGATGCGGCCGCGCACCACCATGACCGAGACATAGGTGTTCGGTCCGAAATTTTTCGCGATCGGGATCTCGATAAAGGGCGACTTGGCGCTGATCGCCACGACATTGGAATACAGCACGCCTTCACGTTCGACCGTCACCAGTGCGGTCGCTTCGCGGAAGGGCATGCGCACTTCGAAGCGGGCCGTTTCGCCCGGTTTGTAATCGCGTCGTTCCGGTATCACGTCGATGCGGTCGCTGGCCGAAGCGGCATACCAGTTGTCGCCATCGGCAACGTAGAGATCGCTGCTTGCCTGGGCGATGTTGCCATCGTCATCCTTTCCCTTGGCCACGAGGATCAGCTCGCCGGACTCGGGCGACTCGCCAACGCACAGCAACAATCCGTGGGCGTCGGTCTTGCCACTGCATACTTCGCCGATGCGCTTGACTTCCGCGTTCTGCTCGTAGGCGTAAAAACCGCCCAGCAGGCGCTTGCGGTAGGCAAAGGTCTTGCGCCGGAAGGCGTCGACCGCGACCTTGCGGCCAGCCAGCGGCTTGCCTAGCGCATCGAGCGCCAGCACCTTGAACGACATCTTGTCCTTGGTGGCATAGCCGCCATCGACACGCATGCCCAGCACCAGTGCCGATGGCAGTACCGGCACGCGCGTCGAGGACGTCAATATCTGGCCATTCGGGTCGACGTACTCCATTTCAATGTCGAGCGCGCGCGCCTCGTCCGACTTCGGCAAGCCGGCAAAGCTCACACGCGCGCCGCCGCTGCCGTCCAGCGTGACGTTGCTGGTGCGCACAGGGTAGCCCGCCACGCCGGCCGGTACGTCGACGGCAACGTCGTCGCCACTGTCGGCGTCGCTTTCCGGATCATAGGAATATGGCTCTACCGCCTCTATTCCTTCCTTCGGCGCCTTGCCACCGAACTGGAAATCATCATAGTCCGGGAAATGCTGCGGATAGGCCACCAGACGGCTGCGGAATTTGACCGGTGCGCCAGCGGCGGCGCCACCCGACAGATAGCTCAACTGCGCATCGATATCGACGCGGGCCACCTTAACTTGCGGCTTCGCGGGCGGCTTGAGCACGGCCTTCATCAGCGGCACGCGGTATTGCTCGATACGGATCCGGCCCGTTTGCTGGGGTCCGGTGGCCAGCGCCAAGGTGACCGAGTAACTGCCCAGCTTGGCCTCCTTGGGGATAGCCCAGCTGGAGATGCCCGCCCCAGCCCGCCATGTAATCGGTACTTGATATTCCTGGCCACTGCCATTGTGCGTCAGCGTCGCCTTGGCGGGAGTCTGCTCGGCATTGACACCTTCGAAGCCGGCACCGGTGCGCGTGCGCACGAAATGCTTCATGGAGACGGTTTCGCCAGCACGGAACAGGGGGCGGTCGAACACGGTATGGGCGACCGTCGGTCCCGGCGAACTTTCTCCGCCCAGATTGAACTGCCAGGGTTCGATGCCGTTGCTCCAGCGGCTCAGGGTAAAGGACATATCCTGATCCTTGCGCGCCACGATCAGCAAGCCGTTGCATTGCTTGTGATAATGGTTGGTGGGCAATTCCTCTTTGATACGCACCACGCCGTCGCCATCGGTCTTGCCCTTCCACAGCGGCTCTCCGTTGCAGGTCAACACATTGACCTGCACGTCCTTGAGCGGCTTGGCATTGTCGAGCTGGGTTACCCAGGCGAGCGAGGATTCGCGTCCCAGTTTGAAATGCACCGCCATATTGGTCACCAGCGCGCTGGAGTAGGCATAGTAAGGCTTGTCGGCATTGAGCAAGGACTGCCCCAGGCGCTTGCTGGCGAACTCGACAACATAGAAACCGGGCGAAGGCATCGGTATGCCCATCAGTTCCAGCGTGCGCGGGCCTTCGGCTTTCGGCAGCGTCAGTGGCGTGGCCTTGAAGTCGCTGTCGCCGTTCTTTCCGAACAGCAGCGGGATCTCGCCCTCGCGCCGGGAGTTCCCCCGCGCATCGACCTGGTTTTCATGCGGCGGCGTCAAGACCTTGTTGAGCCAGTTGGCGATGCTGGCATCGCTGCTGGTATCGATGCGGGCAAGCTTGCCGTCGCCGCTGGATTTCGGTGCACCGGCCGGCGCACCGGCAACCTTGGCCTGCAGACCTTTCAGCGTGGCCTCGACATTGCGCACGCTGACCGGCAGCGTTGGCTGAGCATTGGCTTCCAGAATACCGAAATGCGATGGGAACTTGATCAGCGGAAGATCATCATCGATGCGTATCGTCACTGGAAAGGAAGCGGCGTTGAGCAATGGCCGTTTCACGTCGTCATGAAAGCCGGGCGGCAGCGAGATGGTGACGGCGCTGCGCGAAGCGAACGGTCCGCTAAAGCTGATCGACTCGACATATTTGACCTGCGGGTCCAGCGTAGGACGCACCACCTTGCCATCGGCGCCGCGCAGTTCGATCGCGGCGGCCACGGCGGTGTCCACCGGCGCCGTGAAATTCAGCGTGATCGGCAAGACCGGAATGCAGCCCGCTTTCGGGTTGACCCGTTCGCAACTGGACTTGGCCGAAAAATCCTGGCGTACCCGGAACGACATCGTCTGCTCGGCCTCGGTGGCGACACCGCTGGCGGCACGGATGCCGGCGCCCCACACGATGCTCACTTCGCTGCCGGCGGGCAGCTTGCGTCCGCAGCGCGCCACCACGGCCAGCGGCGCCTCTTCCAGCCGCTTGTCCTTGACCGCCAGCAGTCCCACACGGGCGCGCTTGCTCAGCACCAGGAAAAACCGTCCGGCCTTGCCCTTCTGTTCTGTCAGGATTTGCTCGCGCTCCTTGCCTTCGATAATTTGCAGCGGCACCCGCTCGCCGAGTCCGTTGGCCCGGCAATACGCGTGTTCACGCACGCTGGCCATATCGGCCACCGCATCCAGGCCCAGCAAAAAGGTCTGATTCTCGTCGATATCTTCCGCGCCCTCCTCCGGCCAACTCTCGCGGATCGCCGGACCGCCGGTGTTGAAGTCGAAGCTGGCCGGGCTGACGTCCTTGCCCGACAGGGCTTTCAGCTTGCCGCGCGTGTTGAACGTACACTTGAGTCCGGCGGGCAGGTCGGCCGAAAAATCGTACAGCCAATTGCGCGCGTCGGCCCAATGGCCATTGCCTTTTGCCGCGCACTGGATATCGAAGGGGGATTCCAGCCGCGGATCGCCAAATGCCACCATCGGCTCGGAGAAGCGCGCGGCAACCTGGCGCACGTCCTTCACTATCCCCTTGGGGTTGAAGGCCTCAACCACGACACGCGTGTCCGCGGTGGACTGCGCAAAAACAAGGCCAGATAGAAGAAGGGATATCGCCAATACCGTGCGAACGATTTGCATGTTGTTTCCTAGTTTTTTGGAGCGTGCCGACGGTTGCCGCCGATGTCAGGCCGACATGGTGCCACCAAGTTGCCTGAGTAAGCAAATAAAAGTTATTGCTTAGACCATTTTGATCTAAATATAAGTAGCGCTGAACCAGGCCGGTTCAGCTGCCACGCTCAGCTGTTCTCGTCGTCGGAGATCCGGATCATGTCACCCAGGCTATCGGAGCCCGCCCCGGCGTGCCAGCCATGGCGGTCGAGCAGCTGCATGATGGCTTCGAAATGCAGTTTGTCGGGATTGGGCGGCAAGGCCAGGGCCGGCATCCTGTCGTCCGCGCACGCAAGCCCGCCCACGGCGGACATTTGCACGACAGGCGGGCAGGCTTGCTGGCTTATACCGGGCAACATGGAGTTCCACTGGGATTTGTTTATCTGATAATATCATTACGGCACGAACGGGCCAAGAACATGCCGTTCCACTGCCTAAGGGCGCTCCCACAAGCGGCCCTGACGCAGGCCTGCATTTCCGCCACGGTTCAGGCGAGATTTGTAGCAGTCAACGCCCAACGTAAGGGATGGTGGTCTTGGCAGTCATTGGAATGCTCAGCATGGTGATTTGCGGAAAAATCAGGTCATCGACAACGAATTGAGTGGCGACCGTGACGGTCGTCGGCGCTGTGAATCCAGCGCAATTGATGCCGTCGCACTGAACGCTGACCGAATACGGGGTTCCTTCAGAAATGAATTGGCTCAGGTGCTCCTGCACCAGTAGTCGCGCAAGTGCCACTTCTCCCGGCGCACGCGTTGTATTCTTCATATCGATCAATGGAATCGCCGACAGGTAACGGGCCGCGTTGTGGGTTGCATTTATTGCAGCCCCATAGTGGTAGAACAAGCGCCCAAAATAGAGCGGAAACGCGAGCAGAAATATGAGAACAGCTAGCATCAAGGCAAATTCGACGGCCGCAATGCCTTGTTGACGCGGTCGAATACCTCTTCGTGACAACAGGGGACCAGATGTGGGTTTGGCCATGCTTACCTCCGTTTCAGATGAGCAGTCGAATATGCTCGAAAGGAAAGCTTAGCCAGAAGATTCTGGAACAAGTTGATTCTCGGCAGACTCGACGGGAATGCAATGCGACATGGGTAAAGCCCCCCCTATTGCGCGCTCACCGAAAAACAGTATCGTGCCGTATTCGTTAACGTGCCAACGATCCAGGAGGCAATTCGAAAACGCCGTGCTCAGCCTGCATTAGAGGATCTCCTTGACCCGCAATTTCTTCCGAGTTCAATCACGGATCATCGGCCACCGTCGCGCAGTATGAACCAATGCCAATATTCACACCGCGCCATCGCCGATTTCGTAGACCAGGCGATAGCTTTCATGAGGTATCAATTCACGCGTCCCTTGAATCGTCCCTGGCCGCCCCAGTTTCGGGTGATCCGCAAGCCAGGCGGCGGCATCACTAAAAAGTTTGTCCATCCGGGCCGCCGCTTGCGGCTTGTCGGCCGCAATAAAGTCCCACACGTCGGTGCGATCCTGTAAGGCTTCAGGCGTCCAAATGACCTTCACTCCCGGTTCACCACCGCGGCACGCCGAGCGGCAAAGGTCGCTTCAACCTCATCATTGGAATGACCGACACCAGCGCGCATCGAGGTGCGAGCGGCATCGACCTTGCGACTCAGGAACGCCTCATACTCTCGGGAGTCCTTCTGACGCTGGACGAATTCACGCATGAGCTCGCGGAGGATCTGTGAGGCCGGCCTATGGGCAGCCTGTGCCTCAGCCATGAATTCGGCGCGCAACTCAGGTTCCAGTTTCATCGTGAATACGGCTTCCTTGGACATGGCGCGAACTCCTCAAATGTACCGCTAAAGTATATACGTTTTCAGTACTAATAAAAGATAAGGCAAATTACACCGACAAATTACGGACGAAAAAAATCCGGCTACGCAATGTGCCGGATTCTTTTATTTTTTGAAGCGTATTCTTGGTGGGAAGTACAAGTTTCGAACTTGTGACCCCTGCAGTGTGAATGCAGTGCTCTACCCCTGAGCTAACCTCCCGAAGCGGGGCGAATTATAGCAAACATTTTCGCCGAAATGGAAGCCCTTCCGCGAAAAAGATGCTTTCCCCATATTTTTTACTGCGGCAGCAGCGCCGCGCGCCAGATGCAGTTGCCTTTGACGGCCTTGTCCAGTCCGGCCAGGGTGGCTTCGTGGGCCGCCAGCTCTTCCGCATCGGCCGGCTGGAAGATGATGTCGGCCAGCGGAATCGGCTCCAGGGCCAGGCCGTTGTCGCTCACCTCCTCTTCCACATCCATGCCCAGGCTGTTCTGGCCACGGGTCATCGACAGGTAGACATCGGCCAGCAACTCGGCATCGAGCAGCGCGCCGTGCAGCTTGCGGTGCGAATTGGACACGCCGTAGCGGTCGCACAGCGCGTCCAGCGAGTTGCGCTTGCCCGGATGGAGTTCCTTGGCTTGCACCAGCGTATCGATACAGCCGCCGATGTGCTCGCTGAAGGACGGCAGGTTCAGCAGCTTGAATTCATGATTCAGAAAACCCAGATCGAAGGGGGCATTGTGAATGATGACTTCGGCACCCTGGATGTAGGTGCGCAGCGCTTCGACGATCTCGTGGAACTTCGGCTTGTCGCGCAGGAACTCGGTGGTCAGGCCGTGGACGTTCAGCGCGCCCTCTTCCGAGTCCCGCTCCGGGTTGATGTAGACGTGGAAGTTATTCCCCGTCAGCATACGGTTGTTCAGCTCGACGCAGCCGATTTCAATGACGCGGTTACCCAGCTTGGGGTTGATACCGGTGGTTTCGGTATCGAGTACGATTTGGCGCATGGTGTGTTCTGTTGTGTTCTGAATGGCGAAGGCGCTGCGCAGTATAGCAAAGCGCGGCGCCCTGCCCGCTGAATGGCTGTTAGCGGCCGCGCGCCGACTCGACGCCGCGGTTGGCCAGGCCGTCGGCCCGCTCGTTGCCGGGATGGCCGTTGTGGCCGCGCACCCAGCGCCATTCGACCTGATGGACGGCCTGGGCGGCGTCGAGCGCCTTCCACAGGTCTTCGTTCTTGACCGGTTCCTTGGCGGCGGTTTTCCAGCCGCGCGCCTTCCAGCCGTGGATCCACTCGCTGATGCCCTTTTGCACGTACTGGCTATCGGTATGCAGCGTGACGGCGCAGGGACGCTTGAGCGCATTCAGCGCTTCGATCACGGCCTGCAATTCCATGCGGTTGTTGGTGGTGTTTTGCGCGCCGCCGAAAATTTCCTTTTCCGCACCGTCGGCCATCATCAGCGCACCCCAGCCGCCCAGGCCGGGATTGCCCTTGCATGCGCCATCGGTAAATATTTCGACTTTATCCATCCTGCTGTTTCCGCCTCTTGTTAGTTGCTGGCATGGCCGTCTGGGCCGTTGCCGATTTCTTGATCCAGGCTGGACCGATTAAATGCATGCCTTTGACGCGCTTGATCGCTTGCACGATGTAGGCGCCGCCCAGGTAGGGCCACCAGCGCGCGCCCGCATTATCCATGAAGGCGTAGCGGTGCAGCCATTTTTCTGTGCGGAAGGCCGGCGCGTAGCAGCCGAAGTGGCTCTGGCTGGCGCCCATATTCAATAATTTTAACCAGTCTTTCATACGCGGCATAGAGATGAATTCAGCCGCCTTCGGCAAGTAATACGAACCGGTCAGCCGTCCCATCGCCTGGCGCACGCCCCACAGACTGGCAGGATTGAAGCCGCAAATGATCAGCTGGCCTTCGGGTATGAGCACGCGCTCGACCTCGCGCAGCACCTGGTGCGGGTCGGCGGAAAACTCCAGCACATGGGGCAGCACCACCAGGTCGATGCTCTGCGAATCGAAAGGCAATTCGGCGTAGTCGAGCGTGAGCGTGACCTGACGCGTGCTGCCGGCCGGGCGCACCCGGGTGTCGGCCAGCCACTTCGAAGGCATGCGGCTGGCGGCCAGCGCATCAATTTGGGGCATGCCGATCTGCAAGGCGTTGAAGCCGAATATATCGGCTGTTAAATTATCGAGACATGCTTGTTCCCACGCACGCACATAGATGCCTGCGGGCGTTTGCAGCCAGCCATCCAGCGCTATAATGGATTGATCGGATGCGACGCTATCCATGCCTAGACCCCAGTGAACCAATGACCATATCTTCTGCCCAAGCCTTAAGTGTTCTGACGGTACCTGCTTTTGACGATAACTATCTGTGGCTGATACATGACGGCATCCATGCCGCCGTGGTCGATCCCGGAGATGCCAAGCCGATTCTGGCGGCGCTTCGGGAACACGGACTTAAACTTACCGCCATTCTACTCACCCATCACCACGCTGACCACATCGGCGGCGTTCCCGAATTATTACAGCATTATCCGGCCCCCGTGTTCGGACCGCACAACGAGACCATCGCCTCGGTCACGCGTCCGGTCGGCGAAGGCAGCCGGGTCGATGTGCCTGGCCTGGACCTGCGCCTGTCGGTGCTCGACGTGCCGGGCCATACCAATGGCCATATCGCCTACATCCGTGACGTCGACGGCCCGGAACCGTGGCTGTTCTGCGGCGACACCCTGTTTGCCGGCGGCTGCGGCCGCCTGTTCGAGGGCACGCCGGCGCAGATGATCAGCTCGCTTGGCAAGCTGGCCGCGCTGCCCGATGCGACCAAGGTATATTGCGCTCATGAGTATACGCTGTCCAATCTGCGCTTCGCCCGTGTGGTTGAGCCGGGCAATATCGCGCTGCGCTCGCGCGTGGAAGTCGAGACCGGCAAGCGTGAACATAATATTCCGACGGTGCCGAGCACGATTGGACTGGAAAAAGCGACCAATCCCTTCTTGCGCTATCGGGAGCCGGAGATTGTTCAGCAGCTGATCAATGCGGATATGCTGAAGCCGGGGGAAAGTTCGCTGGCGGCGTTTACGGCGCTGCGCTTGTGGAAGAATAATTTCTAGCAAGCCGCGTTTAAAACCCACGGCAAAGCGCCGAGCCTGACCCGCAAAGGGCCGGCGACTCGATTAAAAACCCACGGCAAAGAGCTGGGGGCCTGCCCCTGCGGGACAGGCGGGGCGTAGCCCTTCCCCGGACCCTGGGTCAGACCCCAGGGGTACGCCGTGGGTTTCAAACTGTGCCGCGGGCCCGCTAAGCAGGCATTTGCAGAAGGCAAAAAAGGGGCGAGTCCGTTTGACTCGCCCCTTTTTCATTCCAAGCATACTTACCAAGGCAGCCAGGCTGCCCCATCTCACTTAGATCTCTTCGTACAGCGGCAGCGTCAGGAACTCTGCGAAGTCGTCGGAAGTCGACATTTCTTCGAAGATGACGCCGGCGCGTACATAGCTTGGACCATTGCCGCCCGGCGCATCGCGCTGCACTTTGACCAGCTCTTCAGCGATCATCGCGCGCACCATGTCGGCCGACACTTTGCGGCCGTCTTCCAGCACGCCCTTGTCGGAACGAATCCACTGCCATACTTGCGAACGGGAGATCTCGGCGGTGGCCGCATCTTCCATCAGGTTGTGGATAGGCACGCAACCGTTGCCTGCCAGCCAGCTACCGAGGTAGTGGATACCAACGTTGATGTTGTAACGCAGGCCGGCTTCGGTGATCGGCGCTTCCGGTGCAAAGTTCATCAGGTCGGCCGCGGTTACTTCCACGTCAGGACGCTGCTTGTCGATCTGGTTAGGCTTGTCGCCCAGCACTTTCTTGAACTCGGTCATCGCCAGTTCGACCAGGCCTGGGTGAGCCACCCAGCCGCCGTCGTAGCCGTCGGTCGCATCGCGGGCTTTGTCGTTGCGCACGCCACCCATGGCGATGTCGTTTTTTTCCGGATCGTTCTTGATCGGGATCAGCGCGGCCATGCCGCCGATGGCCGGCGCGTTGCGCTTGTGGCAGGTTTTCAGCAGCAGCAGCGCGTACGAGCGCATGAACGGCGCGGTCATGGTGACTTTGGCGCGGTCGGCCAGGCAGAAATCCTTGTCCAGCTTGAATTTCTTGATGCAGGAGAAGATGTAATCCCAACGGCCGGCGTTCAGGCCCGAGCTGTGTTCGCGCAGTTCGTACAGGATTTCGTCCATTTCGAAGGCGGCCAGGATGGTTTCGATCAGCACGGTGGCTTTGATCGTGCCTTGTGGCAGGCCCAGTTCGTTCTGGGTCATGACGAAGATGTCATTCCACAGACGCGCTTCCAGGTGCGATTCCATCTTCGGCAGGTAGAAGTAAGGACCGGCGCCGCGTGCCAGTTGTTCTTTGGCGTTGTGGAACATGAACAGGGCGAAGTCGAAGATGCCGCCGGAGACGCGCTTGCCGTCGACCAGCACGTGTTTCTCGTCCAGGTGCCAGCCGCGTGGGCGCACTACCAGGGTCGCTACTTTGTCGTTCAGTTTGTAGAACTTGCCGTTTTGTTCCATCGAAATGGTTTTACGGACGGCGTCCATCATGTTGATCTGGCCGGTCAGCTGGTTATCCCAGTTCGGGGTGTTCGAATCTTCGAAGTCGGTCATGTAGCTGTCGGCGCCCGAGTTGAAGGCGTTGATGACCATCTTGCGCTCGACCGGACCGGTGATTTCCACGCGGCGGCATTCCAGGGCCTGAGGAATCGGCGCGATCTTCCAGTCGCCGGCGCGGATGTGCGCGGTTTCCGGCAGGAAGTCAGGGCGCTCGCCCGCATCCAGACGCTTGGCGCGTTCCACGCGCACGGCCAGCAGTTCCTGGCGGCGCGGTTCAAACGCACGGCTCAGCTTAGCCACCAGGGCGAGCGCTTCCGGCGTCAACACTTGTTCGTAACCAGGCTTGATCTCGCCCGAAATTTCCATACCTGCCGGTAAGTTGATGGTGGACTGCGTCATGGGATGTCTCTCCGTAAGAAAAAATAAGCTGCCAGGCTAAATTATAAGCACCACGAGTCGTGTTGCACTCTGAATCTTTTAATCGATGCGTTCGTTTACGCTGTGATGTGTTTTGCAGTATATTCACTATTTAGTATTCAAACGAGACTAAAAATCACTTCATCTATGCGTTTTCAACACAAATGAGTTCATGGGCCAGTTCAGACAGATATCAACCTTCGTAGAAGTCATCGCCCGTGGGAGCTTATCCGCCGCGGCCCGCGCCGAGGGCATCGCCCCAGCCATGATCGGCCGCCGTCTCGACGCATTAGAGGCACGCCTCGGTGTTAAATTATTGCAACGCACCACACGCAAATTGGCGCTCACCAACGAAGGCTCGGCCTTCCTGGAGGACTGCCAACGCATCCTGAGCGAGCTGGAGGACGCCGAATCGGCCGTGGCCGAACGCAGCGCCAAGGCCAGCGGCCACCTGATGATCTCGGCACCCGCCGGTTTCGGGCGCCAGCATGTGGCGCCGCTACTACCCTCCTTTGTAGCAGAGCACCGTGACGTGGCGGTGACACTGAACCTGAACGACCGCGTCGTCGACCTGATCGGCGAAGGCGTGGACGTGGCCATCCGCATCGCCAGCCTGTCGGACTCGAACCTGGTCAGCGTCAAGCTGGCCGACAATGAACGGGTGCTGGTGGCGTCGCCAGCCTACCTGAAACGCCACGGCGAGCCCAAGACCCTGGCCGATCTGGCGCGCCACAATTGCCTGGCCATCAGCAGCGAAGGCAGCCAGCGCGGCTGGACCTTCCGCGAAAACGGCAAGAACGTCACCGTCAAGGTGGGCGGCAATATGGGGTGCAACGACGGCGAAGTGTTGCACGACTGGGCGCTGGCGGGCAAGGGCCTGGCCTGGCGCTCGATGTGGGAAGTGGGTAGCGAGATCGAGGCGGGCAAACTCACTGCCGTGCTGGAGCAATACTCAGCTCCGGGCAATGATATTTATGCTGTGTTTCCGCAGCGCCGCCACCTGCCGCTGCGGATACGGGCGTTTGTGGATTTTTTGCGGCATACCTACTCGCAGCCGGATTATTGGCGCAAGGAATGGCGTTAGCGTCGGCTGCTCAAGGCTTGAAGGGGGCGCTGGCTCTGCTCAAAACCCAAGGCGTAACCCTGGGGTCTGACCCGGCGGGTCAGACCCCGGCGCTTTGCCTTGGGTTTTAAATACCTCGGCGGCCCGCTTGGG